>NZ_CP042437.1:600877-1201755 GCF_007971525.1 Mucilaginibacter ginsenosidivorax
CGCCATAGGCGCCTACCTGAAGGTTAAATGGTAAAGTTAATTGCGGAATAGCATTGGTAACTACACCTACCTGATATTGCGACTGAAAAATCAACTCGCCCTGGTTTTTGTGAGCGTTATCATGCAAATAGTCATACTTATCAAACAGGGTATAATCGCTTAACACCGGTAGTACCTCGGCAGCGGCCAGCGCATAGTTTTCTGTTTTCTTTAACGGGAAACCGGCTGTAGTTAAATAAACACTGGCCAGCAAAGTACGTACAGCTCCTAATGACACCTTGCCAGTTTGGTCAGTTTCGGGCAAGCCAGATGCTTCCGCGGCTTTTAAATCACTGATGATCTGATCGTAAACAGCTGCTGTGGCGGTACGCGCAGGATATAAATCGGGACTGGTAATGGTAACGGGCGTAACTATTAACGGCACATCGCCATACAGCCTAACCAGGTGATAGTAAAAAAACGCTCTTAAAAAATAGGCTTCACCCATAGTCGTTTTTTTATCAGCGTCAGCCATCGATCCTATTTTGGGGATTTCGGTTAGCGCAATATTGGCGTTTGAAATAGCATTGTAGCTATTTGACCATACATCTTCAAAACCCGGGTTTACAGCATCTGTACGGTTATTAATTACGTTATTGTTATTAACACTTTGTCCAAGTGATGTGGTGTGGCCTGCAAATAACTCCAAAGTAATAAAGGGGCTTTCACCGTAAGCATCTCCATTTAAAAACAAATAAAGCTTTTGGTAAATACCTGTAACAAATGTATGGGCCTGTGATGCATTTGTAAAATAATTGCTTTTTACAAAATTGCCTTTGTCTTTTTCAACAAGGTCTTTTTTGCAACTGCCAACCAGGATAACAAGAATTAGCAATACGCAGCTAATTCGATATTTTTTTAAGTTAAACTTCATAATTGTATGTGTTAACGTTTAAATTAGAAACTAACATTTAAGCCAAGCAGGAAGGTTCTTGGTTTTGGATAATCATAAAACTGGATGTTTTGTGTAAAGTTGCTTGAAGTATTGTACGTAGACACTTCCGGATCATAACCAGTGTATTTGGTTATTACAAAAAGATTTTGCGCCTGCGCGTACACCCTTAGCCTGCTCAGTTTTATTTTCGAAATCATGTTGGTTGGGAAGGTATAACCAAGCGTTACAGCCCTACCGCGTATAAAATTACCGCTTTCAACTTTTGTTGAATAGATTTCGGTTTGGTAGCGTACAAAGGCGGGCCTGTCTTCGGCAATGCTGGTATTTTGGTTTGTAGGTGTCCAGGCATTTAATACAGTTGCATAGCTGTTTGCCTGCCCGGTACGGTCCTGGCCCGAATGACGTGTCAGGTTCATGATCTGGTTTCCGTAGTTAAATTGCAGGTCGACACCCAAATCAATGTTTTTATAACGGAAAGTATTGCTCAGCGTACCGTAACCGTCGGGAATTGATTTACCAAGGATCACCTTATCGGCTGACGAAACTTTACCGTCTCCGTTGGTATCCTGTATTTTCAAGTCGCCGGGCAGCAAGCCATACTTAGCTGCTTCAGTGGCTTCTGCTGTACCCCAGGTACCTAAAACCTTGTATCCGTAAAAGCTACCTGCAGGTAACCCTACCCTCATCAGGTTAAATTGAGAAAGAAAAGTTGGGGCCAAAAAGATATCATCATTAGACGCACCCAATTGCAATATCTTATTTTTAAGGAATGATATATTGAAACTGGTATTCCAGCTAAAATCCTGCGATTTGATGTTTTGTGTATTGATAGTTAACTCCAACCCTTTATTTTGCAGCCTGCCAATGTTTTTATAAACACTGGTAAAACCACTTGTTTCCGGTAACGGCGCATTAAGCAGTAAAGCCTTGGTTTTCTTCAAATACGCATCGGCCTCAATATTAATACGGTTATTGAACAGGCCCAATGAAACGCCAAGATCATACTCGGCTGTCTTCTCCCACGAAAGGTCATCGTTGCCTATTGTAGTTTGCTGTGTTCCGATAGCTTGCTTACCGCCGAATACATAATTCACAGTATTGATGTTAGCCAATGACCGATATTCGCCAATTTCGGAGTTACCTGTTAAACCGTAGCTTACTCTGAACTTAAGATCGGATATAGTTTTATTATCCTTTAAGAAATCTTCCTGGGATGCACGCCAGGCGAAAGCCGCAGAAGGGAAAAAACCATTTTTAACATTTGTACCAAAACGTGATGAACCATCCTCACGACCTGTTATTGTTAACAGGTACTTTTCTTTATAGTTATAATTAACACGGCCAAAAAAGGAATTCATTTGCCATGCATCATAGTTTGACGATGGTATACCCGGTATTGAACCTGCACCAAGGTTGTAGTACTGATAATAATTATCAGACAAGCCACTTGTACTGGCTCCAAACCCGGTTTGCTGGAAGTTTTGTTTTTCCTGGCCAACAACAACATTTAAAGTATGTACTTTATTAAATGTTTTGTTGTAGGTTAAGTGGTTTTCCCACTGCCAAAAAGTATTGTTGGCTTCGCTGATTGACGCTGAACTGTTTGCCTGGTCGGCAGTTGCACCGCCTACCAAACCGCTTTGAAAATGCGGGTTGTAATTGGCTCCCGTAGTAACACCTAAAGTACTCCTAAACTCAAGCCCCGGCAAAATATTAAGGTTTAAATATCCGTTGCCACTAAATATCCGTTTCCGGTAAATAGCCTGAACTTCATTTGCCTGGGCAACAGGATTATCGCCACCTTCCATGTTAGGATAATCGGTACGTTTGCCGTAACTGCCATCGGGATATTTAATAGGTATAATGGGTATCATTTCTATCAACATACGCGGTATGTTGTTACCGCCTGTACCGTCATCAGCAGTACGTTGGTCCTGCGCGTTATAGTTTAAGGTGGCACCTACTTTTAGCCATGGTTTTATCTGGTTATCAAAGGTTAAACGGGCATTGTAGCGTTTTAAATAGCTGTTTAAAATAATACCTTCATCATCAGCGTAGTTTAAAAAGAAACCATAGTTAATCTTATCGGTACCTCCTGTAAATGTAAGGTTATGGTTCTGGCTAACCGGTGTACGGGTAGTGGCCTTTTGCCAGTCAACATCATATAACGGCTTCAGGTTCGAATCAAACAGTTTGCCAATAAGCTTCGTTCTTATCTTTACAGGGTCGTCATCTACATAATTACCTGCGGCCCAGCCAACCGGGTCATATTTTTTAATATTGGCGTACGACTGATCTTCGACGGCTAAAAACTGCGCCGAGTTAAGTACCGGAATTTCTTTAGCCATGTGGCTTACACTCAGGTAACTATCATAGCTAACAGTACCTTCGCCTTTTTTGCCACGTTTAGTGGTTACCAAAATAACGCCATTAGCGCCACGTGTACCGTAAATAGCGGTTGACGACGCATCTTTCAACACATCAACCGATTCGATATCGTTAGGATTTATGGAGTTTCCACCTTCAGTCCAAACTACTCCATCAACCACATATAATGGGTCGGTATTGGTATTAATTGAACTATAGCCACGTATGCGCACCTTGGTTGCGCCACCCGGAGCACCTGAATTAGCCGAAACGTTTACACCGGCAATTTTCCCGGCAAGCTCCTGCTCAAGGTTGGTTTGCGGCCTTTCCTGTAAGCCTTTTGCACTTACACTACCTACCGAACCTGTTAAATCGACACGTTTTTGGGTACCATAACCAACCACAACAACTTCACTTAGCGCTTTTTGCGACTCGGTCATGATTACGTTTAATACAGTTTTACCAGCTACCGCAACTTCCTGTGTATTGTAACCAACAAAGCTAAAAACCAATGTGGCATTGGTTGGAGCAGTTAAATTAAACTTGCCATTTACATCTGTTTGAGTACCAACGTCGGTACCTTTAATCCGGATGCTAACACCCGGCAAAGGCCCTTTACTATCTGATACGGTGCCTGATATTTTTATGTCTGCCACTGTTGCTCCCGGAAAATCTTTCTTTTTAACAACGATTGTCTCCTGGAAAATTTTGTACGTTAAAGGCTGATCTTTAAAAGCCTGGTCAAGCGCCTGCTCCAAAGAAACCCCTGCAACCTCGATGTTAATTGCAGTTGCCTTAGCTACATCCTGCTTCTCATACATGAAATGATAACCGGTTTGTTTTTCGATAGAACGTAGTACTTTTTCGACACTGGCGTTTTTTTGGTGCAGGGTAACAACCTGGCTGTAAGTTTTGGCACTTACGTTGGTAAGTACCGCCACCATAATAATAACTGTTAGCTTCATAGCTAAAATTATTTTGGATAATTGAGGCCATACCAAAGGCGTGGCCTTAGAATTAAAATTCATAAGTTTGTAGAGTTTGGGTTAAACATTAACTTTCAATTCGTCGATTGCATTTTTTTGGGGCCCAGATGCTTAGCCGGGAAAGTACTGCGAATACTTCCCGGTTTTTTATTGGTTATATTTTGGCACCGGCATCATTATTTTTTACATGGCGATAAGCCATTTTGCCATGCAAGCCCCGCCCGGGCTAACTTATATTTGGTATTTCTTCCATCATAGCTTTTTTAAAAAGTGAGTAATTGGTTGTTGATTAGTTGTATATAAATTGGTTATTAATTGAGGCTGATTATTTACGGCAGCACTGTTATATGTTTGTCTTCGATTTTAAAGTTAACGCCCATATATTTTAGCATTCCCATCAGTTCAGACGCCTTTACATTACGCGAAATACGCCCGGTAAATTCCTTTTCGGGTATTTTGCCCACAAAGCTCACCTGCACATCGTACCAGCGGGCGGCCTGCCTCATGATGGTTTCTATACCCGCGTCTCTGAACTGGAAGATGCCCTCCTTCCAGGCTACCGCATCGTCGGCATCTGCTTCATCTGTTATTTTTATAGGCCCGTTTTGCCTAAGTACCGCTTGCTGGCCGGGTTTTAAAAGACCGCTAAATTGTTTGTTGCTGATTTTTACAGATCCTTCTAATAACGTTGTCTTCATAGCGTCTTCATCATTATAAGCCATAATGTTAAAATGGGTACCCAGTACTTCAACAACGGTATTATTTACCTTTACTTTAAATGGCATTTTCGCATTTTTGGCCACCTCAAAATAAGCCTCGCCGGTAATCTCAACCTCCCTGGTTGCGCCCTTAAATACAGCAGGGAAGCTTAACGACGATGCAGAGTTTAACCAAACCTTACTTCCATCGTTCAATACCAGCTGATACTGCCCTCCGCGTGGGGTAGATACCGTGTTTATAGCAGCAGGCGCATCAGCGCTTTCATTTTTGCCAGCCTCATAAACCAACTGCCCATCATGTGTTTTTTTTACATGTGCAGTACCTTCGTTAGCCAGCAAACCATTTTTTGCGCTATCCAGCGTTATAGTTTTACCGTTGGCAAGGGTAAGCACTGCCTTGTTGCCACCGGGCAAAACATCATGCGCTGGCACAGCCTTTAACCTGGCCTGGGCCCGTTTATTTGCTGCATTTTTGTGTTGATTGATTAACACATAAGCACCAAAGCCAACAAACACCATCATAGCGGCTGCCACACCAACTTTTAGCCATAACTGGTTTTTGTTTGGTGGCCTTATAGGATGTATACTATCCGGAGGCGATTTACTTTGAAGAATGCCATTGAGCATATCCATACTTTTTGCGGCATCAAAAAGTGGTTCATCTGCCTGGAGGGTATTCCAGGCTTCATGAATAAGTGCAGTAAGCTCCGCATCATTGGCAGATGAGTTGATGATTTCAAACAATTCATCCCGCTCCTGCTGCGTAGCAGTTTGATGGTAATAACTATTAAACAGGTAGTTAAGCCTTGCATTAAATGCACTCATACAGGTAGATGTTAATTCATATTATAAATTGGTAAATGCCGAGTTTGGGGTTAACTCACACATAAGACAATAAATGCGATAAAAAAGGGGCTATCGCTTTTGAAAAAAAATAAAAAAAGTTTTTATTGCCAGCAAAGCAACGGGATATGCATCCAAATGGCTCCGCACATAATCGGTTATAGAGGTGGTGGCTATCTGAAGATACTTTTTTACTGTTTCGCGGGAGAGTTTAAGCTGATCGGCAATTTCGTTATACTTCAAACGATTGTGCCTGCTTAGCAAATACACTTTTTGCTGTTGCGATGGTAGGTGATCTATTGCTTCATCCAATAAGTTGTAGTACAGATTATCCTGCTGATCGGCTGTTATCAAACCAAGACTTTCTTCTTCCAGTTTTTTTGCCTGTACTTTTTCTTTCGCCAGCTTTTTGAGGCAATTAAGGGCATGATTTTTTGATATAACAAACAGGTAAGCCTTAAAGTCTTCTACTTGCGCCAGGGTTTCGCGCGCCATCCATATTTTCAAAAAAACATCCTGTACAACTTCTTCGGCCAGCTCCATTGAGCTGGTGATGCGATGGATATGAACACCCAATTGCTGATGGTGCATAACAAACAAACGGCGAAAAGCATGTTCATCCCCTTCCGCTACCTGTAATAGCAAATCCTTGTCATGATGTTGCGGCGTTGCCCTTGTAAGCAATTCCGGCTCATGGTTATAAGCAATATCCAACATAGGTAAACGTATAGTAGTGGCAAATAATGGTTAATTAAAATGCAATAAAAATCACTTAGGTTAAAACACTACTACAACTACGAAATTGCGAAATAGTTTATACTTTTTTATCAACTAAATGCATTTAGTTGATATTATTTTGGATTAAGATGTATTTACAGCTGGCTGTCAGCATCATGATGAGTAAGTTTATTTTCGATCCTTTTATCAGGAATAAACCAAATACCAGCTACTAAAACATATAGCGCCATGGCACCGCTTGCACTAAACCATGATAAACAAATGGCTACTGCATATAAAATAACCGATATTTTACCCTTCCAGTCTTCGCCAAAGGCCTGTGCCAGCAAAGAGTGTTCGCCGTGGTGGCGAACCAGGTTTTTTACCAGGATTGAATAGGCTATGCCATTCATCAGCAATACAAACCCGTAACACATTACAGGCCATTTGGCAAAATGATTTTCGCCCATCCACCCGGTTACAAACGGGATTAACGATAACCAAAACAGCAAATGCAAGTTGGCCCACAGCGTTTTGCCATTTATTGATTTAACGGCCTGTAGGGTATGGTGATGGTTGTTCCAATAAATACCTACATAAACAAAACTTAACACATAGGTCATAAAAACAGGAACAAGCGGCTTTAACGCCTCAATATTATCGCCATGGGGTACCTTCATCTCCAACACCATAATAGTGATAATAATGGCAATAACGCCATCGCTGAAAGCCTCTAACCTGCCTTTACCTAATGCCATTTTATAATTTATACAGCTAAAAGTAAGCTATTTTTTTGTACCGAATGCCTGGTAACGCTGCATAGCCTCGATGAAATAGTAATCGGCGTATGTCAAAGGCACATCAATTTCTGTCCCGGCAGGGAAATGGCCAACGCTGTGCTGCAAAATAAAACCGCCATTGGTACCCGCGGCGGCCATATAAGGCGGCGCCGAAAGTGTTTTCAATATCGTTTGCGCCACATTAAAATATTGTTGCCCCTGTTTGGCATCGCTATACCTGCATAATTCAAGCAGGGCCGATGCCATAACCGACGCAGCCGAGGCATCTTTTAAAGCATTGGGAATGTTGCTGGCATTATAATCCCAGTATGGAATTTTATCGGCCGGCAAATTGGGGTTAGTCAATATAAAATGAGCGATGTTTTGCGCCTGGTCAAGATATTTTTTATCATGCGTTTCGCGGTACATAACGGTATAGCCATACAAGCCCCATGATTGGCCCCTTGCCCATGCCGATTCATTAGCGAAGCCCTGGGCAGTTTTCTTTTCTTTTACCGCGCCTGTTTGGGCATCATAATTTATAACGTGATACGAGCTAAAATCGGGCCTGAAATGATTTTTCATGGTGGTGTTGGCGTGGGTAACCGCTATTTTATAGTAGCTGGAATCTCCTGTTTCACGGGTTGCCCAGAAAAGCAGCTCAAGATTCATCATGTTATCGATAATCACCAGGTAATCGCCGGGTTTTGAATCCCAGGATTTAATACAGCCTACCGCAGGGTTAAACCTGGTTGATAGTGATTTGGCGCTATTAATTAATATTTGCTTGTATTCCGGTTTGGGCTCAATTTTGTTGGCATTTCCAAAACTGCAATACATCATAAAACCCAAATCATGGGTGTGGGTATTAAACTGCTCTTTAGCTAAAACCCCCATAATACGGTTAGCTTCGGTAAGCAGCTGTTTATCTTTTGTTTCCTGGTACAAAAGCAACAGGCTGCCCGAATAAAAGCCACTGCACCACCAGCCCGAGTTGCTGTTTTCCTGTTTGTCGTTATCAGGGTGGTAAGTTTTGGGGAATTCCTCCGGCCCTATTTTTGTTGCCAACAACTTATATTGGGCATCAGCCGCTATAAAGTTTTTTTTAATGGCGGTTAAAATATCTTTTTGCGGTTTAAAAGCCGATTGGGCATCACTAAAAAAAGTTATTGCGGTTAAACAAACAGTACATGCAAGAGCTGGCAATATTTTTAATTTCATAGGTATTTTTTGGCTGGCAATAAAGTTGCAAATTTTGGTTGGAATTTGCCAACATAAACCGATGGCTTTATTAACCCGCCCCATATTTATACGCTACCTTAAAAAATCGAGCACCAGCTTTTCCATTAGCGCAGGCTGCCGGTAAAAAATAATATGGTCGGCATTGGGGATGATGGCTAATTGTGCGTGCGGCAACAGTTTGTATACACGCACAAAGCTTTCTATCGAATTATACTGATCCCTGTCGCCGGCAGTTACCATTACCGGGCAAGTGATATGTTTCATCTCCTCATCGGTAAAAGCCACCTGGTTAACCCATGCCTGCTTCAATAGTTCTACAAATTCACCCCAGCGTTGTGGTTCGGGCATTAGTTTTTTCCGGTCGTTCACAAATCCGGGATCATCTTTCTCCAGCGAGCTGCCGCTTAGTTTTTTAAGCTCTTCCATTTCGCCGGGGCGGTAACTTGCCGCCGAGATATTTCCGCCTGCAAATACCATTTTTTTCACCAGGCCCGGGTAATGGATAACCAGGTCCATTGCCTGCACAGCACCATCGCTAAAGCCTAAAAGTAAAATGCTATCCCTGGTTACATGGCGGATAATGGCATAAGCATCTTCGGCCATCAGGTGGTAGGTGTAAGGCTTGTGCCCTATTTCGGATTTAGCGTGGCCGCGGGTGCCTATGGCTATAACCATAAATTGTTTAGCTAATGCAGGGATCAGCTTTCCATATTCAGAGATATCGCCATAAAGGCCACCGTGAAGCAAAACCAACGGCTTACCGCTGCCGTAAACTTCATAGTAAATCCTGGTACTATCTTTCATTTTCAGATAATTACCTGCGCCTGGGTTATTACCGTATTCGATGGTTTGCGCCATTGCCGAAGAGCCAAAAAGCATCACCATCAACATTATATTCTTCATAACTATTCGAGTGTTTTTATTGTTAAATTTCGGTAAGCGCCTATAGATGAATTACCATGCCAGTAACCAACCGAGCCACTTTTTAGGGAAGGATCAAGCGAGGTGTAAACCATGGCAGGTTTAGCAGCATTGTTCACATACACTTCCAGTTTGCGCCCTGTAACTATCACTTTAACATGAAACCAGCCGTTAGCGGGCAATATGGCGCTGGCTTGGTATTTATCGGCCTCATAATCCCACCAGTTAAATTCGGCCTTTTTTTCGGGCATATACTGGATGGCATTGATGGTGGCTGACGACAGTGGCCTGAAATATACAGTTTCGTAATGATGAGCGTCTTTGATCCTGAAGGCAAGGCCGATATAACCATTTCCTTTGCCTGCAAATGCCAGATCGAACTCGATAATACCATCCTTAAAAATTAGCTTTTTAGGATAAGCCAGGCTGGCCGATTTGTAATTATCTATCTTCCGTTTTATCAGCAGCGCTTTTTTACCCTGGTAACTGCCAAATTCATAGTCAAGGGTATCATTTTTAGGAATGTCCCATTCTTTCGGGTTAATGGGCGGTATATTCTGGACCTTATACTTTGGCTGGGCATTTACCTTAATTACTGCAAGAAGAGCAAATAGTATCAATAGCTTTTTCATGTTTTGACGTTTTATAGGTTTGATATTTTATTGTTTGATAACGAGGTTGGCAAAATCGCCGGGCAAACTATCATTCCACAATCCGATGAGGCCGTGTTGCCGGTCATTCAGTTTTTTAACGCTGAGCGATGGTTGGGCTGAGTGATTTACATAAACCACAATTTCATCAGCTTTTACCACAATATGAGCGTGAAACCACGAGGTAGCCAGCGGTAATGGGTTAACGGCATTTTCGTACACAAGCGGATGATCTGCCCGCAGTTTATCCCAGGAAAAATTTGGCTGACTGATGTACTGCACGGCATGCTTACGCCTAAGCGTATCTGGCGACTGAAAATTAAAAGGCCGGAAATAAATGGCGTCATAAGTAACGGTATCAATCCCATGAAAAGCAATGCCCAAAAAACTTTGCTGAAAAACGTCTTTACCCCTAAGATCAACGTCAATTGTCCCGGTGGTAAAGTCTATGTCTTTAAGCCAAACGATCCCTGTAAGCGAAATCCCCTTCCTGGTGCCGTCGGTAATTTTGCTTAATTTTTTTGCGGACGATGTTATCGGCGTCTCCTGTTTTAACAGACTATTCAAATCATAGGCTCCCTTTTGCTGCGCACAGGCATCGGCGCAAAAAAACATGGTTATTAAAAAGAGGCTAAATAAAATATTGTTCTTCATGGTTTTAGATTTTAACTTTAGCAAAACTTGCAAATAGCATTCAGAATTAAGCACAACAGGCGTTTCAATCCTGTTCAAGTTTGTTCAAGCCGTTTTTTGCAGGCTTTAATACCGCGTCATCGCCTGAAAATTGATGGAAAAAGAAAAACAACTGCTTTTATTATGCTGCCAGCTTATTGAACGCTCGTTAAACTGGGGCGATAACAGCATTTGGAGTAATGACGATTTTGAGCAATTGAGCAAACTGATTTTCGAAAAAACAAAAGTCAGGCTCAGTATTTCTACCCTAAAACGCATTTGGGGTAAAGTGCGTTATGATAGCTACCCAACAGCCGCAACGCTGAATGCCCTGGCCCGTTTCCTGGATTATGAAAGCTGGCGCGATTTCAGGCAACAACACCAGGTTAATGGCGTGGTTGAACAAAACGAGCAAGCCATTGCCATTGAACAAATACCGGTACCCGCTGCCGCCTCCAAAAACAGGTACAAATATTGGTGGCTAACCGTTATTCCCTTGCTTTTGCTTGCCGCGTTTTATTTTGCCAGTATTAACAGAAAAAAAACGCCGGATTTATCGACCGTAAAATTCAGCAGTAAAAAGACATCTGACGACCTCCCCAATTCTGTGGTTTTCAACTATGATGCATCCGCTTTTCATTCGGATAGTGTTTATATTCAGCAATCATGGGACCCACGACGACGCGAACTTGTGCCCGGCAATGGTAAACAGCATACCTCCATTTATTATACCCCCGGCCATTTTATAGCAAAACTGGTGGTAAACAACCGGATAGTTAAACAATCTGTTGTTTTTATAAAAACCAAAGGATGGGTAGGCATTGTAGATCATCAGCCTGTGCCGGTATACCTGTCGTCTGCCGAAATAAAGGGCAATGGCTATATGGGTATTACAGATAGCCTGATGCAACAAAAACTGGGCACACCTGTGTTTAATGATACCTGGTTAAAATTTTCCAACGTGCGTGAATTCCCGGGCATCCGGGCCGATAATTTCACGATGGAATGCACGCTGCGCAATACAGCAACACCGGGCCAATCGGTTTGCCGCAAAGCCGATTTAACCATTTTGGGCGATGGCATGGCCATTGTGATACCTATTGTAAACAAAGGATGCATTGCCAATATGGGCGTTTTAACCGGCCAATATTGGATTGGCGGCAATGACCATGACCTGAGCGCCTTTGGCTGCGATTTCAGGCAATATCAAACCTTAAAATGCAGTGTTAATAACCATCGCTTAAAAATTTATCTCAACAATAAACAAATCATGGATGTTGAACAAAAGCGCAGCATTGGCCGTATTGTAGGCCTGCGTTTTGAATTTGAAGGTCCCGGCCAGGTAAAACATTACAAGCTGGAAACGCCCGGTGCAATGGTATATGAAGAGAGCTTTTAGAGCTCATGACGTCAATTCTACCTTCTGGTTAAAATCCTCATAGCTTAGTTTCCCTTTTCGCAGTTGGCTGATGTATTTAAAAACGCTTAGTTTATCTAACTCCTGTTTATAACGCTCGCGGTCATGATCTGTTGCCAGGTTGCCCTGTAGTTTTAAGCGGATAGATGTGCGGGAGATATCCTCCTCCAATTTATCTATCGGGCAATTACGAAGATCATCAAAGTTACTGCGGGGGAAAAGGATACGGTCCATTGGGTTTTTGCTTCCTTAAATTTAAAGGCCGGGCATCAACATCAATTTAACTGTATGTTATTTAATTGTTATTGATAAGGGACAAAAAACAGCTTTTAAACAACCGCCACCCGTATTTACTTTTTCACCTCATATGTATTATTCCCCCTATTTACATCGGGATAGAGCTTATCCGGATCGATGGTTACTTTAGTTACCGCTGCTTTTTTGTTGCCGGTAAAACTGTAGCTGCCTGTATATTCCCAAATCTCTACCGGGAACTCGCGGTGCTCTGTCGAGCCATCGGCGTAGGTGAGTTGGACCACCAACGGCATAGCGGCCTTTTCCAGGTTTTCGATAGTGATCTGTGCCCTGACATTTGCCGGGTTTTCTACTTTAGCTACCCCTTGATCAAGACGGTAATTTTCTAAAAACATCGATTTCCAGAACCAGGTAAGGTCCTCGCCTACCGAGCTGTCCATACTCCTGAAAAAGTCCCAGGGTGTAGGGTGCTTGTAGGCCCAATCGCTGATATACTTGCGGAAAGCTTTATCAAACCTTTCGGGGCCAACTACCTGCTTGCGCAGCAAGGTTAGCACATAAGCTACCTTTTGGTACTGAACCGGGAAAACCATATCGCCGGGTATGGCATCGGGCCGGGTAATGATGGGGACAACCCTTTCTGAAAAAAGCGTATCAACCGGGCTGTATATCTCGGCATAGCCCTTAAACTCGCCATTATTAAAATCTTTTACAGCCAGGTTATCAATAAATGTATTAAAGCCTTCATCCATCCAGGCGTATTTACGCTCGTTGCCACCCACTACCATCGGGAACCAGGTATGGCCCAATTCGTGATTTACCACCATAAAATAAGCATTGCCGGTATCCCTGGCCGAACAAAACACCATCCCGGGGTACTCCATGCCATCCAGGTTGGATGCCACATTTACCGCCTTATTATATGGGTAAGTAAACCACTTTTCAGAAAAATGCTGCAACGTGAATTTGATATACTCCGACGACCGTTTCCAGCTGTCTTTTTTGTCGGATTCAACCGGGTACAGTGAACTTCCCAACACTTTTTTACCTCCGGCTACCGGAAAGCTAAAGGCTTCCCAAATAAACGCCTTCGAGGCCGTCCACGCAAAATCGCGTGTATTATCCATCCTGTATTTCCAGGTACAGGTAGCTTTTACAGGCCGCGACGAGGCTTCCGTAACTTCTTTGGCCGGGCGGATAAATACCGGTGTCTCGCTTTGTTTAGCCGCCAGCCAGCGTTTAAGCTGTAGAGGGGTTAATACCTCTTCGGGATTCAGCAGATCGCCCGAGCCCTCTACAATATAGCCCGAGGGCACGGTAATGTTCACGTTAAAATTGCCGTATTCCAGGTAAAACTCACCGTTACCCAGGTAAGGCAGCGTATTCCAGCCTTCCACATCATCCAGTACGCACATCCTCGGGTACCATTGGGCAACCGCGTAAATGTTGCCGTTTTTGGTCGGCAGGATATCGGTACGGTTAACCAGGAAATCGGCATTTTTATAGTTTTGAGGGAAGTTGTAACGGTACTGAACGCTGAAGGTTACTTTTTGCCCGCTTTTTAAGGGCTGCGGCAATGTTACTTCCATCCGGGTATCGTAAATGCTATATCTAATATCGCCAGTAATTGCGCCGTCCTTCAGCTTTACTGCCTGTATATCGTATCCCCCATCGGCGGTTTCTTCTTCCGGGTTTTTATAAAGGAATAATTTTGATTTTATGCCCCTTGAATCTTTTTTAAAAACATTTTGCTCCAGCTGCAACCATAATGACGATAGCGCTTTGAGGCTGTTGTTGGTATAAGTTATGGTGACGGTTCCGCTAACCACGTTCTTCTGATCATCCAGGGCTACATCTATCACATAATCGGCTTGGTTTTGCCAGTATGCTGGCCCGGGTTCGCCGGTAGCGGTTCGGGATTCGTTACCGGGAGGCAACAGCGGTAAGGCTGGGAATAATGCCGATGGCTGATAGCGCGATTGCCCGAAGGATTGGCAAACCGCTAAAACGATTAATGTGAAGGGGATGAAAAACCTGACCAGACGTTTATCTGGAGAAACAGTTTTATTATTTTGCATATGCTGCAATATAATAATTAATGGCTTTGGCTAATGTGGTTAAGATGGATAGAAATTATCCTTTTTGGCCTGCGCTGGCCCAACCTAAGGCAAGAATATGCATAGTTTGAATTTTTCATGTATCGTTCTCGCCCAGGTATCACCTCAACACTGTAACATTGCCCGAAAACTTTTTACCGCGCGAGTTGATGATATAATAATATGTTGCTGCCGGTACACTGCCACTGTTTGTTTTGCCATCCCAGGGGTTAGCATAACCAATGCTGTTAAATACAATTGCACCAAAACGATTATAAACAGTAACCTTGCATTGCGCATCAAATGACAAGTTTGGTATCACCCAGGTATCATTAGCTCCATCGCCGTTTGGCGTGAAAATGTTGGGAATTTTCAACACCCCCAAATCATCGTCAATAATTTTCACTGCCACCGTGTTTTGCGGGCTGATGGCAACCGTGCTGCCATCGCTGCCGGCAATAGCGTTAAATTCAATTAACCTATCATTAAATTCGTTTATCTTTTGGTCATCGGCTACGGGCATATTGATGCTAATCTTATTTTGCCCTACAGGGATAGTTACACTGCCCTGTGGCATAATTATCCGCTGATCTGTGCTTATATCCGTGCCGCCCCATTTATAAGCTATCGCAATATCGTACTCAAAATAACGCCCGCCCGGTATCTGCAGTGTTACATCCGCCGATTTGCCCTCGGGAATAGTAAGGCTCAGCGGCGAAATTTCAAGGTATTTGTAGTCCTGGTCATTATCAACAGCCACAACAGAGAGCGAATCGGTAAGCTGCCCCTTCCACAAAAACTGAAAGCTGCCCGTATGCGCGTCATTTGCGGTAAGCGTTAGCTTTACCCGGCGATTTTTGCTGATGATATTATCATCAGGGTAAGTGATATTGAATGATGCGGCAACCGATGGCGTATCTATCAAAATATCATTTTGCGATTGTTGTAACGGTGTAAACCATCGTGTTTGCACCGTTTGTACCGGCAGCTGCCGTACCAGTTTATTAGGTTGCAGTAAGTTAAAACCATAAGCAATGTTGCCTCCTTCTTTTAGGGTATCGGTAACCGGGGTAACCAATATCACCCTATTGGCTACAGTATTATTCAAATCGTTTATTTTTATGCGGATAGCATCATTAGCCGTGGTAAATGTGCCAAGGTCATTTAATACCGGGCTCAGCAGTCCGTTAATAAATTCGTCGCCTTCAATTAAATTATCTGTTTTGGCATCAACCTTAAACTGTACCGAATTCTGGCCTGCCGGTATTGTGATGGCAATAGGCGTATAATCGGCGCCTGGCAGCGCTGCAAAAGGATCGGCAAGGGGTAAAAAATTAAAACTTAGCGGCACTGATAACAAGGTACCGGCTGGTAACGATACAGTTATCAATCCGGATGCTCCTTCTGTTATCTGGGGTGTATAGCTAATGGTATAAATTCTGTTGGCCGGCGTATTATCGTCGTCGGCAATGGTAAAATCCCGGGTAGTTGATCCTGTTGCAAGCTTATAGCCGGCAGCATTAGCGCCAATATCCAGGTTGGCTGTAAATGTTTCGGTATTTTCAACAACCTCGTCATTAATCACTTTCACCGTGACATTGGTGCTGGTATCTCCTTTTTTGATGACAGCCGTAGCAGGTAAAACAAAGTCGTTTTGATTAAGGGACGGATCTTTTTGCGACAATTTCACCGCAATATCTTCGCCCGCCGGGCATGACCTGGGCAAAGCCAGGTGCAATATAACATCCTGACTACCCTCTATGCCGTTTTTAAGCACCGAGGCGTGTACCTTTTTACAGGAATCGGCGTCGTC
This sequence comes from Mucilaginibacter ginsenosidivorax, assembly GCF_007971525.1. NCBI lineage: Bacteria > Pseudomonadati > Bacteroidota > Sphingobacteriia > Sphingobacteriales > Sphingobacteriaceae > Mucilaginibacter > Mucilaginibacter ginsenosidivorax. The sequence continues at coordinate 617,289 of NZ_CP042437.1, forward strand.
GTAAAGGTATTTACACCAAAAATAGCTTTCATCCAGATTTGACGGTGTGGAATAGTGTTTGCCATTAAAAGTATAATCGGTAGTATAATAACTTAAATGCCTCACCAGCATATTCAGCGTATCACCAACCATTTTTACATAAGTTCGTGTTATCGGGTCGTCGCCAAAAGCGCCGATGTTATCATCGGGCAAAAGGTTATAGTTACCCTTTCCGTCGGCCAAAAACCAATCGAAATTGTAGCCAAAGCAGCATGTTTTAGGCAGTGTTATAAAGTACTGATCATTGAATTTCAACGTGCCGTAAATCAGCCCCAGGTTTTCTTTATCGGCAAATACCCTGGTTGCGCTGATAGTATTTAGTTTATCGTCGAAACTGTAATCATAAAAACCGTTGTAAGCAAGGCCATTGGGTGTGTCATTATAAATATTGGTAAGCATTTGATAACCACTGCCGGCAGCCCTTACCGGGAGCGGAAAATCGCCATAAATAAGCCACGGTTTATCAGATACCACCTGACAGTTGGCATCAAGGACTACCTGGTTTTTAGGAATACCTCCCCTGCTCATAATCACTGTTGCTAAACCGTTATTTGACGATACCATTATCTGCGGAATTGAACCCCGCGCCGGATCATGGTATACGGCAGTTATTTTACCTGCCGATGTTACTTTTGCAACAATGCCTTCGGGGGTTGTTGTATTAGGGTAAAAAGCGTTGATGCTGTAACCTTGAATCTTTAAATTATCGTAAAATATAGCGCTCCAAAAAACGCCGTCGGGAGCCAGCGCCAGCGGGCCTGTTATCTCGGGATCACGGTAACCATCAGAGATGATTCCCCAACTGGTTTTTCCGTTTTTGTCTAGTTTTATTAAAAACAAACCCGACTGCAAAACTGTGCCATCATCAAGCGTGATACCGCCGCCCGCTCCAGAAATGTATACATTTTCATTTTTATCGACCTTAAGGTCATAGATCTGATCGAACCCGGTAACGGCCGATAATGTTCTTGACCACATTACCTTGCCCGCGGCATTTAATTTGCCAACTACCGAGTAGTCACTTGCGGCGTGCCGGTCAAACAATTTACCACCAAAATTGATATCGTACCTGCTTGACATTACGACATAAGCGTTGCCAGCGTTATCAATATCAAAAATACCTGCGCCCGAATCCTCAGCAAAGCCCAATAAGGTGCTTTGTTGATATTTTACCTGCGCAAAAACACAAACCGGCAATATCAGCAGCCATATGGCTACTTTTAACGCTTTTAATATAATCATGATAAGAGCCACTAAGATAGAAATATTTAGCGGGCGATAAATAAATTAGCTATTACTTAATGGTTTTATAAACCAGGATTTACATTGGGGATCGTTTTTAATTTCCAGATAATACCTTACTCCCCCAACCCAAAACAAACATACTCATCGCCCGATTTACTGCCAATTTTGCCGCCGCCGCAAGCTATAACCACGTATTGTTTTCCATCTATAGCATAGGTAGCAGGGGTTGCATACCCGGCGGCGGGCAGTTGGGCCTCCCAAACCATTTTGCCTGTTTTTTTATCAAAAGCATGAATTTTCTCGTCCTTGGTTGCTGCCACAAATACAAGGCCGCCTTTGGTTACCAGTGTGCCACCATACAATTCGGTACCGGTAATGGGGATGCCTTTTTTCTTCAGTTCCGGATATTCGCCCACCGGTACCTTCCAAAGCAGCTTGCCGGTGGTAAGGTCAACCGCGTTAAGCGTACCCCATGGCGGTTTAATGCCCGGATAACCATCCTTATCCAAAAAGCGGTTGTAACCGGTCATGGTGTATGGTACTTCGTCAACTACTTTCTGCTCAGTTTTGGTGGCTGCGGTACGGTCGCCGGTTGGTTCTTTGGCCAATGCTTTATTTGCCCCGGCATCGGGTAATTTAAGCAGAAACGCCAGCAATGCTTTTTTATCCTGCGGTGTTATCTGTTTAAAAGACGGCATCATATTGCGGCCACTGGCTATGATTTGGCTCAACTGGTCCTCCTTATATTTTTTACTAATGTTGACCAATGACGGATACGACGAGCCGTTGCCCTTCAGTTGGGGGCCGTGGCAACCGATACAGTTTTTATTGTAAATAACCTGCCCGTTGCCGGCCAGCGATCCATCGCTTGTGGCTTTGGGCACATCAATCATTACCTGCGCCCAGGGCATTTCAGAACAGCTGATGTACATGATATTGGTTTGTATATCAACCGCGGCACCTCCCCACTCGCCTCCGCCATCAAAACCCGGAAATATCCAGCCTCCCTCTTTACTTGGCGGCGTAAACATAATACGGTTTTTAACCTGGTTATATTTATCCAGCATTTCTTTGTGCGCCTCGGGTGTGCGGTCAGTAACATCTTCGGGGTTAAACATTTGCCGGGCAAAGGGCTGTGGTAAAGTCGGGATTGGCTGTGTTGGCCATGGCGCCTCGCCCGGCAATCCTTTGGTTGGCACAGGGGTTTCCACTATCGGGAAAACGGGTTTGCCATTTGTCCTGTCGAACATAAAAATATAACCATGTTTGGTTATCTGGGCTACCGCGTCAATCTTTTTACCATCGTGCGTAATAGTCACCAAATTGGGGTTGGCCGGCAAGTCCCTGTCCCACAGATCATGATGTACCACCTGGAAATGCCATTTAAGCTTGCCGGTGGCAGCATCTAAAGCCAATAGTGAATTGGCAAACAAATTTTGCCCCTTACGGAAACCGCCATAAAAATCGCCGCCGACGGAACCGGTTGGGATATAAACCAACCCTCGCTTTTCATCCAACGCCATTCCCGACCAGCTATTAGCCCCTCCGAACTTTTTATAAGCGGCTGTATCCATCCAGGTTTCGTAACCAGCCTCACCGGGGTGTGGTATGGTATGAAAAATCCAGCGCAATTTCCCTGTACGTACGTCATAGGCCCTAACGTGCCCCGGCGCGGCATCTGCCGATTCGGCTACGCGCGTACCAACTATAAGCAAATCTTTATAAACTACACCCGGCGTTGTACCGGCCACAAATGATTTGGTATCCCTGTCGAGATTTTTCGTCAGGTCCAGGTAACCGTTTTTTCCAAAGGTCATAATGGGGCTGCCGGTTTCGGCGTCGATGGCAAAAGTTTTGGCGCCAACGCTATAAAACAAACGTTTTTCGCCACCGCTTTTGTTTTGCCAGTAAATAACTCCCCTGCTCACTTTGTAGTAAGCCATTGGGTCGCCATTGTTGGTGGTGTCGGTCTTGGCCGGGTCAAACAGCCATTTTTGTTCGCCTGTTGCCGCATCCAATGCAAACAGCTTTAGTTTGGGGCTGGTGCCATATAAAATACCATCAACCATAATGGGGTTACACTGGTTTTGGCTGCGGTTGGCCGAGTCTTTATCGTTAGTGCTGTATCGCCAAATCACTTTCAGCTTGCTTACATTGGCTAAATTAATTTCTTCATTTGACGAATACCTGTTGCCCTCTTTTGATCCCGCATAGGTTCCCCAGCCACTGTTTGGCGGCCCTGGTTTTGGGATATGCCTGGGCTTCGGATTTCTACACGATGGGTAAATGCCGGTTGCAATTAAAAGGGCTATTAAAAATCGGGACTTCATTGTTATAATAGGTTAATGGTATTATTATACTGGGCACGCTGAGCCGTTAAATTTTGCGAAATACTAAAGGGGCATTACGTGTATCGCAGGGCGGCGAAGACTCACCCGGCGAGGCTGCGCCCGCCACCCTCTCTTCGGCTTCGCCGGAAAGAGGGGCTTGAAAATTTTGCAATTTTTTTCATTTCTGCGCTGTTAACCGTTCGAGTCCCTCTTTCCACCGCAGGTGATCGTTGCGCAACTACTAATAATAATTACAGTCGTGAGATTGTACAACGTTCTTTGAGATATTGATTAAAACGATAGCATTGGATTTGAAAGATAATGCTGAGTAAATAAAGTATACATTCGGTAAAATAAGTCGTTTATTGCTCTTATGACTGGCATTTTCAGTTCTTTTAACCGCTTGGGTTTGTAGGCGAGCAGTTTTTTGATATTGTAAGCGGCAGCAGCTAAAAGCATCCCTTTGTTAGCTTGTTTAAGACCTTTAGTATTTATCCTTCTTAAACTGGTATAGTTAATTAAGGAACCAAAGACCGGCTCAACGGTACTGGAGCGTAGCGACTTCATCAGTTTACCTTTGGGACTTTCTACTCGCTGCCGCATATATTCATAGAGTGGCTTATCGGCCGAATCAACCAGCTTTTTAAACCCTTTTTTATTGGCACAGATTTCTTTGAGGGGGCAGTTCTTGCAATCGCTGATGTTTGATTCATAGATCTTTTTATGTACTGTTGGTTCGTTATAAGCACACTCGACACGTCTGAAGGGTAACTGTACTCCCATTAAACAAATGTATCTGTCATATTTGTCATCATATTTAAAGCCTTCATCTTCCCTTGAAGATTTATAACTTCCGGGGTTAGGTATATATCCTTTAAGTTTGTTTGCCGTTAAAGCCCTGATAGCCTTGCCACTGCTATAGCCTGTATCTGCCAGGATTTCTCTGGGCGGCGAAACATGACCGCCGGAAAGGTTGTCCATGATCTGCGGCAACATCACCGGCAGGCTGGTGTTATCGGTCTCATTCCCCTTAAAAGCCTGGATATAGGTAATAAAGTGACTGGCGGTATCCACACTCATCTGTGCCCGGTAATATAACCTCATCGGTTTTCCGGGTTTAGTGGTTAAGCGGGCATCAGGATCTGAAGGACTGTAATGTGTTTGATTCGTCGGTCCTTTTTTATCCTTTTTCTCCTGGTCATTCTTGTTGTTTTCTTTCGGCGTTTCCGGTTTCGAAGGCACATCTTCTATATTATCATTGAGTTCCCGGCTGAAAACGGATGCATCTTCCATTACAATCCTTTCAACCATACTATGTTTGGAAGCATTTGCCGGTATCAATGCACTGTCGACAGCCTGCCGCTTGCCCGAAATCAAGCCTTTGTCAATGCATAGCTTCAGCACTTGTTTAAAAATTTCAAGAAAAACTTTCTCGCCAAACAGCTTACGGGTACGGCTTAGAGTAGAGTGCCAAGGCAAATCCTCGCCAAGATTGTATCCAAGAAAATAAAGGATATCCATGCGCATTCCCGACGAGGTAATGATGCGACGGTCGCTATTGATATTTTCCAGGTAACCTACCAGCATCAATTTCATAAACACGACAGGATCTATGCTTTTTTGACCTTCTTTACCGTAGTGCTTTGAAGTGGCTTTATATAAAAAATCCAAATCAAGCATTCCTTTCAGCCGACGGTAGAAATTATCGGCCGGAACATAGTCTGAAAGCTGAAACTGAATGAACAAGCTTTCCTGCTGTACCTTTTTCCCTTGCATGCCTTTAATTTACTAAAAAGCACTGTTTTAATCAATACTTCAAAGAACTTTTTATCGTCGCGTTGTGCAACAACCACCGCAGGTGAAGAGAGGGTGGCGGGCGAAGCCTCGCCGGGTGAGTCTTCGCCTGCGTTCAACCGAATGCCTTTGTCCTTACTTCCCCGCCATCCTATTCCAAAAATCGGCCTGCATTTTTGTTGCATCAATGGTTTTGTAAACCGATATTTCGCGAGCATCATTCTCTGGCGGCACGGGTGCGCTTATCTTTTCGGCTTTGGTGGGATCAAGGTAGGCCATTACCAGGGCAAGGTCCCACATTATCCAGGTTTGGCCGGCTTCTACAAAATCCCAGCGGTTATACAACAGTTGCCCTAATTTGCCTTTATCTTTCAAATTATCGCGGCAAACCGTTCGGTCGAATTTTAAGGCAATGGCAGTATTAATAGGCATAATTGTTAAATCCAAACCTTTGCAGTTCAGTAATAAGTCGAAGGCATTCAGGTCGTTGCGCACATTAAATTCGCTTTTGTCCCAAACCTTACGGTCGCTAAAATAACGGGCAGCCAGCAGGTAAACCCGTATATGTGGAATAATGGAGGTATCGGCTTGTATAGCCGATGCCAGGTTTGATGCCGCGCCTATGCACAAAACATCCAGCTTTTCGCCCGCTTTGAGCTGGTGTACGGTAGCTATAATACCCTTTTCGGCTGGCGAAAGCACCATTTCTTTGCCACCCCAGGCATGGCCTATGGTTCCGCGGCCACCCAGGGGGTGTGGTATATCTGTGCGGCCCATAATTTTTAACATCTCCTCGTTTAAATCCTGGCTTAGCTGTACCGTATTGATGTTTTTGGTGGGGTAATAATGCCATTTTTCGCCAACAAGCATATCGGCACTATTAAAATGGGCCGAACTTAAGCCAACTACATTTACACCTGCATCCTTAAGCAGGTAAGTAATAGCGTACAAATCGTCCATTTCATTGGCCGTGTCAGAATCAAGCCAAACTATTCGTTTTTGCGCATAGCAACAGCAGGCCAATAATATAGCCGCGAGGCAAATGGGTACAACTTTTTTAAACATAGTGGTTTACTTTTGGAGCAACTGGTCGGGGCCGACCTCATTGCTCAGCAAGTTACCAAAAAGTTCCCATTGCTTCGCAGGATTTTTGGCAGTGCCACCATTTCTTTCAATATAATTCTTTACCAAATCCTGCCCGTAATTATAGTTAATTACATAACTGCGATTCTTTTTAATAAAGCTGATTGATTTTGCCGCCGTTTCATCGTTCATCAAACAATATTTGGTAAGGTAATTGGTCGCTTTATCTTTAGACATGGTGTTGTTTACCAGCCCCCTTGCAGCCTCGTTACGGGCATAATTCAGCTGTCCCCGGATAGCCAGCGCCTTAAAATACAGCTCAATACCGGCAGTATCTAAACCGGCCAGCGGCAGTAACACATTTTTGGCAAATTTTACTTTATCCTCCCCCGGGAAAGCCACCTCAATACCATAATTGGCACTCCCTTCGGCAATTAAACTTTGCGGGCTAAACAGTGGGTAAAGCGAAATCTCTACCCAGCCCTTATCATGGTATAAGTGTTTCTCCAGCAGCATATTGTATACATGATGGCCGGGGTAACTTTCGTGGCTGCCCACATCAATGGCACGATCGATAAAAATCTTTAAATCGGTATTAATTTGAACTGTGCTTTTATAATTACCTTTATACCAATTGTATCCGCTCCAGGGCTTATCGGTTACATATTCCAGCGTAAAAGCCTCGCCGGCGGGCAGGCTGTAATGCGCCATGGTACGTTTGCGGGCTTCGGCAATTGCGGCTTTAATAACGAGGTCTAATTTATCTTTGGGGATAATGAATTTATTGGCCAGTTTTTGAAAACGCTCGCTTACCCTGCCCTTGCCCGGCAAAATACTATCCAGCAAAGCTATCTTCGCTTTAAAATGATCCTCGTCATAAACAGGTGCCGATACGCCAAAAAGTTCTTTCGACTCTTCGTCAAAGGGGCGCTCCTCGCCCGAGTAAATCCTGATGCGCCGGCCAAATGCCACGAGTTGATTGATCATCCAATCTGCCCGCATTTTATTACTATCAACTTGCGCATTAGTCGAAATTATTTTCAACTCGTTCATCAAAATATTGGTATTTGCCAGCAAACTATCCTTCGGAAACTCTTTTGCAGGCGGCAATTTTGGCTTTAACGAGTCGGGGCCGTAGTAGGCATCCACAAAATCAGTATCATACTGTCCAATGTTAAGGCCCAGCCTAACGTATTCAGTAGCAAGGGTGTTAAGTTTCTTATTCTCGTCCAGCTGTGCCGGTCCATGTCCGCATGATAACATAAAAAACAGAGGTAAATAGAGCAATATTTTCTTCATAGCCAAGTATCCGGTTCGATGTAAATGTGGAACAAGATAATAATTACATTGTTTACGAATGTTTGTCTGAATCAGAATTTGCAGGATTTTTGAATTAGCAGAATGAAGATCGTATTTTTCGGCAATCTATATATTAAAGCCTCTTTTTTCAAAAGTCTTGATTCTTGGCTCTTGATTCTTGACTCTCTTTTTAGCGTTGCCTGCGGCCCGGGCCAGCCGCTCATACTACACAGGCATTAACCGCGAGGCCGGTATCCGCTTTTGTCCCTAACGCATTTGTCTGAACTCGAATTAAACGAATTTTTAGAATTTCTCGAATTTGCTTTTATAAATTCTGTTAATTCTTTAATTCGTTTAATTCGAGTTCAGACACCTTCCCGTCCAAAATCGAAAAACCTGTCCGATACCGGACGCTTTTTCAAAATAAAAATTACATAAATAACTAATAACAAACACTTTAGCATTGGTACACCTATTGCAAAACCTTATGCAAATTATAGCACAATGGATAAAGAAATTACGCTCGAGGTAACATCGCAAAAAAGAAAAAAAGGCGCGGTGATAGCGGTGATCAGTATAGCGGTATTGGTACTGCTGATTGTTGCTCTTCGGGGATATATAAAATCATCGGTAAAAAAAGCAGAGATCACTACCTCCACCGTAGAAGTTGGCAATATAGAAAATACCCTTAACGCTACCGGCGAGGTTTTGCCTGAGTTTGAGGAGATCATCACCAGCCCGATAAATGCATCTATAAAAAGTGCGCTGATGGATGCGGGAAATAAAATTGCTCCGGGCCAGTCGATATTAACCTTAGATAAATCGGCCACCCAAACAGAATTTGATAAGCTAAATTTTACCCTCGAATCAAAGCGTAACGAGATTGCTAAACTAAAACTCGACCTTGCTAAAAGCTTTTACGATATCCAATCAAACAACGACATTAAGCAACTGCGCATCAGCAGCCTGGCCGATGCCGTTGAAAATGCCAAACGCCTGTTTAAAGCCGGCGGTGGTACCCGCGAGGGGATTGAACAGGCCGAACTTAATCTAAAAGTTGCCCAACTGGAAAAAAAGCAACTGGAAAACGAGATTAAAAACAAGCAGCAAACCATGCAGATAGAGATTAAAGAGGCCCAGATTGCTGCTGCCATACAGGAAAACGATTTAAAAGCCCTGCAACGCAAGCTTGCACTGGCTAATGTGGTGGCTACCCGCACCGGCGTTATTACCTATGTAAATAAAAACATAGGCGCCAACGTGCACGAGGGCGAAACCCTTGCCCGCATTGCCAACCTGGGCAGTTTTAAGGTATCGGGCAGTATATCAGATAATTCGATGGAACAGCTGCACAGCGGGATTCCGATTATTATACGCATTAACGATACGCAACTGCGCGGGCATGTTACCAATGTTTCGCCATCGATACAAAACAGCATTATATCCTTCGATATCCAGCTGGATGACCGTGCCAACAAACAACTTCGTCCAAACATGAAAGTGGATGTGTTTTTGGTAACTGCCACCCATAACAAAATACTGCGGGTAGCCAACGGCCCGGCATTTAAAGGCCCTACAGTGCAGGACATTTTTGTGATTAACAACGGCAAAGCCGAACGGCGCACCGTTCACATTGGCCTCACCAATTTTGACTATGTGGAGATTGAGGACGGGGTTAAACCCGGGGATGTTGTGATTACATCGGATATGACGGAGTTTAAGAACTCGAAAGAAGTAACGATAAAATAAGCCCCACCCAAACCCTCCCCGGTAGGGAGGACTTTAAGAGTAATGTTAAAAAGTCTCCCCTACCGGGGGAGATTTAGAGGGGGCTGTGGACTAAATACATACCAAATGAAATTTTTATACACCATATTATTGCTAACCATTTGTTCAGCGGCATTTGCCGCGGGCAGTAGCGATACGCTTAGGCTTACCCTGCAGCAGGTGGTTGAGATGGCCAAGGCCAACTCTATAGCTGCCAAGCAGGCGGCTACCGTGCGCGAAACCAAATACTGGGAATACCGCACCTACAAATCAAATTACCAGCCGCAGCTATCACTCAGCGGCATTTTACCGGGATACACCAAAACGTTTACCCAGGTACAGCAGCCCGATGGCACCATACAGTTTCAGCCGATACATAATGATAACTCGTCACTGGCGCTTAATTTTAGCCAGAGTATCACCGCCACCGGCGGAACGATTTACGGGACCACGCAATTGCAGCGTTTTGATGATTTCGACAGGCATAATGTGCTTTACAATGGAATCCCCTATGGCATTGGCTATACCCAGCCCCTGTTTCAGTTTAATAGTTTAAAATGGGATAAACGCATTGAGCCTTTAAAATATAACGAAAGTAAGCAGGCCTACATTGAAGCACAGGAAAAAATAGCCATAGATGTAGAGGGGTTCTTTTTTGATTTACTGCTGGCCCAGGTTAACCTTAAAATTGCCGAAACCAATTACGCTAATACCCAAAAAATCATGAGCATTGCCAACACCAAATTTGAATTGGGCAAGGTTTCCAAAAACGAGATATTGCAATTGCAACTGGAACAGATAAACGCCAAAAAGGCTGTGGGTACCGCCAAACGCGATATGGAAATTGCCACCCTTAACCTGCGCAGCTATACCGGGCAGGAAGGCGCAGAGAAAATTGTACTGGTAGTACCCGAACACATTAGCCAGATGCAGGTATCAGCAGATAAAGTTTTGGCCGAGGCATTCTCCAACCGGTCGGATGCCATTGCGTTTTTGCGCCGCGTGGCCGAGGCTAAGCGGGATGTGGCAAAGGCAAAGGGCCAAAACGGGTTAACAGCTACATTAAATGCCAATTTGGGTTACTCAAATACATCAACCAGCATACCGGGTGTTTACAAAAACCCGCAAAACCAGCAGGTATTGCAGGTGCAGTTAGCCGTGCCGATTTTGGATTGGGGCCGCTCCAAATCGCGCACTAAAACGGCACTGGCCAACCAGCAGTTTACCGAATACGCGGTTGAGCAAGACAAGCAAACTTTTAAACAGCAAATTATAACCCAGGTATCGCTTTTTAATGTAATGAAAGAACAGCTGGTATACACCGCCGAGGCCGACAGTATAGCTTCCGAAAAATACCAAATAGCCCGCGAACGCTACGTATTAGGTGACCTGAGCATTACCGATCTTGGTATCGCCTTCCGCGAAAACGACCAAGCCAAACGCGACTATGTAGCCTCGCTCCGCGATTTCTGGGGCGCTTACTACCAGTTACGTTACCTGTCGTTATATGATTTTGAAACCAACAGAAAAATCAATTACCAGTAAAGAAAGTCAAAATTCAAAAGTAAAAATTCAAACCCGGGATAATCCAATAGAAAATTCAATAACTCAATAATTCAGTCATTCAATAATTAATCAACCAAATCACTAATTCACTAACTCAATAATTCAATAATTAAAAAGATATGATCCGTTTACAAAACATCGAAAAAGTGTACCGTACAGACACTATAGAAACCCTGGCGCTGAACAGCATAAGCCTTGACGTGGCCAAAGGCGAATTTTTATCTATCATGGGGCCATCGGGATGTGGCAAAAGCACGTTGCTTAACATCATGGGCCTGCTGGATGCGCCATCAAAAGGAAACATCAAAATTGCCGAAAAATCAACAGAAAAACTGAATGATAAGCAACTGGCACAATTCCGCAATAAAACGCTGGGCTTTATTTTCCAAAGCTATCATCTGATTAACGATTTGCAGGTGTTGGATAATGTAGAGCTCCCCCTGCTGTACCGCGATACCACTGCAAAAGAACGCCGCGCATTGGCAACAGAGGCATTGGAAAAAGTGGGTTTGGCCAACCGTATCAAGCACTTCCCTACCCAGTTATCGGGCGGGCAGCGCCAGCGTGTAGCCATAGCCAGGGCCATAGTGGGCCGGCCTGATATTATTTTGGCCGATGAACCAACCGGCAACCTGGATAGCGCTATGGGTAACGAAATTATGGACATCCTCATTAATCTTAACCGCAATGATGGCACCACCATTGTAATGGTTACGCACGATGAAAACATGGCCCACAAAACGCACCGCCTGGTACGCCTGTTTGATGGTTCGCAAGTTCAATAATTAACCGATTAAACAATCAGTCATGCTTAAAAATTATTTTAAAATAGCCATCGCGGTATTAAGGCGCAGGAAATTCTTCACCTTCATAAGTCTGTTTGGTATCAGTTTTACCCTTACCATACTACTTGTACTTACCGCATTTATAAACAAAATTGCCGGCGACAGCTATCCCGACAGGAAACGGGATCGTTCGTTGTACATTTCCAGAATGCAGGAGATAAACAAAACCGGCGGGCAAAGCTCGGGGCCTTTATCTTATTATTTTTTAAGCCACTATGCAAGTAGTTTAAAAACGCCTGTTAAGGTGGGTATTTCCTCTATATTCAGCGGCACAAACACTTATGTTAACAATAAAAAGATAGCCGTAAATTATAAATACACCAATGATGCCTACTGGGATATCATGGAATACGATTTTATTGAAGGCAAGGCTTTTAACAAACAACAGGTTGACAATGGCGATAAAGTAGCTGTAATATCAGAGGATATGAAACAGCAATACTTCGGCGATGTACCCTCGGTTGTAGGCAAGTATATCGAGGCCGATAACGTAAAATACAGGGTAACCGGGGTGGTAAAAAATGTGCCTATAACCAGCTACATGACCTACGGAGACATTTACCTGCCATATACTGTATCAAAATCGGATGTGCGGAAAGACAAAAGCTACCGCGGCGGCTTCTTTGGCGTACTATTGGCAAAATCATCGGCTGATGTGCCCCGTATGCACGATGAATATCAAAGTATGATTGACCGGTTACCAATGGAAAGCAAGGAATTTGATAAAATATATAGCCATGCCGATCCTTATATTGTGAGTTATGTAGATACCGGCAACGAAGGAAAATCGGGGGTAATGATCGTATTAACAACCATTGGCATATTTGCCTTACTGGTAATGTTGCTGCCAACACTTAACCTGGTAAATATCAATATTACCCGTATTATGGAGCGTTCATCCGAAATTGGAGTTCGCAAGGCTTTCGGCGCATCTTCTGTTACTTTGGTTTACCAGTTTATCGTCGAAAATATTATCCTTACGCTATTGGGAGGGTTAATAGGGGTAATACTATCCTTTATAGCAATCAAGGTATTAAACGGCATGAACCTCATCCCCAACCTTGTATTATCCATCAACTTTACTGTATTGGCAATTGGCCTGCTTATTTGTTTTCTGTTTGGTTTAATATCTGGTGTTTACCCTGCCTGGCGTATGTCAAAACTAAACGTAGTAACGGCCCTGAAAGCTTCATAACAATTATTCATCCTTTAAATTAAGATATTATGTTTAAGCATTTATTTAAGCTCATCTGGAATAAAAAGAAGCAAAACTTTTTATTGATGTCCGAGATGCTATTCTCCTTCCTGGTGTTATTCGCGGTATTCAGCCTGTTGGTTTATTACTATAACAACTACAAAAAACCAATGGGAATGGGCTACCAAAACGTATGGGTTGTTAGTTACAATAACGCCCTGCAAACAAAAAACACCGATTCGCTTGATACTTATTATGAAACATTACGTAATTCCATCAAGGGGATGCCCGAGGTAAACGATCTCAGCTTTTGCAGCGACAATGTTCCCTTTTCGGCAAATACATGGACAGGACTGGCGGGTTATAACAAACACAACTACAGCAATGTAAACATGTATAACGCCGAGGATAGCTATCTGAAAACTTTAAACGGGCAGCTGCTTGAAGGCCGCTGGTTTAATAAAAACGATATGGCTACTAAAATACCATCGGTAGTAATTAATAACGAATTACGGGAGAAGCTATTTGGCAAGGGCGAAGCGATAGGAAAAATTATTGACGAAAGTGACGATGGTAAAAATAAGAAGAGAGTTGTAGGCGTAATACAAGCCATCAAGGCCAAAGGAGATTACGCGGCTGCAGGCGATGCGGTATACCACAGAATTGATACCGGTAGTTTCAGGTGGCTTGGCAAAATCATAATACAGGTTACGCCTGCCGCTAACGCGGCTTTTGAAGCCCGCCTGTATAAAACCCTGGCCAACTACATGAAAAATTCGAACGTGGAGATTGAACACCTGGTAAACAAACGGAAGGATATCAACTATTTTACTTTAGTGCCCATGATAGTGCTGAGTATTGTTGGCTGCTTTTTAGTTATTAATGTAGCGCTCGGCCTGTTTGGAGTGCTTTGGTACAACATTAATAAACGCCGGGGCGAAATAGGCTTGCGCCGGGCCGTGGGCGCCACTGGCAGCTCGGTATCTAACCAGCTCATTATGGAATCAATGATATTAGCTACATTCTCGCTTATCATCGGATCGTTTTTTGCTATACAATTCCCATTGCTCAACGTGTTCGATCTTTCGGCTGGTATTTACCTGGTAGCCATCCTGCTTGCAATCATATTTATTTACCTATTGGTGTTTCTGTGTTCGTTATACCCCGGCAGGCAGGCGGCGGCCATTTATCCCGCTGTTGCTTTACACGAAGAATAGCATATGGGCATCATAAAAATAACTAAAAACTCACCACTCAATACTTTTAACTAATTACGATATTGACCTGCAATTATGATACTGGTTATTGATGATGATATTGCTGTACGCACCTCGCTTTTGCTATTACTCAAAAGCGAGGGCTATGATGCTGTGAGCGCCGAAGAGCCCGCCGAAGCCATAAGAATCATAAAGAAAAAAAGTCCCGAACTGATTATTCTCGACCTTAATTTTTCGATTGATACATCCGGCCGTGAAGGGATGAGCCTGCTTGAAAACATAAAGCAGCTTAACAGCACTATACCGGTAATATTAATTACCGGCTGGGGCAGTATCCAGCTTGCTGTACAGGGCATGAAACTGGGCGCCAATGATTTTATCAATAAACCCTGGAATAACGAACATCTTATACAAACAGTTAAAACGCTGCTGGATTTGCGGGACAAAAAAACCGAGCATCATACCCGCAAACAATTAGATAAAAATTACAATTTTCAAAGCATTATTGGCCAGGACGCTAAAATGCTGGATATCCTGGAAACCATTGGGCGTGTGGCAACCACAGACGCATCGATACTGATTATGGGCGAAAGCGGTACCGGCAAAGAGCTAATAGCCGAAGCCATCCATCAAAACAGCCTGCGCCGTAATAAACCATTTATTAAAGTCAACCTTGGCGGTATCTCTACTTCGCTGTTTGAAAGCGAAATGTTTGGTCATATCCGCGGTGCTTTTACTGATGCGCGTTTTGACAGGATGGGCCGTTTTGAAATGGCCCACAAGGGCACCATATTTTTAGATGAAATTGGCGACCTGGACGCCAGCAGCCAGGTGAAGCTGTTACGCGTGTTACAGGACCGCACTTACGAAATGCTGGGCAGCAGCCGTACCAAAACGTTAGATACCCGGGTGGTTTGCGCCACTAATAAAAACCTTAATGAGATGGTATCGCGCGGTACTTTCCGCGAAGATTTGTTATACCGTATTAACCTGATAACCGTTTACCTGCCCGCCCTGCGCGAACGGCCAAAGGATATACCTTTGCTGGTTGATTTTTTTATTAATAACTTAAAGGATATCTACAACCGGCCCAAATTATCGGTATCTGCCGCCGCAATGAAGTGGCTGCAACAACTGCCACTACCAGGCAATATCAGGCAGCTTAAAAACCTGGTAGAGCGATCGATACTGGTAAGCCGGAAAGATGAGTTAGGGATTGATGATTTCCGGTCGCAGTTAGAATTATCACCGGTAAAAACCGGAAACATGCAATTACCTGGCGTAGGTACCCTAACTTTGGAAGAGGTGGAGGTTGAGATGATAAAGCGCGCCATGGACCACCATAAAAACAAAATAAGCCGGGCAGCGGCGGCCCTTGGCATCACGCGAAGCGCACTTTACCGCAGGCTTGATAAATACCAGATACCATACGATGAAGCTGAGGACTAAATATGTTTTATTTGTTGTAACACTGCACCTGGTAACACTGGTGCTCACCTATTTCATTTTTGAGCAAAACAAGGTTTACTTTATAGCCTCTGAGGTATTTGTACTTATTTCTGTAGTAGTATCGGTACAGCTTTACCGGCAGCTCATCAATCCGTTAAAATTGTTGATGCAGGGGCTTGATGCGATAAAAGACAAGGATTTTAATGTGAAATTTTTATCAACCGGCAGGCATGAGGTTGATACATTAATTGATGTATATAATCATATGATGGACGAGTTAAGAACAGAACGTACAAGGCAGGAACAGCAACATTTCTTTTTGGAAAAACTGATCTATACCTCGCCCACGGGCATCGTTATATTGGATTTTGATGACCGCATTCAGCAAATAAACCCAAAAGCCCTGCAGTTATTGGCCATACCGGATGATAAATTACAGGGCAACTCTATTCATGACCTGGATCATCCTTTATTTGATCAGATGAGGTTACTTAAATCCGGCGAAACCG
Source organism: Mucilaginibacter ginsenosidivorax (assembly GCF_007971525.1). NCBI lineage: Bacteria > Pseudomonadati > Bacteroidota > Sphingobacteriia > Sphingobacteriales > Sphingobacteriaceae > Mucilaginibacter > Mucilaginibacter ginsenosidivorax. The sequence goes on from NZ_CP042437.1 coordinate 633,627, forward strand.
CAGTAGTAAAACCCGACGGTATAAATTCCTTCAAACTCCAGAAATCGCACTTTGTTGACCGGGGTTTTTCGCGCCATTTTATTATGATAGAGGATTTAACTGCCGAGATACTGGCCGCCGAGAAAAAGGTTTACGGCAAAGTTATCCGGATGATGGCGCATGAAGTGAACAACACCATCGGACCGGTAAACTCCATTATGCAATCGGCCATGAAAACCGACCAGTTGTGGGCAGGCCATGAGTTTGACAGCCTGAAGGATGCCTTACAGATAGCCATGGACCGCAACCAAAACCTTAACCTGTTTATGCGCAACTTTGCCGACCTGGTAAAACTCCCGCCTGCCAATAAACAACCGGTTTTACTTCAAAAGCTCGTTCGGTCGGTAACTACCCTTATGCAGGCAAAAGCCGAAGGGAAAGGCGTTGAATTTAAATTTAACCTGCCCGATGAAGCCTTAAACATCATGGCCGATGAGCAACAACTGGAGCAAGCGCTTATAAATATTGTAAAAAACGCCATTGAAGCCATTGAAGGTGAAGGATTGGTAAAATTCGCACTTTTCTCCAAAGAGCGGAAACTTATCATTACCGATACGGGCAAAGGCATCACCGCCGAACAAAACACCAACCTGTTTTCGCCGTTCTTCAGTACAAAAAAAGACGGACAAGGTATAGGGCTTACTTTAACACGCGAAATACTCCTGAACCATGGTTTTGAATTTAGTTTAAAAACCGTAGCCGCGGGGCAAACCGACTTTGCCATTTGGTTTTAGCACCCGCAAAATGGCTTTAGTCGTTTTAGCATCAACAATTGGCAATATTTCATTTTAATTCTCTGAATGCTTTTAGTAATGTTGTACATCCAATTCAGAACATTACTATGCAAAGACGACATTTCCTGAAACTTACGGCAACAACCGGCGCCGCCGTACTGTTTAGCCGCCTAACTTATGCTACATCGGCCCAAACAACAACCATCAATGCACCTGATGAGGTTTGGGCGCAATCTGGCGAAGAATGGGTTAAGTTAAAAGGCACCAACGGTACAAAATTCAACTATAAGGATATTGAAGTAACGATTAAAACCAATGGCAATGCTAAAGCCATCTACCTGCAGTCGCCAACACAACAGTTAAGCGCCGTTAGGTTGCGTTGGAAACATAACACGCCATCATCGGCAAAATACCTCGGCGACCATTGGGAACGCTCCTATGGCGATTTAAAATGGAAATCTGGCTTCGACGGAAGTAAAAGCCCGTGGTATATATTAATAAACGATGGGAAACAAACCGCCTGTTTTGGTGTAAAAACAGGTGCGGGCAGTATTTGCTGGTGGGGACTGGACCAAAATAATTTAGATCTTAACCTGGATACACATTCGGGCGGCAATGGCGTGTTGCTGGATAACCGCACCCTGCATGCAGCAGATATTGTAACCACACATAGCAAGCCGGGCGAAAACGCTTTTTATACCGATCATCGCTTTTGTGGTATGATGTGCGGGAAACCACGGCTACCTAAACAACCTATTTACGGCATAAACGATTGGTATTTTGCCTATGGCAACAACAATTTCGACCTGATAAAACAAACCACCGCCATGATGAGCGAGCTGGTTACCGATACCAACAACAAACCTTTTTCGGTAATTGACGCGGGCTGGGCAACATATTCGCCCCTATTGCCGGGAGATGGCGGCTGGAATGATGATTTTAGCAAGCCAAATGATAAGTTTAAGGACATGCACCTGTTAGGCGATGAAATCAAAAAACTGGGCATGCGCCCGGGTTTATGGATGCGCCCGTTATGCGCTCGCCATGATGAAAAGGCAACCCTGCTGGCGCCAAAAATTCCGGGCCGGGACGATCCTAAAAATCCAACGCTTGACCCTACCATCCCTGAAAACCGGGAGCGTATTAAACGCAATTTTACCTTTTACAAGCAATGGGGGTACGAAATGGTTAAACACGACTTTACCACCTACGATATCACTGGACGTTGGGGATTTGACATGAAAGACAGCATTACAGCGCCTAACTGGAATTATAACGACTGGAGTAAAACAACAGCCGAAATTATTCTTGATTTGTACCGCGATATCCGCGAAGCAGCCGGCGATGGGATATATGTAATAGGCTGTAATACCATGAGCCATTTAAGCGCGGGCATTTTTGAGATGTGCCGTATAGGCGATGACACCAGCGGCAACGAGTGGGAACGCACACGCAAAATGGGTGTAAACACGCTGGCGTTCCGCCTGCCGCAGCACAATAAATTTTATGCTGTAGATGGTGACTGTGTAGGCATAACTACTAAAATAGCATGGGGCCGTAATAAGCAGTGGCTGGAATTATTGGCCGGGAGTGGCGCGCCCCTATTTGTATCGGGCCAGCCAGAAGCTATGGGCACCGAACAAAAGGAAGCTGTTAAAAAAGCTTTTGCAAGTGCAGCAAGTATATTACCATTGGGCGAACCTTTAGATTGGATGGAAACGATGCTCCCTCAAAAATGGAAACTCGACGGAAAAGTGGTGGATTTTGATTGGGCTTAACCAATAAGATTGCTGATACCGTATCCTCTGTTAATAGTACGGTGTGCCGCCTGTTAATAGAGGATTCTTATTTATAACAGTCGTTTTATTTTCCCCAAAAGATCATCAATTTCAAAGGGTTTGGCCAGGAAGTCATCGGCACCGGCTTCGTATGCGGAGCGTTCAATATCACGGCTGGCAGATATCATAATAATGGGAATTGCCCTGGTATCCGACCGGTGTTTAAGTTCGCGGCAAATATCGCGGCCATCCGAGCCAGACATCCATATATCAAGCAAAAGCAAGTCTGGAAATTCTGTTTTCATATCCAACACCGTAGCACCGTTAACGGTCGACGAAACCTCGTATCCTTCAAAATCCAGTATAATCTCCACCGCGTCCACAATCGCCGGATCATCGTCCGCTATCATGATTTTTTTTAAATTTCCCACTTATGTAATCTCCACCACAAAAATCAAGCCTATCTTAGTGGTTTTAGGAATATTTCTTATTATAATTCACTCATAATCATTTAATTTTTTTGCACCGGAAGGGCAAAATAAAAAGTAGAGCCTTCGCCTTCGGCACTATTAACCCAAATACGACCACCCTCACGTTTTATAATTTCCGAAGATATGTACAAACCAAGCCCCAAACCGGGGAAAGTATGCTGTTTTACGCCACTAACGCGGTAAAATTGTTCAAAAACCCGCTCTTGTTTTTCTTTGGAGATACCAATGCCAAAATCCTGTACGCCCACTAACACCTCTTCATTTTCTTTTCTCGTACTAATAATAATTTCTTTAGTGTGAGGCGAGTATTTGATAGCATTGGTTATTAAATTTACCAGTACCTGGCTTACCCTTTCACGATCGGCATACACTTGTCCTGTTTGCTGCATATCTTCAAAAAGTGTATGTTTTTGCGTAGTACGTTGTAAATCCTCTACCACTTCGGCTATCAATTGATTAAAATCAAACCAGGTATAGTTAAATTGCAGCCTGCCAGAGTTTATTTTGGTAACATCAAGCAAATCGGCAATAAGGCTGGTGAGGCGGTTTAACTGGGCGTCCATTTTACTAATCATCGCGGCTTCACGCATATCACCTTTTTGAGTCAGCATACGCTCAAGTACCTGCGTATAAGCTTTAATACTGGTTACCGGCGTTTTGAGTTCATGACTGGCAATGCCAATAAATTCATCTTTTTGCTGCTGCAGTAGTTTTTGCTCAGTAATGTCAAAAGTAACCCCTACCATAATTGTAGCCCTGCCGGCTTGGTCATACCTGGCCTTGCCCGATGCATTTATCCAATGGATTGATCCATCGGGCCATTGTACCTGGTATTCTATATTGTAAACGCTATGGTTTGTAATGGCCTCGTCTATCTTTTGCTTAACCACATCACGGTATTGGGGCAATATTAAGGATATAACATCTTCAAACTCAAATTCAGCCTCGCTATCTAAACCATAATTGGCTTTAAATTGCGCCGTGCAAGTCATCAAACCTGTATCAATAACCAATTCATATGACCCCAGCCGGCCAGCTTCCAAAGCAATCTCCAGGCGCTGGTTAATTTTTAGTAACTCTTCGTGATATTCTTTTTCCTGGGTTACATCAAGTACTGTACCCAGCAAACGTATTGGTTTGTTATCTTCATCAAAATAAACCTTGCCTTCGGTTTGAATCCAGCGAACGCTACCGTCGTCCCAAATTATCCGGCTTTCATAATACAAGTGGCCGGTTTTTAAGGCTTCTTCAAAAGCACGGAGCCTTACTTGCCGGTCATCTGCCTTAAGCTTACTTAAATAGTCATCGTGTTCAGGAACACCCTGTAACCCGAATATTGCATTAAGCCTATCCGATCCTATAATTTTTCCGGTTACCAGGTTATAGTCAAAGCTGCCCATCTCGGCTGCATCCAGGGCAAGCCTGGCCCGCTCCTCGGCATCCTCAATTTTACGCTTGGCAATTACTTGCTCTGTAACTTCTGAGGCCACACCAATTACACCGGTTATACCATTGTTATCGCGCAATGGCTCATAAACAAAATTAATATAAGTTACCTCAACCTTTCCATCACGCGGCAGCATTACCAGGTGTTCCCGGGCTTCAAATCTTTCGCCCGTGAGGTATACGTTTTCCAACAGTATTTCTAAACCCTGTCCCTTCGCTTCCGGCAGGCTCTCAAATATGGGCTTCCCCATGATTTCCTCAGGTCCCCTGCCCCAAAGCTGGTACATGGGGTCGTTTGCTACCTCAACAACAAAATGTGGCCCTTTAAATACGGCTATTGCCACCGGGGCCTGCAATATCAAAGCTCGAAATTGTTGTTCGCTCCGTGTAAGTTCTATCCGGGCTACTACCTCTTCGGTTATATCCTGCAAAGTGCCGTTTAAGCGTACCGCAGTACCTTTTTCGTCAAAAAGCGCTTTTCCTTTCGCCCTTACTATCCGTTCTGCTTTTGTTTCGGGATGGATAATAGTATATTCTGTATCATATTTACCTCCAGATGATGGTTGCAAAGCCTCCTCAATTGCGCTTGCAACCCTTTCGCGGTCTTTCTCGGCTATTACGCTTATGGCCAGGGGCAATTCAATTTCAGCTTCGGGCTTAAGTCCAAACCAGCTTTTAAGCCGGTTATTGCCTATAAACTTATTGTTATATGGATTAAGGTCCCAGGTACCTAATTCGGCTGCATCTATGGCAAACTCCAATTCCTGTTTGCTCTCCCGAATCTGGTTTAGGCCAAGCACCTTTTCGGTTGTTTCGGTACACGCTACTATAATACCTCCCGGATTACCGGATTCATCTAAAACGGGGCTATAGCTAAACGTCCAATAAATATCTTCGGTGGTGCCGTTACGGTAAAATGGTATCAGTTGGTCTTCATGCCAGGTTGCCCCGCCGCCCGATAATACCTGCTGAATAAGTGGTTCAAGAACATGCCATATATCAGACCAGAATACTTTTGCAGGCTGACCTAACAGTTGCGGATGCTTGCCATTTACACCCAAACTGGGGCGATAGGCATCGTTATAAAAACAAACCAGGTCCGGGCCCCAGTACATGAACATCGGGAACCGGGAATTTAAAACTATACCGACGGTTGTTAGCAGGCTAACCGGCCATTTATCAGGCGTACCTATTGATGTTTGCGACCAGTCGTGCTCCCTGATCAGGGTAGCCATCTCGCCACTGCCCTCTAAAAATTTGTAGTTATGGTGTTGCATCAACCGGAATTGCCGTTAACTTTTAACAACAACTAATATAACTTTTTGTAATAAAAAATATATTAGTAATTAAATTCCAATTACAACCGCCTTGTCTAAATTTTGTTTGAATGGATATTAATAATCAGAGTATTCGGTTGGGAAAAGAAAGAAAATATCAGCTTTCGACACATTGTGCTGATACTCGGCCTTTGCCGAAAGGGTTTTCCAATAAGCATCGTTACCAAACGCCGCCCAGTGCTTCTCTCTTTCTTCTTTATTTTCAAAGGTGGTCATGTACATCAGGTTGGGCATATGCGAGCCCGATACTACCTCCGAGTAAAAAACCGCGTTAAAGCCAAGGCGTTTAAACAGCCCTATTTCGTCGCCGTCATTAAACATGCGTACTTTGTTGTAGTTATATTTTTCTGTAGGGCTTTCATAGCTCCTGAGTTCGTAAACCCTATCTGCCCTATTACCGGTAAGCCCGGGAACAGCGGGCGCCGGCATACCAGGGAAAGCATGCAATATCATAATTTCAATGCGTGAATAAGGGGCGTCTTTATAATCGGCATTCATGTACTCCTCGCCATCGGTAAAATATTGGGTATCGCCCTGTAATTTTTTATCAATACCTGTAAGTTTGTCTAAACTGGTAAACGGGGTGTAAACATAAATACGCCTATCTGCAGTGTCCTGTTTTACGGGTTTAAATACACCAACATTGGGTATGCCTGCCCTGTGCAGCGCCGGTAAATAAGCATCCTTTAAATAATGTTCAATTTTTGCCTCCTGATCCAACGTTTTGTAGTGGTAAACTTTAAGCTCATAATAATACCTTTTTGGAGAGGCAGATAAGCTAAAAGCCAAAAGCAGCAAGCCAAAAGCCAAGGTAAATGTACGGGTAAGTTGTGTTTTCATGAATACTTAAAATTTCGTAAATATAGATTCAAACTTTTAATTTCCGGGCATTTTGTTGATGAATTTGCCCCATTTTTCCAGCATATCCATAATATCCAAAAGCTTCATAGGTTTGCTCAAATAATCATCCATCCCCGCCTCAATACAGGCCGCCCTGTCTTCGGGCAGCGCATTAGCCGTCATCGCTATAATAACCGGCTGTGTGGTCATATTCTGCCGTATAAAGCGGGTGGTTTCAAGCCCGTCCATACCGGGCATTTGCACATCCATCAGTATCACATCGTAATCTTTAGCCATCAACGCGTTTACAGCCTCGTGCCCGTTTTCGGCCAAATCTGCAGTAAATCCCATTTTTGTTAAAATATGAATTGCCAGCCGCTGGTTAATAACATTATCCTCGGCAATTAAAATACGCATGGGGTACCGCTTTGCAAACTCTTCCGAAAACTGCGAATGAGTAAGTTGCGCATCTTTTTTTTGCGGCGTAAGCTTTTTTAATTGTTCTGTAACCAGTTTGTGCAACACATGGTGTTTTACGGGCTTGGTCAATACGGCGTCAAATAGGTTTGCTTCGTTTTTATGATGCTCGCCACCTACCGAGCTTACCAGGATTACAGGTAGGGCCGGCCATTGCTTTTTAATTTCTTTTGCTACCTGCGCGCCGTCCATGCCCGGCATTTTCATATCTGTTATTACCAGGTCGACAGCAACACTCTGCATTAGTATTTTAATAGCTTCCGCGCCCGATGAGGCCATCACCGGCTCATATTTCCATTGGCGCAGCAGCGTTTCCATAATCTCACGATTGGTTAAATTATCATCAATAACCATGATGCGCTTATTCTCCAGTTCGGCGAGGTTCTGGTACACATAATTGCGTTTGGCCTTGTTGCCGATTTTGGTTTTGATGCTGAAAGCAAAGGTTGTGCCGACACCAACCTCGCTTTTTACCGTAATCTCGCCGCCCATTATTTTAACAAGCTTTTCGCTAATGGCCAGCCCCAGCCCCGAGCCGCCATATTTTCGGGTGGTGCTTGAATCAACCTGGGAAAAGGCTTTAAACAGGCGTTCCATCTTATCCTCGGGGATGCCGATACCTGTATCGCGCACTTTAAACAGCAGTTCAAGCACCCCGTGCTGGTTGCTTTTAACCGATACGCTGATAAATACTTCGCCCTGCGTAGTGAATTTGATGGCGTTACCCACCAGGTTTATCAAAATCTGGCGCAGGCGTAACGAATCGGAAACTATTTGAGCCGGTACATCGTGCTGCACCTGGTATACCAGATCGAGATTGGAGCGCGACGATTTCTCGGCAAAAACATCCAGTACGCTTTCGATGCATTCGCGCAAATCAAAATCTTCCTGCTCAATTTCCATGTTTCCGGATTCGATCTTAGAAAAATCCAGGATGTCGTTAATCACTGTCAACAGGGCATCGCCGCTTGTTTTTATCGTTTCGGTATATTCTTCCTGTTCGGGCGTTAGGCTTGTACTGGCCAGCAGCGACGCCATGCCAATTACGCCATTCATAGGCGTACGAATTTCATGGCTCATAGTAGCCAGGAAAACACTTTTTGCCTTGTTGGCAGCCTCGGCATCCTCTTTTGCTTTTTCGGCCTCCTCACGGGCTTTTTCGGCAGCCTCCCGCGAAATGCGTTCGTCGATAGTCATTTTGGTCAGGCTGTCTGTGCGTTCTTCAACCAAACGTTCCAATACCAATTTTTGCTTTTTCTCGAGCATAATACGATACCTGAAAAAGGCATCAACCAGGCCGATGATACCTAAAAGTACCAGCAGCCTAAACCACCAGGTTAACCAGAACGGCGGCACTATGGTAATTTGCAAACCAGTTGTAACCGGCGACCAGTTACCCGCAGTGTTTTTATATTTTAATTTAAACTGATAATGCCCGGGAGGCAAATTGGTGTATGAGGCTGTATTGCGACTACCCACGTTATTCCATTCCTTATCAAAATTTTCAAGGATATAACTGTACTGATTTTTATCGGCTGATGCATAATCAAGCGCAGCATAACGCATGGTTATTGTCGACTGACGATAGGATAACGTAATAGATTTGGTATCCACAATTTCCTGCTTAAGCGGCGATGGGTCTTGAGCATTACGCGCAATCGTCAACGATTTATTAAACAGCTGAAAATCGGTAATTACGAGGGGCGAAAAGCCGGCGGGCTTTAAAATTTGCCCTGGCTTAAAGCCGTTAAACCCGTTAATGCCGCCAAAGTATAATTTACCATCGCTGGTTTGTAGTGCCGAATGCGATTTAAACTCATCTTCCTGCAATCCATCTTCTACGCTATAATTTTTAAAAGTGCGTTTAACAGGGTCAAAATTAGAAAGGCCATTGTTGGTGCTAACCCACAGCGTCCCTTTTTTATCCTCCCTTACCGCATAAATAATGTCGCTGGGCAGGCCATCTTTGGTACTAAAAACGGTAAAGTGCCCGGTTTCGGGGTCAAAAAGATCTAAGCCTAATAAGGTGCTTACCCATAGCCGCCCCTTGCTATCTTCAAAAATATCCGGAACCCCGTTATTGCTTATGCTATTTGTTTTTTCATCGTGTATAAAGCGGGTGAAGGAGTTTGTTGCTGGGTTATATTTATTCAGGCCGCCATCAAAGGTACCTATCCAGAGGTTTCCCTTGCTATCTTCAAATAGCGAATATATCCTGTCGCTACTCACGCTACCGGCATTATGAGCATCAAACCTAAACGTTTTAAACAATTTTGTTTTGTTATCAAACCTGTTTAGTCCCCCATTATAGGTACCTATCCACGCATCCCCGTCTCGGGTATGTATCAGCGCGTATATATTGTTGTTGCTTAAGCTATTGGGATTGGCCGGATCATTTAAATAGTGTCTGAACTTACCTGTTGCCTTATTAAAAACAGAAATCCCCCCCGACCATGTGCCTATCCAATAGTCGCCCTGGCGGTCCTGGTTGATGGAGAGCACGTAATTTGCCGAAATACTATTTTTATCACCGGCTTGTTTGATATATTGTTTTACGGTGCCATTTTTGTTAAAAACGGTGATCCCCCCTCCATCGCTGCCTACCCAAATATTTTTATCATTATCTTCATAAAGCGACAGCACAAAATTATTTGACAAACTCGCAGGCGATGCGGTATGCCGGTAATGATCAAAACTTTGAGTACTGCGCTTAAACAAGTTAACACCTCCGCTAAAAGCGCCGAGCCACATATTCCCTAATCTATCCCGGCAAATGCTGTAAATGGTATTGCCATTAATGCTGTTTTTATCAATATCATCATGAGCATAGGTATTGATTACCCCGGTTTGAAAGTTGAAGATGCTAAGCCCAGCATTCTCCGACCCTACCCACAGGTTATCATTTAGGTCCATCCCTATGCTCAGGATTGTATTACCGGCTATGGTGCCGGCCTGCTTGTCGCTATGCAGATAGTGTTTAAATGTGCCTTTATCCCTGTCAAATAAATTAAGCCCGGCATCCATAGTACCCACCCAAATTCTTTGATTATTGTCTTCAAAAAGAGCCGTAATGTCATTTTGGGAAATGGAGTTATTATCTGCATCTGCATGCCGGAACAACCTGAATGAATTGCTCTTTCTATTAAGCAAGTTTAATCCGCCCCCTGATGTACCAACCCAAAGATTGTGTTTCGAATCTTCAAGCACGGTAGCAACGTTATCATTACTCAATGACGTACTATCGGTTTCTGAATGGTGATAATGTGTAAACTTGTTTTTTTTGATATCGAAGTAATCGAGCCCTCCCTTTTGCATTCCTATCCACAAATTGCCATCATGATCAATGGCCAGGTCATTTATGGTGTTATATGATAAGCTGTTAATATTTTTATTATCGTGCTGATAACGTAAAAAACGCCCGGATTTGAAATCATATTTATTTAATCCGATGGCGGTAGCAACCCAAATATTGCCCTGCTTATCCTGAACCACATCTGTAACCACATTACTGCTCAGGCTATTGTTATCGGTAGCGCTGTGTTTATAATTTATAAAGCTGTAACCATCATAACGGTTAAGGCCATCGCGGGTGCCTATCCACATAAAACCCCGAATACCCTGCATAATACAACTTACGTTAACCTGCGATAGGCCCTCACGGGTTCCAAAGTGCTCAAATTTAAGGTTAGCCTGCTGCGAAAAACTTTTTAAAGCAAAAAGCTGCAGCAGTACACTTAAAAATAAATACTTGTAAATATTCAAATCGATAGTATATTGATAATTAACTGGTTAAGTAAAACTCATTAAGATAAGCGGGCATCATAACAGGCTTTAGGGTTTTATTTAGGTACTAATAAGTCAGTATTGAATAAAAAGTTCAATATAAGTATTTTTATGAGAATAAAACGGAGAGATTTTTACCAGGCAGGGCAAACGCATCTAAACAGCTAATGGAATAACCTTAAGGCATCTGGAAGATATAAGCGTAAAACGACGTCTTGTTTTTGTTTGCTGATCCGGGGTAGATGATCCGGCTGCCGAAGAGACTTGTACTGGCCAACAACATGCACCAGTATTTCGATGAGCCTAAATTGTGTGACACAATTTAGTGTTAACCATATTAAAATACAAAGTATTGATTATCAAATATTTATAAATATATTATCTAAAATGTGTTAAGTTATGTTAACCCAGTTAGCTGCCTGACTGTGCTTTGCCAAGGCCTCAAATAGTAAAATGTTTTTTTGTGGATGGATTTTGTACGCCATTTATAAACTTAAAAAGCCCATCCCAATAAATCAGGATGAGCTTTTTTAATAATAAATTGGCTACTTACAATTCTCTTACCCAGATATTGCGGAAGCTAAGCGGCTCGCTCTTATCTCCGTGGGCTTGCAGCTTTATTGGCGACGCACCGTGGGCTTTGCCTTCATAAGATGGCTTACCAATGTATTGGGTTGGGCCAAGCAATTCAAAGTTATTTTCAACAAGCACGCCGTTAAAGAACACGGTTGCCCGTGCGGCCGATTTTAGTGTGCCATCCTGGTTAAACACCGGAGCCGTCCAAACAACATCATACACATTCCACTCACCTGGCTTGCGGCCTGGGTTTGCCAACGGGATAACCTGTTTGTATAAACTGCCTGCCATGCCGTTTACATAGGTTTTGTTGTTGTATGAGTCTAAAACCTGTAGTTCATAACCGGCATCACCTTTACCTATTGATGCTAAAAACACACCGCTGTTGCCGCGGGCCTGGCCGCTGCCGGTAATGCTTGCAGGCACACGCCACTCAATATGTAATTGATAATTAGTAAATTTTTTCCTGGTTTCGATGTTCCCGGTGGCTTTGTTCACCGTAAGGATATCGCCTTTCACCGTCCATTTAGCAGGTGCCTGGGTCTCTACATCTACCCATTCATCAAGCCCTTTACCATCAAATAAAATAACGGCATCAGATGGTGCATCGCCTAAAACTTTACCTGGCACTACAGTTTTGGGGATTGGTTCCCAAATTTCGGTATCCTCGGGTTTGGCATTTTGCGCGTTGGCCATAAAAAAGCTCCCGGCTAAAATGGTTGTTAATATTATTGAATATCTCATGTTATAATTGGTTTTATTATATGTGAAGCGTATTTTTTAAGTAGGCAGCGCTTTGGGCAATGCTTACATAAGGGTCAATATTAGTGTAATTTTCCTGCTCAACAATAAAGTGTTTTACACCGCCCTGTTTTGCTTTACTTAATATTTTTACAAAATCAATATCGCCTGTACCTATTTCAGTGTTCAGGTTGCCGTTAGTTTTATCCCTGTCTTTAATGTGCACAAAAGTAAAACGGCCAGGGTGTTTCTCAAAAATGGCTAAAGGATCCTGTCCGGCGCGTACAACCCAGTATAAATCCATTTCCATATTAACCAGTTTGGGGTCGGTATTGTTTAGTACTACATCGTAAAATGTGGTATCGCCAACCGGTGCCCATTCAAAGTTATGGTTATGGTAACCTAATTTTAAACCAGAAGCCTTGCATATCTCGGCTGCTTTATTCATTTTTTCGGCCACGCCTTTGCAGTCGTCAACGGTTTTTATAAAATTATGGTTTAATGACGGTACTATGATGTAAGTTTGCCCAATGGTATTGGCAACTTCCATGTACATTTTCAAATCGTCGGTTTTTCCTTCACCAAAAAACGAATCTAAACCGTAGTGGCCGCTTGGGCTGCTCAGTCCATTATCTTTTAATAACGTCCCAAAATCTTTGCTTGGCAATCCCCAATAGCCTTTTTCTTTGCTGTATCCAAAGGTCTCAACTTCTTTGAAACCAGCTTTAGCCACTTTACCTATAACACCTTTTACATCGGCTGGTAACTCGTTGCGCAGGCTGTATAGTTGTAGCCCTGCACCATTCTTCTCTTTTGCCGATAGTAAAGACGGCGCTAACATTGCACCTGCCGAAAGTAGACCGGCCTGTGCTAAAAATGTTCTTCTGGTTGTCATGTATTTCTGTTTGGTTAATGTACAGTTGGAGTGTGTTTAAACCATAAGGTTTAAACGTCGCAAATATGTACCGCTTTACGCAATGATGCTATGTGATCTGGTTGCTTAGGAATAAACTCCTGAGCAACAAAACCTTTATGACCAGTTGCAACAATCGCCTTCATAATAGCCGGATAATAAAGTTCCTGGCTATCATCAATCTCGTTACGGCCAGGTACACCGCCGGTATGGTAATGATTGATGTATGGATGATATTGACGGATGTTACGAATCACGTCGCCTTCATCAATTTGCATGTGGTAAATATCAAATAACAATTTAAAATGCTCTGATCCTAACCTTTTGGCCAGTTCGGCACCCCATTCTACCCTATCGCATTGGTAATCTTTGTGGTCAATTTTGCTGTTAAGCAGTTCCATTACCAGCACAATATTGTGCTTTTCGGCCAGCTCAACCATAGGTTTCAAACCTTCAACGCAATTATTCCAACCTGTTTCATTGTCTTTTCCGCGACGGCTGCCACTAAAACAAATCAGGTTTTTATAACCGGCTGCAGCAACCTTGGGTATCATTTCGCTGTAGTTTTTATGCAACTGGGCATGAAATTGCGTATCGCCAAAGCCATCGGTCAGGTTAATTTCGGCACCGTTACACATGGACGAGTATAAGCCGTACTTTTGAAGCGTAGGCCAGTCGGCCGGGCCAACCAGGTCGATACCTTTTATGCCAATATCTTTGGCGGCAGCGCAAAGTTGCTCAACAGTCATGTCGCCATAGCACCAGCGGCATACGGCGTGGTTAATATTACCTTTTAACGCAGTATCAACTACCATTTCTTTTTCTCCGGGTTTAAATGACGATAACATACCGGCCGCGGTAATGGCTGCGGTACCGGTAACTATATTTTTTATAGCCGACCGCCTGTTTTGATTTGATTCCATGGTTGTATATCGGTTTGTTCCAGGAAGTATTAATCCCGGATTATAATTGGTTACGCGCGGTTGATAATTTATAAAAACAGAACAAAAGTTACCGGCAATTACTTGCCGGTTTATTAAATGATCAGCCTGATTTTTAAAACTTATTGCCCCGATAAATTACCCGGGTTATTTTTTTTGTGCAAGAATATATTTTACTATTTCTTTTGCATCGCTTTCGGCAAGTGCGGCATGCGGCGTCATGGCCATGGTACCCCAGTTACCGCTACCACCTGAAATTACTTTTTTAGCCAGCATATCAATATTGGCTTCAGAAGCATCATATTTTTTTGCGATATCCTGGAAAGATGGGCCAATAACCTTTGTGTCAACTTTATGACAAGTTCCGCAATCATTAGCCGCTAACAGTTTCTCGCCGGCACCTGAGCCTGCAGATCCACCTGCCCCTTCGGTACCGGTTTTAGTAGCATTGGTATCAGCATCAGAATTAGTTGCCTTAGCAGTTTGATTTGCCGCAGCGGTACTATCGCTACCGCCCTTACTTGCTGAATTGCCACCACAGGCAGAAACTACCGCACAGATACCAAGAATAAAAAAAGCCTTTTTCATTGAGTTAGTTTGTTTTTTAGGGTAACAGGGCTTTCAACCCCATTGATTTTGTTTTTTAATTAAATATAAAGCATCAAAACCGGTTAGGTTTTACCTATAATTTTGACGCTTTATACTGTTTTTAATTTCATTTATTAATTGTGCCGAAAAATACAATTTTTATCCTAAAAAATATGGTTTGTTAAACAGTTACCTGGCTTAATGGCGCTGTTTTTTTCTTTGCACGCATGTAAAACACCAATCCGGTAAAGGCTACAATTAAAACCAGGGGTATAGTAAGCGTAAAATGTAACACATCGGGCCCGGCAAGGCTTTTTGCAGTTTCAAGAGCCTTTGCAGGATCTGTACCGGCTGGCAATGCCGCCATTTTTGAAGCTACTATATTATCATAGTATTTACCCATAATTATAGTCCAGATAGAAACCGCAAACATTCCGGCCCCACCCATCAAATTTAAACCAAGCGCACCCGATTTTGGAATGTTTTCTGATACAAAACCCAGCATTGTTGGCCAAAAGAAACAAACTCCCATACCAAATATAATTGCTGCCAGGAATATGATATCCCCTGTCATGGTGCTCAACATGAAAAGACCGATTGATGCTACTATTGTCGACATGAGGATTACAACCTGTGGCGAGAATAACTTTAGCACCGGTTTGGCAAAAGCCCGGCCCAATACCATTACACCTGTCTCTAAAGTCAGCAAAAGCAGCGCATTATCGGTTACGTTTTTCAATAATACATCAATCCATTGTCCTGTGAACAACTCGGTTATTGCTGTACCAAACATGCAGATAAACATAAAAATAAACAGCGGCGATGCTACAGCTTTGTACATACCGGCTGTCGAAACACCTGATGCAACCCGTTCTGTTACCGGGAAATCGAGTTTTGAAAACAAGTATCCGTAAATAGCTGTGGGTATAAGCATTACACCTACCTGCACCTGCCAATTAAGGCCGATAAGCTTAAACAGCGTTACTATTAACGTACCTATTACGATACCACCCGGAAACCATAAGTGAAAATGGCTGAGTTTAGTTGTTTTGTTTTCGGTATATAACGAGGTTACCAGTGGATTACAGGCAGCCTCGACCGTGCCGTTGGCAATGCCAATAACCAATGTGGAGAAAAATAGCGTCCAGTAACCAGTAGCGAAAATAGTAAGTAAAATACCGGTAAGGTGAAATATAAATGCCAGTAACAGCAAACGTTTCATACCAATGATATCTACCACAATACCTCCAATAACTACGGCAAGGGGAAAGCCCCAGAAAGCAGTAGCTGTTATGGTTCCTAATTGGGAGGCATTAAGCGCGAATTTTGTTCCAAGTTCGCCAAGGATACCGGCACGGATACCGAATGATAATGATGTTACCAACAGGGATAAACAACTGGCCCTGAATAGTTGTGTGCGGTTAATGGTTTGCATTTAAATATATTAAGTTTAATTAATTGGTTAATTGGCTATTTCAAATGTACTGATTTTTATATTCCCAACGTCTTCCTGTTCAGCGCATCGTCGGCGCCCGATGCTGCAAAATCATCAAACGCGCGTTCGGTTACACGGATGATGTGATTTTTGATAAACTCCGCACCTTCACGGGCGCCATCTTCAGGATGTTTAAGCGCGCATTCCCATTCCAGCACGGCCCATCCGGGGAAATCATATTGCGTCAGCTTGCTAAATATGGCTTTAAAATCAACCTGCCCATCGCCCAATGAGCGGAAACGGCCCGCACGATCAACCCAGTTTTGGTAACCGCCATACACGCCCTGCCTACCTGTAGGATTAAACTCGGCATCCTTAACGTGAAACATTTTTATACGTTCGTGATACAGGTCGATATATTCTAAATAATCCAGGCATTGCAAAACAAAATGCGACGGATCATATAATAAATTGGCACGTTTGTGTCCCTTCACCTTATCCAAAAACATCTCGAAGGTAATCCCATCATGCAGGTCTTCGCCCGGGTGTACTTCGTAACATAAATCAATGCCATTATCCTCATAAACATCAAGAATAGGTGTCCAGCGTTTAGCCAGTTCTTCAAAGGCAGTTTCTACGATGCCGGCAGGGCGTTGCGGCCATGGGTATACCATAGGCCAAAGCAGCGCGCCGCTAAAAGTAACAGATGCCTGCAAACCTAAATTTTTTGACGCCTGTGCAGCATATTTAAGTTGCTGTACGGCCCATTTTTGCCTTTCTGCAGGATTTTTACGGTATTGTTCGGGAGCAAACCCATCAAATAGTTCGTCATAAACGGGGTTTACCGCTACCAGCTGCCCTTGCAGGTGGGTTGATAATTCAGTAATCTCTAAACCGTGGCTGTTTACTACACCTTTTACTTCCTCGGCATAAGTTTTGCTTTCTGCAGCTTTTTGCAGATCGATGAAACGGGCATCCAACGTAGGCAGTTGTACGCCTTTGTAGCCAAGCCCGGCTGCCCATTGGCAAATAGAATCCAGGCTGTTAAAAGGGGCTTTGTCGCCTATAAATTGAGCTATAAATATTGCAGGTCCTTTAATGGTTTTCATGGTTTTTTATTAGATGGTAAACTCCGTCCACTTTTTATCTGATTTTCCCGAAGCGATCACATTTTCGATGAACGCCATACCGCGCACGCCTTCTTCGATGCCGGGATAATCCAGCTCTTCGGGCGTAGCTTCCCTGCCTTCGAGGCCCGCTTTTACCGTTAAGGCGAAATTACGGTACAGATTGCCAAAAGCTTCCAGGTAACCTTCGGGGTGGCCTGCCGGTGTGCGGGTGTTATGTTGCGCAAACGAGCTGGTGTACCCACCTCCTGTTCGCCATACCTCCATTGGTTTATCGGTGTACATCAGGGTTAATGAGTTAGCATCGCTCTGGTGCCATTCAAGGCCACCTTTCTCACCGTAAACCCTAATCTTTACATTATTTTCCTCACCAGCAGCAATTTGGGTAGCTGTAAGCACACCACTTGCACCGTTATCGAATTTCAATAATGCTGCTCCGTCGTCGTCAAGTTTTCGGCCTGGTACAACTACGTTAATATCGGCACATATTTTTGTTACATGTAGCCCGGTTACATATTCGGCAAGGTTAAAGGCATGGGTACCAATATCGCCCATGGCGCCTGCTATCCCGCTTTTACCTGGATCCGTACGCCATGAAGCTTGTTTGTTATCGTCACCTTCTAAAAAGCTGCTTAGCCATCCTTGCGGATACTCTACATAAACTTTTCGGATTGTGCCCAGTTTACCGGCCTTTATCAGTTGTTTAGCTTCCTTTACCATAGGATAGCCGGTGTAAGTATGTGTTAAGCAAAATAATTTGCCGCTTGATTTCACTACTTCTTCCAGTTCTTTAGCCTCGGCCAATGAAAATGTCATTGGTTTATCTAAAACAACATGGAAGCCATTTTCCAATGCTGCTTTAGATGGATCAAAGTGTACATGGTTGGGTGTAACTATGCTAATTACCTGAACACGTTCGTTTTCAGGCAGCTGTTTTTCTTTCTCAATAAGTTCTGTATATGAACTGTAAACGCGGTCTTCGGGCAACCCAAGCAAAACGCCGCTTGCTTTTGATTTTTCGGCATTGCTGCTAAACGCGCCGCAAACCAGTTCATATTCGCCGTCAATGCGGGCGGCAATCCTGTGCACGGCGCCAATAAACGCGCCTTGCCCGCCGCCAATCATTCCTAATCTTAGTTTCATTGTTTATGTTTTGTTGAGTTGGATTGAGTTGATTAAGGTAGAGTTTGAGTTGATTAATTAAATTAGGATACAATCGATTGAATGGGGTAAATTTGGCTATTTGAGTTGATTTTTCAAAACATTGCTGTTCATATATTTCCAACTGAGCAAACCATTTATTTAACTCAAGCAATCCATGCCAACTTAATCAATCCAACTTAATCAACCGCAAACCAATTATCATTAAGTAAGTAGTTTATTGGGTTGATTAGGTTGATTAAGTTGGATTAATTGAGTTGGATTATGTTAGTTAGGTTGATAGGATTAAACCCCATTAACTTAATCAACCATTATCTTATACAACTCAATCAACCACTCTTATTCAACCACTCACCTAATCAACCCAATCACCCACAAACCAACCCTTAGGTAGCCCAGGCTTTATCGCCTTTTTTGTATGGGAAATTACCATCGTATTTACCTGGTACAGCTATGTAACGCAAAGCCTCGGTTGCGCCAGGTTTTGAAGTAAAGAAACCTAACAGGGTTAATTCCTTCATCATTCTGAAATAATGGTTAGGATCTGTCGGTTTTTTAGTTTTTGTGTAGGATTTTTGCTCGGCGTCAAGTTCGGTAAGCAATTCTGTGCGTTGTTTGGCATCTGCTTCCATGAATTTTTTGCCAAACTTTTTATTGCTGGCATCGTCAAGATCAGAAATACCCTTTAAAAATATTTTCTGATCATCTGCTGTATAGCAATCGGTTACCATTACGCCCATAAATTTACCTATTTCGGCTGCCTTAGCGCCGGGAGAACTTGTGGCCGGTAAAATGGTTTCACCAACCTCATCAAGGAAGGCAATAATTTCTGGTTTAGACAGGTCAGCTACTCCCGAAGCGGATGTAGATGATTTACAGCCCGAAATGAAAAACTCGGCTCCTATAACCGCTCCTCCAAGTAGCAAGCCCACCCTGCCAATTGCGTCTCTTCTATTCATTTTTAATATTTATTGAATTATTGATTTACTGAATTATTGAGTTTTTAAATTACCGATTGAATTTATGAATTTTGATTCATTAACTGATTAAAGCATGCATCCTTCAATCGATAATTCAATAAATCAATAATTCAATAATTAAACTAAGCTTTCAGCTCAAAACCTTCGCGGTAAGTGCGCTTAATGTATTGGTTAACCGGGTCAAAGTTTGTAACTTTCATAGCCTCGTTATCCCAAACCAGCTTTACACGGCCACCTTGTAATTCGTGACCACGTACTGCAAGGTTTGCCATTAACAAAGCCTCGGTAAGCGGGCCTGCCTTATCAAAAGATGAACTTAACTCAGTTTTACCATAACCGGCCAAACATCCCTCAACCCATTGTGCATAGTGACCATTTGCCCCACCTTGTACGCGTGCCCATTTCTGAGGTGCTTTTGCATCCTTGGTAAGCGCTGTTGGCAATAATGTTGGCGCATCTGAATAGGTACTCGCGTACATTTTTCCTTTTGTACCAATAAACAGTGTTCCGTTACCTTCTTCGCCGCCAAATTTTTCGCTTGGTAATAACTCTTCAGGTCTTTCGGGTTGTATACCACCGTCCATCCAGTGCAGTTTAACATCGCCCTTAGTTTTATCAGTTTTAGGGAACGTTAATGTGATGTGGCTTGACGGAGGGCAGCTTTCAGGGAAATGACCCTCTTTAAACTCATCTACATACACACTGCCAACACTGGCCTGTACATCTTTTGCATACTGGATGCCTAATACCCTGAAAGGCGCCTCAACAAGGTGGCAGCCCATATCGCCCAGGGCGCCTGTGCCGTAATCCCACCATCCGCGCCAGTTAAAGGGCACCAATTTATCAACGTAATCTTTTTTAGGTGCAGTACCCAGCCACAGATCCCAATCTAATTCTTTAGGAATATTAGGGTTGGCTGCAGGCCATTGAATACCTTGCGGCCATACCGGGCGGTTTGTCCAGCAGTAAACGGTGTGTACATCGCCAATTAAATCGGCATCGTACCATTCAGATAATAAACGGGTGCCATCATTTGATGATCCCTGGTTACCCATCTGGGTTACAACTTTATATTTTTTTGCTGCTTCGGTTAATAAGCGGGCTTCCCAAATATCATGCGTCATTGGCTTTTGCACATAAACGTGTTTGCCCATTTGCATAGCCTTATAAGTTATAATGGCATGATTATGATCGGGGGTGGAAATTGATACGGCATCAAAGTGTTTGTGCTCTTTATCATACATCTCGCGCCAGTCTTTATAATACTTGGCTTTAGGGAAATCGGCGCGTGATCTTGCTGCACGCCTGTCGTCTACATCGCATAGAAAAGCAATCTCGGCCTTTCCGCTTTTGTAAAAATTGGCAATGTCGCTTTGGCCTTTACCGCCCGCACCAACGCCGGCTATCAAAAGCTTGTCGCTTGGTGCTACATAGCCTTTACCGCCCAATACAAAGCGCGGAACGATCATGAAACTTGCGGCAGCTACGGTAGTAGATTTAATAAAATCCCGCCTCGATGGATTGGGAGTAACTTTCTCTTTTTCTTCAGACATAGGTATGGTATTATGATGTTTTGTTAGATCTCGTTTTTCTTTAATGCATCAACTGCGTAGTTAGCTGCACGTGCTGTCAGCGCCATGTAAGTAAGCGACGGGTTTTGGCATGCGGCAGATGTCATACAAGAACCATCGGTAACAAATACGTTTTTAGCATCCCAAACCTGGTTCCACTGGTTAAGTACGGATGTTTTAGGATCGCGGCCCATGCGTGCAGTACCCATTTCGTGAATACCACGACCCAGGAATGGATTGGTGCTATGGGTTTGTACGTCTTTAACTCCTGCTGCTTCCAACATCGCTTTTGCTTCGCTCTCCATGGCTACACGCATCTTTTTCTCGTTGTCTTTCAGCTCGGCGTCGATAGCAACAACGTTGAGGCCCCATTTATCTTTTTTGGTTTTATCAAGCGTTACTTTATTTTCATGATAAGGCAGCGTTTCGCCAAAACCTCCCATACCAACCGACCATGATCCTGGTTCGGTAAGGGCGTCTTTGTAGGATGCGCCAATGTTCAATTCGGCAATATCCCTGCTCCAGCCTTCGCGGCTTGCACCGCCCTGGTAACCAAAACCACGGATAAAATCGCGTTTGTCGCCGCCAAGGTTTGCAAAGCGGGGGATATAAAATCCGTTTGCGCGGCGGCCAAAGTAATATTTATCTTCAAAACCTTCGTACCTGCCAGATGCACCAACACCTAAGTGATGATCCATCAGGTTGTGACCAAGTTCGCCGCTGCTGCTGCCCAAACCGCCATCCCAAACATCAGTTGCCGAATTCATCAAAATCCAGGCTGAGTTAATTGTTGATGCATTTACAAATACGATTTTTGCAAAATACTCATAGGTTTGGTTGGTTTCGGCATCCAGTACTTCAACACCTTTGGCTTTTTTGGTATCCTTATCGTACAAAATTTTTGTAACAATAGACCATGGTCTTACAGTTAAATTACCTGTAGCCATAGCAGCCGGTAACGTGGCCGATTGTGTGCTAAAGTAAGCGCCAAACGGACAGCCCAACCAGCACTTGTTACGGTACTGGCAGTTAGTACGGGCATTATGCGGTACGGTGATATTGGCTGTACGGCCAATGATCATATCACGGGCCTCTTTGTAATGATCTTTTAATCTTTTGGCAACATCTTTTTCAACCACATTAAGTTCCATTGGCGGCATAAAATCGCCATCAGGAAGAATTGCAAGACCATCTCTGTTACCAGATATACCAGCAAATTGCTCGGCATAGCTATACCATGGCGCTATATCTTTATAACGGATAGGCCAGTCAACCGCAATACCGTCTTTCAAGTTGGCTTCAAAATCAACATCGGCCCAGCGGTATGATTGCCTGCCCCACATTAATGAACGGCCGCCTACATGATAGCCGCGAAACCAGTCGAATCTTTTGGTTTCTGTGTAAGGGCTGTCTTTATCGCTGGCCCAATAATCAAGATTGACCTCGTTCAGTGGATAATCGCGTTTTAAAACAGGGTAATCGTCAATCATTTTTTGTGTACGGCCACCACGATGGGTAAACTCCCATGGGTCTTTGGTAGCGTTCACATAATCTTTTATATGTTTGATATCGCGCCCGCGTTCAAGCATAATGGTTTTTAAACCCTTTTGTGTCAGTTCTTTGGCGGCCCACCCACCAGATATCCCCGAGCCGATGACAATAGCGTCATAAGTATTTGCAGACATACAATTATATTAGGTTGTTAAATTTTGTTTATTACTTGGTTATTCCGTTTAAATGTATGAATAAAAATTATTTTACAAATAAATTTTCATTGTGTTTTTTTTACACATTGAGGCCTCACCCCGCCCCTCTCCAAAGGAGAGGGAGCAAAACCGTTATTTCTAAGTCCTCTCCTTTGGAGAGGATTTAGGTGAGGCTTCTTATATATTCCCCTTTTTCATTTCACTCACCGCATAATCAGCAGCCCGTGCGGTAAAGGCCATGTATGTAAGGGATGGATTTTGGCATGAGGTTGAGGTCATGCAGGCACCATCGGTTACAAATACATTTTTTACCGCATGCATCTGGTTCCATTTATTAAGCACCGATGTTTTGGGGTCGTTACCCATTCGGGCGCCGCCCATTTCGTGAATATCAAGTCCTGGCGCACGGTTATCGGTACTGGCTTTTATATTGGTAAAACCTGCAGAGGTAAACATTTCTGTCAGCTGCTCTACGTAATCTTTCTTCATCTTCTCGTCGTTATCATCATAGTCAACCGATATTTTCAGCTGCGGTATCCCCCATTGGTCTTTTAACGTTTTATCAAGGGCTACGTAGTTGGTTTCTTTAGGTATGGTTTCGCCCATCATATGCGATCCTACTTTCCAGCCGCTCAGGTTATCTTTAACCAGGTTATCCTTAAGGCCGGCTCCAACACCATCCCATGGGCGCTGCTGGTAACGGTACGCGCTGAAGCCAGAAGCATACCCGCGTAAAAAATTAGTTTCCTGTTTATAAACGTTACGGAAACGTGGAATATAACCACCACCGGCCGGGTTACGGCCATCAGTTGTCCATTCCTTTTCGCCATCGTACTCGGCTCCAATATGCGCCGAATAATTGTGGAAGGCAACGTATTTACCCAACACGCCACTATCATTACCCAGGCCATTGGGAAAGCGATGCGAAGTTGAATTTAATAATACCAGGTTGGTATTTAAAGCCGCCGCATTTACAAAAATGATATCGGCGTAATATTCAATCGCCTCTTTTGTATTGGTATCGATTATGCGAACACCACTTGCCTTACCTTTTTTCTCGTCGTAAATAATCTCCTGTACAACAGAAAATGGACGCAAAGTGGCGTGACCTGATTTTAATGCCCATGGAATAGTAGAAGCATTTGCGCTGAAGTAACCGCCAAACGGGCAGCCGCGCTGGCACAAAATGCGTTCCTGGCATTGCACCCGGCCCTGATCTAAATGGATTTGGTTTGGTTTAGATAAATGGGCGCAGCGTGCGCTTATTACGTGCCGGTTGCTGTATTTACTTTTTACATGGTTGCTAAAATAGGTTTCAACCGCATTTAAAGGAAAGGCGGGCAAAAACTCGCCATCGGGCAGCTCTGCAAGGCCATCCATGTTACCAGAGATACCTGCAAATTTTTCAACGTAACTATACCATGGGGCAATATCCTTGTACCGGATAGGCCAGTCAACAGCAAAACCATCGCGCGCTGGGCCTTCAAAATCAAATTCGCTCCAGCGCTGTGTCTGGCGGGCCCAAAGCAGCGATTTACCGCCTACCTGGTAACCACGGATCCAATCGAACGGCTTTTCCTGTACATAAGGGTGATCATTATCCTTTACAAAAAAGTGAGCGGCATCCTCGCCAAAAGCATAACAGCGGTTTACAATGGGGTTGGCTTCTTTTATGGCAACCGGTAGTTCGCCGCGGTGCTCAAACTCCCATGGGTACATATTAGTAGTAGGATAATCTTTAATATGCTTTACATCGCGGCCACGTTCCAATATCAGCGTTTTAAGGCCCTTGTCTGTAAGTTCTTTAGCAGCCCAGCCACCACTCATCCCCGAGCCAATCACTATCGCATCAAATGTTCTGTCTTTAACGCTATCTATATTTAAATTAGCCATTATTTATGCTGATTGCTTTTGTTTGTATGGAAAACGGGCATTATACCTACCTGGTACAAGTTCATACACTACTTGTTTGGTCATGAAATATTTAGAAGTTACATAACCATTTACGGTTTGACTTTTTATGATCCCATAAAATGATTTGAGTTCTTTTGAATTTATGGTACTTTTCTCGTCCTTATCATTTTCAATACTCAATAACATCTCTTCGCGCTGTTTTTGGCTTAAATCCGAAAAGGGCTTATCGTACTTGTTTTTGACAACATCGGCAAATTGCCCCATGCCGGTCACGAATGCTTGCTGATCTTCTTTTTTATAGCAATCATCCAGCATTTTAAATACAAATAGATGTAAATTGAGATCCTTTGCACCGGGTGTTGCTGTTTTTGGTATAATAGTTTCAGCAATGTCGCTCACCAGTTTCTCCTGATCGGCGCTGATATCAACATTTTTTAGCGCTACAAAGGCCTTACCTTCCGTTCGGTGGCACGCAGGAAGCAGCACAGCGCCACCTATTACCAAAGCCAAATTTTTTATTACAGTACGCCTGTGCATGTTAAGTAAATTGTTTTAGCAGTTCCAATTTATTTGCCTTCAGTGGGGCGGGCAATTGAAACTCATCTGTATATTATTTATAAACGGTTTTCAAACTTAGTAATTTAAGCTTTTAAAACTAATCGCCTTAAAAATTAAATCGGTTGATGGTGTTAAGTTACCCTATTACTATTAATAACCCCATTTTTTCATGATTTGTAAATCAATTTTTACACTCTCTACCGGATCTTTGCCCTGGTAGGCCTCCTGCTCGATAATAAAAAGGGAAGTACCGCCTTTTTTGCTGCCTGCCTTTACAATTTCTTTTACCGGCATAATACCCTGGCCTAAAATACAGCTCTCGGTATCATCGCCACCATGTGGGGCTACCTTTATTTCATCTTTAACGTGCATCGACTCAAACCTGCCGGGATATTTATTAATAAAATCAAGCGCGTGGCCGCCAGTTGTTAACATATTACCAATATCTATTTGCTGGGCAACCAGGGCGGCATCGGTATTCTGGATGATATAGTCATACAGGGTAATATCACCAACTTTGGTGCTGATCTCGAAATTATGGTTATGATAGCCAAATTTCATTGATGATTTTTGGCATAATTCGCCACATTTGTTAAACTGCTCCATAGTGCGTTTCAGGGCATCCAAATCTGTACGCACTTTTTCATCAAGCCATGGGCTTATTACAAATTTTTGGCCCATCGTAGCAGCATCTTCTACTGTATATTTCCAGGCATCGGTAAAATCTTGTTTTGATTCGTCCCAGTGCTGTGCTGTCATTACGGTATGGCCGCTTGGCATTTTGAGCGCCAAATCTTCCAGTATCTTTTTAAATTCCTTTGCCGGGAACCCATAAAACTTTCGGTCGATGTAGTTGGCGTGTTCTACATGATGATATCCCGCATCTGCAATTTTCTTCAACGTGCCCTTGGGGTCAAGTTTCATGGCGTCGCGTACACTGTAAAGCTGCACACCCACCCTTTCGAGTTTTTTTGGTGCGGCAAATAAACTATCGGGTAAAATGGTAGCGCCGGCAACTGCCAGGGCGCCTGTTTTTAAAAATGATCTGCGTGTAGTCATAATTTTAGAATCAAGAGTTAAGAATCAAGAGTCAAGACAAGAATTATAATCAGCAGTCAAGATATAAGTAATTCCAACCAAAACGAAAATTTGTTTCCAGTAAATCATCATCGGTTTCGTCTTAATTCTTGACTCTTGATTCTTGCCTCTATTTTTCCTTCGGGAATACCGGGAACAATAAATCTGAATTGCTCACAAAAGCAAGATGTTTGCTATCCGGCGCCCATGATGGGGTGTTGATAGTACCCTGGCCGCCGTATAAATATGCAACAACTTTTGACGGACCGCCGGCTGCAGGCATCACCCTTAAAAATACATGTTTGTAAAAGGGATGATCTCCGGGAGACACTTCGTTTTTAAGGAAGGTGATATACACAATCCACTTACCATCGGGCGATATATGCGGAAACCAGTTGTTATAATCATCATTGGTAATCTGCGTTTGTTCGCTGCCATCGGCTTTCATACGCCAAACCTGCATCAGCCCGCCGCGTACCGAATTAAAGTATATGTATTTGCCGTCTGGAGTGTACTCGGGGCCATCATCCAAACCGGGGGTATTAGTCAACCGTTCTTCAGGGCCCCCGGCTGAAGGAATACGGTATACGTCATACTCTTTATTTCTTTCGCCGCAAAACACAATATAATTACCATCCGGCGACCAGCCATGCATATAGCTCGCCCCAACGCCGGTAGCAGTAATCCTTTTTGCCTGGCCTCCTGTTACAGGTACGGTATATCCTATAGAAGGGCCACCATCGCCGCTGCTTATAACTAATTGCTTACCATCAAATGAAAGTACGTGATCGTTATTGTTGTTTTTTGCCGGCTCGGTATTTAAAGCAGTTGGCGTATTGGTTTTAAGATCATATTTATACAATGAGCCTTCACTGTTGTAGATTAACGATTTACCATCCTTCATCCAGTTGGGTGCCTGTAATGAGCGCGGCGACTGGTAAATGATGGTACTATTTTGCGTATCCAAATCCAGCAGCTCAATACTGCTGCCAAGGTATTGTTTGTAAGGCACCAATGTCGCCGGCGCCGGTACAACAATCCGCACGTTACTGAAAGTGGCTTTTTCGGTTACATCTGCATTGTGCGAGCAAATGAAAATACCCACGTAAACTTCGTCGCCCAGGTCAAGATCGCTTACCTCTTCGGTAACAAATAAGTCGCCTTTACGGGCTACCGACATGGTGTAGGTATTGCCCTTACGCTCTAACTGGATAACGTCAGCCGCAGTGACGCCTGCTTTTTTCTCCTCGGTAATGCCGCTAACTGTTTTGCGATACTGCAATGAGGTAAGGCCATCGCCATGAACAACCGCGTTGATATGCTTTGAATTACTATCCAGCGTGCTACGCACCATAAGGCCCACTTTACGGTGCAGTTCAACACCTTTACCAATAAATGCCGCATTGGTGCGTAGTATAAAATCGCCTTTCATGCGTTTCCATACAAAATGAAAATCATCATGCGTGGCCCAGATGTTTTGGCCCGATCCGCTCAGCTGGTATTGCTGGGTTTTAGCATCATATTGTGCACTGCCCGGATGTTTAATGGTACCTACATCGGTTTGATTATCGAATATGCCAAGCCCCTGAGCCTGAACTTTTTGATCGAAAAAGGCAACGCACAACAAAAAAGCTGTGGAACAGAAGATCTTACTTAGCATTGGTTGGGTGTTTAAGTTACACTATTAATTGGCTTTACTAAGGTATAAAAATCGTTTGCATTTTCAATAATACTATTTTACCATTAAGGTATTTTTTTAGCATAAAAAAAGCAGCACACAGGGCGCTGCTTTTTTTAATTTATCTGCGATAATGCTTAAGTTAATTAAGCACCGCAAAGGGGTTAATAACTATTTTATTTAACCCGCACCAAAACAGGTTTTACTTCGGCATATTTTACCGCCAGTTTGGTTACAGGTATTTCTACCCCATCTTTGTTACAATAAGTCATCAGGAATTCTTTTTTCGAATCGCGGTATGAGCTTACGGCGCCTATCATGCTCATTAATTTGATATAACACCAGGCCAGGTCGAACTGATGCGGCTTAAAGCCCGAGCGGGCGCTTTTAGGATACAGGTGATGGTTATTATGCCATTCGCCGGCCACATAACCAGGCCATAGCTGGTTTATTGACATATCTTCGCGATTATAATCGGTGCCCTCGCGGCGTTTATCCTGCCCTTTACCATGGCCCTCGTAATTAAACGTGCGCACGCCCACTGCCCAAAAGCCTGCAGAGCCAAAAATGGCGCATGCTAAGGGCAACCCGCCCATGAGGTAAAACGCGGTGAACCAGAAACCCCAGTTAAGGATAATACCCACAACGGTACGATACGGATTAGCTATAGTACCCCATTTTTGATATTGCTTATAGGTATTGGGGGTTACACCAACGTGTTTCATTAAGTTAACACATTTTTTGTAACAGGCCTCGGTCATGTTCCGGGCTACGGGCTGGTGGTTTACATCGGCCAAAAAGCAGTACATAAAGCCACCTTGCGCATTGTACGGATCGCCGGGCTGATCTGACAGTGCATGATGAACATGATGCGATACCGCGTAAATTTCTTCGGGAATAATTTTAAGCGTAAGGTTTTGGGTAAAAAAGCGCCAGAATTTATTGGTAAAAGTGTAAGCATTATGCGTGCAATACCTGTGGTGCCATATAGTTCCGTGAGTACCCATAATAATCATGCTGTAAACAAACGCAACTATCAAACCTACGATGCTGAAATATTTGAATATGAACAAAAACAGGAATGGTGTTAATGCGAGCACCAAAAACCAGCTTAAAAAAGAAAGCCAGTTTTTTTTATCCCTGAAAACATTCAGTCTCGAGAAAAACTCTTTTAAAATTATTGCATTGGTGGGTTTTGCAAGGTTACCATCCTCATCCGTCCATCCGTATGAGGGTGGTTCGAGCACTGTGTTTAAAAAAGCCATTAAATTAGTAGGAATAAAAAAAAGTTAGGAGTATAAATATTGTCACAATATAGTAAAAAATTCACTACATCATCATGTTGTAGAGATATAATAGATTTCATTAAATCTACATATACTTAAAACGCTTTCGAAGTAATTAAATTACTTATCACATAATATATATTTCAGAAAACGCGTTTCACTACGTCTCTTTTTTACGCAAAAGCTTTATGATTTGTTAATATAAAAAGGAATAATTTTTGCTTAGCCGACCAGCGGTAAACTAAAACTGAAAGTACTGCCCCTACCCACTTCGGATTTAACCCATAAACGCCCGCCGTTAAACTCTACCAGTTCTTTACACAAAAACAGGCCGATACCTGTCCCAATCTCGCCCATGGTGCCGTTTTGGGTAAAGTGCGAATTAAGATTAAACAGTTTAACCAACTGATCCTGGGCAATCCCTTTGCCGGTATCATTTATGTTTACAATGAGTTCGTTGCCGGCCAGGTGGCTGCTTATAGTTACGATGCCATTATCATCAGTAAATTTTATGGCGTTGCTAATCAGGTTTCCAATAATTACCTTAATATGCTTTTCATCGGCCTTAACCAGGTGACCGGTAATTGCAATATTTTGAAACCTGATGTTTTTTTGCTGTAACTGGTAATTATAAATTTGCGCCATCTCTTCGCCCACCAGGTTAATATCAATTGCAGACGGTGTTAAATTTATCCCCCTTATCTGGCTACCCGCCCATTCCAGCAGGTTGGATAGCGTAAGTTCGGCCCCTTTTATTACCGGCTCCATTTTTTTCATGAGGCCATGCATATCCTCAAGGTTTAAGTTATTGTCATCAAACAAAGCCATAATGCTGCGTAAATTTGCGAAAGGCGTGCGCAAATCGTGCCCAATTACGGCCAATAGCTTATCTTTAAGTTTATTTATCGCTGCAAGGTTGGCCGATTGCTCTTCAATCAACCCCTTTTGCACCAGCAAAGCCTCATGCTGCCGGCTCAGCTTATTGTTTAGCAATTTCTTCTGCTTAAAATTATAATAGGTGATATATAAAGCAATCAATACAATAAGCAACGAGATAATCAGTGTAATAATGATGGCATTTTGAAAATGGATCTTATTTTTATCTTCTTTTGCCTTTTGCTCAATCACGGCTATTTCATTAAGCCGGGCATTTAAAGCAAAATAATTTTGAATAAGTTCGGTGTTACGCCTCCTGTCCGATTCGTTTAGCGAGTCAAGAGCTCCGTTATACTTCTTTTGGAATTTGAGCGCGTTCACAAGATCCTTCTTTTGCTCAAAGCTAAACATGATGGTGCGGTACGCGTCCGAAATCCCGTTCATCAAACCAATACTATCGGCAAGCGCCGCCCCCCTGGTGGCGTAATTAATTGCTTTATCAAATTGCTTCAGGCCATTATAGTTATCGGCATATTCAATAAGGGTTTTAGCACGCAGCCTGCGGTTATTGGTTTTAAAGCTCATGTAATACGCCGTATCATCATAAGTTATAGATCGCTGAAACTGCTTTTGAAGGCGTTGGATTGAACTTAACCGTGTATATATAATATTGGTATTGTTGTCATCGCCGCTGGCCCTGCAAAGTTTTAAGGCCTGCAAACTTGCCGCCATACCCCGGCTATAATCATGCATCCTGATATATACCAGCGATTTCTCGGTATAAAATTCTCCCAGCATCCTGGTATCGTTTCCGGCATATTTTGCAGACCGGTTTAAGCTATTAATTGCCTGCTGATAGTTTTTAAGTTCAAGGTAGGTGCGGCCTATTGCGCTGTAACACTCGGCCAACAAAGTAGCATTGTTTTTAGGTAAATAAGGTAACGCCGAATTAAGATAAAATAAACTGATAGGATAATAGGATTGTGACCAGTAAACATGGCCCAGGTTTATATAGGCTAAGCCTATCCCGATATTGTATTTAATTTTTTCGGAAAGCAGCAATGCTTTGCCAGCCATTTCGCGCGCATTATCAGGTGCGCCCATATAGCGTTCGCCGGCGTTTTTATTGAGGCTGTCAACTGTTAATTTGATAGATTCTATATTGTTAACAGCAATAACCGGCACATCTTTTTGAGCATAGCACATGCTATGCATAAGCAATAATAATAGTACCTGGCCAATAGCTCGCCTCATTTATCAATTAGGGATTGAATTCTTATCTGCAATAGTACGGCCAGCCATTTTTGGCAATTCATACTTTATTTTATCTTCTTATTTAAATGTGGCGCTGCTTAGCCGGCAACCAGGCACCTCTCGCCTTTTAAAAGCTCAATACAATGTTCGTAATTGTCGGGCATTTTTATCTGCTCCACTTCTTTCATATAGCTTTGCTTGATTTCTTTACGGCGGCGTGCTTCAATAAAGCGCCGTACATGTTCACGGTGTTCCAATATTAAGCCGGGGACTTTAGCCGGCTTGTTATGCTCATCTTTTGAAACCATGGTAAAGTAGCTGGTATTGGTGTGCTTTACCGAGTTGTTTTTGATATTTTCAGATACTACCCTAATGCCCACTACCAACGATGTGTTGCCCACATAATTAACCGATGCCATTAATGATACCAGTTCGCCCACTTCAACGGGTTGTAAAAAATCAACCGTATCAATTGACGCGGTAACACAATAATTACCTGCGTGTTTAGCGGCACAAACATACGCTACCTTATCCATCAGCGATAACAATATGCCGCCATGAATTTTGCCGCCGAAATTTGAATAAGAAGGGATCATCAACTCGGTTATCGTGGTCTCAGAAAAACGTACCGTTTTGTAATCGGATTGATCGGTTAGCGCAGTCATGAAATATGGTTTATGGCTACAAGTTTAAGCATCCCATACTATTAATGCAACAAAACTATTACAATACATGAAGTACGTTAAACCTTGCCGGCCAGAATCCCTCTAAACCACATCCTTAATTTCAAACTAACTATTTGATATTAATATATACCTGTTTTATATTTACCCCAAATCACAAATACATTTGAGAAATCTAATCCTGCTAATTGTTTACCTTTTTTTAATAAATGTAGCGCGGGCCCAGGAAACTGTTGAACGCAGTCATAAAATAAACGCGCACATTACCGAAAAGCTAACTGTTTTAAAAAGTGACAAAAGTACCAGGCATGGCCTGTACCAAATGATTTATAATAAAACCTATGCCCTGGCCAATGGCCGCTTTGATAACGATAAAAAAATTGGCATCTGGCATTTTTTTGATCCCACCGGTCGTTTGCTCCAAAACTATAACTATACCAACAACGAAATTTTATATGAAGCACCTGAAGATACCACATCAAACCTGAGGTATTTTGTTGATAAAGAACTGGCCGATACCGACCGCACCACCAAACCCATTAAAATAGGCGGGCGGTATTATGGCTATCTGCCTTATTTAAAACTATTCAGGTTGCCGGCAAATCTAATGGATATAAGCAGGGACGCATCTATAGCCGTTGTTGAATTACTGGTTAGCCCCGGTGGCAGGCTGGCCTATTTTAAAACGACCATTTACAGCGGTAACTTTTCAAAAACCTTTAACATAAACGTTAACGTTTTGCCCGAAGAAGACAAAGTTTTTGTCCCGGCGACTGTAAACGGCGAACCGATAGGCTGCCGGATACTCATTAAATGTTTTATTGACGATGACGGCACACTAATTTTTTAGCAACTACATTTTATTAATGCACTTTAAGCCGCCCCCGCCAAACGCTCTATTTTTCTGCTATCCATTTTACAGCTTCGCCCAATTCTTCTAAGGTGTAACCTTTGTACTGGCCGGGCAGTATATATTTAAATAAATGGCTAAATTCCCTTACGCCTTCCTTATCAGTAACCATGGCTAATTTGTTCCATTTGGTAAAGTATTTAAGGCCGATACCTATATTGCCGCACCAGGCACCGGCATCAAAATCTTTAATATCGGTTTCCAATACCAGCAGAAAATTGATTCTTCCGTTTTGTTTTATATGTTCGTCAAGCAGGGGTTCAAGCGCTTTTTCGTAGTCGGCATTTGTAATTTCACCTACGGCGTGTAGTCCTAAAACGTGTTTCGGCAGGTAGTTCAAGTGCGTTAGCATTTATATATTTTTATATTTACCAATAGTTACAAAAACCACACCACCGATTAAAAAAACTGGATTTTTTCTGTAGAAATACCATTACAATAACTACTTTTTTAGTATTCATCATGAAACACTCTTTATTTTGCCAATTTTAATTTGTAGTATCTTTGCACCGATATGCAAAACAGGACGGTATATAGCCAGTTAATAAAAAGTGAAGCACAAAAGCTTGGCTTTTTATTTTGCGGAATATCAAAAGCCGGTTTCCTGGAGGAGGAGGCACCACGACTGGAAAACTGGTTAAAAAAAAACATGCATGGCGAAATGCATTACATGGAAAACCACTTTGACAAACGCCTTGACCCCCGCCTGCTTGTTGATGGTGCCAAATCCGTGATTTCGTTAGGGTTCAATTATTATACTGATAACCGGCAAACCGACCCAACGGCGCCCAAAATATCAAAATATGCTTACGGTATAGATTATCATACCGTTATTAAAGATAAACTGAGGCTTCTTTTACAAATCATCAACGAGCAAATTGGCGAAGTTGGTGGCCGGGTGTTCGTCGATTCGGCACCGGTGCTGGACAAGGCCTGGGCCAAAAAATCGGGCATGGGCTGGATAGGCAAAAACGCCAACCTGCTCAGTAAAAAAGCAGGCTCGTTCTTTTTTTTGGCCGAATTGATCATCGACCTGGAACTGGAATATGATATAGCCCCCACTGCCGATCATTGTGGCACTTGCACCAATTGTATTGATGCCTGCCCTACTGATGCCATTGTTGGGCCTTACGTTGTTGATGGCAGCCGCTGCATATCGTACCTCACCATCGAACTAAAAAACGAGATCCCGGCGGAGTTTAAGGGCAAAATGGACAACTGGATGTTTGGCTGCGATGTATGCCAGGACGTATGCCCCTGGAACCGTTTCTCTGTTTTAAACACCGAACCGGCCTTTACCCCCCACCCCGACTTGCTGCACCTTAAAGCTGCCGACTGGCAGGATATTACGCAGGATGTTTTTCAAAAAGTATTTAAAAACTCGGCCGTAAAACGCACCAAATTCAGTGGATTAAAGCGTAATATCGATTTTTTGAAAGAGATATGAGATATGAGATATGAGATATGAGATATGAGATATGAGATATGAGATATGAGATATGAGATATGAGATATGAGATATGTAAAAAGCCCCGTGAGGGGCTTTTTACATAAATGAAACTCTTGAGAAAAAAATCTCAAATCTCATATCTAACATCTCAAATCTAAATAAACTACCCTTTTTTGAACTTCAATGCCAACTGGGCCAGCATATCATCATTAACAGGCTGGGCCGGCTCTTCCTTCTTTTTAAAAGGCTTGGGCGGGTATTGTGTTTTGGTATGATCGGGCTTGTGAAATTCCTTTTTTGGATAATCAGCTTTGGGTACTTCCGGGCGTGGTGCATGGGCCTGTTCGGCTGGCTTTTGCTGCTGGGCTGCATTTTTAGCCTGGCGCTCTGCATTCTTTTTGGCATTCCAGCGGGTGTATATCTCTTCCAGCTTACGTTTGGTATATAGCGGAAAATCGCCCTGCATCATCCAGGAATAGTAACTCGGTTCGGCGTTTAGTACATCCTCAACCCTTTTGCCTTTATGCTTGCCAAAGTTAATGGTTTCTTCGCCTTGCTCGTTGTAAACCATCCGGCCGGCAAAATCAACCGGCTTGCTTAAGTTGGTAAACTTGTGCAGCGCTTCTACGTCGCCAACAACCGGCACGGTAATATTTCCTTTTTTATCCTCCCATTCCATGTTTTCATAGCGCTCAATCTGCGCGAGCAAAACTTCCATGGTTGCGCGGGTATCAGCCTCGGCCGAGTGGGCATTTTCAATCTTTTTATCGCAATAAAACTGGTAAGCTGCTTTAAGCGTACGCTGCTCCATTTGGTGAAATATATTTTGTACATCCACAAAATGGCGGTCGTCTAAAGTAAAAGATACGCCTGCGCGCAAAAACTCCTCCATCAGCATCGGGATGTCAAACTTGTTGGAGTTATAGCCGGCAAGGTCGCTATCGCCAATAAATTCGGCAATGGCCTGGCCCAAAGCTTTAAACTCGGGCTCGTCCTTTATATGTTCGTCATAAATACCATGTACCAGTGATGACTCCAGCGGAATTGGAATTCCCGGATGAACACGCCATGTTTTAACTTCTTCGCTGCCATCGGGGTGCAGTTTAATCACGGATATTTCTACTATCCTGTCAACCCCTATGTTGGTTCCTGTAGTTTCCAGGTCAAAAAAAGCAAGCGGGCGTTTTAGTTTTAATTTCATTGTAATGATTCAGTATTACTGTAAAGGTCGCAAATGTCCTAAAAAGAATCAGCACAATAAATTTTTTAATTTAAATTAATATCTAAGTTTTATTTTTAAATTAATACCATCCTAATTATCGCGATTATTGTATGAAAAAAGTACTACTTATTATTTTTTTATTTATTGGTGTTCAACACATTATAAAGGCCCAGGATTTTGAGGGAAGTGTAACCACCGAAGACCTTGAACTAAAAAAATACGCAAAAGATACCGCCGCCCATGCTCTGTTCCTGAATGAATTTGGCAAAAGCCGGATAGATATGGTAAGCGACGACCACGTACGCCTGATATTTGATTACCACGCCCGCATAAAAATATTTGACACAAAGGGGCTTGAACATGGCACCATCGAAATACCTTTTCACCATAGCGCCAACGGCGAAACAACTGAAGAAGTTAGCGACATTACAGGCACCACCTATTACCGTGATGACGATGGACTAATGCGCAGCGCCCCGCTCGATTTAAAAAAGGTATATACCGTAAAAGATTATAAATACCGCAGCACTGTAAAGTTTGCCTTGCCAGCATTAAGACCGGGTTGTGTTATTGATTTTAAATACAAGTTGGTGTCGCCCTACCTTGATGAATTCAGGAATTGGGATTTCCAGGACGAGATACCCAAAGCCCATTCAAAATACGATGTGCATATCCCTGCGTTTTGGGTGTTTAACGCTACATTGCGCGGCAGCCAAAAACTTTCAAAATCCACGTCAGAGGTTGAACGCGAGTGCTTTTCATCGCATGGCGCCAAATGCGATTGTTCCTATATCACCTACGAAATGGCAGATATTCCGGCCTTTGTATCCGAAGATTATATGACATCGCCAAAAAACTTTTTATCGGCCATATATTTTGATGAGGTGGAATGGACCAATCCGTACACAGGGGCTAAAACCGTAGTATCAAAAACCTGGAAAGATATTGAGCACCAGCTAAAAACAGACGAGTTTTTTGGATCGCAGTTTAAGCGTAAGGAGTTGATGAAAGACAGGATTGCATCCGTAATAGCTGGTAAAACCGACGAATTAGAAAAAGCAAAGGCCATTTATGCTTACCTGCAAAAATGGTTTAAGTGGAATGACATTACATCGATATATAGCCCGGACGGTATAAAAAAAGCGTATGAAGCGCATACGGGTACCGTTGGTGACATTAACCTTGCCCTCGGAGCTGCCTTGAGGGCTGCCGACCTTAATACCGAGCTTGTAGTGCTATCAACCCGTAACAACGGCAGCATCAATATGCTTTACCCCGTAATTAATGATTTTGACTACGTAATTGCCAAAGTTAATATTGGCGATAAAAGCTACCTGCTTGATGCAACAGACCCATTACTATCATTCGGTTTGTTGCCCCTGAAATGCCTTAATGATAAAGGGCGGGTGATAAACCTTGATAAACCATCGTACTGGATGGAGTTAAGCGGGCTTCAAAAGGAATCTACAACAAGATCACTTGATTTAACCTTGCTTGATAATGGTAAACTAAAAGGAACCATCATTAACTATTACCGTGGTTACGATGCCTACTTAAAAAGAAAAGCCATCAAAAAATTCAACTCGATTGATGAGTACGTTGAAAACCAGGACGAAAAACTTCCTAAATTAAAAATACTAAAATCAAACATAGCCAACCTGGATAGCCTTGATATGCCGCTTGGCGAAACTTTTGAAGTTGAGATTGACGCTTATGACAATACTAACCACAACCGGTTGGTATTTAACCCTTTTTTATGGGAAAAAATCACCAAAAACCCATTTAAATTGGCCGAAAGGGATTATCCTGTAGATTGGGGAATGGCATCTGACGACAGGTTGATATTAACTATGCGGCTGCCACAGGGATATACCGTTGAAACGCCACCACAAACGGTAGCCTTCAAAATGCCCGGCGACGGCGGCATGTATGCAACCAGCTTTGAAAATTTAGACAATACTTTCACATTTTCAAACATCACCAAATTTACCAAACCTATCTACACATCCGAGGAATATCCTTATCTTAAAGAACTGTATAACAAAATAATACTTACAGAAAAGGCAGATATGGTTTTTAAGAAAAAATAATGAAAGTACTTACATCGCTCATTTTATTATTTGCATATGCATTAGGCGCAAACGCGCAGGAAAATTACGATGCATCGCTTATACCCAAAGATTTGCTACCTTATGCCAGCGCCGTTATCCGTAGCAATGATATGAACATTGAGGTAAAAGACCTGGATAATACCTATTACCGTATTAAAACCGCGGTAACCATATTAAATAAAAACGGCGACGACGAAGCCGAAATTGTGATATTTCACGATAAAGCAAACGTTATTAAAAACATAAAAGGATTGGTTTATAACCAGTTTGGCAAACCTATTGGCAAGTTCTCTGAAAGTGATTTCCAGGACGACGGCGCCGTAAGCCGCTCAGCTTTGTTTGAAGATACCAAAGTAAAACATTTTCAGCCTGCTGTAACTGATTATCCTTATACCGTTGTTTATGAATACGAATATAAATCGAAGCAATCATTAAGCTTCCAGGACTGGGAGCCTAAACCATCAGTTGACGTATCTGTTGAAAAAAGTTCGTATACATTTAGCTGCAAACCCGATTTTAAAATCAGGTACAAAGAAATTAACATGCCCTCGCACTTGGTTGAAGGAACAAATAAGCAGGGCGAAAACACCTATAGCTGGCAGGTAAATAACATCAAAGCATCAAAATCTGAGCCTTATAGCCCTATTTATGAAAAGATGAGCAGCAGGGTGAAGATTTCGCCGGCATCGCAATTTAATTATCTTGGCGTAACGGGCTCTTTTAACGACTGGAATGGCATGGGTAAATGGATTTATGATAAATTGCTATCGTCGCGCAGGGCATTATCACCAAGCACTATTTACAAGATGCAGGAAATAACCAAAGGCATTACTGCCCCTAAAGACAAAGCCAAAAAGATATATGAATATATGCAGGGCAAAACTCATTACATTAGCGTGCAGGTTGGTATAGGCGGCTATCAGCCGTTTTTAGCAAGCGATGTTGATGCGCAAAATTATGGCGATTGCAAAGCCCTGGTAAACTATACGCAATCACTTTTTAAGGCCGTAGATATCGATTCTTATTACTGTATTGTAAAATCGGGTGCCCTAAAACGCAGCCCACTTACAGATTTTGCAAGCATGAACCAGTTTGACCACGTAATCCTGTGCCTGCCTTTTAAAAACGACACTACCTTTTTAGAATGTACCAGTCAGCAAATTCCTTTTGGCTTTTTGAGTGATTTTACCGACGACCGCGATGTATTAGCCTGCACACCCGAGGGCGGCAAATTAATGCACACCCCAAAATACCCCGCAAAAACCAACACACAGCAATGCAAAGCCGATTTTACCCTGGCTGCCGACGGAACACTATCGGGCAGTATGCTTACCAGTTTTAAGGGCTTGCAATATGATAACCGTACCTACCTGCTTACCGAGCCGCCAAAAGAACAAGTGAAAATACTCCAGAAAATTTACGCCATTAATAACCTGGATATAGAAAAATTTGATTTTAAGGACGATAAAAACATCCAGCCCAGCCTTACAGAAACAATCAAGCTAACAGCCCCCGATTATGGATCGGCTGTTAATGGAAAAATAGACTTTTTGGCCAATGCTACCAACAGAAAAGATAATACCCCGCGCGAGGTTCGCAACAGGCATTACGATTTATATATTAATACCGGTTATACCGATGAAGACGAAATTACCTATACCCTGCCCAAAGGCTATCATGTAGATATGCGCCCGGCCAACATTTCGCTCGAAAAGCCATTTGGCTATTTCTCGGTATCTGCCACTGTTGTTGGCAACCAATTAATTTACAAACGAAAGCTGCAAATAATTGATGGTACCTATAGTAAAGATTTGTACCAGGCCTTTGTAGATTTTTACCAATCGGTAAGCGAAACCGACAACAGTAATGTAACGTTGATTAAAGATAACTAAATATCACGATGCCCAGGATGATGCCAATAATCATGACCAGGTAAAGCGTGATCTCGTTCCCGGCAAACTTTTTATATTTAGTCCAAAATGAGTATTCTTCTTTCTGCTTTGACATAACGCTGCAAAGTTAGCACTTTTTAGTTAGTGGTTGGGTTGATTAAGTGAGTGGTTTAGAAGCCGGCCACCCGATTTAATATAATACAGTGAACCAATGGAACCAACAAAATAAGCAAACATGCCAGGAAGATGTAAGCATTAAACCACACCTTGTGTTTATTGCCCGATTCCGGTTAAAAAATTCAGTCTACTTAGCTGCCTGTTTTGCCAACAACAGGCACAAACATTTGGATACACTTAAATTGAGCAAAAACATCAATTTGATGTTAACCTTGTAAAAATACAAAATATTGATTATCAAATAATTATAAAATAAATTCCTAAAATGTGTTAAGTTATGTTAACCCAATTTAATGCGTTTATCCTGATAAACTAATTCGCCTGAATCGTGCCTTCATCCACAGAACCTGCTCTTGAAAAGTATTTGTATAGCGATGGGTCGCGAAGTTTAACGATAATTACGCCGCGCCGTGAACTGGCATGCACTACATACCCATTTTGCAGGTAAACCCCCACGTGGCTAAACTGCTTTCCGTCAAAATCGAAGAAAACCAGGTCGCCCTCTTTTAGTTCATCTTCATACTTGCGCTTAATAACGGTTATTTGTTTACTGGTCATACGGGGGATGGTGATACCATATACCTCCTGCTCCAGCAAAAAGGCCAGTCCTGAACAATCCACACCATCCTTATCAAGCCCCCCAAATTTGTAGGGCGTACCCATCCATTGCTCGATAAAAGCATACAAACGGCCATTTTCGATATCGCTTTTGTTTACACCCATAATCTCCGAATATTTGGAGGCGATATTTCCATCCGGCTTTACCACTTCGCCGGGCCGGCCACGCATGGCTGCCTTGCGGGTATGGCAGGAGGTTAATACTATCGGCACAAAAAACAAAACGAAGCAATAGAAAAACAGGCGATGTTTGGTCATGAAGTAAAAGTAGAGTTTATAGGCGATGGTAAAATGTGGATGTTTTTAACAAATTAACACTATTTGAAAATTTGAGAATTTGAAGATTTGAAAATGCCTAAATTACCAAATTACAACCCTCCAAAACCATTTTCAAATTCTCAAATCTTCAAATTTTCAAATCAGGATTTTATCACCCTTTGTATCTCATCCAGCTTCATCAGCGCTTCAACAGGTGTTAACGTGTTAACATCAAGATTATTAAGCGTATCGCGGATTTTTACCAGCACCGGGTCATCTATCGAGAACATTTGCATCTGTACGGCCTGCTTTTGCACCTTGCGGATGCTTTCTTTGATGTGCTCCCCTCCTGTTCGTTCGTTTTCCAGTTTCTTTAAAATTTCGTTAGCGCGGGTCAGCACTTTTTGGGGCATCCCGGCAAGCTTGGCTACATGGATCCCGAAACTGTGCTCGCTGCCACCGGGCACCAGCTTACGCAGAAAAATGATTTGCTGGCCAACTTCCTTTACCGACACGTTGAAATTTTTGATGCGGTTAAAACTGTTGCTCAGCTCGTTCAGCTCATGATAGTGGGTGGCAAACAGCGTTTTGGCTTTTGCCGATGGATGATTATGCAGGTATTCGGCAATAGACCAGGCTATGGAAATACCATCGTAAGTTGAGGTCCCCCGGCCAATCTCGTCAAGCAGGATCAGGCTTCTGTCGGATAGGTTATTCAGGATACTGGCCGTCTCGTTCATCTCCACCATAAAGGTTGATTCGCCCGACGACAGGTTATCTGATGCCCCTACCCTGGTAAATATCTTGTCGACTAACCCAATCGAAGCAGATTTAGCCGGTACAAAGCATCCCATCTGCGCCATCAGCACAATTAAACCGGTTTGCCTGAGCAAGGCCGACTTACCCGCCATGTTGGGCCCTGTTATGATAATAATCTGCTGCGTTTCCGAATCCAGGTATACATCATTTGTAATGTAGCTTTCGCCCAGTGGCAGGTTCTTTTCAATCACCGGGTGACGGCCGCCCTTGATGTCGAGCACCTTGCTCTCGTTCATCTGGGGTTTGGCGTAATAGTTTTTGATAGATATATGGGCAAAATTAAGCAACACATCCAAACGGGCTATCAATTGCGCATTCAGCTGGATGGGCTTAATGTACTCGGCAAGCGAATACAACAGATCATTATACAGGCGGGTTTCAATTACCAGTATCTTTTCCTCGGCGCCTAAAATCTGCTCTTCGTATTCTTTTAGCTCGGGGGTAATATAGCGCTCAGCGTTAACCAAAGTCTGCTTTCTGATCCACTCCGAGGGTACCTTATCGCGGTGGCTATGCGTCACCTCCAGGTAATATCCAAAAACGTTATTAAAAGATACTTTAAGCGACGGTATTCCTGTTGCCTCGGCCTCGCGTTTTTGTATCTCCAGCAGGTATCCTTTGCCGCCAAAGGCAATTTTACGCAGCCTGTCCAGTTCCTCGTTAATCCCCTCGTTCATCACCGATCCTTTTACGATCATTACCGGCGGCTCGGGGTTCAGTTCGCGTTCTATTTTCTCGCAGATAGTCACGCAGGGATTTAACTGCTCGCCAATAGCCCGTAATGGCTGGCTTTCTGAAGCTTCGGCTGTTCTTTTGATGGAACCGATAGCCATCAGTGCTTTTTTAAGCTGGCAAACCTCGCGCGGGTTGGCTTTTTGTAAACCTATCTTGCTGATTAACCGCTCCAGGTCGCCTATCTGGCGGATGCAGTTTTGCAGGTTTTCGCGCAACTCCTCGTGCTCAATCATGTACTCTACAACGCCCAGCCGGTCGTTTATAGGCTTTATCTCTTTAAGGGGCATCACAATCCACCGGCGCAGCAAACGTGCGCCCATAGGCGAGCAGGTATGGTCAAGCACATCAACCAGGGTAAGGGCATTATCGTTGGTCGACCCTACCAGTTCCAGGTTGCGCACGCTAAACCTGTCGAGCCATAAATATCGGTCTTCCTCAATCCGGCCAATGGCACTGATGTGCTGCAGGTTGCGGTGCTCGGTCTCATTCAAATAATGAATAGCTACACCCGCGGCTATAATGCCCAGGTTAAGCTTATCTATCCCAAAGCCTTTTAACGATTTTACACCGAAGTGCTTCAGCAGCGTTTCGGTAGCGTAATCGCCGCTGTAGGGCCATTCGTCAAGGGCATAGGTGTAAAAGCGGTCGCCGTAGTTGTCTTTAAAATCGCGGGAGCGGCTTTTAGGGTATATAACCTCGCTTGGCGAGAAACTTTGCAGCAGCTTATCAATATAATCACTGTTACCCTGCGCTGTCCAGAACTCTCCTGTCGAAATATCGATGAGGGCAATACCTATGCTGTTTTTTTCAAAATGCAGCGATGCCAGGTAGTTATTGCTTTTTTGATTGAGGATATTATCATTGGTAGCAACACCTGGCGTAACCAGTTCGGTAACCCCCCGTTTAACAATAGTTTTGGTGGTTTTAGGGTCTTCCAGCTGATCGCAGATAGCCACTCGCTGCCCGGCACGCACCAGTTTGGGTAAGTAGGTATCCAACGAATGGTGCGGGAAACCAGCCAGTTCGATATGGGTAGCAGCACCATTTGCACGGCGGGTAAGCACAATGCCCAATATGCCCGCGGCTTTAACGGCGTCTTCGCCAAAAGTTTCGTAAAAATCGCCCACGCGGAACAGCAGCAGAGCACCTGGATACTTCACCTTGATGGCGTTGTATTGCTGCATTAATGGGGTTTCTTTGGTAGTGTCTTTAGCCAAGCGGTTTACTCCTTTTGTTAATCGGGTAAAGTTAATGCATTGCCCGTGGTTTTGGGGCATTGTGGAAAAGTTGGATAGATGTGGATATCCGGGTTGCCGGGTTTGGATTGCGGGGGAGATTTTGGATGCCGAAATGTCTTTTTTGCTTAGTAGATGTCTCCTATGTTAGCATTAAAAAAACGCGATCACATTAGGTAAAGAGTTCAAACGCGATTACACGGCATTGCCTGAAGAATCTATTTAAAAAAACCAGAAAATAGTATAATTTTATACATAAATATTGATAAAATGAACGTAGCCGAAATCATGACCGAGCTGCAGGCTAATGGCAGCCAAAGCATCAAAAATATCCTGATAAAACATGGAGTTAAAGAGCCGTTTTTTGGGGTTAAGGTTGAGTATTTAAAAACCATCCAAAAAAAGGTTAAAAAAGATTACCAGCTGGCCAAAGATTTGTATGCCACCGGCAACGCCGATGCCATGTACCTTGCCGGCCTTATTGCCGACGATGCTAAAATGACCAAAGCCGACCTGCAAACCTGGGTTAATGAAGCCGTGTCAAACAACATTAGCGAGTATACCGTACCCTGGGTAGCCACTGAAGGCCACTATGGCTTTGAACTGGCCCTGGAATGGATAAATGATAACAGGGAGTACGTTGCCGCCGCGGGCTGGTCTACCTTGAGCAATATTGTTTCGTTTAAACCGGATAGC
This sequence comes from Mucilaginibacter ginsenosidivorax, assembly GCF_007971525.1. Classification (NCBI taxonomy): domain Bacteria; kingdom Pseudomonadati; phylum Bacteroidota; class Sphingobacteriia; order Sphingobacteriales; family Sphingobacteriaceae; genus Mucilaginibacter; species Mucilaginibacter ginsenosidivorax. Next base: position 677,740 of record NZ_CP042437.1, read on the forward strand.
GAACTGGATCTTCCCATATTGAGTAGTTTGCTAAATCGTATTGAACAAACCATTCATTCATCACCCAATCGGGTACGATCGACCATGAACGGATTTATCATCGCTTTGGGCACCTATGTAGATGCATTAATGGATGAAGCCATTGCAACGGGCAATAAAATAGGAACCGTGTTTGTGGATCAAAACGGAACTGCATGCAAGGTACCGGTTGCTGCAGATTATATTGAAAAATCGCGCGCGCGGCGTAAACCGGGGATGAAGAAGAAGACGGTTAAGTGTTAAACCTTAGGCTGTAGACTTTAGATCGTTTGGAAATTGCTATTAAGCAGATTTGCAGGAGCTTTAGTGATTTTTTGTTAAACGTTTTTTCCTTGCTCCTGCGAAGCAAAAAAATGGTTTGCTTGCCAGAGGTACGCCACAATTTTACAATATCACGAATCAATCTCCTTTATCACCCTACACGGATTCCCTACTGCCACCGCATTTGCCGGAATATCTTTGGTTACCACGCTGCCGGCGCCAATAGTAGTATTATCGCCAATTGTAACACCGGGGCAAACAATTACGCCACCGCCGAGCCATACGTTATTGCCTATGGTTATAGGCGCAGCATACTCGGGGCCTTTTACCCGTTCGGAAGCTATAACAGGATGATAAGCAGTATACAGCTGTACATTGGGTGCCATAAATACATTATTGCCCAGGGTAACACGGGCACAATCCAATATAATGCAGTTAAAATTCAGGAACAGGTTATCGCCTGCAAAAATATTAAAGCCATAATCGCAGTAAAATGGCGACTGGATATCGATGGCATTGGTAAAGCCACCTAACAATTCTTTTAAAACGCTCCTCTTACCCTCTTTATCATCGTAATCAAGCGCGTTATAACGGGTAAATAATTTACGCGCTTTTGAGCGCCCGGCAACCAGTTCGGCATCGCCGGCATCGTACAGGTCGCCATCCAGCATTTTTTGAAGTTCGGATTTTTGCATAATCAAATATATTGCATTAAAACACGTCAATTTACCCTATTCATATTATGTTCGGCGCATTTGCGAGAAAAAAATCTCCATAAACCCATCACTTGCAAATTCAAATAATAATCATTTACTTTGCAATACAAAGTACTTTATATTGTTAGACCCATGGAATATTTTGTAAGCGAGGATTCGATAGTGCGGAAAATTTGGGGCAAGGCCGATACCATCCTGTTTATTTTTGCTGGCGCGGCAGCCGAGTTTGCCTTAAACAAAGCGGTTGACTGGCTGTATTTTACCGGCCGTCTGCCTGCCGACCCGCTTGGACGTTTATTTTCGACCGTTGAATATTCAAGGCAGATCATTTTTTCGGACCAGGAATCGGCTTTAAAAGCCATCGACCGGATAACCGCCATTCACAAAGGTGTAGAAAATAACCGCGGCGCACAGATTCCGGATTGGGCGTACCGCGATGTATTGTTCCTCTTAATTGACCTGTCTATCCGGTCGTATGAACTATTGGAGCGCAAGTTAACCCAGGCCGAAAAGGGTCAAACATTTATGGTTTTTAACCGGGTAGGCGAGCGTATGGGGCTTGCGGGTTTGCCAAAAACGTACTTTGAATACCTGGATATGCGCGATGAACATTTACGGCATAACCTGGTTCATGGCGAATTAACTTTAGATTTATACCGCCAATATAAAAAACACCTTGGCACTTCCCGTTATGCGGTGTTAAAACAGGCGCAATTGCTGGTGGTACCGCCATTGGTAGGCAGGCATCTTCCGTTAGGAAAACTGCCCTGGCTTTTAGTGGTGATATGGACTTATAAATTTTTGAGAATGCTTAAGGTGGAAACCTTTTTACGCAATGCCCTGCTCCCGGTGGCTTATAAAGCCCAGATCATCAGTATGGACAATTCGCAGACTTAAGCCGGAAGTCTGGAGTCAGAAGTCAAAAAGCCTTGCAAAAGTAGGCCTGAGTTGAAAGTCAGAACAAGTTGGACACTTCGGACTTCCGGCTTAGCACTTTCGACTTAAGACTTCAAGCATCACCGTAATTGCTGCGTTTCGTCGTAACTTAATTGCAGGTAGGCTTCCGTGGCATTAACCGATGGCCTTAAACTGATCATGGTAATTATTAAACATGCCGAAATAAGCAAATAAAACAAATTGCCTGTTATCAAAAAGCAAACGATTCCGAACAATGAAGGTCCTTCCAGCAACGCATATCTTACAATTAAGGCCGATTGATATGCCTTCAATTTTTCTGAAAGTGTTCTATTGATACCGGCCCCCGCCGACTGCTGATGGAATTTTCCCAGTTGCTGGTTAAACAAAAAACCGCCTGCTACCGTACCCATAACAGCCAATAGCGGCACTATGTAAAAATACACATCGTTCCGGCTGTTTTTATAATCAAAGTAAATGGTGTTTTTATTGGTTATAAAAGCCATTATCATAAACAATACCTGCCCGGCTATTAAAGCCAGGTGTATAATCGACGTAGTTTTTAACGCGTTTTTAGGGGTAGCTGCCGCCGGCTGGTTATAATTCATTGACGATAAGTTTAGCACTGCATATTAGCTATTTTTTTGAAGACTAAAGGAATTTTTTTTATGCTTGCAATTTAAACATATAGCTGCATATTGGGGCTCACCTTTTCCATAAAGGTATCGGGTTGGATAATAACAAAATGAATGAGATTATACTCATCTTTCACTCGGTTGCGAATGCGAATAATGGCATTATTGATACCCGCAGTGTCCAGGTTGCTTTTAAACGAAATAATGAGCATCAGCAATACCTCGGTGGGCGATTGATAGGTTGACATGAGGTGCATAAGCTTTAAAACGTCATCATCCTGCTCTACAATTTTAATGATGTGTTTTTTGGTGGTTGCGCCTATACCCTCGCCCATAAGCAAACTGCGGCTTTCGCGCGCCAGTATGATAGAAACAAATATGAGCACTAAACCAACCAGCAATGAAGCCAGCCCATCAAGATAGTTGATGTGGTAAGTATGGCCAATAAACATACAAACAGCTACGATAACCAGGCCTATTACAGCGGCGCTGTCTTCAAACAGCACTAAAAAGGTAGAAGGATCTTTACTCTTGACAATAGCCTGCCACCACGAGAGCTCGCCACGCAGCTTGTTAAACTCTTTAGCTGCTATTAACAACGATGATCCCTCGAAAATTACCGACATGCCCAATACCGCGTAATTCCATGCCGGGTTACCCGGAACTTCGGGCGTAATGATATGAGCAATACCCTGGTAAATAGAAACTCCCCCGCCGAGGCCAAATATGAGTATCGACACGATGAACGAATAAAAATACAGCTCCTTACCATAACCGAAGGGATGTTTTGCATCGGGCTTTTTACGGCTTTGGTACAACCCAAACAATAATAATACCTGGTTGGCTGTATCAACCACAGAGTGTACGCCTTCGGCCACCATTGCGGCGCTGTTACTAAAAAAACCTGCTGCAAACTTGGTTAAGGCAATAAGCAAATTTGCGGCCAGCGCAGCGTAAATAGACTTGTTTGATGATGCCATACAAAACCTTAAAGCATTATCGCAGTATATTGTTTTAGCAAAAAGAGCTATTGCTAAAAGGCACACTTTTACAATAGCGGAAGATTAAATAGGCGGGTAGTATCAGGGTGCAACAAAGAAGATATCACAATTAATAAAAACCAAAACTTGTTGGCAATGTTATCATTAAAGTTAATAAATTAACTTTAAAATAAACTATTATGAAAAATTTGAAGTTAACAGCAGCAGCTGTAGCATTATCGTTTACATGTTCGGTAGTTTTTGCCGCCAATCATACGGCTATCAATAGTACCGGGAACAATGACATCATCGTGAAAAAAGGTATGGTTATTGATACTATACCAGGCAAAAAGAAAAAGACGCCTAAAATACCTGCTCCGGCACCAACGCCGGCACCTGTTCCGCCGCCAACACCTACCCCTGCCGATCCGGCACCTGTTCCATCGCCAACACCTACGCCGGTGCCAAATCCGAACCCAACGCCCACTCCAAACCCGACACCGACGCCAAACCCTGCTCCATCACCAACGCCGCTGCCTACAACACCTTCACCTACCAAACCAGCATAATAATTGGTATTGGCAGTCTGCATTGGGCTATAAAAACAAAGCCCTCTGTTTAAAAACAGGGGGCTTTAATGTTTTACAAAATAACTGGCTATATCCAACTACAAATTACCATTTCCTAAAACATATGGCAATTTATCAAAAGTGCCTAAAAGTATTTGCGATATTTCAATTGATTGATAACTGCCATCCGGATTTAGGTTAACTTTTTTCGAGGTAAATGAATATGTTCCTGTAATTACCTTAGCAACCGTATCAATAGCAGTTATAGTAGCTAATCCTGAACCCGATTCAACAGTACCAGTTTGTACGTATACATAATTGCCTGTGGCATCTTTCTGAAGGGTATAATAAGCCATATTTAGCTTACCGGTACCATCTACTTTATAAGTGGCCAGCGGAAAACTATTGGTATTTGTGCCGTTAGGCACATTTATATTAAAGATAACCCGTTTTGAATCGGCCGTACCAATTACCGAAAACGTTTTAACCTTTGTAGCATCATTAAAAGTAATCCGTGCGGTAACCGTATCAGGGTACCAAACAACACCATTAATATTTGCAGCCAGTATTTTATCAGATGTGGTAGAAGCAGAAGTAACAACGTCTTTTTTACAGCCTTGGAAGTAGATAGCCGATATAAGTAACAGAACAATTAGTTGAATTTTCCTCATATATAAATTTTGTGCAAACAATGCGCCTTGCAGATTTTATGCAAATAACGCTCTTTGCAGATTAATAATTACAACCAAAGTTAATTTTTTCACATATTTTAACATTCGGCAGTTTTGGGCGAAATTATTTGAGGCCGGCATTTATCAAACAAATGGTTTTATTTAGGCATATTAGGCGCTTAATATTATAAACATGATTCACGTAAACGAATATTTTGAAGGAACAGTAAAATCACTGGGTTATACCAGTGCCGAAGGTAAAAGCACCATTGGTGTAATGGAAAAAGGAGAGTATGAATTTGGCACATCGAGCCACGAAAGCATGACCATTATTGAGGGCCAGCTGGAGGTGTTGCTGCCTGGCGAAGAAGGATGGGAAAGCTATACGACCGGCCAATCATTTGAAGTTGAGGCCAATACCAAATTCAAAGTAAAAACAAACGTGCAAAGCTCCTATTTGTGTAAATACAGGTAAGTAGCTACTATTGTAACATTTAAGCTTAGCGGTGCTCTAATAATCATAAAATAAATAAAACAATGGATACTTCGCTTATTACAACCAGTACCGGGTTAGACGGGTACCGGGTAGTTAAACATTTAGGTGTTGTACGTGGTATTACGGTACGCAGCCGAAGCGCGCTTGGCAACATTGCCGGTGGTTTTCAGTCGCTTTTTGGCGGCAGGCTTTCTATTTATGTTGAACTTTGCGAAAATGCACGCGAAGAAGCTTACCAGCTTTTAATTCAGCATGCGCAAGCTATTGGGGCAAATGCCATTATCAACATGCGTTACGATGCTAACGAAGTAATGCAGGGCATTACCGAAGTATTGGCATACGGCACAGCTGTTGTGGTCGAAAAAGTTTGATTAGCCCAATTAAGATAACAGCCCAAAGTCTTAAGCTGCAAGTCAAATTCAGCTTAAGGCTTTGGGCTATACGTTTATTGCAAGGTTAGTGCTCCATTAATTAAAATACGATAGCGGAATTGTACGCCAAAGCCCGTGCGCAAGATGGCCAATTAGTAATTCGTACACCAGGTAAACCGGCCAGATCAGGTAATGAATAAGCAATAAAATAGGCGAATGATTATAATGCCAACTGATCATGAGTGTATACAAACCTAATACAAGATAAAGTATGCTGGTGTCCCTGGTCTTCATTTGTTAATGGTGATAATTTTATCTAAATTAATAATTACTTACAATTTTTCATATTGTAAATTACGTTATAAGTAGCCTTGCTGTTGGTTTGCTGCCTGCCGGTTTTAGGGTTATAAGCGTATGGCTTTTGTGCAAGCGCATTTCCGCGAAGCTGAAATTCAACAGCCATGGTGTCGGCGGCGCCTTCCTGGTTAAAGTTCCATATTGCCTTAATGGCATTACCGGCAAGTTTGCCTGTTAACGTTCCCTTGCGGGCGTCTTTTTCTTTCGGCATCCAGTTCATGTTGCCGGTAACTTTATCGCCATTTATATAAATACTTACAAGTGTTGTATCCTGCGCCTTGTTGCCTTCTGTATAAAAAAAACAATATCGCATGTTTACAGCCGGCGCATTGGCCGCGCTGGCCAGCTGCGTATCTGCAGGCTGAAGTGTTGAAGTTGTGGTATCATCATCGGCAGCATTGCGCTCGCCAGAACAGGATGCGAGCAGAGCAAAGCAAGCGAGCAAGTAAAAATTAATTTTCATAGCAGTTTAATCGTAGGTGTTTTTTAGGTACGACAATTAAAAGCTAAAAAGGTTCAATTTAAATATTACAGAATGTTGAAGATATTGAAGTGCAATTTGCATCCGTTAATCTTTTTAACGCCAAACACTGAAAGTTCCGCTGCCAACAGATTGGCGCGGCAACTAACAACAATAAATACAAAGTCGGGATGATTTAAACTTTACACTTTTTTATGTAGTGTAAACATTCCTTTGTGTTACACTACATAATTACACTACATAATATTGCAAGGCAGGCGGGGTTATATTTTTTTTCGGGGGGAGTAGATACAATTTCGCCAAACTCGTTCACGTAAGCCATCATACTTTCCAGATCGCTGCCGCCGCCGTTTTGCTGACGCTCCTGTTTACGTTGTTCTTTATCCTCTTTCTTTTTCTGGCGATTTTTTTCGAGTTGTTTTTTCATGAAGGTTGCCTGAGATTTAGCCATGTTTATTAAAATTTAGTTAAACAATACGCATTTCCTGGCTTACACCTGTATCAATCTAATCAGCTGAAATATATTCAGCATCGGTAACACATGAAGAGGATCTCATTAATTAATTTCCGGGCAGCAACGGTATCAGCGGGGATAAAATGAACCCTGATCAATAAAATTGACAGTGGGTGGCTATGAGGAAATAGCTATAATTTTCCGTTATTATGCAAAAATTTTCCGTTATTATGCAAATATACGATTTTTTAGCACATTTCGTTGGTCATTGGTCATTGGTCATTGGTCATTGGTCATTGGTCATTGGTCATTGGTCATTGGTCATTGGTCATTGGTCATTGGTCATTGGTCATTGGAACGCGGGCATGCGGGGTAAAAGCTTTAAGCTACAATAAAAAAAATCATCGGCCCTATCTGGCAATTCAACCAGACAAGACCAATGAACTAATGAACCAGTGAACCAATGAACATTATAGGCCTGCATATTCGGTGGATTTGGCTGGTGCACCGGTTAATTTATCGGTAGCAGTTTCGGTTACCAGGTATGTTCTGTTAACGCTTGATGCTATGTTGTGTACCAGGCTGTAGTCGGTTACATTACCACTTAAATTTGCTTTTGAACGATCATTCATGGTAACGCGGGTGCTGTAAGCGTCTAATTTTAAATCGGCAGAAGCGTTGTTGTATAATTTAACATCGAGTTCTATGGCAGATAGGTTTCCGAAAGATTTAATTTCGGCATTATCATAAGCGGTTATTGACGACAGCTCTTTTGCAGTAACCCAAACAACCAATTTTTCGGTTTTGTATGATGAAATTCTCAATACACCTTTTTTTGATTGTACCAAAGCACTTTCGGTATAATATTGGTTGTAAACTTTTACCTGGTCGGCTGCGCCGGTAGTAAGGTATACCTGTACATTGCCGTAAACTTCTATTTTATTAATGTTGCTGATATCAGTTAAAACCACAGCTTTATTATTATTGTTATCTACTGCTGCGTAAGTTGAATTTGCGATGCCCAATACGGTAACTATTACTGTAAAAATGGCTATTAAGTTAGTTTTCATGGTATTAATATTTTGATTGTCAAGTAATTATTTTTGTTATTTTTTAAATACACCTATATGACGATCTCCACTAAAAATCGTTACAGCCGTTTCCGGTGTATTAGTTGTACGCAGGTTTTTTGTCGGTGAAGTGTATAATTTACACGGTGAATTTGGAGGATCTGAGGAATCTGTGGTCGGAGGACTGGGATCGGGTTACAGTGTTCGGGGACGAAGCTCGGGATACCTGAGATGGAGTATATAGACCATAAGTATCGATTTCGCTCCGTTACCTTGCAACGAAACCACACTCATCCATCGAGGCTAAGGCTTCAGACCTCAGAATCCCGGCCTCAGACCTCAGAACCATTTAAAGATAATACTTCTCCCCGTCGGTTTTTATTTTCCCCGCATCAAGTAGCAGGCGGATGGTTTCAATTTTATCTTTTTCGGTGCCGATGTTAATTGTAGTAATTAACGTTCCGATATCGGGCGTTGAGATACTGAGCAATTGTACAACCTCGTTGGTAATGTTGTCCAAAAGTTCATCTTCGTTTTTGTGGCGCTTTTCGTCGAGGCAAACATCGCAGATGCCGCATTTGCGGGCGTTCGGCTCATCAAAGTAAGCCAGCAACATTTGGCTGCGGCATTGTTTATGAACAGCATACGCAAAAACCGCCTCCATTTTTTGGCGATAGGTCTCTTTACGCTCCTGGATATAGTTTTTGTTTATAAACAACCTGTTTGATTGCTGCCGGGCTTTTAGATATGTAACCTGTGGCTTATCTGTTTGCTGAAGGTAGCTTATTAAGCCAAACTGCTGCAGCTGCAACAATCCTTCAACAACCTGCTGAACGCTTAATGTTGTACGTCTTGACAGGTCGTACTCCTTTATTTTTACATAGTTTTCAAACGCTCCGCCGTATGAACGCAACAGCGTTTTAATAAACGGATCCCAACCGGCATTCTGGATCTGGAAGTTGTACAGTACCTCGTTAACCACCTCAAACCTGAACCGCGATGGAAGAAAAACACTTTCATTGAACGACAGGTATTCGTCCTTTTCCAAAAACTTCAGGGCATTTAACGTTTTTATTGCATCCAGCTTAAAACGGCTGCAAAACGCGCCCAGGTCCAAATCAAAGCTGAGGCCTTCGCCTGCATCGTAAGCCAGTTGATAGTAATTGGCCAGGCAATGGTAAACATGTTTTATCTCATCAACGGTTGGAAAGTTAAGCTCAAACAACTTCTCCTGCCGCAGCCTGTCGGCATGAGTATATAGTAATACGCCATAAGCCTTTTGCCCGTCGCGGCCTCCCCTGCCCGCTTCCTGGTAATAGGCTTCCAGGCTTTCGGGCATATCCTTGTGGATAACAAACCTAACGTCGGGCTTGTCAATACCCATCCCAAAAGCATTAGTGGCTACAATTACCCGCGTACGGTTATTTTTCCAATCTTCCTGGCGATCAGCCCGTTCGTCCATAGGCAGGCCTGCATGGTAAAAATCGGCCTTGATGCCATTTTCGTTATAATACTTAGCAATTTCTGCAGCATCCTTGCGGCTGCGTACATAAACAATACCGCTGCCTTTAACCCCTTTGGCTATATCCAGCATCCGCCTGAATTTGTTTTCGGCATCCTGAACAACGTAGCTGATGTTGTTGCGCTCAAAACTTTGCTGATAAATAACCGGATTTTTAAATTGCAGCTTATCCTGGATATCCTGTTTAACATCAGCCGTGGCCGTTGCGGTAAGGGCAAGCACAGGCACATTGGGATGTAATTGGCGTAAATCGGCAATGTGCAGGTACGGGGGGCGAAAATCATAGCCCCATTGCGAGATACAGTGTGCTTCGTCAACCGCTATCAGGTTAACCTTCATATATTTTATTCGCTCCTGAACCAGTTCTGATAGCAGCCGCTCGGGCGAGAGGTATAAAAATTTAACCGTGCCATATATGCAGTTATCCAACGCCAGGTCAATCTCGCGCCTGCCCATGCCCGATACGATGGCAACGGCATTGATACCCTTGTCTTTCAGGTTTTCAACCTGGTCTTTCATCAATGCTATCAGCGGAGATATTACGATGCAAACACCCTCCTTAGCTAACGCGGGCACCTGGAAACAAACAGACTTGCCCCCACCTGTAGGCAGCAATGCCAAAGTATCATGACCTAATAAAACAGACTTGATGATCTCGGCCTGCATCGGCCTGAAGTGATCATGGTTCCAGTACTGTTTTAATATTTCTTCGATAGTCATGGGTTGAGTCGGAAAAGTCCGAAAGTCGGAAAGTTCGAAAGATAATAAATGTCGGTCAGGTACAATACCGTGATTTACAAAAAAAGACAAAAATCGTCAGACATCCCGAACTTTAGATTTGAAGCTACTTCCGGACTTTCCCGACTTTGCTACTGCATCAGCCAATTATAAAATTTCGGCCAGTCGCCATGCCATTGCTTTTCATTGTGGCTGGCATCTTTTATGATGGTTACGGGGGCGTTTTCGGGCTTAGCACCCTCACCCTTTATTATAGCGGCCATTTTTTGCATATCGGCAACCATATCTTCACTTTCGGCATCGCCGCAAACAAAATAAAAACGGGTTTTATTGCTGATAGTTTTCTGTTTAGCCAGATCATAAATTGGGGGTGCTATCCAAAAAGCGGGCGAAAACACGCCGGCGTTGCCAAACACACCCGGATATTTTAATGTGGCGTACATTGATATCAGCCCTCCCATCGAACTGCCGGCTATTGTGGTATGTTTTGCATCGGCCATGGTTTTATAATGTATATCAATGTAGGGTTTCAACGTTTTTGCCAGGAACTCCACATAATCATCGCCGCGTCCTTTGCCATATTTTGAGTCATAAGGATCATATTCGGTGATCCTGGAATCGCCGCCATGGTCAATTCCTACTATAATACACTGCTTTTGTGGCGATACTTTATCCATCAATTCGTCAATCGCCCACTCCCCGTAACCGCTGGTGTAATCGTCAAAAAGGTTTTGTCCATCGTGCATATATATCACGGGATATCTGTTTTTAGATGAAGTATAATTTGCGGGCAGGTAAATCCATATACGGCGCTGCCTTTCCAGCTGAGGTATTACAAATTTATCACTAATGATATGTACCTGTGCAGTAGCCGTATGTTTCTTTTCTGCGGGGGCAAAATTATCCTGCCAGGCGGCAACATCTAAAACTATCGTGGTATCGCCGGTAATTATCAGGCTGCGGTTATCGACCGGCTTGCCGGTTGCGGTGCATTCTACTTTATCCCAGCTGCCGCGGGTTACTTTGTAGTTATAAATACCTTTAGGCATCGTTGTTAAAAGCTTGTAGCCTCCATTGCCATCAGCTATCAGTTTCCAGGCACTGTCGGCAGGGTTCCATCCGTTAAAATTACCTGCCAAAAACAGGCCTTCGGATGAGCCTTTCAGGGGTGGTATTTTTCCCGTTTTAAAGGCTGTTTTTACCTGCCCGAAAAGCAAAAAAGTTTGGGCAAAAACCCAAAACGCGCAGAAAAATATTTTTTTTATCATTATTAATTGTTTTAGTGACAATTATTTTCCGGGAACGTTCCCGGAAAATCGTTACATATTAGTAAAATTGCCTATTGTGTAATTATGACACTTAGTTTTGGGCAAATCTTAGCCAGTTTGCAAATTTCCCACAAAAAAAGGCAAAAAGTATTAAAAGTTCTCCCCTGTTTAATATTTCATTAAAGTTAATTATACCTTAATTAATCCGGTCAAAATTATCTTTTGTATAAAATTTGCTTTTATTATTTCTAAATGTAAATTAGTCGCGTGCTGTTTCAGCAAAATTATCAGACCAATTTAACACTGGCTAATTAAGCCTTTTTTATTCACAAAAACCCAAAAAGTAAATGAGAAAAAATTACTCAAAAAAGTACGTTCTTCTTTGTGCCTTTCTAATGATGTCAGTAATGGCATTTGCCCAAACAGGAAGCATTAAAGGGAAAGTATTAGACGAAACCAACGCGCCCCTGCCCGGCGCCGCCGTTACTATTGATGGCACAACCATAGGTGCAACTACCGATGGTAACGGTAGCTACACTATTACCGGTGTTAAGACCGGGAACGTTACCGTAACCGCTAAATTTTTAGGTTATGTGGCTTTAAAGAAAGTTGTAACGGTGGGTAGTACTGCTGTAGAAGTTAACTTTTCATTAAAACCCGACAATCAAAACCTTAATGAAGTAGTTGTGGTAGGTTACGGTACCCAAAAGAAGAAAGACCTTACAGGTTCGGTAACCTCAATCTCGGCCAAGGATTTTAACCAGGGCCCGGTAACCACACCTGAGCAATTAATTACCGGTAAAGTTGCCGGTGTACAAATCACCTCAAACAGCGGTGCGCCAGGCTCTGGTAGTACAATACGCATACGGGGTGGTGCATCTTTAAATGCATCAAATGACCCTTTAATTGTAATTGACGGAATACCATTGGCCAATACCAGCATTAGTGGCGTTTCAAACCCTTTGAGCTTAATAAACCCTAATGATATCGAATCATACAATATCCTTAAAGATGCATCGGCAACAGCAATTTACGGTTCACGGGCATCAAATGGTGTAATTATTATTACCACCAAAAAGGGTAAAGGTGATAAAGATGTACACATCAATTTTGATTCAAAAACCGCGCTTTCAAAAATAACCAAAGAAGTAAGCGTGTTGACAGCCGATCAGTTCCGTACTGCGGTTAAAACCCAAAGCCCTGGTCAGGCTAATTTGTTGGGCACTGCCAATACCGACTGGCAAAGCCTCATTTACCGCCCGGCTTATACTTATGATAATAACCTGAGCATTACCGGTGGTATAAAAGGTGTTCCATACCGCCTATCAATTGGTTATTTAGACCAGGACGGTATCGTCAAAACGGATAATTTAAAAAGGACAACAGCTGCGTTCAACATTAGTCATGACTTTTTGCGTGGAAGCTTAAAGGTCGATTTGAATTTGAAAGGTTCATACACCGATAGTCATTTTGCAGCAGGGGCCATTGGTAACGCTATTGGCTTCGACCCTACCCAGCCCGTTTACTCAAATGACAAAACCAAATTTGGTGGTTATTTTGAGTGGTTAGATAGCAGCGGCAATCCAAACACCCTTGCACCACGTAACCCTGTAGGCCTGTTGAACGAACAGGACGCGCAAGGTAAAGGCAAAAGGGGTATTGGTACTTTATCTTTAAACTATGTATTCCCATTCCTGAAAGAATTACAGGCCAGCGCAACTTTTGGCGGCGATTTATCTGATGGGGATGGTTATACTTTTATACCAGCTTCAGCAGCCTCAAACTTTACCCAGGGTGGTTCATACTCCAAATACTTTAATGAAAATTATACTTATAATACCGATTATTATTTAAAGTATTCAAAAGACCTTAAAGACATTAAAAGCCATGTTGATATACAAGCTGGCTACTCATACCAATACTTTAGTACATATTTTCGCGGAAGCCAGCAATATAAAGCTGATAAAACCACTCCGGTTGGTACACCAAGCCTTCCTTCATGGGGCGAGTATTATATCGAATCGCCTTTTGCCCGCTTAAACTATTCATTTAACGACAAATATTTGTTAACCGCCAGCATCAGGGACGACCGTTCATCGCGCTTCTCAGACTTGCACCGTAACGGTTACTTCCCTTCGGTTGCATTTGCGTGGCGCGCTAAAGAAGAATCGTTTTTAAAAAGTGTTGATGTTTTATCCGACCTGAAATTCAGGGTTAGTTACGGTATTACCGGGCAACAGGATATTGGTACCGGCCTTAGCAAATACTTTCCGTACCTGGCTATTTACGAACCCAGCAATAGCGCAGCTCAATACCAATTTGGCAATGCATTCGTGAATACATTACGCTCTGATGCTTATAATGCCGACATCAAGTGGGAGCAAACAGCCACTGTGAACGCCGGCCTTGATTTTGGATTCCTTAACGGCAGGATCAACGGAAGCATCGACCTTTACAACAAAAAAACAAAGGATCTGTTAATATTTACCCCAATACCGGCAGGTACTAATTTAAGCAACTATATAACTGCAAACATTGGTAACCTAACCACCAAGGGTGTTGATTTTAACATCAATTTCATTGCTATCGATTCAAAAGATATCAACTGGACATTGGGTTACAACGTTACGCTTAACCAGCGTAAAATCACCAATATTTCCTTAACGGGAGATCCTAATCAAACAATCGCGGTAACAGGCATCCCTGGTGGCGTGGGTAATACTATTGGTTTGTTCAAAGCGGGCCAAAACCCCGGGGCGTTTTACGTGTACCAACAAGTTTATGATCAAAACGGGCTTCCTTTAGAAGGCGTTTATGTTGACAGGAATAAAAATGGTAGCAGTGTTGATGATAAATACCTGTACAAACAGTCGGATCCAAAAGTATTTATGGGTTTCAACTCTAATTTTACTTACAAAAAGTGGAATTTAGGGTTTAGTGCACGGGCCAACCTGGGCAACTATTTATACAATGCGCAATCTGCTGCAAACGGCGCTTATGCCGGTGTAAAATTCGCGGGCTACCTGGGCAACTTACCTTCAAGTGTATTACAAACTCAGTTTCAACAATACCAGTTATACTCTGACTATTACGTAGAAAATGCTTCATTCCTGCGTATGGACTATGCTACTTTGGGCTACACCTTTGGTACCCTTGGTAAACACAACCTTAGGGCATCATTCAACGTATCTAATGTATTTGTAATAACCAAATACAAAGGGCTTGATCCTGAAATAAATGGCGGTGTTGACAATAACTTTTATCCGCGCCCAAGAGTTTATACCCTTGGCTTAAACCTGAGCTTATAATTTGTAAAAATATTAAAATATGAGAAAGAGAAATTTAACATGGCTGATGACTATCGTAGTGATAGGACTGTCGGTTACTGTGACATCTTGCAAAAAAGACCTTACGCCAAAGGGGGCTTTAACCACCGACCAGGTTTACGCCAACTTTGCCAACTACAAAGGAGTACTGGCCAAACTTTACTCGTCATTTGCACTAAGTGGGCAGGCTGGCCCGGCTGGCAACCCTGATATTTCGGGTATCGACGAAGGTTTTGGTAACTACCTGCGCGAGTATTACAACATGCAGGAGTTAACTACAGATGAAGCCGCTATTGTTTGGAACGATGGTACCATTCATAGCCTGCATAACATGACCTGGAATTCTGGTAACGAATTCATAACAGCCATGTACAACCGTATATTTTACGTAGTAGCTTTAAACAACGAGTTTATACGCCAAACTACTGATGCTAAATTGGCCGGCAACGGCATTACCGGCGATAACCTTGCAAAAGCAAAACAGTACCGCGCCGAAGCCCGCTTTTTAAGGGCATTGGCTTACTGGCATGCAATTGACCTTTTTGGTTCGGTACCGTTTGTAACAGAGAACGACGTTGTTGGTGTATTTTTCCCAAAACAAAAATCACGCGCCGAAATTTTTGCTTACATAGAAAGCGAATTAAAAGCAGCCGAAGCTGATATGGGTGCCCCTCGTTTTGAATACGGACGCGCAGATCAGGCTGCTGCCGATATGCTTTTAGCAAAATTATACCTTAATGCTAAAGTTTACACCGGTACAGACAGAAGCACCGACGCAATAACTTATGCAAAAAAAGTAATTGCTGATGGCTACTCATTGGAGCCTAATTTCAAAAATCTGTTCCTCGCCGATAACAACAAATCAAACGAAATAATTTTCCCTATAACATTTGATGGCTTGCATACAACCGGCTACGGAGGTATTACTTACCTTATTCACGCACCTGTGGGCGGGAATATGAAAGCTGCTGATTTTGGTATCAACGGAGGTTGGGCAGGTATACGTACTACTAAACAATACGTAAGCTTATTTACTGATAACAGCGGTAACACAGATAAAAGAGCTGTATTTTTTACTGATGGGCAAAACCTTGAAATTAATGACGAGTACACGTTTACCGATGGTTATGCCATTCAAAAATTCAGGAACGTAACTTCCACAGGTGCAGTTGGCTCAGACATAACAGGTAACTTCCCTGATACCGATTTCCCAATGTTCCGCTTGGCCGATGCTTATTTGATTTATGCCGAAGCTGTTTTACGCGGCGGTACAGGTGGCGATTTGGTTACAGCGTTAACCTATGTGAACCTGGTACGTACCAGGGCTTACGGTGGCAGCGCGACAGGCAATATTACTGCCCCACAACTTACGCTTGATTTTATTTTAAACGAAAGAGGCCGCGAGTTCCTGTTTGAAATGCACAGAAGGACAGATTTGATCCGCTTTGGCAAATTTGCCGGTGGTGATTATATCTGGGCCTGGAAAGGTGGAGTAAAAGCCGGAACAAGTGTATCTACCGATCTTAACCTGATGCCAATTCCATCAGCAGATATAGTTAACAACCCTACTTTAAAACAAAATCCGGGTTATAAATAGCATTCATTACTTACCATAAGGCGCAACGTGCCTTATGGTACTTTATAAAACATTATCAAACAGATTAAAAGAGAAAAATGAAAAGACTTTTAACCAAAATTTTAGCGATAAGCAGCCTCGGGCTATTATTGCTGCCATCCTGTAAAAAGGATGAAACAAGGGTTGTTGCAAACGTTGGTAAGGCAGGTACATTAGCGGCTACATCTACCGCTCCTGTGTTGTCAAAAGATCATGCAACTGATGTTGCAGTTACTTTTTCATGGCCCGCCACTTCGGTTACAGGGTATAGTGCAAAAGTAAGCTACACCCTGCAAATGGATGTAAAAGGCGGCAGTTTTAAATCAACCAAGCTAACTGAGGTTGCTTTAAGCGGAACTACGCAGTCATACACCGTTGGCAGTTTAAACGCAATATTGCTTACTATGGCACTATCTTATGATAACACTACCGATCTGGAAGTGCGCGTTAAATCTGCTATTGCAGCTAACTCAATATCGTACACAAACGTGCTTACATTAACGGTAAAGCCTTACAAACTTGCCAGCTACGTATATGTACCCGGTGCTTACCAGGGATGGAGCCCGGCAACCGCCGATAGCTTAAAATCGCCAAACAGCGATAATATTTACGATGGCTTTATAGCTTTCACCCCAGGTAATCTTGAGTTTAAAATTACACCTAAAAAAACATGGGATGTAGCCTATGGCGATGCGGGCAGTGGCAAGGTGAGTACCTCTGGTGGCAACTTATCTGTTCCGTCGGCCGGTTTATATGCCCTGCATCTTGACTTGAACGCAGATAAAATGACGTTTACCGCTACCAAACAAATATGGGCTGTTATTGGCGATGCTACACCAGGCGGCTGGAGCGATGATACCGATATGACCTATGATGCAGGAACAAAAACTTATGTTGTTACCGTTGCCCTTGTTGGTGGTAAACAGTTCAAATTCAGGTTTAATCATGGTTGGGATGTTAATCTTGGTGGCCCAACTTCCGGCCTTACCCAAAACGGTCCAAACATTGATGTGGCTGCAAGCGGCAACTACAAAATAGTACTTGATGCCAACGCAAATACTTATACCATTACAAAACTATAAGATACTTATTTACGGTTGATTGATTTGAAAGGCCCGCCCGGTGAAAACCAGCGGGTCTTTTTTTCTTAGTTTATTGGTTCACTGGTTCATTAGTTCATTGGTGCCTGTCTGAGGGAAGTTGGCTGCGTAAAAAAAGCGACAGCTGGGAGTTCATTGGCACGATCTGCGGGCGAATTTGACTGCACAAAAAAAGCGATTGGGGCTACCAATCGCTTTTTTTTATTGATTTATCATAAGCCGCCGGTCTAAACAAGCAGACCAATGAACTAATGAACCAGTGAACCAAAATAACTACCGTTCTTTTATATCCTTATACTCTCTGTCGGTATCGCCTGTATAAATCTGTCGCGGGCGGCCAATGGGTTCTTTGTTGGCTTTCATCTCTTTCCATTGGGCTATCCAGCCTGGTAAGCGTCCAAGGGCAAACAGCACGGTAAACATTTCTGTTGGGAAACCTAATGCCCGGTAAATAATGCCCGAGTAAAAATCAACGTTAGGGTATAACTTGCGCTCAACAAAATATGGATCTTTCAGGGCAACTTCTTCCAGTTTTTTGGCTATCTCCAGTACCTCGTCATTGATGCCTAATTTTTCTAATATATCATCACAGGCTTTCTTAATGATCTTAGCCCTCGGGTCGAAATTTTTATACACCCGGTGGCCAAAGCCCATTAAACGGAAAGGATCGTTTTTATCTTTTGCCTTGGCTATCCATTTATCGGTATCTCCCCCATCATTTTTAATTTTCTCCAGCATTTCTATCACGGCCTGGTTGGCGCCACCATGCAGCGGGCCCCACAGTGCAGAAATACCTGCCGAAATAGAGGCATATAAATTAGCATCTGATGAACCTACGATACGAACTGTTGACGTTGAGCAGTTTTGCTCGTGATCGGCATGTAGTATTAGTAATTTGTTCATTACGTCTACCACTACCCTGTCAACTTTATAATCTTCTGTACGCTCGGCAAACGTCATGTACAGGAAGTTTGTAACGTAGTCGTATTTGTTTTGAGGATACACAACCGGGTGGCCTAATGACTTTTTGTAAATCCATGATACTACTGTGCTCATTTTTGCCAGCAGTTTCATAATCTCCAGGTTCACTTCCCCGGCAGATAAACCGGGCTTCAATGATTCGGGGTTAAAAGCAGCCAATGCACCAATTAACGACGACAACTGGCCCATAGGATGTGATTTTGACGGAAAGCCATCAAAAAACTTTTTCATATCCTCATGAACCAGGGTATGGCGGCTTATCTGATATTGAAAATCGGCCAACTCCTGTTCTTTTGGTAATTCGCCGTATATCAGAAGGTAAGCTACCTCAATAAAACTGGCATTTTCGGCCAACTGCTCAATAGAGTAGCCACGATATTTAAGGATGCCTTTTTCGCCATCCAAAAAAGTAATAGCGCTTTTGGTAGCACCTGTGTTTTTGTAGCCGATATCCAGCGTTACGTAACCGCTTTGATCTCTTAGTTTTGAAATATCTATCGCTTTTTCGCCTTCTGTACCCTCAATTACCGGGAGTTCAAATGTTTTATCACCAATTTTTAGCTGTGCTGTTTCCGACATAGAAATTTTTGTATCTGCAACAAATGTAATTAAATCTGCGTATTAATACCCGCTAAGATAATTTACTATTTGTAAATTTTTAACTGCAAAATTATTAAATTACCCTTCTTTTGTTAAGTAATATTGTCCTGAATCATTAAAAAGTATTTGTTAATGTCGTTGAAAGTTAAAACAGTATTAATAATCCAAAACGACGAAACAATTTACCGGTTATTGCTTATCGGCTTATTTATTGCAAGCCCATCACTACACTACCTTTGTTATTATAACTCATATGATCCTATTTGGTTGAGGTTTATTAATAGTTTTTTGTGTATTATATCCCTTGGTTTATCTTTTGTCACCAACAAAACCATTTATACGGTAAGTACTTACGTCACAATTTTTTCCTTCCTGATCATTAACAACTACTTTTTACTAAGCATAAACGGGTTTGAGCACGCGTATCTTTTTAGTTCTATCACCATATTTATAGCCCTTACTTTGTTTTGTAAAAAAGGCTGGGAGTTTGTTGTTATATGCGGGCTTAACCTGCTGGCAATTATAGCCGCGTATATTAATGCCCCGCAGCTAAATATTTCCCTGCCAGTTCTGGTGGTGCTTATTATCATTTTTACCATTATAGCTTATGTATCTTTTCTTGTTGTTAAGGCCTATCAATACAGGCTAAAAAACGCGGTAGATAAAATGGTTAATCTGAATAATAACCTTCACTCGCTTATCGGCTCATTTAACGATATGGTATTTGAGTTTGATGAAACCAGGCTTTGCCTTAACGTTTGGTATAACGAACTTATTGAACGCTCGGCCGATCCTAAAGCACTCCTTGGCAAACGACTTGAGGAGGCACTACCACCAGACAGGGCAAAAAAGTATATTGATTGCCTTGATTACGTGATAGCAAACCGTTTACCTATGTCTATTGAATTTGTGTCTGATTACGGTACAAACCAATGGTTTAGGTGTAATATGATGCCTATTTATGATCGTAATGGAAATTATACAGGCCGAATATCTGCCGCATTGATTGATATATCTGAGCAAAAGAAAAACGCAGATGCATTAAAAGCCAACGAGGCACTACTACTTGAGGCGCAGGCTATATCAAAAACCGGTAACTGGTGGTATGACAGCATTACAGCCGAAACCTATTGGTCGGACAATTTGTTCAGCCTGCTCGAAATTGAAAGCATCCCTGCCAACATCAGCAAATTTCATTATTATATCAGTCTCATTCACCCCGATGATCGCAAAAATGCTGAAGCTTACCTTTCGAGTGTTCATCACACAACGTTGGCACAGTTTGAACACAAGTTTATTACACCAAAAGGCACGTTAAAATACATCAAAATAATTCGTGGTAACCTGTTGCAGGCCGATGATGGCAGCAGCAAAAGAATTTTTGGAGTATTACAGGATATAACCGAAGCCAAATTGTCCGAAAAAGCGGTAAAAGTTAGTCAGGTTGAACTGATGGAGGCCCAAACCATAGCTAAAATAGGTAACTGGAAATGGAACCTGGCTACAAACCTGCTTAGCTGGTCGGAGGAATTGAATATTATCCACGAAGTTTCGGCCCCTGACCTGCTCGGGGTAAAACAGATGAGCCTGTTATTAAAGTATGTTCATCCAAATGACAGGCATGTTTTAAAACAATTACTCAGAAAACCCGAAAATTTAAAAGATATATCGCAAGAGTATCGCATAATTACACCCAATGGTAATATAAAATACCTAAGTGTAATTATAGGTAAGTTAATGAAGCGCGACGATGGCAGCATCCGTAAAATCATTGGCACACTACAGGATGTAACCGAACGCAAACAAGCCGAATTGGATTACCGGCAATCGGAAAGCAAATACAAGTTGGTTTTGGAAACCATCAACCTGGCGGCAGTTACTTTAGATAAAAACGGCAACGTGATTTTTTGCAATAAATACCTTACCAAACTGCTTGGTTACTCACAGGCTGAAATTGTTGGTATGAACTGGATGGATAATTTTATACCGCACGATTTAAAAAACTTCATGCACAACTGGTTTAAAAACAATGCTGTTGAAGCCCATTTTATTAACCCTATTATTTGCCGAAACGGCGAGGAAAGGGTGATGAGCTGGCAAAACACTATTATTCTTGACGAAAACGGCGACCTGAGAGAAACCACCAGCATAGGCGAAGACATAACCGAACAACAAAAAGCACGACAGGAGTTGATCTGGGCTAAAGAAGTAGCCGAGAAAGCATCAAAATTCAAATCGGAGTTTTTATCGATCATGAGTCATGAGATACGCACCCCGATGAATGCGGTTATTGGCACTACCAATTTATTGCTCTCAGAAAATCCACGGCCCGAACAACTGGAGTACCTGAACACACTAAAATTCTCGGGCGAGAACTTGCTGGCCATCATCAATGATATTTTAGATTACAATAAAATTGAGGCAGGCAAACTTGAGCTTAACAAATCGCCGTTCAACCTCCATCAACTTATCCATAAAATAAAGCAATCTTTTCATCCCCGGGTTGCCGAAAAGCACTTATCCCTGGATGTTGTAATTGACGAGAGTATACCAGAAATGGTAACCGGCGACAACATGCGCTTAAGCCAGGTATTAAACAACCTGGTAAGCAATGCTGTAAAATTTACCCATATTGGCGGTGTTAGCATTAAGCTGGAAAAAGAAATGATAAGTAATACGGTAGTTACCGTTAAGTTTACCGTAACCGATACCGGGATAGGCATCAGTCCTGACAGCTTTGATATTGTTTTTGATCCGTTTATGCAGGATAAGCAGGTAATTAATAACGATTATGGGGGTACCGGCCTGGGCCTGGCCATTACCAAACGCCTGGTTGAGCTGCACAACAGCACCATATCTGTTACAAGCGAACTGGGTAAAGGTACATCCTTTATATTCGCCATTGCCTTTAATATAGCTCCAAAAACCATCGGCCATCAAGCGGTGACACCAGCCGTGGCCGGCCTTACATTTAGCCTTACCGGGATGAACATATTGGTGGTTGATGACAATAAGATGAACCTGATGATTGCCACGCGCTTTTTGAGGAAATGGAATGCCAGTGCCGATGAAGCATTAAACGGCGAAATAGCTGTAAACATGGTAAACAACAACAAATACAACCTAATTATTATGGATTTGCAGATGCCGGTAATGGATGGGTTTGAAGCTACGGCTATTATCAAAAAGTTGCATCCGCATATGCCTATCATTGCCCTAACGGCAGATGCAATGCCGGAAACTTATAACAAGGCGCTTGAAGCTGGCATGAGCGATTACCTTACCAAACCTTTTGCACCCGAAGCTTTATTTGAAAAAGCAGCAAAATATTACCACCCGGCAGTTAACGTCAATCAGTAAATAAAGAAGCTGTTAATTCATCTTTTCCTTAACAGATCCGCACTCTTTCATCTGTTCCGGGAAATAAGGATTTTGTATTTTTTTATCTAACGAAAGCCAGTAGCCACCGTTACCGCTATCAGCCATAGGGCAATAATCAACATAAATAGCGGCAGTTTTTATTTTACTCCCTTTTACCAGGGCAATTACATCATTACTTAAGGTTAAAAATGCAGCCCGCTGATCTTTGATATCATCGGTTGTAACAATTTTCCGGGCCAGGGTAGCCGTTTCCGAGCAGCCTTTAATACCTATAAGTTTATTTTCAAGTGCCGAAGCCGCTGCCTTAATCCGGGCTACATCCGATTTCAGGAACTGGTCTTTAAGCGCGATATAAGCAGAAAAAACATGGGTCGTATTAGCAGTATCCGCAATTTTTGCATCTACTACTTTTACAGCGGCGGCATCGGTTTTAGCAAGCTCCCGCTGCTTTGCAGGTTGGCTACATGCCGATATGGCCGCCAGCGTGGCAAGAACAGAAATACGGTTTACAATTTTCATTTATTAAGTTAGTTAGTCCGTATCGCTTCCACAGGGTCAAGGATAGATGCAAAATAGGCCGGAATAATCCCGGATAAAACACCGGTTATCAACGAGAAGCTTAACCCAGTTATAATATTTGAAGCCCCTAGTACCACCTGCACATCAAATACAGCTTTAATACCAAATGTTAAAAAATACACAAATAACAGGCCTATTAACCCTCCCATGAGGCAAAGCGATACAGATTCAATTAAAAACTGTAATAATATGAAATAGTTTTTAGCACCCAGCGATTTTTGAATGCCTATAATATTGGTACGCTCTTTTACCGATACAAACATAATGTTAGCTATACCAAAACCACCAACCAGCATTGAAAACAAACCTATTATGGCCCCCCCGGTATTTAAAACTTTAAAAACGCTATCTAACTGCTGGGTTAACATGGTTGTGCGGTTAAGCGCAAAGTTGTCTTCAACCCCAGGCCTTAAACTCCTTATTGAACGCATCAGGCCCCTGATCTCGCTTTCAACATCATCAGTGGGGATACCATCCTTACCGCGCACAATAATTGACGGGTGATAATTTTCGGCCTGGATATCTATCAGGTTATGAGCAAAGTTTAACGGCAAAAGCACCTCCTTATCAGTTGATATGCCCAGCATATCTTTTCCCTGTTTTGAAAATACGCCAACAACCGTAACATAACGCCCCATTACTTTTATCTGCTTACCTACTGCATCGCCTGCCGGGAAAAGATTTTGGGCTATATCAAATCCAATATCGGTTATGGGCGCGCCGGTTTTTGATTCCATATCGGTAAAATACCTGCCTTCGGCAAAATCAAAATTCCAGGTTTTATTATGATCTTGTGACGCTGCATCTATTTGCGCCCCATCAACCGTATTGCTTTTATATTTAATGGTGCGGTTATCAATGCTAATTTCGTAAGATAATGCCTTGGCGGTTTGGCTACGGCGGGATAGTTCATTAAAATCCTTAAGTTTTGCAACCGGCCTTTGCAGGTATTTCCACCATGGAAAATCGCTACCTCCTACCCATGGCCATTTTTCAACATAAATACTATTGTTGCCCAGCTTATTAACGCTGCTTTGCAGGTTATTTCGCAGGGTATCAACAGCCGAAAATACAGCTATAATGGTAAAAATGCCTATGGTTACCCCTAATAACGAAAGCGTTGTGCGGGTTTTGTTTTGTTTTAGCGCATCAAAAGCAAACAAAAAGCTTTCCCCGAAAAGTTTTAAAAACAGCATATAAACTTATTTTGGTTTCAATGGTTAACCTTACTGCATTTGTACCGTAGCAAAAACCAAAAAGCACAGATTTTACCCGGTTGAATGTTTTTGATTTTTAGACGGTATTGCTGCGTTTAAGTTACAGCATTTTAATATTAAACTTAAAGGTTTATAAAATAACAAGACCCTTAAAAAAATCCGTGAATTTAACAAAAAAATTCATACATTTGCGCCCTGAAAATTCATATACACAAACATGAAATTATCTCAATTTAAATTCAATTTACCAGAGTCGTTAATTGCACACAATCCATCAGCTACCCGCGACGAAGCCCGTTTAATGGTATTACACAAGGATTCTGGCAAAATTGAGCATAAAATATTTAAAGACGTACTTGACTATTTTGATGATAAGGATGTCATGATCCTTAACAATACTAAAGTATTCCCTGCCCGTTTGTATGGAAATAAAGAAAAAACAGGCGCTACTATTGAAGTTTTTTTATTACGCGAATTAAACAAAGAACTACGCTTATGGGATGTTCTTGTTGACCCGGCCCGCAAAATACGTGTAGGCAATAAATTATATTTTGGCGATGATGATTTGTTGATTGCCGAAGTTGTTGACAATACCACCTCACGTGGCCGTACCATTCGCTTTTTGTTTGATGGTACCGACGAGGAATTCCGCCGTAATGTGGAGATCCTGGGCGAAACACCGCTGCCAAAATACATTAAGCGTAAAGCTACTGCCGAAGATAAAGAACGTTACCAAACTATTTTTGCCAAACACGAAGGCGCTGTTGCAGCCCCTACTGCCGGTTTGCATTTTAGCCGCGAGTTAATGAAACGCCTCGAACTAAAAGGTGTTGATTTTGCCGAGGTTACGCTGCATGTAGGTTTAGGAACTTTCCGCCCGGTTGAGGTTGAGGATTTAACCAAACACAAAATGGATTCGGAGCAGTTTATTATCGAGCAAAAACAAGCCGATATTGTAAACCGCGGTATTGAGCGCAAGGCACGTATATGCGCTGTTGGTACCACCTCTATGCGTGCCATCGAATCGGCAGTATCTGCGGGTAAAACATTGAAAGCTGCCAACGATTGGACCAGCAAATTCATTTTTCCTCCGTACGATTTTAGCATCGCAAACTCCATGATCACCAACTTCCACACACCAGAATCAACCCTGTTGATGATGGTATCGGCATTTGGCGGTTACGAGCACGTGATGAACGCTTATGAAGTTGCCGTTAAAGAAAAATATCGCTTCTACAGTTATGGCGATGCCATGCTGATTATATAAGTTTAGATCTGAGATTTTAGATATGAGATATGGGACTAAAGCTCATAT
Organism: Mucilaginibacter ginsenosidivorax; assembly: GCF_007971525.1. Classification (NCBI taxonomy): domain Bacteria; kingdom Pseudomonadati; phylum Bacteroidota; class Sphingobacteriia; order Sphingobacteriales; family Sphingobacteriaceae; genus Mucilaginibacter; species Mucilaginibacter ginsenosidivorax. Next base: position 703,397 of record NZ_CP042437.1, read on the forward strand.
CTCATTTTTTTTGTTTTAGATTTGATAATAAAAATTCATGTCGCCCTGAACTTGCTTCAGAGCCCCACATCCTAAGCATGCACCGATGACCGAAGCTAATCTCAAATCTCATATCTCAAATCTCAAATCTAAGCATGTTATTATAGTAGCCGGCGGCTCGGGTACCCGTATGCAGGCGGCGGTGCCAAAACAATTTCTTTTGATTAACGGCCTGCCTGTATTAATGCATACCATGCTGGCATTTCACAATTCCGGCGTTAATCTCGATATCGTACTTGTGCTTCATCCAGATTTTCATGAATACTGGCATCAGCTGTGCAAAAAACATAGTTTCAGCATCCCTCACCTGCTGGTTGCCGGTGGCGAAACCCGCTTTCATTCGGTAAAAAATGGTTTGAATAGTATTCATGGTGATGAGCAGACTTTAATAGCCGTGCATGACGCCGTTCGGCCGCTTACCAGCGCCTTTGTTATCCAAACATCATACAATCACGCCGGCGAACACGGTAACGCGGTAACCGCCGTTAAAAGCCGCGATTCGGTAAGGCGTGGTACTACCGATAAATCGGTAAGTTTATTACGGGATGAAATTTACCTGGTACAAACGCCTCAAACCTTTAAAGCCGGTTTATTAAGAAAAGCTTATGAACAGGCCTTCAGCCCTAATTTTACTGATGATGCCAGCGTTGTTGAGCAAACCGGTATTGATATCCAACTTACCGAAGGTAGTCATGAAAACATCAAAATTACTTTTCCTGAAGACATAGCGATTGCAGAATTACTTTTACGCAAAAAAGCCACCGTATAGTCCGGTGGCTTTTTATTTATGCAGGTTAATTAGGCCCGCCTGATTACGCCTAATAGTAAAGCGATAATGGCTATTACCAAAAGTATGTGAATTAAATTTCCTGCATGTCCGAAGAAAAAGCCGAATAGCCATCCTAATACCAGGATAACCGCGATAATGTACAATAAGCCTCTCATTTTTGTATGTTTTTTAAAGTGATAAATGTGTTAAGCTTATTACTAAAATCATTCCAAAAATGCAGTCTAAATAAAAAAGCCCCTGAAATGAGGCTTTTTTATGCTGATTAGTATTCGTCTTCGTTAAAAAAGAAATCATCTTTGGTCGGGTAATCCGGCCATATCTCTTCTATATTTTCGTACGGTTCACCATCATCTTCCAATGCCTGCAGGTTTTCAATCACCTCAACAGGAGCTCCGGAACGGATAGCATAATCAATTAATTCATCTTTTGTTGCGGGCCATGGGGCATCTTCAAGATGCGATGCAAGTTCAAGTGTCCAATACATATTTCTCTATATTTTATAATTTATCAGTAAATTAACTTTTTCGCAAAACTATAATATTTTTAAGTGGAATATCAATATTTTTTTTCACATTATCAAATTCTCGGTATCCATTGATTTTCAGGCACTTTATTATCATATCCAATTTTACGGGCCAATGTGAACAGGTAATCGCTCAACCGGTTCAGGTAAATATTCACTTTTTCGTCTACGGTACTCCCGGTGGCCAGTTCAACGGTTATCCGCTCGGCGCGCCTGCATATACATCTTGCAATATGGCAAAACGAAATGGCATTACTGCCACCAGGTAAAATAAAATGACGCAGCTGGGGCAATTGCTCATTCATGCTGTCCATTTCTTGCTCAAGCAGTTCCACATCTTCCATATGCAAATCAGGTATCACCATTTTTGACTTTTCGGGGTCTGCCGCCAAAGAGGAGCCTATAGTAAACAACCTGTCCTGTATCTGCTTCAATATGTCCTTATCATGTTCAGCAATATCCTGATCGCGAATAAGGCCTATGTACGAGTTTAGCTCATCAACAGTTCCATAGCTTTCAATCCGCAGGTGGTATTTAGCTACCCGGGTACCGCCTATCAATGATGTAAACCCTTTATCTCCTGTTTTAGTATATATTTTCATGAATTCTTTTTGTACTCATTTCGGCCTAAGTGAATATATCACTTTTACCAGAAACAAATAGCGCAATTCCAACATTATAACACAACACTTTTGCGCAATTTTTACATATAAAATGCTTTTATAAAATGATAGCATTAAACTTGCACCTATAATATAGTCAAAACCGTTATTTAATGAAAGTCATGAAATCGATCATATTATCATCTAAGCTATTGTTCCTTGCTGCCAGCACACTGGTTATATCATCTGTTAGCTGCGGCGGCAGTACCGGGGATAAAAAAACTCAGGATACTACCGCAATAACTGCAACTGCGCCTAAGGCATCCATCAGCAGCATACTTACCGAAAAGCAGTTTAATGATCTTTTTCCGCAGCGCGATAAATTTTATACCTACGCCGCTTTTATTAAAGCGGCAAATGAATTAGGGCAGGTTAAAGTAAAAATATCCCGCCGTGCGGTGTCTGTTTATCAATTTATACGCACCAACAAAAAAAACGGTAAAGATTCTGTGGCACGCCAGGACGCCGATTGGAATGAAGAATGGGCCAAAAAGAAACCCGACAGCGTGTTTACTGTTGACTATGGCGACTTTTGCACTGCCTCGGCAGCCGATGTCAACAAAAAAGAACTGGCAGCTTTTTTTGCACAAATAGCCCACGAAACCCGGCACGGCATGAACGGTAGCTATACCGACGGATTAATGCTGATACATGAAGACAACACATCAAATGTGTATGTATCCGACAGCGACGAATATCCCGCCGTTAAAGGCAAAAAATATTATGGCCGTGGTCCTATGCAATTAAGTTATAACGGAAACTACGGTTTTGCTTCGAACATTATTTTTGGCAACTCAAAAATCTTGCTCAACACCCCCGAACTGGTAGAACAAGATGCGGTGATAGCTTTTAAAGCTGCCATATATTTTTGGATGACACCCGAAACCCATAAGCCATCGGCCCATGATGTTATGACCGGCAAATGGCAACCAACCGCTAATGATAAGGCAAATGGCCGTACTACTCCCGGCTTTGGCATGACTATCAATATTGTTAACGGCGATGTGGAATGTGGCAAAGGCGATAACTTCGGAATGACAGATCGTATTGGTTTTTACCAGTTCTTTTTAAAGAAGCTCGGCATCACCGATGTAAATTGCGCCTGTTCATGCGCTACAATGAAGCCATATAAATATTAAAGCAACCACTAACTACTTTTCAGCATACAGCAACCGCAATAAACTTAGCTATCATATAGCTTCATAATCTTATATTTAGGTTATGAAAAAACTTACTTTATTTTTCTGGCTGATGGTGACTGTTCATTGTGGTTTTGCTCAAAACAACGCCAAACCGGCTAAAGGAACAACATTACCAGACATAGCGACTATTAAAGCAAATCTTGACCAGCAATTTACTAGCCGGGACTTTGCCAAATTGTGGACAAAAACTACAAACGACTGCATTTATGGCTTTATAGGCGATCAATACCAACGTATACGTGTTAAATTTATATCGGTTAAAAAGATGCCGGGGACTAACATTTATACTGTAGCAGGTAAATCGATGGTTAAAACCAATATTTGTGACTTTAAAGGAACCATAGCTATAATCAATGTATCTAAACTTGAAAATATCTCCTACGGAGTCGATGACAGATATAAAAACAAAGGCATAAAAGGCCAGTTTGTAATAAAAGGAAATTACATTTTTGCAGAAACCAAAGGACAACCTCACTCCGGTATATTTGAAGGAAACTTTAAAACGTCTTTCTATTTGGATAGGAGTAACAATATTATTTACGATGATATTGATTTAGATGCCGACGGCTATACCAATAATGAGTTTACGGGAAACTGGAAAATGTACAATAGTAACTTTATACAACGATGCAACTGGGGCGACTTTCGGGTACCAAATTGTGGCGATTTAGATATAGGGGCGGGCGAATTTAGCCCCAACAATAAATACTTGAAATATGGATGGCAATCTGTAAGGGATGCTTATGTTGGGAACAAACCGAATTCAAAGATGGCTTTAAAGACAGAAAAGGGCGAATGGTGGAAGTAACCTACTGTTATGTTAATCCTGAAACAATGAAAGGCCTTAGTTCAAAGCCCAAAAGTCAACTCATGACTCAAGACTCAGAACTTTTGACTCAACCCTACCTTTTCAGTGTAAAAGTAAACGCCGTAAACTCACCGACAACCGAGCTCACCTTTACGGTACCCCCTAATGCCTCAACCAAGCTTTTTACGGTACTTAAACCTACACCCGAGCCTTGGGTATCAAACCTATCCTTGGTGCCCAGTGTGGTCATGGGTTCAAATATTTTGGTATGGTTTTCCGGGGCAATACCTATGCCGTTATCGGTAATAGTAAAAGTGTAAAACCAGTTATCGGCAGTAAATTCAATTTGTATAACCCCAGCCGACTTGTTGTTATAACGGATAGCGTTATTGAGCAGGTTAGTCATGATTTGCTCAAATGCAACAACCGACGTTATAATTTTAATAGGCCGCGATAATATGTTAATGGTAAATGCAACTGGCAGGTTTACCAGTTTAAGTACATCATTTAACAACTGCATTACCTCAACCTCCTCCCTGTTTTGCATCAGCACTTTGCTCGATTTTGAATAATCGAGCATCTTTTCCAACAACGAGATTAATTTATAGGATGATGCATTAATGATATCCAGGAATTTGTTCCCTTTTTCATCAAGCTTATCTTTAAACCTATCTTTTAACACCTGGCCGGTGAGCAAAATATTGGTGAGCGGATTGCGGATATCATGAGCTGCCATTATAGCAAATTTTTCAAGATATTGATTTGATTCCTCGAGTTGGAGCCGGACCGCATTAAGCTCGTTAACTTTCTTTTTAAGTTCAAGTTGTGCCACCACCTGGTTAGCAAGCGCTTTAAGGGCAAGTATTTGGGCATTATTAAGCTGGCGGGCTTTATGATCAATAACGCAAAGGGTACCCAAGGCATAACCATCCGGATTAATTAGCGGCACGCCGGTATAAAAAACAACCTGTGGGGTACCTGTTACCAGTGGATTATCGGCAAATCGTTCATCAATTTGCGCATCGGGAACAACCATTACTTTTTCAGGCTCCAAAATAGCATGGGCGCAAAATGCAAGCTCTTTAGGTGTTTGAGTAACTTCAAGCCCTTTATTTGATTTAAACCATTGCCTGTCGTCATCAATTAAGCTAACCAGCGAAATAGGTGTTTGACAAATTTCAGATGCAATGAGCGTTATTTCGTCAAAACCCTGTTCGGGCAAAGTATCCAGAATTTGGTAGGAGTTTAAAGCGGCAAGGCGCTCATTTTCGTTTTCCGGAACTGGAGGTTTTATCATTAAATTTTACCGATAACAAAACAGCTTCTAAGTTAAAGAAATGTTATGGCAATTAAGAGATATTTGTATCATAAAAATTACAACTCATTAGGATATGCGATAACCAACTGCAGACTTTGCATTTGCAAAATCGCCGTTTCGCAAGTATCAAAAGCAAAATATCCCGAAAGGCGAACCTTCCGGGATATCTGATAGTTTAAAGCTTTTGTTCAAAACCTATTTCTTAGCTTGTTGTTGGGCTTTCATCATTTCTTCCATACGGGCCTGGAAACCTGATTTCTTTTTCTTTTCCTCGGGTTTCTTTTTGTTTTCCTGAATTTGGGCATGAATCTTTTTATCGTCAACCATGAACTTAATCAGGTATTGTTGTAAAAAGGTAAGCATGTTGGCCAAAAAGTAGTAATAATTTAAACCTGCCGGGTAGTTATTCAGGGTAAATAAGAATATAAGCGGCGTAATGTACCCGATGTATTTCATCTGTCCGGTGGCACCCGAAATCTGGTTATTGAAATAGGTGTATATCAACGTAGAAATCGTCATCAGCAAACACATCAAACTAATGTGATCGGCACCCATAATAGGCGCAAATTTAATTACAGCATCGTAAGTTGATAAGTCATGCATCCACAAAAAACTTTGGCCCCGAAGTTCAAATAAACTTGGGAAAAACTTGAAGAAAGCAATAACGATAGGCATTTGTATTAACAATGGTAAACATCCGCCTAATGGATTTACCCCCGCCTTTTTATATAGCTTCAGGTATTCCTGCTGTAAAAGTGTTGGATTATCCTCTCCTACTTTCGCTTTAATTTCATCCATCTCGGGCTTCAACACACGCATTTTAGCCATCGATAAGTACGACTTATAGGTAAGCGGCGACAATACCAGTTTTAAAGCGATGGTAAGAATTAGGATAATTAAACCGTAATTCCAGTTAAATTGGTTCAGTAAGTTAAACAGCGGTAATACTGCAAACTGGTTAATGTATTTTAATGGGCTAAAGCCTAAGTAAACCAATTTTTGCAAATCATGGCCCTGATCTTTCAGCGTTGAATAACGATTGGGGCTAAAATAAAACTCCAGAGGCACGCTACCATCGGTACTACGTACCAATGTAAGGTCGGCTTTCATTTGTTTAACGTCAGTTGTATCGGCTACGTCCGTTATTACAGCCATATTTGATTTACTGATACCATTGGCAGCAACAAGTGTACTTGAAAAGAAGTGTTGTTTGAAAGAAACCCAAACATTCTTTTTATCGCTTATCTCTTTCTGATCGTCTTTGTTTTCATTAAGCCAATCAACAGTGTTCTCTGTGTTATAGTAATACACGGTAGAGTACTGGCGCTCCTGTTTCATATCCTTTTCCTGTTTGTGCAGGCTGGCTGCCCAGTTCAGGTTAAGGTTGCTGCTGTTAGCCATAACGCCATCAAGCCCGGTTGGCTTAATGGTAAGGCCTAATTTAAAGCCAGTGCCTTTTAAGCTGTATACATAATCAATATACTGCGTTGGGCTATAGCTTAAACGCAGGGTAATGGAGGCTGAATCTTTTTCGGCTACTTTTAAATCGGTACCGCTTGGGGTAAAATAATACTCGTCGGTATTGATGTTTTTAGCACCAACGTTAAAATTTAAACCAAAATGATCTTTATCGCCACTGAACAGTACCAGCGGCTTTTTATCAAAGGTTTTGTAATTTTTTAACTCAACCGATGCTACTTTACCGCCTTTGGTGTTCAGTTTAACTACTAATTCCTGGTTTTCTATGGTGATAACCTTCTCGCTGCCTACTGATGCCGCGCCGAAGGGGCTTTTTAAAGTTGCAGAATCGGCAACGGTTTTAACCGCGGCTTTAGTGGTATCAAACTTAGCAGCTACCGGCGTGTTTGTTTTATTAAACAAACCCTTTTTTACCGAATCCTGGTGTTGCACCAGGCGTTCTTTTTTCAATTCGGCTTCATTCGGCTTTAAAAAATAAATTGAGCCGGCTATGATGGCCATAATCAGGAATAATCCTGTGAAAGTATTTTTATCCATTATATTGTATCGTACAATTACTTATTTCTTACGGGCATAAGCCAGTGAAGCGGCGACAAAGTTAATAAAAAGTGGGTGCGGATTTGCAACTGTTGATTTTAATTCGGGATGAAATTGCGAGCCCACAAAAAACGGGTGGTTTTTTAACTCTACAACCTCTACCAAATTATTCTCGGGGTTAATTCCAGATGGGATCAAACCGGCTGCTTCGTATTGTTTTAAATAAGTATTATTAAATTCATAACGATGACGATGTCTTTCGGATATGCTGGTTTTGCCATATATAACAGCTGCTTTACTATTCTTTTTCAGTTCGCATGCGTAGGCCCCCAGGCGCATGGTACCGCCTTTGTTGGTGATGGTTTTCTGATCTTCCATCATACCAATAACGGGGTGTTTGGTGTCGGGGTTCATCTCGGTGCTGTTGGCATTTTCAAGGCCCAACACGTTACGGCCAAACTCCACAACCGCACACTGCATGCCCAAACAAATACCAAAGAAAGGTATATTGTTTTCGCGAACATAGCGGATAGCTTCAATTTTACCCTCAAAACCGCGTTCGCCAAAACCAGGGGCAACCAGCACACCGTGCATGCCTTTAAGCTTGTCGATAGCGTTTTCGGGCGTCAGGCTTTCTGATGGTATATATTCAACCCTTACCTTACACTCTTTGGCAGCACCCGCGTGAATGAACGCTTCGGTGATGGATTTATAAGCATCCGGCAATTCTACATATTTACCAACCAGGGCAATGCGCACATCGGCGGTAGGGTTTTTTAAACGGCCCAGGAAATCTTTCCAGTTTTCGAGGCTTGGCTCGTTTTTATGTGATAGTTTTAACTTAGTCAGTACGGTTTTATCCAGTTGCTCTTTCAGCATTAATAAAGGCACATCGTAAATGGTTGATGCATCGATAGATTCAATTACCGCGTTGATATTTACGTTACAAAAAAGCGCTATCTTTTTACGGATATCCATATTCAGGTGATGCTCGGTACGGCAAACCAAAATATCTGGCTGAATACCATATTCAAGCAACATTTTTACTGAGTGCTGGGTCGGTTTTGTCTTTAACTCTCCTGCCGCTGCAAGAAAAGGAACTAAAGTAAGGTGGATAACCAATGAGTTGCCAGACCCTATTTCCCACCTGAACTGGCGAACAGCCTCAATGTATGGCAACGATTCGATATCACCCACAGTACCACCCAATTCGGTTATCACGATATCATATTCACCGCTTTCGCCAAGGATGCGGAAATTGCGTTTAATTTCGTCAGTAATATGTGGCACTACCTGCACTGTTTTGCCTAAAAAAGCACCTTCACGCTCTTTATTAATCACATTTTGATAAATACGGCCGGTAGTAATGTTATTGGCTTTTGATGTTGGGGTATTTAAAAAGCGTTCGTAATGACCAAGATCTAAATCTGTTTCGGCGCCATCCTCCGTTACGTAGCACTCGCCATGCTCGTAAGGGTTTAACGTTCCCGGATCGATATTGATATAGGGGTCAAACTTTTGGATTGTGACACGATAACCGCGCGATTGAAGTAATTTGGCTAATGAGGCTGAGATAATACCTTTCCCTAAAGACGAGGTAACGCCACCCGTAACAAAAATATATTTAGTCATGATTTTTTTGAAAAATGGCTGCGGTTTTATGCCGAAACCAAATGTTTGTGTACGGGATACAAAAGTAAGAAAATTTTCAGGCTTTGGCGTACTTGTTGAGAAAAAACGACAAGAGCTTGGTATTTAATAAATACCAAGATTTATAACATTTTATAATTGAGATAATTACAAAATACACAAACCGATGAAATGACAATAACTAAACTATTGTATTATGCCCGCTGTACAAAGCTATTTTGCGGTGAAGCTCGTTAGGATTAAATGGCTTGCTCACATAATCATTCATGCCTACTGTAAATGCCATATCCTGTATATCCAGCATGGCCGAAGCAGTAAGCGCTATGATAGGCAGGTTTTTATATTTCTCACCATCTAAGTTACGTATTGCTGTGGTGGTTTGGTATCCATCCATCTCGGGCATCTGTAAATCCATCAGCACCATATCGTAATCACGGGTTTGTACCAGCATCAGCGCAATTTCCCCATTCTCGGCCACATCACACTCTACATCCCATTGCTTCATAAAATGCTTGGCCAGTATTACGTTAATCTGGTTATCCTCGGCAATGAGCAACCTGGTGCCTTTCAAACTTTTCAATGCGTAAAACTCGTCGCTGTCTGATGTACTGCTTAGGTGTCTTTTACTCTTCTTAAATGCCAGGCTAAAGCTAAAAACAGAGCCTGTACCAATTTCGCTTTTTACTTTTATATCGGCACCCAGCAACTGCAAAAGGCGTTTTGTAATGGTAAGCCCAAGCCCGGTGCCTCCATATTTGCGGGTAGTATCGGTACTGGCCTGGCTAAAGCTATCAAAAATATGGTCAATTTTATCGGGCATAATTCCTATACCTGTATCAGCAACTTCAAAATCAATGATTGATTTATCGCCATCGTTGCCGGCCATTGTAGCAGTTATAGTAACCTTTCCTTTTTCGGTAAATTTAACGGCATTACTTATCAGGTTGGTTAAAATCTGCCCCAGCCTAACCGGATCGCCAATAATGGCGTTTGGCAGGTCATGATCCATCATCAGTTTTATCTGGATGTTTTTTTCATTTGCCTTTTGCAAAAGCGATAAGCGGATGTTTTTTATCAGATCGGTAATACTGAAATCAACGTGTTCAAACTCAATTTTACCTGCCTCTATCTTACTAAAATCCAATATATCATTAATCAGCACCAACAGATTTTCGGCCGAAAACTTTAAAAATCCCAAAAACTCTTTCTGCTCGGGCTTGGGATCCTGGTGTATAAGCAAATGCGTAAAGCCTATTACAGCGTTCATAGGGGTACGTATTTCATGACTCATGATACTCAGAAACTGAGCTTTGGCCATGGCCGCTTTTTCGGCAAGTTCTTTTGATTGAATAAGTTCTACTTCCAGCTCTTTGGCCTTGGTTATACGTTCCTGCAAAAAGCTGATGATATGGATAAGGTCATCGTCCGAGTCGGAAATTTTCAGTTCAACATCGGGGTTAAGCGCTTTTATGGCTTCCTTTAATTGCTTTATCGACCTTTTTTTGATCTCGTTTTGTTGTTTAAGGTCGTCTGTTGCGGCCAGGTATTCGCGTTCGCTGATGTTAAAGGCATGATCGGCAAGCTTTATTGATTTGTCAAAGTTTTTAAAACTATTATCTACAGCGCTCAAAAACTGCAAAATAGCGTCATCCTGCAGGTATTGGGCCGGCAGCATTTTTCTTATTTGCTTAGCTAACAGGTAATGGTAATCCATAAATTAGTTCTCGGTAAAAGTGGTAATGGTCATGGTTTGGTTGTGCAGTTCGCAGTTTGAGCCTTTGTTTAGCGGCGATAACTCGCCATAGGAGTAAAAGCCGGCAATAACCGTTTTATCGCCAAAAATTTCTTTGGCGGCCATTAATTCCTCGTCGGTACGCTCGTTAAGTACCAGTTTACGGCCTACACAGCTCACCATAATAGCCAGGTTGGTGGAAGCACCCCTATCCGAGGCATCTGTTGCCGCGGCTGACGATGCATCTATCAGTTTATCAAAATTGGCTTTCATCAGCCTCACATGGCTTCCTTCGGGCAGGTTGCCGGCAAAGGTCATGGATTTTTCATGCTCGTTAACACTCAAAATTGTACGTACCAGCCTTTTATCAGAGCCTGCTATGCTTAATGAAAGTGGAAATAACAAGGCCGATCCCGGCAATTCTTTCACATATTCTCCAAGATATTCCTTGTATAAGTCAAGCGCGCTTTTGTTGTCAATCTCAAACAATACGTTTTTATCCGACCGGGTAATAGTACGTTGCGGGCCAAACTCGTCCCATCCCCCGCTTGAGCCATGGCTGATAATTAAATCATCGCCATAAAAACCTATAGCTGTTACATTACCTTGCGCGGGTATGCTGTTAAGGCTGGTAAAAGTGCTGTTAAACCTGGCTGCATCGCCTGCCAGGCCACCTGTTACCGGTACATTATCCAGGTTATCGCTATTAAAACCAGCCACCAGGTCGCTGCCATTGATAAATGTACCATCCGAAATAATGAACACACACTTCAAGCCATTTTTATCCAGTTGCGACATCAGGTAAGCACCGGTTTCAAAGCTGCTGGTTTGATTGCTTACATGGGTTGTAGCACAACTTATGCCCGATTTTTCAAACTCGATGGCAGTAACTACAATACTATCATCATAAACCTCATTGTCCAGTATCTCGCCCGAGGTTGACGAAAAAACAATTTGGGCAGCCGGATATTTCATTTGCAGATGCTCATAAACTGCCGGCATGGTAATTAACTGGGCGGCGCCAAATACAAGCACAAGCTGGCATTTGGCCGGGTTAATTGCATTATCGGCGTTGAAATCGATCCACTTATTATTAATAAAATGATGCTGTGCGGTTCTCATGACTGAAAAGGTTTATACTGAAGTATTCTGTTAATTTAACAAAAGAAAAAGCGATAATGCCAAAAACATTAAATATTTAAACGATTTACTAAAAAGATGCAATTCATTAATTGTTGATTATTATGTTGCTTTCTTAATGGTTAACCAAACCGGTTTATCCCGCTGTTGCTGAGGGTGCTTAATAAATCGGCTTTGACCCTTTTACGTTTTATATTCAATAATGTTAATTCTTTTTCATCGCTATCGTTACAGCTTTGCGTAGCCGCACCTACGGCGACCTATGCACTCAAAATCAATAAGTTAAATTTTGTTAAAAGATGTTAAGCAGATGTTAATGCCTATGGCCTTCTGATATTTTACTTCGAAATTGTACCACATTAACGTATGATAAAACAATTACAACCTTATTAATAATGCAGTACAACAAAATCAACAATCTGCTGGGCTGGGCCTGCCTGCTCATTGCCCTTGCAACCTACATTTTAACCCTCGAGCCATCAGTAAGCTTTTGGGATTGCGGCGAATTTATAGCCTGCGCCTACCGCCTGCAGGTATCACACCAGCCGGGCTACCCAATGTTTGCCATGCTGGGCAAAGTATTTTCGCTGCTATCCCTGGGCGATAATACCAAAGTACCTTATTTTACCAACCTCGGTTCGGCCCTTGCAAGCGCTGCCACGGTAATGTTTTTGTTCTGGACAATTACCGCGCTGGCCAAAAAGCTGCTTATCGCAAAAGGCGAAACAATCTCATCGTCACAGTTAATTGCAATAATGGGGGCCGGGCTGGTTGGTTCATTAGCCTTTGCTTATACCGATACCTTTTGGTTTTCGGCGGTAGAGACTATTGTATTCGCACTGTCCTCGCTGTGTACCGCGGTAGTATTCTGGGCCATTTTAAAATGGGATGCCCATGCCGACGAACGCGGTGCCGATAAATGGATTGTATTGATAGCCTACGTCATGGGCCTGTCTATCGGCATCCACCTGCTCAACCTGTTAACCATCCCTGCCATTACCATGGTGTATTATTTCCGCAGGTATAAAAACCCGACTGTAAAAAGCGGCATCGTGGTATTTTTGTTTAGCATTGTATTACTTGGTTTGGTGCAGTATGGCATCAGGGAATACACCATCAAATTCGCGGCTTACTCCGATCTGTTTTTTGTGAACTCCCTGGGCCTGGGTTTTGGCAGCGGCGCCATGTGTTTTGTGCTGCTCATTGTAGCTTCATTAGCCTTGGGTATCTGGTACAGCATCCGCCATAAAAAACCTGTGCTAAACCTTGCGCTGATTTGCCTGGCCTTTATTTACTTTGGCTACGGATCATTTTTTTATATCCCTATCCGGGCTACTGCCAATACCGATCTGAATAACTCGCACCCGGATAATGCCTTTACGCTTAACGATTATCTTGGCCGCATTCAATACGGCGAAACGCCGTTGCTTTACGGCCCATACTTCGACGCTAAACTTACCGACCAGCAGGAAGGTAAAAACCTTTACCGTAAAGGGGCCGAACGGTATGAAGTAAGCGGCAAAAAAATCATCAATACTTATGACCATAACACCATCATTCCGCGTATGCACAGTACGCAGGGCGATCCGCAGTATGCCCAGAACGTACAGTTTTACAAACAATGGCTGCAGTTAGCGGATGGGCAAAGCCCCACTTTTGCCGATAACATGAAATGGATGTTAAGCTGGCAAATGTACCAGATGTACTGGCGCTACTTTTTATGGAATTTTGTTGGCCGCTACAATGATACCGATGGCCAAACCAGCACGGCATCTATTGATGGCAACTGGACATCGGGCTGGTTTGATGGCAGCAAACACCTGCCCAAATCGGTAACCAACTCCAATACCTATACGCCATTATATGCCCTGCCTTTAATTGTTGGTTTATTAGGCATGGCCTACCACATTAAACGCAAAAAAGCCGATGCCATGGTTATCGGCCTGCTATGGTTTTTTACGGGACTGGCCATTGTACTGTACGTTAACCAGGCCAATATACAGCCCCGCGAACGCGATTACTCGTACGTGGGCTCTTTTTACGCGTTTGCCATCTGGATAGGCCTGGGCGTGCTGGCTATTAATGATTTTATGCGGCATAAAGTGAACGCGAAGGGGGCTGCTTTTGCTTCGGTGGCTGTGTGTTTATTGGTAGCGCCAGTTTTAATGGCCAGGCAGGAATGGGGCGATCATGACCGATCTACCAAGATGACGCCGCATGATATGGCCTATAATTTCCTTATCTCGTGCCCCAAAAATGCCATCTTGTTTACCAATGGCGATAACGACACCTACTCCCTGTGGTACGACCAGGAGGTTGAAGGCGTGAGGCCCGATGTGCGCATTGTTTGCACCAGCCTGTTTAGCGGCGACTGGTACATCCGCCAGATGCAAAAGCCGATGAATCAATCGGCCCCGCTGCCCATTACCATGCCTTTTGATAAATACAAGCAGGGCGTACGCGATTTTATGGCTTATAACGATGCCAAAATACCCGGTTCGGTTGATGTGAAAGAGGTATTTGATTTTATAACATCAGATGATGAACGCACTAAAGTGCAATACCAAAGCGGTGAAAGCATGAACTACCTGCCCACCAAAAACTTTAAACTAAAGGTTGACCCCGACCAGCTTGTAAAAAACGGCGTGGTAACCCCACAGCAAAAGGATAAGCTAACCAATAGCATGGAATGGCAACTCAAAGGCGATTATATTTATAAAGATAAACTGGCCATGATTGACCTGCTGGCACATAACGACTGGAAACGACCCGTATGTTTCACCATAGGCGTAGCGTCCGAATACATGATGGGTATGGAACCTTATCTTTACAAAGAAGGCTTTGCCTATCACCTGATCCCTTTTAAAGCCGATACAGCAGTGCACGACCAATTGGGTAAGGTAAACAGCCTGGTGATGTACAATAACGTAATGAACAAGTTTAAATACGGTAATTTTAAACATGCCCGCTACCTTGACGATGTAAGCAAAACCGAGTTCTACCCATTCATGGAAACCACCTTTCATGACCTTGCCCAGGGCCTGATCAAGGACGGCCGCAGCGACCTCGCCCTAAATGCGCTGCATAAATTTGACCAGGAAATGCCCGACATCAACCCCAATATAGATACCGCTCATCGTAAACTGCTATTGGCCCAGTTAGCCTATAAACTCAACGATAAGGAGCTGGCCAATCGCTATGCCAAAGGGATAGGCAATTACCTCACCGACCAGCTTGCCTATAATTACACCCTATTAAAAGATAAACCCGAAGCCCTGAACACCGGCGAAGTACAATTTGAGCTTTATGTATTGAACGGATTGGCAGAAACCACCAAAGCATACAACGAAACCGGGCTGCATAAACAATTCCAGGATGAGTTAAACGATTACGGGAGTAAGTTTGCGGTGCTGGAGAACAGGTAATTAAATCGGTATAATAACCACATGTCATTATGAGACACGAAGCAATCGCTACCTATGACATATCCAATTTTCCTGTCATCCTGAGGTACGAAGGATCTATCAGCTGTGCATAACCGATAGAAAAGTTCGCTAATAGATCCTTCGTACCTCAGGATGACAGTCTTTTATCTTTGAATATCATTCCTCGGGATAACTACACTGAACCGTGCAGAAGACGAGCAAAACCGCTTAACTTATTTGATCTTCGCTGCATTATACAACCGCAGCGTATTACTTAAACAAATTCAATTTTTCCAAATCTGCCGGCACATCTACGGCGTGCGTTTCCAGTTCTGTTTCCGCAACTTTTATGCGGTAGCCGTTCTCTATCCAGCGTAGTTGTTCAAGGCTTTCGGCTTTCTCGAGGCCCGAGATGGGGAGTTTTGTAATTTGCTGTAACACATCTGCCCGGTAACCATAAATGCCTATGTGTTTAAAATAAGTATAAAACTCGAGCCAGTTGTCGGGTTCCTGCCCGCGAATGTGTGGCAGCGTGGCGCGCGAAAAGTAAACCGCCTCGGATAGTTTATTGATAACCACCTTAGGCGAGTTGTAGTTAAACAATTCTTCCCTGGTTAATATCTTTTTTATCAGCGTAGCTATTTGGGTACCGGGATCGTTAAAACAGGTGGCCAGCTTGGTTATCTGTTCCGGGTCTATGTACGGTTCATCACCCTGTATGTTGATGATCACATCGTATTCAGGATGTAAGGAGGCAACCTCGGCACAACGGTCGGTACCGCTTTGATGGTAGTCGGCTGTCATAACCGCAAGGCCGCCAAAGGCTTGTACATGGTCAAGTATACGACTATCGTCGGTAGCTACTATTACCTCGGCCACATCAACGCATTTCTTAGCCTGCTCATATACCCTTTGAATCATGCTTTTACCGGCAATATCAACCAACGGCTTACCGGGAAAACGGGACGATGCGTAACGAGCGGGAATTATACCTAAAATGTTCATTCAGTAGTACGTTTTACGTATTACGTTATACGTTTTTGAATATTTTTTTATTTGGTTTACGTAAAACTTAAAACGTTCAACGTAAAACCTAACTAACCGCTAAAACAAACCATTAATTTCCCGTTCAATCAACTGCACTATGGTAGCCATATCTTCGGTATTGTTGGCAAAATCGAGGTTGTCTTTATCAAGGATCAACAGTTTGCCCAGTTTATAATTTTTGATCCACTTTTCGTATTTCTCGTTCAGTTTTGACAAGTAATCCAGGCGTATGCCACTTTCGTATTCGCGGCCGCGGCGTTGAATGTTGCTTACCAGGGTTGGTACCGATGCTTTAAGGTAAACCAGCAAATCGGGCGGTTTTATAAACTCGGTAATATTTTCAAATATCGATTCGTAATTTTGATAATCGCGGGTGGTCATCAGGCCCATATCGTGCAGGTTTTCGGCAAATATGTAGGCGTCCTCATAAATAGTGCGGTCCTGCAAAATATTGCGGCCCGATTTCTGAATATCAATAATCTGGCGGTAGCGGCTATTCAGGAAATAAATCTGCAGGTTAAAGCTCCAGCGTTTCATATCGCCGTAAAAATCTTCCAGGTAGGGGTTATTGTCTACAGCTTCAAAAAGTGGTTCCCAGCCGTAGTTATGGGCCAGCATTTCAGTTAGCGTGGTTTTACCGGCGCCAATATTTCCTACAATAGCTATGTGCATTTTTAGTTGATAATGAATTTGTCTGAATCAGAATTTTCCTAATTTACAGAATTGTCAGAATTATAAAAATCTTTTACAATTCAATTCTGTAAATTTCAAAATTTTTTAAATTCTGATTCTGACAACTTAAAATTTCTTAAATCCTATAATTTCCCGTACTTCCCTGATGGTTTTTGAGGCGCTTGCGCGGGCTTTTTCTTCGCCCATGGCGGCCACTTTTCTTAAATAGTCGGCATCGCCTGCAATGGCATTTATCCGATCGCGGATGGGCGCGGTAGCAATGATCATATCCTCGGTAAGCTGTTTTTTAAGGTCGCCGTAACGGATGGCCATTTTATTATACAAATCGTCAAAATGGGCAACGGTATCCGCAGATGATACAACCTTCATCAAATCAAACAGGTTTTGTATTTCCTGGGGCTTAGTCTGATTTTCGGTTGTTGGCCCGGCATCAGTAACGGCGCGCATTACCTTCTTTTTGATGGCTTCGGGGGTATCACAAAGGAAAATAGCATTGCCCTCCCCTTCCGACTTGCCCATTTTACCCTTACCATCCAGCCCCGGAATTTTTACCAGGTTACTGCTGTAATTAAAGGCGTAAGGCTCGGGAAAATATTCATGGTTATACAGCCTGTTAAAGCGGTTGCCAAAGGTACGGGCCATTTCCAGGTGTTGTTCCTGGTCTTTACCCACGGGCACTTTGGTTGCTTTGTGGATAATGATATCTGCCGCCATTAATACCGGGTAGGTAAGCAGGCCCGCGTTTACATTATCGGGGTTGGCGCGCACCTTGTCTTTAAACGATGTAGCGCGTTCCAGTTCGCCCAGGTAGGCGTTCATGTTTAAATATAAATATAGCTCGCTAATTTCGGGCACATCTGATTGTACGTAGATAGTTGCCTTTTCCGGGTCGATACCCGCGGCAAGGTACTCTACCAAAACCTGTTTTACATTACTATGCAAATCGGCAGGTGTTGGATGAGTGGTTAGCGAATGCAGATCGGCAATAAAAAAAAAGCAGTTATATTCATTCTGCATTTTTATAAAGTTCTGCAACGCCCCGTAATAGTTTCCTAAGTGCAAATTTCCGGTCGAACGGATGCCACTAACAACAGTTTCCATAGGTGGCGAAAGTAAGGAATTTTTCTATTTTTGATGGCGATGAAAATGATATTGAAAAAAGTGCACATCTATTTATACGTAATGAGTGTAGCGCTATCCTACTTTTTGTTATGGCCTTTTTTTAAATATTTTTCTAAAAAACCAGCCCGGTACCATAGCATGAACAAGCTGCGCCGGGCCTGGGGATTCATCAGTTCGGCGCTGGTGGGTATCTTGTATAATTTTGAGTATGAGGAGCCTGTTGATTGGAGTAAAACCTATATCATATGCCCAAACCATACATCCAACCTCGATATTTCGGCCATGTGCATTCTTGTAAACAGCAACTGCAGCTTTATGGGCAAGCAGGAACTGGAGGATGGCCTGGTAACCGGCATCTTCTTCCGCTCGGTTGATATCGCCGTTAACCGCGAAAGTAAAATGTCGTCTTTCCGGGCATTTAAAAAAGCCTCCGAAAAGTTAAAGGAAGGTGTTTCGCTGGTTATTTTTCCCGAGGGGATGATTTCGGACCATTATCCGCCTAAATTATGTGAATTTAAAAGCGGACCATTCCGCCTGGCTATTGAACATAAAATACCTATCATCCCGGTAACATCTGTAAATACCTGGGAAATACTTTGGGATACCGGCACCAAATATGGCAGCAGGCCAGGCATTTGCCATTTTTATGTACATAAACCCATAGATACCAGTAAGCTTACCACTGCAGATGCCGATACCCTGCGCGATGACGTTTACGCCATCATCCAACAAAAGCTGGCCACATCCGAAAAGCTACAAACAATTGCATAAAATTTATTGAGCCCTGCAAATGAAGTTAACGTGAAAATTTTAGCTTTAGGCTTTTCGCATGAAGCTTTAAGCTTTCTGAAACCAGTATTTTTTTTACATTTGGGGAACATGAAATTAACACTGAAAAGGATCCATACCAATTTTTACAGGTATAGCATAGCCTTCTTTTTCACCCTTTGTTACCCGGTTTTATATATACTCAGGCAAAAAACCAGCCGGTACCGTTACATTAACCAAATGCGGCGCCTTATTATTTTTTTAAGCTCAAGCATTTCGGGAATTTTTTACAGCGCTACTTTTGAAGAGCCGCTGGATTGGAAAAAAACGTACGTGATATGCGGCAACCATACCTCAAACCTCGATGTATCGGCCATCAATACTATCCTCAAAAACAATATTTGCTTTATGGGGAAAGAAGAGTTGCTGAACAATTATGTACTTGGCTATTTTTTTAAAACTATTGACGTTACGGTAAACAGGGAAAGTAAAATGTCGTCATTCCGGGCATTTAAAACTGCAGCAGAGCGTATTAAAAACGGGGTGAGCGTAGTAATTTTCCCCGAAGCCACTATCCCGAAAGAATATCCGCCCGAGTTGCATAGTTTTAAGAATGGCCCCTTCAGGTTGGCTATTGAGATGAAAGTGCCCATTTTACCTGTATCATCCCTTGATACCTGGAAAGTACTATGGGATACCGGCAAAGAATATGGCAGCAGACCCGGAATTTGTAATATATTTGTACATAAACCCATTGAAACGGCCCATTTAACACTGGATGATGCCGATGCACTGCGTGACCAAGTATTTGATATGATTAATAAAAAACTGCAAACTGCATGACCATAGATAAAGAAACAGTTGAAAAAGTTGCCCACCTGGCCCGTTTAGAGCTAAGCGAGACCGAAAAGCAGGACATGATACAGGATATGAGTAAGATTCTTGATTTTATGGCCAAACTAAACGAACTGGATACCACCGGCGTTGAACCCCTGGTTTACATGACCGATGGCGCCAACGTACTGCGCGACGACGTAGTAAAACAGCAGATAACCCACGAAGAAGCACTTGAAAACGCCCCTAAGCACGATGAAGACTACTTTTTGGTGGCTAAAGTGATTGAGAAATAAGTTTTTTGTTAAGAAGTCGGAAAGTCCGAAAGACGGAAAGTCCGAAAGTAAATGAAACAACACTTTCAGGCTTTCCCGCTTAACAAAAACTTTCCGTCTTCCGGACTTTCCGACTTCCGGACTGAATTTCCGACTAATAAAAACAAAAAGCTTGTAACATTCCGTACCTATCAGCAGTCCAAATAAAAAAACATTCATGGAGCCATTAAAAGACAAACCTTTAATTACCATAAACGAGATTGGACGCAAGTATGTGATAGGCAGCGAGGTAATTCACGCGCTTAAATCGGTATCGTTAACCATAAATAAAGGTGAATTTGTGGCTTTGATGGGCCCCTCGGGCTCAGGGAAATCAACGCTGATGAATATTTTGGGCTGCCTGGATACACCAACCAAGGGCGAATATATTCTGAACGGAATAAACGTAAGCCATATGACTGATAATCAACTGGCCGAGGTGCGTAACTCCGAGATTGGTTTCGTTTTCCAGACTTTTAACTTATTGCCGCGTAATACCGCTCTTGATAACGTTGCCCTGCCCCTGATTTACGCGGGCATCAGCAAAGAGAAACGTACCGAGCGTGCCAATGCCGCCCTTAAAAATGTTGGGCTGGAGCATAGGGTTGATCATAAACCCAATGAGCTTTCGGGCGGTCAGCGCCAGCGTGTAGCGGTGGCCCGGGCGCTTATCAATAATCCCTCTATCATATTGGCCGATGAGCCTACCGGTAACCTGGATACCAAAACCTCGATAGAAATTATGGGGCTGCTGGAAGATATTCATGCCAAAGGCAATACCATTATACTGGTAACCCACGAAGAAGATATTGCCATGCACGCCCACCGCATTGTACGTATGCGCGACGGCCTGATTGAAAAAGACTATCAAAACGAGCATATTCAGAAAGTGGATAGAAGCCTTGCCGTAGAAAGCACGGAAATGGATGCACACTAATACCAGGGCAAACGCATCTATATTGGGTTAACATAACTTAACACATTTCGGATTAAATATTTACAAATATTTGATAATCAGCAGTTTATATTTAATCATGGTTAACACTAAAATGGGCTAAGTTTAGGAGCATCTGAATATTTGTACATGTTGCCGGCCAATCCCACCCTTTCGGTAGCAGGATCAGTTAACCAGCATCAGCCAATAAAAACAAGATGTCGGTTGATGCTTATATAGCCCATTACGTTAACTATTTTGATTTTCAAAACTGTCGGTCTCCTTCCGTCTTATTGACTTTCGGACATCCCAACTTTCGGACTAAGAAAAATTAAAATAACACTAAAATAATTAGCAAACTTGTATTACATTTGAAATATGTATGCAATTGTTGATATCGAGACTACCGGGGGGCATGCCAGCGCTAATGGCATTACAGAAATTGCCATATGCATACATGATGGTAAAAAAGTTGTAAAACGCTTTCAAACCCTGGTTAACCCGCAACGCGAAATACCCATATATATCAGCGCCTTAACAGGTATTACCAACGAGATGGTGCAGAGCGCCCCTCCTTTTGAGGATGTAGCGGCTGATATTTACCATTTGATACACGGCAAAATATTTGTAGCGCATAACGTAAATTTCGATTATTCATTTGTACGCTATCACCTTGCCGCCGCCGGATACGATTTACAGCTGAACAAGCTTTGTACCGTACGCCTGGGCCGCAAAATTTTGCCGGGACTGCCATCATACAGCCTTGGCCGCCTGTGCCGCCATTTAGGCATCGGTAACGAAGCCCGCCACCGCGCCGCCGGCGATGCCGAAGCCACGGCCGAATTATTTACGCTGTTAATAAACAGCGATACAGAAGGCCATATTAAACAGGCGCTTAAGCAAAATTCAAAAGAACAGGTATTGCCCGCCAACCTGCCAAAAAAAGATGTAGAGCAATTGCCATACTCGCCGGGCGTATATTATTTTCATGATCAAAAAGGGAAAGTGATTTATGTTGGCAAAGCCAAAAATATCAAGAAACGGGTAAGCAGCCATTTTACCGGCAATAACCCAGGCTTGCAGCGGCAGGAATTTTTACGCAATATTCACCAGGTAAGCTACCAGGTTTGCGGCACCGAGCTGATTGCCTTTGTACTGGAAGCCATCGAAATTAAACGCCTGTGGCCAAAATATAACCGATCGTTAAAACGCTTTGAAAACGCTTATTGCCTTTATGCCTTTGAAGATCAGCGCGGCTATACCAGGCTGGCGGTTGATAAGCGCCGCAAATTCAGCGATGTTATTTATACCTGTAACTCATTGCTGGATGGTTATAACCTGCTTAATAAACTGATAGAAGCTTTTGGCCTGTGCCCCAAGCTTTGTTTTATACAAACCAACACTGCCCCATGTATCGGTGCCGCCGGCAGCCAATGCGCCTGCGAGGGTGTTGAATCGGTAGAAGACTACAACCAAAAGGTTAATAACGCTATTAACCAGCTGAAACTTGCCCTGCCTACCTACGCCATCCGCGATGAAGGCCGTACCGGCGACGAACACAGCTGCATTTTGGTTGAAAAAGGCCAGTTTTACGGAATGGGCTACATCTCGCATTATTTTGATGCCAACAATGTGCAGCAGCTCAAAAACTACCTGACCCCCTACCCGGGAAATGACTACATCAAAAACATCGTATCCAGCTATGCTACACGATACCCTGATAGAATGGTGGTGTTCGCATAAAGGTCATTGAGTCATACGGTAAGTTGCGTTCATAAATATTGTTTTAACTATTTAACATAATTCCACTCACACCTCACACCTCACACCTCACACCTCACACCTCACACCTCACACCTCACACCTCACACCTCACACCTCACAACTCACAACTCACAACTCACAACTCACAACTCACAACTTTATCCTAAAAGTTAATTTTATTAACACAATAAAGATTTTGATTGGTTATGCTATAACATTTACCAACAAAAACTTTAAATAATGGATAGCATTAATCAACAACAACCGGAAGATAATTATAAGGATCTTGGCGGAACAGAGGCCATAGCCAAATTAAAAGACATGGTCGACAGCGCTAAAAGCTGTTTCTTTTTAACCAATATTAAAACCGGCATCCCGGCAAATGTTCGCCCGATGTCTGTTCAACAAGTGGATGACGAGGGTAACCTTTGGTTTCTGAGTGCCAATGACAGCCACAAGAATGAAGATCTGTCGAAAGACCCCATGGTCCACCTGTTATTCCAGGGATCTGCACATTCCGATTTCCTGAATGTTTATGGTATAGCCACCGTGAGCGAAGACAAGGAAAAAATTAAAGAGCTTTGGGAACCGATACTAAAAGTGTGGTTTACCGATGGCATCGACGATCCGCGCATATCGGTAATAAAAGTTGAACCTACCGAATGTTATTATTGGGACAACAAGCACGGCAATGCCATCGCTTTTGTAAAAATGCTGGCCGGCGCGGCCATAGGCAAAACCTTCGATGATTCGATTGAGGGCAAAATAAACGTATAACCATTTTTAAGGGAGAAAGGTGTCCTTAATAGACAAAAGCCATGCAGTTGATTTTCTGCATGGCTTTTTTTCTTACTGGTTTTCAGGAACCTGCTAAGGCTTCATAAGCAACTATTAATTTACAGCATCTCCTTGTCTCATCTCGTCGCTGGCATGTTTTACAATTGTATCGCCGGCCTTTAAATTACCGAATACTTCGGTCGAGTCGTTCCGGGAAAGCCCTTCTTTAATATCCTGTAATTGGGCCTTGCCTCCTTTTACCACAATCACATATTCGTGTTCTGTCGACCGGACAATGGCCTGGTTAGGCACCAGTAATGATTTGGCGCCCGATAACATCGGGATATGTACCTCGGCATACATACCTGGTTTCAAGTTGCCGTTTTTGTTCTCAACATCAATCTCAATGGCTTCAGACCGCATACTGCCCAACGCATTTGCCGACCGGCTGATCCTGGCCGTTTGCTTTGTACCGGGCATAGCATTATAGGTAAAATTCACCGGTCTTGTCAAATCTACCTTATCTACATAATCTTCGGGGATAAAAACCTCTAAACGCAATTTACTGATATCCTGCAATATTAACATTGGCTGGTCTGTTCCTTTACCCGGCGATACCAGCGCACCCGGCGACACATTACGCTGAACGATCATTCCATCAAACGGTGCCCGTATATTCAAATAACCCTGCATGGTACGTACTGATGCCACGTTGGATTGTTCTGATTTTGCCATGGCTTCATCGGCCCTCATTTTGGCCGACGCGTTATCCAGGTCAAGCGGCGATACCGAACCGGGCTCTTTGGCGGCTTCTTTTAACCGCTGGTATTTTTCTTTACTGGCAACGGCATTTTCCTGGGCTTGCAGGTATCTTGAATTGGCTGCCTGCAATTGCGATTCCATCTCGGGCGCTTCAAGCGTGACCAATAATTGTCCTTTTTTTACGATAGTACCCCTATCGACGTACATACTTTTCACGAAGCCATTTACCTTCGGAAAAATATTTACTTCATTATAAGGCTTAAGTTGGCCAGGCAGGCGGGCGTTACTTGATAAGGCTTTTTCTGTAACAATACCTGTTTCGGTACCTGTTTTACTTTTTGCAGCCGGGGCCGAAATATCTACCGGCTTTTGATTGCCGCCGCATGCTGCAAGTAAGCTTACGGCAGCTATTAATATAATTGATTGAAATTTCATGATCTTAAACTATGGAGGTTTCTGGTTCTGTTATTTTAGCTGATTGTTGGTCGGTTTCAGCAGGCATTAGCGAGGGCGATAAAAAATCTGTTTTTTGCTGTACCCACGCAAATACCTGGGGCAAAATGAATAGGGCCGCAAGCGTTGATGCAAACAAACCACCAATAACCGCACGCCCTAAAGGTGCCGACTGTTCGCCTGCCTCGCCCATGCCCGAAGCCATCGGGATCATCCCTGCTATCATGGCCAGGCTGGTCATCAGGATGGGACGCAAACGGATGGATGCACTGGTTACAGCCGCTTTCGTGGCGTCTTTATAATCAATCCGCAATTTTTCGGCGTTGGTTACAATCAAAATGGCATTGGCCACAGATACCCCTGTCGACATAATCATCCCCATATACGATTGCAGGTTTAAGGTTGATCCTGTAAGCAGCAACATCAGCAACGATCCTAAAATAACCGCCGGCACTGTTGATAGTACCGCAAGCGATACTTTAAATGATTGATAGTTGGCTGCCAACAATAAAAAGATAACCACAATGGCAAGCATCAGCCCGTTTTGTAAACTGCCCAATGTATCTGTCAACAGGGTAGACATTCCGCCCATGGTGGCAATCAATCCTTTTGGCGGTGCGCCTACCGAGTTTAGCGCTTTTTGCACATCGGCAGTGGCGGTTCCCAAATCGGTTTTATAAATATTGGCACTGATAGTTAAAAACCGCCTTGGCCCGGCCCTGTCGTACTCGCCGGGAACATAGGTTGTGGTAAATGTGGCTATATCGCTTAAAACAGGGCTGCTTTGCCCTTTTACCAGCGGCACCTCTTTCAGCTGATCCAGGGTGTTCATTACATACTCGGGAATTTGCACCTGTACCTGGTAGGTATAGGCACCTTTTTCATCAAGCCACAAGTTTTTATCTGTAAAACGGCTGGACGATGTACTTGCTGTAACGGAGCGGGCAATATCTTTAATATTCAAGCCTAACTGGGCAGCTTTTAACCTATCCAAAGTAATTTTTATTACCGGGAACTTTAAAGGCTGCTCTATCTGTACATCGCGCAAATAACTAATATTCTTTAGCTTGGTTACTACCTTATTGGCGTAACCTTCAATCTGCTGCATATCCTTGCCTGCCACCTGTACTTCAATAGGCGACGAGGCACCCTGGCTCATGATCTTTTCGGTCATATCTATCGGCTCAAAGGTTATTTGCAGTTCGGGAAGTTTATAATGGATGTTTTTACGCAGTGCATCTTTCAGTTCATCCATATTTACCTTGTACTTTTCATCAAGGTTTACCTGTAGTACGGCTTCCTGAGTACCTGTATTAAAAATATAAAGGTTACTGGTACCGTAGCTGCTGGGGATTAGGCCCACGTATCCCGATGTAATTTCTACATGGTTGTTCACCGTTTGATTGATAACCTGTAATACCTGTTTAAAGGCATCCTCGGTACGCTCCAACCGGGTACCGTCCGGCTCTTTCAGCCTGATCTGGAACTGCCCGTTATTAATTTTGGGCATCATATCCTTACCAATAAATACAAAGCATAATCCCGCTAAAACGATAACCACGCCTAAATAAACAGATACGATAAGCTGCTTCCGGGGCATGGCATTATTAAGGGCGTTAATGAGCCAGAGTTTGACCTTTTCAAACAGGTCGTTATTTTCGGGATGCGCCTGCTCGTTTTGCAGGTGTTTTTCAACTTGTTTTTCCTCGCTATCATCCAGTGATTCGCCGGCATGGGCGTGTACTTCTCCATGGTGATAGTGTTGATAGCGTTCGGCTTTAATCAGCCAGTTACTCAATATCGGCACACCTGTTTGGGCAAGGATGTACGATACGATCATGGTTAAACCTATTGACAAAGAAAGCGGTAAAAACATCGCTTTAGGCACGCCCGACATCATGAATGATGGCGCAAATACCGCCAGGATACACAACAATATCAGCAACAGCGGGAACGAGATCTCTTCGCACGCATCATAAATTGCCTGTTTTTTTGATTTACCCATTTCCAGGTGCTGATGGATATTTTCGATGGTTACCGTGGCCTGGTCTACAAGGATACCTATAGCCAGGGCCAACCCGCTCAGCGTCATGATGTTGATGGTTTGCCCAAACAGGCTCAGTAATAATACCCCTATCAGGATAGAAACCGGGATGGTTATAACTACAATAAGGCTGCTTCGCCAATCGCGCAAAAACAGCAGTACCATTAAGCCGGTAAGCAGGGCTCCCAGCCCCCCCTCAGTCATCAAACTTTTAACCGCATTAACCACAAATACCGATTGATCAAAGGCATAGCTTACCTTTACGTCATCTGGCAGCAGGCTTTGCATTTCGGGCAGTTTACTTTTAAGGGTTTGTACTACCGTCCAGGTAGAAGCATCGGCTGTTTTTACCACCGGTATATAAACCGAACGCTTGCCGTTAATCAGCGCATAATCAACCGTAACATCTGCAGCATCTGCAACGCGGGCCACATCTTTTATAAATATGGGCACGCCATTTTGCGTTTTTACGGGTATATCGTCAAAATTATCCGGGCTTTTAATCAGCGAGTTCATGGTGGTTAAAAACATGGTATTATTTAACCGGAGATTACCCGATGGCGACATCACATTAAATTTAGATAATGCTTCAACTACCTCGTCGGGTGTTAAATTATAACTGCGCAGCTTATCCGGATCGACACTTACAGTAATTGACCGCGCGTTTGCCCCAAATGGCGGCGGTGCCGACAGCCCCGGTATAGTAGCAAACATGGGCCGTATTTTAGTAGCAGCCAGGTCATAAATATCCTTTAAGCTACGCGTAGGGCTGGAAAAAACCAGCTGACCAACCGGTAATGAGGAAGCATCAAACCGGATTACCTGCGGCGGCAATGCCCCCGGCGGAAAAAAAGCGGTTGCCCTGTTTACCTGCAAAGCCACCTGGGCCGATGCTTCGGCCATGTTGGTAGTTTCATAAAACGAGAGTTTGATGAGGGTTAAACCTTGTATATTTTTACTGGTGATACTTTTTATCCCGTTTACATACAAAAACTGATCCTGCAAACGGGTGGAGAAAAACCCCTCCATTTGCTGAGGCGACATGCCGCCGTACGATTCGATTACATATATAGTAGGCAGGTTTAGCTGCGGGAAAATATCGATGGGTATTTTTATTGCACTAAGCACTGCAAAAAGCAAAAGGCTCATGGTGATAACCACCGTGGTGATGGGCCTTTTTAGTGCGGATGTGACCATTGACATATTAGTTTATTTTAAAAGGTTTAAAACTGCGTTTACCTGGTTATCGGTAACCGCTTTTTGGAATAAAGCGCTTGAATAACTGTATTTAGCCTGCGCGTAATCGGTTTCGGCACGGTAAAGGATATTGAGCGCCGCGTTTAATTCAATGATATCAGTAAGGCCGTTTTTATACAGCGACAATTTTTGCCGGTAACCGTCATTAGCAGCCCTCAACTGGTGCGGAATTTCCTGCAGGCGCTGGCGGGCGGTTTCCAGCTCTACATCGGCCTGGTTGGCGTTAACTGCAAGCATTTGCTTTTGCTCCTGTAGTTTGCGGGCGTTATAGCTGGTTTGGGCCTTTTGGGTGCGGAGTTTTAATTGCTTGCGGCGCAAGTCGAACAAATTATAGCTGATACCAACGCCTACCAGGTAATTGTTCCGGTCGAAACCCCAACCCGTGGATAGGCTATTAAAGTGGTCATTGGCATCAACGCTTGATCCCCTGCCCCACACGGCACCCTCTAACATAATTTTAGGATTATAGCTTTTTTTAACCAAATTTTCCCGCTGCAGGCTATTTTGATATACCGACCGGTAATAATTGATAATCGGGTGGTTAACGGTATCCTGCTCAATTGGCTGCAATGTTGCAGGCTGATCTATCAATGCGGTTTCGGCAGCAGTATCGGGCACGATAGATTGATATGGCAAGCCGCTTACTGCCGAAAGCTGCAATTGTACCTGTTTTAGCTGGTTGGCCAGTTCGATGTAGTTTAACCTGGCTTTGGATAGTTCAGCTTCGGCAATGCTGGTATCTACCCCTGCCCTTACACCGCTTTTGGCCAATGACTGTACAGACCGCATGATCTCGACATTACGCTGGATGTTTCGTGACTGGATATCCAAAAAGTTTTGCAGCCTCATCAGCAGTAAGTAATTGCCGATAGTGTAAGCCTGCAATTGATATTTTGAGTTGGCAAACTGGCTTTGTTGTACCCGGATATCGGAATTAGCCACTTTATTTTGGGCGCCATAAGCGCCAAAGTTATATACCTCCCAATCCAGGGCGGCTACGCCTACATTGGCAGATACCGCGGTGGTATTACTTTGCGTGCGCACTCCCCGCGAATCGGACGGGATAATCCCAAAACCAAAATACGGGCCGGCAACGTTATTATTTGTACCAATATCGGCCTGGTAATTAAGCTTTAAATTGGGCAGCCAGTTGCTGCGCGTTTCGGCTGCCTGCGCCTGGCGGATGCCTATTGCCGCCGAATCTGTTATCAGCGCCGGCGCGTTGGCGTTTACCTGGCTCAGCAGGCTTTTAAGGCCAATAGGTGCTATATTTTGTTGTGCAAAAGTATTCAGGCTGATGAGTAATGCCATCAGCATGAATACATTTCTTGTTATGATTTGCATAAGTTTCCTGGAATTTGATGTACCGGTACAACACGCCGGGCAGAAAACTATGTAAAACACAACATAGCAAACCTGGCTAATACCGGTAATTGATTTAACTAAATTTAAATGAATGCCTTAAGCCGGATAGCTTTGGCAGATGCCCGTAACAGGCCATTACATCAAATACGGAAGGAACAAAAAGAAAGGTATGAATACCGGTAATCACTAAGCAGAATACGAAAAAACCGTTGCCAATGGGGTCGTATTCTCCAGATCTGTAAGGCAAACAAAAGCACGATAAAGCTGGCGACAACCGCTTTCAGGAGGTCGATTACCGATTTTTTATCACTTATCACTACTTTATCTGTACGCTGAATAAAATTCCAATGCACCGCATTTAGCGTTAAATTACCGGAGTTTCTTTTAAAAATAGAATTGTGCCCGGAAGCTGGCCGGTTGCCTTGTTCAGTGAGTTTGGGAAGCAAAAAAATATGTGAAACAGCTATAAAGATATACCAGGCGGCCACAAACAGCACCTTTAAATCTTTAACTACACCATTTTTTTCACGCAACATCGTAACGGTATTCTTTTGGATGCAAACATCAAAATAAAAAATATGTTTTTCTGCAAAAGTATTGTTGCAATTGAGCCGGCAAGAGCAATCTTCATCAATTCTACATAAACCAAATCCATCAACATTTACCAATGCCCAATAAAAAGCTCCCCCCGTCAGGGGGTTGGGGGGCCTTTTAAATACTTATCATACCAATCAATATAGCGCTGTAGTCTATCCACCTGGTAGCTTGGTACCGTAATGCCATGAAACTGACCGGGGTAAAGCACCATTTGGGTAGGCACTCCCTGCGATTTAAGGGCCTGGTACATCTGCTCGCCACCGCCTGTCGGCACATTAAAATCTTTCAGGCCCGACATAAACTGCGTTGGTGTTTTGATTTTATCTGCGTGGAAAAACGGATACGATAACTTAATATATTTTTCGGGATTTTTCCAGGGGGCGCCCAGTTCATTGTCATACTGCACCACCCATTGGTCGCTGCCGTAAATGCCCAGTTGCATAGCGCTGCCCGCCCCGCTGGATGCCGCTTTAAAGCGCGCATCGGTTGCTATGGTATAATCGGTCAAAATACCGCCGTAGCTCCAGCCACCTATACCTAAATGGTCACGGTCGGCTATGCCAAACTTCACCAGTTCGTCTACAGCGCCTAATAAATCCTGAACTTCTTTATTACCCCAATCGGCATAAATGGCTTTGGTGTATTCCAGCCCCCGGCCGGTGCTGCCCCGGTAATTAACCGCAGCGACAGCATACCCTGCCGAAGCTAAAGTCTGGCGGGTCATATCAAACTCAAACTCGTCCTGGTCAGTGGGGCCGCCGTGGATATACAGGATGAATGGCAGCTTTTTATTTACTACACTATCGGGGGTATATAAAATTCCCGACACCAGCGTACCATCGGCACTAAAAGACTGAAAACCTTTTACATAAGCCAATTTTACACCGCTCAACCACTTATCCTGGTGAAAAGTGAGCCGCCTGATTTTTCCATTTTCGATAGCCACCAGTTCATGAGGCATATAGGGTGTGGTCATTTTGGCTATCCACACGCCGGGCGTTGCCCCAATAATGTTTTCAAAACTGCACTCTGCGGCCTTATATACTGTAGTTGATTTGCGGAGCAACAAGTTGTACTGAGCCACATACCTCGTCCGGTCGTTGCTAACCAGGTAGCCTATATTTTTACTATCGCGGCTCCAGGCTACGTTACTTACAGGCCTGTCCAATGCTTCGGTAAGTACACGGTTATTTTTTCCGTCGGCATCCATCATGCACAACAAATCGTGCTGGTAAATATAATAGTCGGCATCACTTGTCGATCGCAGGTAGGCAATATGCTTACCATCCGGGCTCCAAAGCGGCAGAATATCGTGACCGGTAAAAGTGGTCAGCTGCTTAATCTCTCCATCGTCTTTGGCCTCAACCGTAAAAATATCCGAGTTTTCGTTCCTGTCGGGGTCTTTGGTATGGTTGCTTACAAAAGCTATGTATTTGCCATCCGGACTCCACACCGGCGATTGATCGTCCCTGTCGCCGGTCGTCAATGTATCTACCTTTTTGCTTTCAATATCATACAGGTACAAATGCGTATGCCTATGCTGCAGGTAGCCTTCAATATCCTGCTTAAAATGGTAGCGGTCTATCTTTATAGGTGGGATTGTTTTTGGTTCCTTACCATCATACTCAGCATCTTTAATTACCAGCGCCAGTTTTTTACTATCCGGCGACCATGCATAATCTTCCAGGTCGCCCTTTTTTAAATCTGTCAATTTATGCCCTTCGCCTCCCCTGCGGTCCATCAGCCAAACCTGGCCGCCGTTTTTTGAATCGCGCTCTGATACGAAGGACAAAAATTTACCATCCGGTGTCCATTTTGGCGAGGAAGCAGGTTCGGAACCGTAAGTAAGCTGGATAGATTGCTTACCATCAACACTCTGCATCCACAAATGCGATACCCGGTTATCCTTCGCCGTATCCACATCCGAAACACTATAAGCCAGCCATTTACCATCGGGCGATAATTGCGGATCGGCAAGTGTTGGAATATTATTTACGTCAGACGGTTTTAAAGGGCGCTTTGCCGTTTGTGCCATAGCGCTGGTAAAAGCAAATATGGCGACAAACATTAATACAATTTTATTCATAGCGATGGAACAAGAATCAATGGTTTCAGCAATTACCTACTGCATAGGTAACGACATTTATTTTTTCAAATACTTATCATACCATTCTACATACCGCTGCAACCTGTCAACCTGGTAGCTTGGCTTGGTGATGCCGTGGAAAGAATTTGGATAAAGTATTAACTCCGTAGGTATCCCCTGCGACCGCATGGCCTGGTACATTTGTTCGCTGCCTATGGTTGGTACATTAAAATCTTTCAAACCGGACATATACAATACCGGTGTTTTGATTTTATCAGCATGAAAAAACGGGTACGATAAGGCAATCCACTTATCGGCATTTTTCCAGGGCACACCAATTTCGTTTTCATATTGTAAAACATACTGATCGCTGCCATAAACCGAGAGCTGCAATGCACTGCCTGCGCCGCTGGCCGCAGCTTTAAAGCGGGTATCAGATGCAATGGTATAATCGGTAAGGATGCCGCCATAGCTCCATCCGCCTATACCTAAATGGTCGGGATCGGCAATTCCTAATTTTTCCAGCTTGTCAACCGCGCCCAGCAAGTCTTTTACTTCTTTGTTGCCCCAATCGGCATAAATGGCTTTACAATAATCAAGGCCACGGCCGTTGCTGCCGCGGTAATTTACACCCGCAACCGCATAACCGGCACAAGCCAAAACCTGCCCTACGGCATCAAAGGCATATTCATCCTGCCCAACAGGGCCGCCGTGTATAAATAAAATAAAGGGTAACTTTTTGGCGTTACTATCGGGTGTTAATACAATACCGTTAACCAAAGTGCCATCTGCACTGGTAGATTCAAAACCTTCTACATGTGCCAGTTTAACATTGGCTAACCAGGCCTGCTGATGGAAGGTTAAGCGGCGCAGCTTGCCGCCTTCCAACGCGAATAACTCGGCAGGAGTATAAGGATCTGTTTTTTGAACAACCCAGTTGCCGCTTAAGTTGGTGTTTATATCGGTAATGCTGTACGTGCCTTTATTAACCGTACTTATTTTACCATTGTTTATGTTCACGCTGGCTACGTAGCGTTCACGGTCGTCAACAACTAAAAACGAGATGTTTTTACTGTCTTTTGCCCAGGCCAGGTCGGTAACCGGGCGGTCAAGCTGCTGCGTTAGAATCTTTTTGTTGGAACCAACCACATCCATGGTGCACAACATGTTCTGATCGTACATCATATAGTCGGCATCACTGGTGGAGCGCAAAAAAGCTATTAGTTTGCCGTCGGGGCTCCACTGTGGGTTTGTATCAGGGCCTTTCCATGAAGTAATCTGGAGCATACTGGCATTAGGGTGCGCATCAATGGTAAAAATATCCGTGTTCTCATTCTTATCAGGGTCGGCACTGCGGTTGCTCACAAAAGCTATCGTTTTGCCATCTGGCGACCATACCGGCGAGCTTTCATCCTTATCTCCCCTGGTTAAGGTATCAAGCTTCTTTGCTGCAACATCAAACAGGTACAAATGCTTGTTCAAGTGCTGCAGGTAGCCTTCTATATCCTGTTTAAAATGATAGCGGTCGATAACAATGGGTTTGGGTGTTTTAGGCTCCTCTTTCCCCTTATTTTCAGGGTCGCTTATAACCATCACCAGTTTTTTACTATCCGGCGACCAGGCATATTCGCCAATATCGCCTTTAATATCTGTCAGCTTTACGCCTTCGCCACCGCGCCTGTCCATCAACCAGATCTGGCCGCCCTTTTTTGAATCGCGCGACGAAACAAACGACAAATACTTACCATCCGGCGACCACCGCGGCGCCGAAGCTGCTTCTTCGCCATGCGTTAGCTCTATTGATTCCTTGCCATCCCAGCTTTGCACCCACAAGTGCGATACCCGTTTATCCTTTGCCGTATCAACTTCAGATACGCTGTAAGCCACCCATTTGCCATCCGGCGAAAGCTGCGGATCGCTTATTGTAGGTATTTTATCAAAATCGGCCGGTTTAAATGGTTTTATCTGAGCAGTAGCATACAAAGCACAGGATAACGCAAAAAGCGAGAGTAGTGTTTTTTTCATAGCGTCAACTTACGAGGCGGTAAGTTAGGGATTTTTGCAATAAGAAAAATCAAGAGGCAAGAATCAAGAGTTAAGACTTTTTTTTAAGTGAGCATTCCAAACTGTAGTGTTCGTAACAGGTGAAACAGTAAAAAACAACATCTATATAAAAATCAATAGACCAAGATTTATCAAACTTTAAATATCGCAACAAAGGCGCAACAGTTAACCGCAATATCCCATAGTGCACACAAAATTTATAACATAGTTTGTTTAATTAAATTCAATTCATTTACTTTGCATATCAAAGTACTTTTATTTATAAAATATGAAAGTTAAAATAATCCTGCCCGCCTTAACCGAAGCCGAAAGTCCGTTTTGGAGGCCGATAAAATATTCCCTGTTCCCGCCCCTTGGCCTGGCAACCCTGGCTGCTTATCTATCGGCCGATGATGAGATTGACCTGCAGGACCAGCACGTAGAAAAACTTAACCTGGATGACAGCCCCGACCTGGTGGTTATCCAGGTGTACATCACCAATGCCTACCGCGCCTACAAAATTGCCGACCATTACCGCGCAAAGGGCGCTTACGTTATTCTTGGCGGCCTGCACGTTACCTCCCTCCCGTTTGAGGCTGCACCACATGCCGATAGTATTTTTATAGGCCCGGGAGAGGATACATTCCCTAAATTTTTGCTGGATTTTAAAAATCGCTGCCCTCAAAAAATATACAATTCAACCATCCGTACTTTAGAAAAAGTTCCGCCCATCCGCCGCGACCTGATCAAAAGGCATTTGTACCTTGTTCCCAACTCTATTGTGGTTACCAGGGGCTGCCCGCATCATTGCAGCTTTTGTTATAAGGATGCTTTTTTTGAAGGTGGCCGCACTTTTTACACCCAGGAGGTTGATGACGCCCTTGCCGAAATTGACCGGCTGCCCGGCAGGCATTTATATTTTTTAGATGATCACCTGTTAGGTAACACCAAATTCTCGGCCGCCCTATTCGACGGCATGAAAGGTATGAACCGTGTTTTCCAGGGAGCAGCCACTGTAGATTCGATATTAAGGGGAAACCTTATTGAAAAAGCAGCAGAAGCCGGCTTAAGGAGTTTATTTGTGGGTTTCGAAACATTTTCGCCGCAAAACCTTAAACAAAGTAATAAAAAACAAAACCTCGAAAAAGATTATGTAAAAGCCGTAAACAGGCTCCACAGCCTTGGCATCATGATAAACGGCAGCTTTGTTTTTGGGTTGGACGATGATGACAAAGATGTTTTCAAGCGGACAGTTGAATGGGGCGTAAAACATTCAATTACCACATCAACCTACCACGTGTTAACCCCTTATCCCGGTACCGAACTATTTAAAACCATGGAAAGACAGGGAAGGATAATTACCAAAAACTGGGATTTGTATGATACCCGCAAAGTGGTTTATCAAACCGTTGGCTTAAGCGCACAGGAACTGGAAGATGGCTACTGGTGGGCTTATAAGGAATTTTATAAATGGAACAACATCTTCAGGGCCAGCATTCAGCACCAATCGCATATACACAAGCTCAAACACTTTTTTTATGCCGGCGGCTGGAAAAAATTTGAACCGGTGTGGAATTTCCTCATCAAAACAAAAAATCTCAACAACACGCTCCCTGCCCTCGAAACCGTGCTATCAAAAATAAACTTCGGCAAAAAACCTGATAAAGAAGCCGGACCAATGCCCTTATACTTACCTGAAGCCTAAACCTATCAACTATTTAACCCAATCAACCATTCACTTAATCAACCACTCACCAAATTAAATCACCCCCGCCTTTTCCAACTCCACTTCCATTTGCTGTTGAATAAGTAATGCTTCGGCGCGGGCTGCTTCGGCAAAATTTTCGTCGTTACCGGCGTAGATGATCGAGCGGGATGCATTTACAATCAGACCGCAATCTTTGGTAATGCCATATTTACACACTTCTTCCAGGCTGCCCCCCTGGGCGCCTACTCCCGGCACCAGCAGGAAGTTATCCGGCGCGTATTTGCGGATGTTGGTAAATTCGGTGCTTTTGGTGGCGCCTACCACATACATAATTCTATCGGCCCCGGCCCAGGTATTGGCTTTTTGGATAACGGTTTCGTACAAATAACCGTCGCCGGTTTCCAGGTACTGAAAATCCTTGCTACCTACCGATGAGGTGAGTGCCAGGATAATAATCCATTTGCCATCATATTTAAGATATGGCGTAACGCTGTCATTACCCATATAAGGGGTTATGGTGATAGCATCAAAGCTCATGCCCGATGCTTCTTCATTAAAAAAGGCTGTGGCATATTTATCAGATGTATTGCCTATATCGCCTCTTTTTGCATCTATTATATTTAAGGTATCCCTGGGCAGGTATTTCCAGGTATCTATCAGGCTTTGCAGGCCTTTTATGCCACGTGCTTCGTAAAAAGCGGCATTGGGTTTGTAGGATACGCAAAGATCTTTAGTGGCATCAATAATTCGTTTGTTAAATTCAAAGATAGGATCCGGGTAATTTTTTAAAAATTCGGGAATCTTATCAATATCAGTATCAAGGCCTACACATAAAAAGGATTTTTTTTGCTTGATCTGGTCTATTAGCTGCCTGCGCGATATCATAGGAAGGGATTAAATATTCGGATGGCAAAAAAACTAAAAATTTAGCTTAAACGTTATAACACCGCAGATATTTATTTAATTAATTTGATATTAAGAAATAATTGTTTAGAATTGCATCGTTTTCCTTTGAATTTTTTCTTGCACCAAAGAAACAATTTAAAACCCCACGATTTTTATTAACTAATGTTTTGAGTGGGTTTGGATGTTTATTTAATCAATGCTTCAAGATCAATTTCTTACTATAACGCCCCGTGTGTAACAACGTATTAGCCAAAATGCACATGGAAGTTTTATAACCGTTTGAAAACTATTTACGATATTAAAAATCCCTTTGAACTATAATTCATATCATGTCTGATAAAATCGAATTGAACGACAAACTCGTTTCAGAGTTGCGCGAAATTGCAAAAAATTTAGGTATTGCTGAGGCCGACGAACTACGTAAAGCACAGCTAATTGCACGTATTATTGAACAACAACAATTAATTGAGGCCGCAAGGGTACAACAGAACATTGTTGAACAAAATTATGCACCGATTACAGCCGAGCCTGTAGCCGAAGAAGCCGGTGAAAAAACACGCAAGCGTACCCGCGTGTTAAAACCAAAAAACCAGCCCCGCGTTGAAGTACCTTTGGATGATACCAACCTGTTTGACCAGGAAGAGGACGATCAAAACAACGCAGACGCTGTTAACGATACAACCATACCGGCACCCGTAACAGGCGAAACCCCTGATAACCAGCCCGGCGAAGCGGCACCAAAACCTGAAGCTGTTGTTGCCGAAGGCCGCCCGCAAAAATTTGACAGACGCCAGCCAAATGGCAACCCTAACCAGCAAAAAGCACAGGAACCACCAATAAACCTTGATTTTGATAACGTTATTGTAAATGAAGGTGTATTGGAAATTATGCCTGATGGTTATGGCTTTTTAAGGTCATCTGACTACAACTACCTTACTTCTCCTGATGATATTTACGTATCACAATCGCAAATAAAACTTTTTGGCTTAAAAACAGGTGATACCGTTCGCGGAAGCATCCGCCCGCCAAAAGAAGGCGAAAAATATTTCCCTTTGGTACGTGTTGAGGCTATTAACGGCCGCATTCCTGCCGAAGTACGTGACCGCGTTCCCTTTGATCACTTAACGCCACTTTTCCCATCCGAGAAACTAAGCTTGTTTACTGATCCGGGTAACTATTCAACCCGTATCATGGATTTGTTCTCGCCTATTGGTAAAGGTCAGCGCGGGTTAATTGTGGCACAGCCTAAAACCGGTAAAACCATGTTGTTAAAGGATGTGGCCAATGCCATAGCCCGTAACCACCCCGAAGTTTACCTGATTATTTTACTGATTGACGAGCGCCCTGAAGAGGTAACCGATATGGCCCGCAGCGTACGCGCCGAAGTAGTATCATCAACATTTGATGAGCCTGCCGAGCGCCACGTAAAAATTGCCAACATTGTTTTGGAAAAAGCAAAACGTATGGTAGAGTGTGGTCACGATGTGGTGATCTTGTTAGATTCTATAACCCGTTTGGCCCGTGCTTATAACACAGTTGCACCTGCATCAGGTAAAATACTATCGGGTGGTGTTGATGCCAACGCATTGCACAAACCAAAACGCTTTTTTGGCGCGGCCCGTAACATCGAAGATGGCGGTTCATTAACCATCATCGCTACTGCCCTTACAGAAACCGGCTCAAAAATGGATGAGGTTATTTTTGAAGAGTTTAAAGGTACCGGTAACATGGAGTTACAACTGGATCGTAAACTTTCAAACAAGCGTATTTTCCCTGCTATCGATATCACTGCATCAAGTACCCGCCGCGACGATCTGTTGCTTGACCGCGAAACTTTACAGCGCATCTGGATATTGCGTAACCACCTGGCCGACATGAACTCGCAAGAATCAATGGAGTTTTTACAGGCACAAATAAGGGGTACCAAAACCAACGAAGAGTTCCTGATTTCGATGAATTCGTAATATTTTAGTGGTAATGAAGTTATATTTAATGTAAATATTATTTGTAACTTCATTATTACTTAATAAAATCCTGATAACTTCGTAACACAAAATGAAGAGACGAGTTAGAAAACACCTGCCCAATACCATAACTTGCGCCAACCTGTTTAGCGGCTGTATAGGCATCGTGTTTGCCTTTCAGGGTAATTTATTAATCGCATCATACGCCATTTTCCTGGCTGCCATTTTTGATTTTTTTGATGGCTTTGCATCCAGGGTACTCAACTCCTACTCGTTTATAGGCAAAGACCTTGATTCGCTGGCAGATATGGTAAGCTTTGGCTTTTTACCGTCGGCTATATTGTATGAACTATTTCTAAAAGCCCCGCAAATTGCACACATCAGCGAGTATTTGTGCTACCTGGCTTTTTTAATAACCGTATTTTCGGCTTTACGCCTGGCCAAATTCAATAATGATACCCGGCAGTCAGATAGCTTTATTGGCCTGCCTACACCCGCCAATGCCATATTTATAGCATCGCTGCCATTGATTATTGAACAATATGAGGTTTTGGCCCGATTTATCCTAAATCCGTATACATTAACGGTACTCATAGTTATCATGTGTACCCTACTGGTATCCGAATTACCGCTAATGTCGCTTAAATTCAAGAATCGCGACTTCAATAAAAACATTTTCCGTTATTTACTGCTCATGTTTTCGGCAATACTGATTCTATTTTTTAAATTTGTGGCAGTTCCGGTGGTTATATTCATGTACATCACCTTATCTTTAATTCAAACTAAAATAACTAATGACAAAGTTCCAGGCTGAAATTGACGTAATGCCCAAAAAAGAAATTCTTGACCCGCAAGGAAAAGCAGTAACCGGAAGCATGAAAAACCTCGGTTTAGCCGAAATTCAAAACGTACGTATAGGCAAACATATCACCCTTGAGCTTGAAGCCGACAGCGCCGAAACAGCACACAGCAAAGTAGACGAAGCCTGCAAAAACCTATTAGCCAACCTGATTATGGAAAGCTATACTTTTAAGGTAGTAGAAGTTTAGTTTTTGAAGTGAAAGGGAAAAGGCAAAAGGCTTTAATAACTTTATAAAAAGGGAAAAGGTTAAAGGCGAAAGGCTTTAATAATTTTAAAATATAAAAAGAGGTTATCTCACAGAGAGGTAGCCTCTTTTTTTTCGTTAACTGGCCCGATATTGTATTTGTAGGCATATAGAAACGTAAAGAGGCTACCCCTCCAGGGATAGCCTCTCTTATATTTTTAGCACACAGGCAAAAACCTTTTAACTTTCGCCTTTAACCTTTTACCTCCTTAAAGGCTTGCTTCTTTTTCGGCCTTAATTTGCTGCAGGGTAATCAAATTAGCATTTACTGTAGCTTTTACCTGGTTAAATTTGGCAAAAATTTCTGCCGGATTTTGCCCGCCTGCCTTACAAGCCAGTTCAACTTCCTGTATGGTAGCCTGGCTTATTGGCATACCAAAAAAACCAAGGTTAGGTTTCAGTTTATGCGATGCCTTTCCGGCCTCGGTCCAATCGCCCGATTCAAGGGCTGCGGTTATAGCACCCAATAATTGTGGTGTTTGCTCCAGGAACATACCAATAGATTCAACAATAAATTCATCGCTGCCATCGGCAATTTCATATAGGAAAGAAAGATCAAAGTCTTGTTCTGGTGAAATATCTGACATATAAAGATTTATGAATATTCAAAATTATACTTTTTTTACGACCAAGTCATCAATAAGTTCACTTTTTAACCGTAAAATATTTTTTTTTATCCCCGGGTGTTCAAATTCGGGCGCCAACTCGGCCAAAGGCTCTAAAGTAAACCTCCGTTTATGCATTTCGGGGTGTGGTATCTTCAAATCCGGCTCATCAATAATGGCATCGCCGTAAAACAAAATATCAATATCAATAGTTCGCGAACCCCATTTTTCTTCCCGCCTGCGGCCCATTAAAAGCTCAATTGCCAATATTCTCCTAAGTACTTCCCGTGCTGTTAAACCTGTTTGCAGCATCAGTACCTGGTTTAAATAATCGGGAGCATCTGTTTTGCCCCATGATTGGGTTTCATAAACCGACGAGGCCTGTAATACGGGCGCTACATCAGCTTCAATGCGCTCAATTGCCTCATTCAGCAGCAATTTTCTGTCGCCAAGGTTACTGCCCAAAAGTAAAAAAACATCAATCATGTTGTAACAAATATTATAGAACAGGCTCTTACCACTATACGGTATTGAATTACTAAGTTTGCATAGTTAAACAGATTTATAACATTAATGAAACAATTCTTCAAATTCGTTTTTGCCACCATGCTGGGGTTAGTATTAACAACAGTGATACTGGTTTTTATAATTGTGGGTATAATAGTTGCCGCCAGCGGTGAAAAAGAGGTAGAAGTTGAGCCCGGTTCTGTGTTACACATGGCGTTTACCACACCAATAACCGAGCGTACGCCAAACAACCCGCTTGCCGGGTTAAGTTTTTTGGGATTAAACAGCGATAAATCAACCGGCTTAAATGACATTTTGGCCAATATTAAAAAAGCCAAATCCGATAGCAACATCAAAGGTATCTTTTTGGACGAAAGCTACATGACATCGGGCCAGGCCACCACCGAAGAAATCCGCAACGCATTAATCGACTTTAAAAAATCGCATAAGTTTGTTATAGCCTACTCAGAAATTTACACCCAGGGTTTTTATTACCTGGCATCAGTTGCCGATAAAGTATACATGAACCCCAAAGGCATTTTTGAGTTTACCGGTTTTAGCCAGCAAGTTACTTTCCTGAAAGGCGCGCTTGATAAACTGGGCATCGAGGTACAAATTATTAAGGTAGGGACTTACAAAAGTGCAGTTGAGCCTTTATTCCTCACCAAAATGAGCGAGCCTAACCGTTTGCAGGTTACCTCCTATTTGGGATCGTTATATGACCATTTTTTAACAGGCATCAGCACAAGCCGCGGTATTAATAAAGATTCGTTGTTTAACTATGCCAACAATGGCCGCGTTCAATTCCCCGAAGATGCAGTGAAACTGAAGCTGATAGACGGCCTGAAATATAAAGACGAACTTTTAGATGAGCTTAGGCAGCGTACAGGCAAAGGCAAAAAAGAAGATATTGCAAGCGTTGACCTTGATGAATATACCAAAAGCAAAACCGACGATAATACTGACGACGATAATTCGTCAAAAAACCGCATAGCTATTGTTTATGCCAGCGGTGATATAACTGGCGGCCAGGGCGATGATAACAGCATCGGATCTGAAAGAATTTCAAAAGCTATCCGTAAAGTACGTTTAGATAATAAAGTAAAGGCTGTTGTATTACGGGTTAACTCGCCTGGTGGCAGCTCATTGGCATCTGACGTGATATGGCGCGAAGTTGCGCTTACCAAAAAAGTAAAACCCATTATTGTTTCTATGGGCGATTACGCCGCATCGGGTGGTTACTACATCAGCTGCGCAGCCGATTCGATATTTGCCGAACCCAATACGATAACCGGGTCGATAGGTATTTTTGCCGTGTTGCCTAACATGCAAAAGCTGTTTAACGATAAGCTGGGCGTAACTTTTGATGGTGTAAAAACCGGTAAATATGCCGACCTGGGCGATGTAAGCCGACCATTAACCCCAGAAGAAAGGGCGATACTGCAAAACAACGTGAACCATGGTTATGACGATTTTACAAAAGCCGTGGCAGCAGGTCGGGGCAAAACACAAGCCTACATCAACAGCATCGGCCAGGGCCGTGTTTGGACCGGCGCGCAGGCTATAAAAATTGGATTGGTTGATCGTTTGGGCAATATTAACGATGCCATTGCTTCGGCTGCTAAGAAGGCTAAGCTTAAAAACTATAACCTGGTAAGCTATCCCGAGCAAAAAAGCTTTTTTAAACAGCTTGACAGTGATGTAACCGGCCAGATGAAAACCAAAATGCTAAAATCGGAGTTGGGCGATAATTACCGCGTGTACGAACAAATGAAAGGCCTTACCCAAATAATGCGCACCCCACAGGCCAGGCTGCCCTATGAAATTGTGATCAAGTAAGTTTTATGTTATATTTTGAAAGAAGAGCTGCCCGAAAAGGTAGCTTTTTTTTATTTTTATAGGATGTTAACCTTTTTTAACAAAAAAACTATCAATAGCAGTCACGTAAAGCACGTTTCCTTATATATTTCTGAACAGGAGGAAAAAATTATTATTGCGCCACTGTATAAAAACAACGCAGGAATTTATTACGAACAGGAAAAATGTTCCGTATTAAAATTCCCGGCGGAGGCAACAATTTTAGGCGATGAAGTGATAAAAAGCTTCCATCTTTTTAAGTTACAAGACAAAAACCTTCGCGACCAAAAACTTAAAGATTGGCCTGCTTTTATCCACAGCAAGCTAAAAACAGTTAAAGCCTTTGAATCGCTCTATTTTAAAATAAGGATCGATGGCGTAAATGCTGGTAATATTTTCATAAATATTGAGGGTAATACAACTACTGATAACGATATGATCATTAAGTCTTCTCTACCGGCAACTACAGATACCAAAGCAATTGGTGAACGGATTATGAAAGTTTATAAGGCGTGTATCACTGGGATAATATAAATGAGCCAATCACACAAAACCACCGCATGAAAGATAAACATGTTCATACGGTGGTTTAAAAGCCGATAAAAAGGGATGATTTAATCCTGAATATGCAACGCAGCTTTCAATTCGTTATAGTTTTTCAATTTAACAGCAGCTATGTGTACTCCGCCAGGTATAATCACGTACCTGTAACTATGAGCATTTGAAATGCTGCCATACACATTATTATTGTTTTTCATACTGATTTGTACATTACCAAGTGTATACAGTCCCGACCAAATATCAATTTCGGGAGTTGTGCCGCTTAAGTAGTTAATTACAACAGGCAACGGCGACACCTGGTCTGTTGGCCAGATCACGGGGTTGTAGCCATTCAATTTGGCATAAACCACCACAACGCCTTTATCTAATATATCCTGGGTTATTTTGGGTTCAACAACGTTGTATGTAAAGGTACTTGAACCAAAA
Source organism: Mucilaginibacter ginsenosidivorax (assembly GCF_007971525.1). Classification (NCBI taxonomy): domain Bacteria; kingdom Pseudomonadati; phylum Bacteroidota; class Sphingobacteriia; order Sphingobacteriales; family Sphingobacteriaceae; genus Mucilaginibacter; species Mucilaginibacter ginsenosidivorax. The sequence goes on from NZ_CP042437.1 coordinate 747,202, forward strand.
ATAGTTGTTTTTACATACGACGATGGCGTAAACCAATCAGAGTAAATAACATTTGCAGTACCAGGATCGCCTTTTGGGCCTTTCAGGTTGATAGGCGCAGGCCATGTACCACCAATTTTAGGGCCATAAAATAAGTAAGTAGCAGTGTTCAAATAATAGTCGCCATCTGCACCTACGGCTGCACCGGGTGCAACGTTACCGCTTTTAATGGTCGAACCGTCGGCGCCTGCCGCTCCTGCTGCACCGGTTGCCCCTGTTGCTCCCTTTAAACTAAAAGGCGAACCCCAGCCGGCGGCTGTTTTTGGGCCATAAAAGCCACTGGTTGCAATGTTGATGTAAAAATCGCCATTAATACCAAGCGTCGCCGAAGGGGCGGTTGTGCCCGAGTAAATTTTAGTTCCATCGGCACCTGTTGCGCCAACTGCCCCGGCAGCACCGGTTGCGCCTTGTGTACCTGCAGGCCCGGCCGGGCCTACTGCTCCGTCTTTACCGCAAGAAGTTATTGCCAATACAACAACCGCCAGTAACTGTAATAAATAGACTTTTTTCATTTGGATAGATTTTAGAGATTTTAAATAAATAAACTTAAGCTGATTGAAACAAAATTTCTTTATTGTTTAATCAAGGGCTAAAGTCGGCAGGCGCCGAAAAAAATCTATCAGGAGATTCACGTAAACGCGAGCGTGTTATTACCCGTTTTACATCGCGTATAAATGCTGGCCTTTTTAGGTAGAATTACCAAAAGACATCTTGGGGCAACGAAAAACACTATTGACAATAGTGCTATATTATATATCGTGATATAGTATTCTTAAATGTAGAGTTGTGATTTAAACCTCCTGGCCAGCAAACCTGTAGCTGAATCAGGGTCGATATCGGCTATAATCACACCTGTTTTACCATAAGTTTCGTGGGCAATACAGGTACCATCTGGCGCTATGACACAACTGGCCGAATCGGGATATCTAAACGCATAGTTTGAACTGGCAAAATAGATGGTGTTTTCCATTGCCCTTAACATAATGGCCTTTTCATAATAAGGATTGTCCTTGCTGCCCCATTCGGTAAGCTCAACTCCCTGGATATTACTGCCTGTACAATGCGGGTGAAATACTATTTTGGCATCATTCCGGGCTGCCCACCGTACAGATTCGGGGTAGCGGAAACCTTCATGGCATATGGTGATACCAAATTTAACACCATTTACTTCAAAAATATGGCGCTCAGTTCCGGGAATCCAAATGCTATCTTCCGAGGGATCTAACTGATTTTTGGTTTGATAGCCTAAAACTTCGCCTGTTTTTGATATTACATGGGCTACGTTTAATACGCCGCCAACAGTATACCAATCCATGGGCATTATAATAGCAATGGAATTTGCTGCCGCCATGGCACATACTTCATCTAAGGCTAACCGCATTTTTTCGGGCGAACTTGCTTCTACCCCAAATTCCTCAGCGGGGTAACCGGGAATATAGGATTCCGGAAAGCAGATGATCTCTGCCTGTTGATTTGCAGCTTCCTGTATTAAAAATTCGACCTGTTGCAAACCTTCTTTAACAGATGCCGGCATTGGTGGCGAAGCTATGGCGATTTTCATTTTTCTAAATTATACCTAAAATTAGCAAATCTATTAAGCTGTCCCGTATAATGTGTGCCTATCCCCTTTTTAGATAAGCATTCGGTACATTTTTGGGCAAGTAATCAATTCCGTAAGCATGTTTCAATAACAAACTCACTATTTCCATTACCGTTACCTCTTTACGGTGAACCTGGGGTAACGAGCCCATCATGGCGTAGCTTACCGGGTTAACAGCCGGCATCAGCGTTTCCCATTCGTACCCTTTGCCCCAAATAAGCCCTTTAACAGTGAGCGATAAATCGGCACCATTTTGCAGCAGTAAGTGGAGCATATCAATTGAGCTATTGCCATTTTGATTTACCGTATGGAATATTGGTGTATGGCCGCCAAAACCATATTCGTCAAGAGCAGCTTTGGCATTAACATCGGCACCGTATTGCAACAGCACTTTGGCGCAGGCAAGGCTATTATATTCGGCGCAGTAATGCATTAAAGTTGCGCCGGTAAGCGGCGTATAGGTATTACGATGTATAGCGTATGTTTTAGTTGTAATTTGAAGATCATTGCTGATGCACAAATTTAATTTTTCGGCATCATGCGCCAACACGGCCAAAAGCGCCTGATCTTCAAATTCCAAACCGGCATCAATAAACGCCCGGATACAATCTTTAAATTGGGGGCTACGATAATACATCTCAACCATGGTGGTAAAAAGCGGCACGCCATCATGAACTTCGTTTGGGTTTCCTCCGTCAATGAAATATTGCTTAATCATCTCGACGGAATGCACTTCTGTGGCGTAAAGGATTTGATTGTAATCGGGCATGGCATTTCAAAATTATCTGGCTATTAATAATCTCGGTCCACAGGGAAATGATAGACTCCCTTTAGTTCAAAATCATAAGTTGGGTATGCAAATTTTTCGCTACCCAAACTTACAAAGTTTTCTAAACTTGATAAACAATCGGCCCCAGGCAAATACAATTTAACTTTTTTTAAACGTAGCTATCCTCAAATTACTAAAAAGCAATTTGGCGCCGTTGTTATACTTAAATGGTGCGCTTAAAAAGAAATTTTTTGTATCCGAAGGTAAAAAAAGCTGGGTATCAGCAATTTTAGTTTTGTCCAAATAAGCCACCATTCTTTCACCGTCAACCATAATTGATACATGCATTACCCGGTTGGCGTACGGGGTAAGGTCATAATTGGTTGTTAAATATTTTCCATTTTGGTTGGCTACCGTTATTTGGTTGTTATTGTAATATAACAATGAAACGTACTCGCCACTACCTGTTAAATATTCCTTTGCGCTGTTATCGTTGGTAAAGCCAAAAAACACCGGACTCATATCGTTAATTTTATCGGCAGATGCCAGCAAATCAAACTCCAAAGTAAAATGCCGGGGGTAAAAATATTGTTTGCTTAGCCGGTAGGTTGCACTCGCTTCAAGCGCAAGCCATTTACCGTTTTCACCATTTACGGTAACAACATCACCTGCGCCATTGGTTTTAATAGTATGCGGGGATGCTCCAACAGCAACTGATGAAAAATTTTCGTTAACCAATACAGAATCACCGGCTGCGAAATCAAAAACCGAATTTATAACCGCGCGCGTTTTCTTTTGGCCCGCCTCTTCTGGAGGAGCATCGTTTTTCTTTTGATCCATCATGTCGCTGGCTTTTTGGGCTGCCTTATTCTTAGCCTTTTGCAATAAATCGCCAAACTGCGCACGTGCGTTTACGCCGCTTAAAACAAATGCAATAGCAATACAAATTGTCGTAATTTTTTTTGTTTTCATAGTTCAATGTCATTTAAAACAGGTAGTATATTTTTCTTGTAGATTTTAAAATTGCAATATATGTAACTACAAAGAAATAATATAATACTTTTTATTAATTATTATATTAAATTATCTTTAAAATAAATACGCACACATAATACCCGGTTACTATATGCCCATCCCTATCTTTTATTTAAAAAAACAAGTATTTGTTTATTTATAAATTAAGTACCCAAAAACAAACCATCCCACAACACTGTCTTTACAATGGCTTTTTGTATTTTTACCGCTCAATTTAATAATGGAAAATAAACCCATAGCACGCAAACTTCGATTACTATCGCAACTCATGGAATTGCATGAGGTTAATCCGTTTAAAATTAAGTCGATAGCTAATGCCGCTTTTAAAGTTGACAAGCTTCCCTTCCCTATTGCCGGTAAAACACTGGCCGAACTGGAAAAGGTTGACGGTATTGGCAAAAGCATTGCCGGCAAAATCATCGAGCTCCTGGAAACCGGCACCATGGCCGAAATGGAAGAAATGCTTGCCCAAACACCCGAAGGCGTGGTGGAGATGATGCACATTAAAGGTATCGGCCCCAAAAAAGTCGCCATTATATGGAAGGAACTTGGGATTGAAAACACCGGAGAACTTTTTTACGCCTGTAACGAAAACCGCCTGATTGAGGCCAAAGGTTTTGGCCTGAAAACACAGGAAGAAATCCGTAAAGCAATTGAGTTCAGGATGGCCAGTAATGGCAAATTCCTGTTTGCCCAGGTCGAAAAAGAAGCTAACGAACTGATGGATGCAGTGAAAGCTGTATTCCCCGGCGCATTAAAACATTTTGCAGGCGAATTCAGGAGGCTGAATGATATCATTACCGAACTTGTAATTGTTATTGGCAGCATAGATCAGCAGATTGCCTATGATGCCTTCTTAACATCAGAAATATTACAAAATGTGGCTCAAAACGAAAATCATATTTCGGGCGAGCTAAAGAATGGCTTACTGGTTGATATTGTTTGTGTAGAAAAAGGTGATTATTATTTAGAGCTATTTAAAAATACTGGTACTGACGACCATGTACAAGCTGTTTTAGACCGCATTAATACCCCGCTTCAGCAACCCGAGACTGAAGAACTCATATACACCAAAGCAGGCCTGGCCTGGATGCAGCCCGAACTGCGCGAAGGCACCATGTTTATCGAAAAGGCCGAAACAAACACGCTGCCAACACTCATAAACTGGCACGATTTAAAAGGCAGCCTGCACAACCACAGTACCTGGAGCGATGGTGTAAACACAGTGGAAGAAATGGCCCTATACTGTCGCGATACCCTGAAACTGGAATACCTGGGTATGTGCGACCACAGCAAGAGCGCCTTTTATGCCAAAGGCCTGACCATTGAACGCGTACTACAGCAACAGGAAGAAATTGACCACCTGAACAAAAAGCTGGATGGCTTTCATATATTTAAAGGTATTGAATCGGATATTTTGTACGATGGCGCATTAGATTACCCGGATGAAATATTGAAAAAATTCGATTTCATTGTAGCATCGGTACACTCCATATTAAAAATGGACGAAGCCAAAGCTACATCAAGGCTGATAACCGCCATAGAAAACCCTTACACCACCATACTCGGCCACCCAACAGGCCGATTGCTGTTAAGCCGTAAGGGTTACCCTATTGATTACAAAAAGGTAATTGATGCATGCGCCGCCAACAATGTGATAATTGAAATAAACGCCAACCCGCTCAGGCTTGATCTTGACTGGCGCTGGCACCAATACGCGCTTGAAAAAGGCGTTATGCTATCCATAAACCCCGATGCCCACCGCCTGGAAGGCCACCTGGACATGCATTATGGTATTTTAGCAGCCCGCAAAGGAGGCCTGTATAAGGAAATGTGCTTAAACGCGTTATCGTTACCAGAGATTACAAAGGCTTTTGATAAGAAGAGAGGTTAAAGGCGAAAGGTAAAAGGCGAAAGGTGAAAGGTAAAAGGTGAAAGACTAATGACAGCGAAGCCGAAGCGAAAAGACCAATGAACTAATGAACCAGTGAACTAATGAACCAACTAAAAGATAAAGTACAAGCTATACAATCATCAGGTGCAAAACCACAAATACTTGTTATTGGAGATTTGATGGTTGACCATTATATAATAGGTGGTGCCACAAGGCTTTCGCCAGAGGCGCCGGTACCCATTGTGAATGTTAAAAAAGAAACCTATACGCTTGGCGGAGCCGGAAATGTGGTACAAAACCTGGTATCCCTTGGCGCGGGCGTTTCTGTGGCAGGTGTAATTGGTGATGATGCGGCAGCTACACAGGTATTTGATATCCTGGCTAACGAAGGCGTACAAACCCTTAGTATTATCAAGGATAGCAGCCGCCCCACTACGGTTAAAACCAGGGTATTGGCAGGCAGTCACCAATTGGTGAGGGTGGATAGGGAAGTAACAGACACCGTTTCTGCAGCTATTGAAGATGAATTGATTGACAAAATAGCCCGCTACATTGAACAAGCCGATATGGTGATATTGTCTGATTACAACAAAGGCCTTTTTTCGCCATCATTAACTCAGCGGGTTATCATCGAGGCCACCAAATACGGTAAAAAAGTAGTAATTGACCCCAAAGGGCTCAATTACGAAAAGTATAAAGGTGCATTTATAATCAAACCAAACCGCAAGGAACTGGCAGAAGCGGCTAAAGTAGAAAAGATAAATTCTATCGAAAGCCTGCAGGAAGCGTCAAAAGTTATTTTTGGCCAAACAGGCTCCGAATATATTGTGGTTACACTATCGGAAGAAGGAATGGTGATATTAAGCGAACTAACATACAAATCATTACCTGTAAAAGCTACCGAAGTATTTGATGTAACCGGTGCCGGTGATACCGTTTTAGCAACCATGGCATATTTTATCGCATCTGGCCTATCTGTTGAAGAAGCTTGTGAATTAGCAAACCATGCAGCAGCGATAGTGATACGCCATGTTGGAAGTGCCACAACAACTATCGACGAGATTATTAAAGACATGGAAAGAAGCTGAAGAATTAATGCAGGCAATCGCTTTTAAAGATTTGATGTAGAAAGGTAACCCCTACGGGGCATAAGATATTTTGACATTTTGTTCTACAAACAGGTAGCCTCTACGAGGCAAGCACCGTTGTTTATCTTGTATGATGCCTCGTAGAGGCTACCCGTTTGTAGCAATATTTATCTAAAGTGCTTTTATGCCCCGTAGGGGCTACCTATTCCGGCATTAAATACCATTATATATAACGTAAAAAAGTTTAAATGCGATTTCCTGAAGCTCAAATCAAGAAGCTTTTTAAAACAAGATTAAGAATATCCCGAAACTCAAAAAATTAACAACTAAAAACTATAAAATGGTTTTAAAAGAACTTATAGATCATCAAAACACAATAAAATTGGTTATTGATACGCTGCAAGGCGATATTGAAACAGCCTGTGAGATGATTACCACGACCGTTAAAAACGGTAATAAAGTTTTATTTGCCGGCAATGGCGGCAGCGCGGCAGATGCGCAACACCTGGCAGCCGAGTTAACCGGCCGTTTTGTAAAGGAACGGAAAGCATTACCAGGAATAGCTTTAACAGTAGATACATCCGCAATGACGGCCATTGCCAATGATTACCATTACGATAGGGTATTTGCCCGCCAGGTTGAGGCCTTTGCCAAACCCGGCGATTTGTTTATAGGCATATCTACCAGTGGCAACAGCCAGGGTATTTTAAACGCTTTTGAAACGGCTGCGCAATATGGCTGCAAAACTTTAGGATTATCGGGCCGGGACGGAGGGAAAATGAACGGTGCTTGCGATTTAAATATTGTTGTCCCTTCAAATACTACAGCCCGCATCCAGGAAATGCATATCCTGATAGGCCATATTATGTGCCAGGCGGTTGATAACTTGTTTGATTAAAAAATGTAGAGACGCATATTTGCGTCTGCCGCCAAACATTCATATTTGCATACGGAAATACAAATAGGTGCCCCTATACCAAAATAAGATCATGAGAATCGACCTCGAAAAGACACTTACCGGAAAAATTAATGATTTGCCATCGCTTAAAAGCCTGGTACAAAGCTGGCAAAGTGAAGGACAAAAGGTAGTTTTTACCAATGGCGTGTTTGATTTGCTGCATATTGGCCACATTACCTACCTGGCTAAAGCTGCCGAGCTGGGCGATAAGTTGATTATCGGGCTTAATGCCGATAGTTCGGTTAGGCGCATCAAGGGCGAAAGCAGGCCGGTTAACGACCAGAACAGCCGTGCAGCGATATTAGCAGCTTTGTTTTTTGTAGATGCGATAGTAGTTTTTGAAGAAGATACACCGCTAAACTTGATCAGCACCCTGCTGCCCGACTATTTGGTAAAAGGCGCCGATTATTCGGTTGAGAATATAGTTGGAGCCAGGGAAGTGATAGCCAACGGCGGCGAGGTTAAAACTATTAATTTTGTAGAAGGCTATTCCTCAACTTCGATAATCAACAAAATCAGGAACCAAATTTCCTGATCAGGAGCAACATGAAGATACTGGTAATCCGCTTTAGTTCGATGGGTGATATTATATATACAACACCCGTTGTACGTTGTATTAAAAAGCAGGTGCCCAATGCCGAGGTACATTTTTTGACCAAACCGGTGTTTAAGTATATTTATGACAACAACCCATATGTTGATAAATTACTGCTGCTAAAACCCTCGCTTTCAGATACGATTAACGAGATTAAGGCCGAAAAATACGATCACATTGTAGATTTACACAACAACCTGCGTACCGCCATTATTAAACTGCGCACGGGTATAAAAGCCACAACCTACAAAAAACAACCTATCAGGAAATGGCTCAGCTTAAAGTTTAAACTAAGGCTGGTAGCCCCTACCCACCTGGTTGACAGGTACCTGGAAGCCGCAAAACCCTTAGGCGTTAACAACGACGGAAAGCCGATTGACTATTACATAAAAGCAGAGCATAAGCTAAGCAAACTACTGCCTCAATCTCATCAAAACGGCTACATCGCATTCGTAATAGGTGCAACGCATTTCACCAAACGGATGCCGAATGAAAAAATCATCAGTATTTGCAAACAGCTTAAATTGCCGGTTGTGCTTTTGGGCGGTAATGATGTTAAAGCCAATGGCGATATTGTTGCCTTAGCTATCGGCGCTAACATTTACAATGCCTGCGGGCTCACTTCGCTGGATGAATCGGTTTACCTGGTTTCCAAAGCCGAAAGCATTATAGGTTTTGATACCGGCCTCACCCACATTGCCGAAGCTTTTAACAAACCTATTGTATCTGTTTGGGGCGGCACCGTGCCCGAGCTACTGGGCGTGCAACCCTATATGGTTAAAGATGTGCTGGTTGCCGGCATCCGGCTCGATTGCCGCCCATGCTCAAAATTCGGGTTAGAGAAATGTCCGCTGGGGCATTTTAAATGCATGAATGATATGCCTGAGGATAACATTATCAGTTTTGTAAACCGGTAAACTCTATCATCAACAATTGTAACAACTGCAATATCTGCAGCTTCGTATTTTGATGGATTTAATAAAAATACGGCAGAAAAGCAACCACCTACCCCGCTTTTTTATTTGGTATTATTTATACATTTGTTTTAACCTGTAAACCATTGCCGCTACATGAAGAAAACTTTGCTTGTCCTGTTTTTATTTTGCCCGTCATTAGCCGCGTTTGCGCAGCTGCCATCAATCGGTATAAAGGGAGGCGCAAATTTTGCCACGATGAGTTCATCCGGCACCCCTGCAAATATGGTTGCAGGCTCTGATATTTATGCCCGTTCAAAGGCGTTAACATCTTTTAATGTTGGTGTTTTTGTGGATGTTAAATTGGGGCATTTCTCATTACAACCCGCCGTTAATTTTACCGGCAAAGGTGGTAAATTTGATGGCCCAACCGGTCAGCTGCCCAATGGCTCGGTAAGCCAGGTTAGTACAAAGTACAATTTATATTATGTACAGGTTCCCGTTAATATAGTTTATCATGTACCTTTTGTGGTAGGCGAATTTTACATCGGCGCTGGCCCTTTTGTGGGTATGGGGGTTTATGGGCGTAAAAATCTATCGGCGGATAACAATAATAATGGCGTACATACAGCCATTTCCAGCAGTGATAAAATTACCTTTGGCGATAATGGCGATATCCGCTCAGATGAGTATGGCGCCGGCGCCATCGCGGGCATCAAACTGAAAGGCGGCCTGCTCTTCAACCTCAATTACGACCTGGGCCTATCAAACGTGGCACCAGACCAGGCTGGCAACAAATTCAAAAACCATGTTTTCGGTGCATCAATCGGTTTCGTTTTTTTATAATTTTCTGTAGCCAAACGTCAAACAAAAAACAACCTCAATACTTTAATAAGTAAAAGTGTAAATCCAGTAAACCCGTTTTGTAATGAAAAAATTGTTGCTTATCCGCCATGCAAAAGCCACACATGAAAGTGGCTATGTTGATTTTGAACGGCCATTAAAGCAGGCGGGTAAGGAGGATGCTGTACTCATGGCATCCATATTAAAAGGGCAATCCATTATTCCGCAAATAATAGTGACCAGCCCGGCACTGCGTACGCAAACCACTGCCGATATTTTTACCGCACAAATGCAGCTACCCAATGCCGGCACCGATAAAAGAATTTACGAAGCTAACGAATACACCTGGGTAAAAGTGATTAACGGCCTGCCCAACGAGTATGATTTTATTGCTGTTGTAGGCCATAACCCCGGCATCAGCCAGGTTTTATATTACCTTACCGGCCAATACCGCGATTTGCCAACCTGCGCCGTAGCCCTTATTACGTTTGATAACGACACCTGGGAATCCATCAGCGGTGAAGACGGCCATTTAACTTTTTTTGATTCGCCGAAAGGGTGATCAGGTGTATATCCGGCAAAAGGGAGAGCCTTAAGAATTCCGCAATATCTTCTCCATCTTCCTTCCCTTCGCCAGCTCATCCACCAATTTATCTAAATATCTAACCTGCTGCATTAAAGAGTTCTCAATTTCCTCTACGCGGTACCCGCAAATTACTCCGGTAATGAGGTATGCATTGGGATTTAGCGAAGCCACCTGGAAGAAGGTTTCGAAAGTTACTTTTTTTTCAATCAGATCCTTCAGTTTCTCGTTATCAAAACCGGTTAACCAGGTTATAACCTGGTGTAATTCTTCTTTTGTTCTACCTTTCTTCTCCACTTTTGCCAGGTACAAAGGGTAAACCGAGGCAAAGGTCATTTTTGCGATACGCTCATTGTGTACTTCGGTATTGTTCATATCTTATATTAAGCGACTGATCTTCTCTGTATCAAAAATAATCATAAACTTTTTTAATTCGCCGAAAGGATGAGGAAGTTTTACGTTGTACGTTAGAAGTTGTACGTTTATTTGTGCTATTAATAAAAACGTATAAGGTAAAACGTCCTACGTATAACTCAAAGAGATTAGGAAGTTTTACGTTGTACATTAGAAGTTGTACGTTTATTTGTACTATTAATAAAAAAACGTATAACTATAACATATAACCCATGACGTTCAACCTAACCCTAATTCACCCGATAAGTCTTCCCCGGCAAACTGCGGAGTTTATTTGTACCATTAATAAAAAAACGTATAACGTAAAACGTCCAACGTATAACCCATAATGTATAACCTAAACGCTTAATTCACCCTATAAGTCTTCCCTGGCAAACTTCGAATATAGCCCTGCATTTCCATATTGAGCAGGTTCATGGCCAGCGAGCTCATAGGCATGTTGGCCTTTATGGTAAGTTCGTCAATAGCCAAGGGGGCTTTATGTTGTTGTAAAATATCAAATATCAGGCTCTCGTCTTTAGTTAAATCCAGCGGCAGCATAAATTGTTCGGTAGGTTTCAGGTTTTCGTCCTTTTCCCAACCCAGGCTAAAGGCCAGGTCGGCCATGCAGGTAAGCAGTGCGGCTTTATTGTTGCGGATCAGAAAGTTACATCCTTCGGAGTACACATCATCCAGCCTGCCGGGGAATGCAAAAACATCCCGGTTATAGGAGTTGGCAATTTCGGCGGTAATGAGTGCACCGCCTTTAAGACCAGCCTCAATTACAACCGTAGCATCGGCCATGCCGGCAACAATCCGGTTTCGTTGGGGGAAGTTTTCCCTGTCGGGGACAGTACCGGATGGATACTCGGTCAGTAATCCTCCGTTCTCTAACATTTTATCGGCGGTCGCCCGGTTTTGGCTGGGGTACATCCTGTCGAGGCCGTGGCCCAGCACCCCTACAGTTGGCACGTTCAGTCGCAGGCACTCTTTATGGGCGGCCACATCAATGCCCAGGGCAAGGCCGCTCGCTATCAATACATTATATTGCTGTAACTCCTCTATCAGTTGCCTGCATAATTGCTTGCCGTAATCTGTAGCGTTACGGGTACCAACTATACTGATTACTTTGGGCATGTTAAGTTCCATTTTACCCTTACTATATAATAGTATAGGCGAATCGGCGCAATTTTTTAACCGTTTTGGATAACGGGCATCAGTATAAAATATCAGTTCGATGCCATGTTTGGCAGCAAATTCCAATTCCTTTTCGGCCAGGCGTAAAGCTTCGTTAAAATCCCATTGGCTTGCACGTTTCTCGCCGATGCCTGGTATGGTAGCCATTTTTACAGGCGATGTTTTAAAAACCTGCTCGGCACTCCCTAAATAAGCCATCAATGATTTAGCCGCTACAGGACCTAAGTTTTTAACAAATGATAAAGCGGCGCCGTGCAATGTGGTCATTTATATGTGCAGATTAAATATCGATGTGCAAATTTCAGATGTGCAGATATGCAAATTAAAACCCGCTATCGATACCACGAATATACAAATCCTAAAAATATTAGCAAATATTAATTTCAGATGTGCAGGTGTTGTCTGAACCTGAATTTTTAGAATTAATTGAATTAGCCGAATTTTAAAATTCTGAAAATTCTTCAATTCGGTGAATTCAGGTTCAGACAATTCTCCCATCCGCACATCTATCCCCCTCATCTGCACATCTGAAATCAGCACATCTAAAATCTATTTTCAAAAAACTATAAAAATAGTTTGCAAACTATAAAAATAGTTATACCTTTATCTAACTATAAAAATAGTTTACTATGAATGTTAAAGAACTAACCAAAGCCGAGGAACAGATTATGCAGATTCTGTGGCAATTAAAGGAAGCCATTGTAAAAGATATCATTGAGCAAATGCCCGATCCTAAGCCGGCCTACAATACCGTATCAACCGTGGTGCGCGTACTGGAAGGCAAAGGTTTTATCGATCATAAAGCCTATGGTAACTCGCACGTTTACTTCCCGCTCATCAGCGATGATCAGTATAAAAAGTTCACGTTTGATAAGATGATGAAAAACTATTTCAGCAATTCGTACCAAAGCCTGGTATCGTTTATTGTAGACGAAAAGAAGATCAGCGTTAAAGAACTGGACGAATTAACCTCATTGATTGATAACCTTAAAAGCAAAAAACAATCATGAACTGGCTACACTACCTATTGGAGGCAAACATATACCTGGCTGTTTTTTATGCCTTTTATTGCTTGTTTTTAAATAAAGAAACGCATTATACCCTTAACCGGGTGTACCTGTTGTTAAGCTGCACTATGGCATTTATTTTACCATTGATACAGGCAAGCGCACTTAAACCCGTTGCCGAAAGTGCTCAACAAACCGTTATAACCATTACCGCTAACAGCCAAAACACCACAGCCCCCGCGCTGCTAAACTACCAGCCGCCGGTAAGCCATTTTACCATGCAGGATGCCATTTTATACCTATATATAACAGGTATGGTCGTGATGACTGTGCTGCTGCTTATTAAAATTGGTAAGCTCATTAAAATGACCACCAAGGGTAACACTATACTGAATGATAAATACAAGTTGGTAGGTATCGAAAGTTCAAATACCGCGTTTTCATTTTTCAACTACCTTTTTATCGGCACAAAAATAAACGGCAGCGATACCATCATCAGGCATGAACTGGTGCATATCAAACAAAAGCATTCGGCCGATATTATTTTTATGGAAATCCTGAGAATAGTAAATTGGTTTAACCCCATCATTTATTTTGTACAGATAAGCCTTAAAACCGTTCACGAATACATTGCCGACGAGCAAACCGCCGCGCATGAAACCGATGCCATCACCTACTCGTCCTTTTTGGTTGATAATGCTTACGGCATAAACGGTTCGTCCATTACACATTCATTTTTCAATTATAATCTACTTAAAAAGAGAATCATTATGTTAAACCAAAAACGTTCGGGAAACTTAGCAAGGCTAAAATACCTGGTGGCTGTACCTATTTGCGCCGGGATGCTTTGTGCATCAACATTAGCGTTCAGCAAAAACTACGCGCTGATTGATCTTGCGCCAACACGCAACCAGTCATCATTGCCGGCCGCGACAGACAGTGTGCCTAAGGTAAAATTGCAACAAAACAACGCACAGCTGCAACCCCCGCCGCCGCCTATTGTTGTTAAAGATACTTATATCGATCTTTTTAATTATCTAAATAAAACCATAGTTTATCCTAATGAAGCTTTAAAAAGCGGCAAAGCCGGATTGGTTGGTGTAAGCTTTATTGTTAAAGCCAATCATAAAATTACCGATATCAAAATAGCCAAAAGTGGCGCTGTTGAATTTAACAATGAAGTTTTACAGGCCCTGAAAGCATATAATGGCGTGGTTAGCGAAACAGCAGGCGCACATAAAATGATAGTTTATTTTTGCACCGACTATTACAATTTTGTAAAAACGCCCGTTGCCGCAGAGCTAACAGCACCTGGGTACGATTTTAACATGATGGTTTTTGGAGCCAACAAATATCCTGTAATGGCACCCTATAATACTGATAAAAAAGGTGCTACCTTGCCCCCAGCACCTGCTGAAATTAAGGACGCAGCCAAACTCCCCCCTCCGCCACCACCTGTACCGCCGGTTGGTTTGGAAACCGATACACCAGGTAACACAGCTAACCATGTTTTGGTTAAATACCTGGCAAAGCATGTTCGATATCCTACCATTGACCACGACAAGCATATAGGCGGCCGGGTAATTGCAGCCTTTGATGTGGTTGATGGCAAAATCACCGGTCCTGAAATTGTACGGGGTGTAGAACCCGTTATGGATGGGGAACTTTTACGTGCTATTAAAGCATATGACGGCACACTCGACTTGAAAAACGGTCGTTATTCAATTCCTTTGTCATTTCAGGTGATTAATTCAAAAAACAACCAGGTGGTTTCCCATTTACCGGAGGCAAATGCCCCTGATAAACCGGTAAAACAATCAAACAGTTTTTCAACTGCGGTTAGTTTAGATGAAGTTGTAGTAGTGACTTACACAAACGACTAACCATAGTCTGATTTTTAAATATTCATCAATAAAACCAAGCAACGATGAACTGGCTGCATTATCTCCTGGAGGCAAATATTTACCTGGCTGTATTTTATGGCGGCTACTGCCTGTTTCTGAACAAAGAGACCCATTATACACTTAACCGGGTATACTTGTTGCTAAGTTGTGTCCTGTCGTTCGTACTGCCTGTTATCCAGATAGGTGCTTTAAAATCAACGGAAAAGGTTCAGGAGATTACCCTGGTAAGTTATCCTGCCGATTCGGCCACTGTGCTGCCAGATGCAACGGATTACATTACCTGGGACAATGCCTTATGGGCTGTTTACATTGTTGGCATATCGGTGTTGGCTTTATTACTGGTTATCAAATTATTTAAACTGGTAAACCTAACCACATCAGGTAAAAGACTTATTGATAACAAATACCAGTTGGTAGATATTGAAGATGCAGATACCGCCTTTTCATTTTTCAACTACCTTTTTATAGGCACAAAAACCAGCGCCAGCGACATTATTATCCGGCACGAGCTGGTACACATCCGCCAAAAGCACTCGTTTGATATTGTTTTTATCGAGATTATTAAAATTATCAACTGGTTCAATCCCATCATTTACCTGTTGCAGATAAGCCTAAAAACCGTACACGAGTATATAGCCGATGAGCAAACCGCGGCGCATGAAACAGATGCACTGGCCTACTCGTCGTTCCTGGTCAACAATGCTTACGGGCTCAATGGCTCGTCAATCACGCATTCATTTTTCAATTATAATTTGTTAAAAAAGAGGATCATTATGTTAAACCAACAACGTTCGGGCAATTTAGCTAGGCTAAAGTACCTGGTGGCCGTACCCATATGTGCGGGGATGCTTTGCGCATCAACATTGGCGTTCAGTAAAAATTATGCCTTTATTGACCTGGCGCCAAAAACCGCAAAGCCAGATTTTAGATCACCCAAAACAGCCACAGCCGATACATCTAACCGCAAGATGCGAACAAGGGCCACTACATCAAAAGGCTATGCTTATGATGAAACCGGCTACCTTATTAATAACAAAACCGATTTCAGGGTAATTATTACCGATAAAAACGGCGATCAAAAGGAGTTTTATAAAAGCAAGGCAAAACCAGCGGAACTGGCTATGCTTAAAGAAAAATACGGTTATTCGTTTCCTAAAATGATGATCTATCCTAAACTTCCGCCACCGCCGCCAATGCCACCTGTTGCACAGCCAGATATGGACAGAATGCCGCCCCCACCTCCACCTGTACCGCACAAACATGGCGCTAAAAACATGCGCATTCCGCCACCGCCGCCACCAACTCCACCGGCCGAAGGAGCAGATGTAAACAGGACGCCGCCACCTCCACCGCCTGCGCCTCCGGTTATGTCAAGAGATATAAACAAAATGCCGCCACCACCACCGGTACCGCCAGTTGGATCAGGAGATATAAACAGAATGCCACCGCCGCCGCCAGTGCCTCCTGTTAACTTAAAAGATACGGTTGGAATGCCTGTAGCGCCTCAGCCCGCCACACAACCTCTATCACCAAAACCTGCTAAAACTTTGAAGTTGAAATCTGTATCAGCAAGCCTGAGTTCTAAAGTTACAGGGGTAAAACCTGTTAAATTGAAGTTAAAACTGATATCGGCAACGCTCTATCCGAAACCAGCTCCAGTTGCATCCCCTGCTGAAGCTACACCCGAGGCAAATTAGCCGTCAGGGAATAAACTAATTACCCCCAAACCCAATGGGGCAAAAATTGCTGAACGGTAAAACCGCTTCGGCATTTTTCTGTGTAAAGCCCTGCTCCTCTTTTGTTAACAAATACCAACATCCTTCATTGTGGCACATGCTATATCTGCACAGCTATATGCCCGCAGCTATGCGCCGTTAGGTGCAACCAATTTGTAGCACAATCGATTCTCTACTAACCTTTGCCTCGGCAGAGGCTACCTACACGCCGAAAGGATGGCTACCTTCATATCCAGAGGTAGCACCTACGGCGCAAAATCATTTTTGCCTGCCATGGCTACAAACGGGTAACTCCTACGGAGTAGCAAACCCGCTGTTCGGGATCTTTCACTTCGAACCACCATGCCAACCCCGCTGTTCGAAGTCTCCGACTTCGAACCATTATGCATGTAGTCTCTGACTACAGGATGCCAAAAAAACAATCGACATCAGAATACAGTCAATACCCGCGCATCCCGCCCTTTTACAACCACTTAAATAATAATTAAATAAAGTATACACTTACCATTTAAACTTATTAAATTTGATACACTACTCAGTTGATATACAGTGCCTAAAATACCGATTGGGTATATCATTTAAATTTAATCATCATGAAAAAGTTTGGAATTATTGTAGCCATTTTGGGTATTGCGCTGTTTATTACCAGCAACTTTTTTTACAAAAAAACATCAAATGCTGTTGACAGCAGCGGCAGCAAAGAAATTGTTACCGGCCCCAATGGCAGCTGGACATTTAAGCTACCTGTATTTGCCGGCGGCGCGCTGTTTGTAATTGGCCTGGTATTCTTAGCCGCATCGCGAACCGATAACCAACACCACGATCACTTGATTTAAAGTAGAATCAAGAGTTAAGAATCAGGAATTAAGACTTTTTAACAAGCAGGAAAACTCTGTGCACGCCAGTCAATTTTTGACTTTTAACTTCTGACTAAGTATGTGTTTCCCCTCTACAGGCAGAAGCGCTGGCAGCGCTTTATGTGATCGCGAGGCTGTTCGAAGAGATTTCCAACAGCCTCAGAGCCGCTGAAATTTTGACTTTTGAATTTTTACTTTTGACTTTCCTTCCCTTTCACATAAATCACCTGTTTGGTTTCAAAAAACTCTTCGGTAAAATAATCTTTAAGGTAATATTGCTGCACTTTAAGGCCCGATTCTTTGATCTCCTGGTCAAGGTCGCCGCCTTTTAAATACAGGATGCCATTAGGCAGTTTATTGCCCGATTGCTTTTTGAATTTGCTACGCACCCAGGGGTAAAAATCTTTTAGTTGGGTCACGGCGCGGGATATAACAAAGTCAAAATTCTCGTCAATTTCTTCGGCACGGGCATGGGTAGCCTTTACGTTGGTAAGGCCCAGCGCTTTGGCAACTTCCTGAACAACCTTTATTTTTTTGCCGATAGAATCAACCAAATGGAAAGAAGTTTGGGGGAATAATATAGCCAGCGGAATACCCGGAAAACCGCCGCCGGTACCTACGTCAAGCACGCTTTCGCCCGGCAAAAAGGGCATTATTTTAGCAATACCCATAGAGTGTAAAACATGACGCTCATACAACAAATCAATATCCTTGCGGGATATCACGTTAATCTGGCTGTTCCAGGTGTTATATAACTCGGGCAGCTGCTCAACCTGGGCACGTTGCTGCGCTGTTAGTTCAGGAAAATATTTAAAAACGATATCAGATGTCATCCCTGTTAAAGCGGTTGATGATGTTGCCAAGCAGGTACCTGGCCCTAAACAATTGCGCCTTTACCGTACCTAATGGCAAATCAAGCTGTTGTGCTATTTCTTCGTAAGATAGCTCATCAAAATAACGCAGGGTAATGAGGTTACGGTAGCGCGGCGGCAGGCTTTCTATCAGCAATTTGAGTTCCTGGGTCTGCTGTTTTTTAATGGATGTTTCCTCCGGGTTTAATACATCGGCTTTAATTTGAAGCGGCTTTTCGTCGCCGTCTTCATCCGTCATGCCGTGGATAGATTGGGTATTGAGTTTCTTTTTACGGATAAAATCAATGCAATTATTAGTTGCCACCCTAAAAAGCCAGGTGCTGAAAGCATAATCGGGCTGGTATTTTTCCAGCTTTTCAAATGCCTTGGCAAAGGTTTCCACGGTAAGGTCCATAGCGTCCTCTTTATTATTCACCATTTTAAGTACCATAAAATATATGGAATCCTTATAACGGTGCATCAGATCGGCATACGCCTTTTGATCGCCCGTACGCGCCCTCACTACCAGGTGAAAATCATTCCTGGCGTTTTCGGTAAAATTTGCGTTTATTTCCATTGGGTAGTTTTTAAAAGTAGCCCAACTAATCCAAATCCAATTAAATACATATAATATATGATATCAAAAAATGGTAAATACCAAATCAGATCTTTGCCATCCAGCTTCTTGAAAACCTTATTATAGATTAATAATTGGATAATCAGTCTAAAAAGCAACAAACCTAATGCCAACAGAGGTTCGAATTTACAAACCAGGCATAATATAAGCAGCATATAAAACAAAAAGCCACTAACGCCATCAAAAATAAGCATTTTACGGTGTCTTCTCTTATATAATTTACCTACACCCGCATGCCTTTTTTTTTGCCTGTACCACGAGGATAATGTTGATTTTGCCGCAGTGTACATAAAGGTATCCGGGTGAATTTCAATAGCGGCATTATCGGGAGTGGCATGCTGGTTTACAAATAAATCATCATCGCCGGATAGTACATGCATGTGCGATGCAAAGCCTTTTTCGCTAAAAAACAAAGTTTTGGTATAGGCCAGGTTACGCCCAACACCCATATAAGCATCGCCGTTTAATGCACATGACAGGTAGTTAGTGGCCGCCTTTACCGACTCGTACCTGGTAAACCAATTTAAAAAACTCCTGGTTTTATAAAAGGGCGAATAGCCTAAAACTATTTGAGCTCCACCACCAAAATTGGCTACCATACGTGTTATCCAATTTGGCGACACGGGCTTACAATCGGCATCGGTAAACAGCAAATATTCGTTTTTTGAGGCCTTTATGCCCAGGGTAAGTGCGAATTTTTTGCCGGTTTTAAAGCGGTCATGCTCGGTAATGGTAACTACTTTAAGGTTGGCATACCGGCGTTGCATATCCTCCAATACCTCGTCAGATGCATCGTATGAGCAATCGTTTATTACCACAACTTCAAAGTCGGGATAGTTTTGTTCCAGTATCGATGGCAGGTTTTCCTGCAGGTTTTGCGCCTCGTTACGGGCGGCGATAATTACCGAAACCGGTATCAAGACCGTTGGCAATTCTTCATGGGGTTTGTAACCGGCAAGGCTAATATGGCTACTTACCAGGTAGTACAGCTGAACAATAAAACAGAGCTGAAAAAGCAGAAAAAGTACTATTTGTATATAAGTTTCCAATGAGCCAAAAATAATCAGGCAAAGTTGTTAAAATTACACGAATTACAAGGGCTTAATCGGGTTAAATTTGGTACTTGTGGGCAATGGAACAGGTTGTAGTTTTCCACACTGTTTAGGTGAAAGAAATTTATGTTGATAAGTTGTGTCATAGGGCTTTTATATCGCTTACTTTTACCCGGTGGGGTTATTTTCACAGTGGGGGTTGATAAGGAATAAACTTTTATATTTGGATATGCCAAACAACAACCCACCTGTTACGGGTAAATACATTGACCCTTTGGTTGATTTCGCCTTTAAAAAAATATTTGGGAGCGAACCTAATAAAGATTTACTGACCGCTTTTTTAAATGAAGTATTCAGGGGAAGGAAGCATATTGTTGACCTGGTTTACAATAAAAACGAACACCCCGGCGATTTAAAAGACGAAGGCTCGGCCATATTCGACTTACTTTGCACAGGAGATAACGGCGAACGTTTTATAATTGAGGTACAGCGGGCAAAACAAGGGTATTTTAAAGAAAGGGCCTTGTTTTATACCTCCCGCCTCATAAGCGACCAGGCACCAAAAGGCAAACGAAACGCCTGGGGCTACAACATTGCCGAAGTATATTTAATAGCTTTGTTAGAAGATTTTACACTGGAAGATAGCCCGCCAAATAGCTACCTGCATGATATTTGCCTGTGCAACAGGGATACCGGTGAAATTTTTTACGATAAACTGGGTTATACCTATATAGAATTGAGTAAATTTGTTAAAACGGAAACCGATTTAGGTACGGATTTGGATAAATGGCTTTATGTATTAAAAAACATGAGCCGGATGGAAAAAATTCCGGTCTATCTTCGGAAGCCCATATTTGAGAAATTGTTCAGTATTGCAGAATATACAAACCTGACAAAGGAGGAGAAAACGATGTACGATAGCAGCTTAAAATACAAATGGGATAATAAGAATGTGATTGATTATGCCCGGCAGGAAGGCATGGAAAAAGGTATGGAAAAGGGTATGGAAAAAGGCATAGAAAAAGGCGAGTATAAAAAGGCTTTGGACATTGCCCGTGAAATGAAAAAAGATGGCTTACCATTTGTCCAAATCTCAAAGTTTACTAAACTTTCTGTTGAAGAAATAGAAAAGCTGTAGTTAAGCACAGGACATCTCTTTTTAAATTATAAAACAGGAAAGGTCCTTTTCAACATCTATACTTTGAGATTTATTCCCTAAAGAATATAGCAAGAATAAATACCCCCTGTTTATCTTCAGAAACCCATATTTGAGAAATTGTTCAGTGTTGCAGAATATACAAACCTTACAAAGGAGGAGAAAACAATGTACGATAGCAGCTTAAAATACAAATGGGATAATAAGAATGTGATTGATTATGCCAGGCAGGAAGGTATGGAAAAAGGTATTGAAAAAGGGAAGCTTGAAGAAGCCATCGCCATTGCACGCGAAATGAAAAAGGACCGTCTGCCGCTTGCCCAAATTTCAAAATTCACTAAACTTCCTGTTGAGGAAATAGAAAAGCTGTAATTAACCGCCTATCATCACTTTTATATCTGCAAAATAAACAGTTACATATATAGATAAAGACCGCCGTTCTGCCGGGACGAATGCGCTGTACCCCTACTTAATCTTTTTTATAAAGGGCCTGGATAAGGCTTTTTTCGCTATTGCCTCCCACTCAAAAATGCTAATGAAATTAACGGAACAAATCCCCTTCCTTAAAGGTTGCACATAAACATCGTGTAAAAAAACAGCCTCTGTTAAATTATATAACTGGATATGGCAGCTATCTTAATCAATCCCTCCCAAATGGTTATTTCTATATTAACCAGATAGCCCCCTGAGATTTTTCCTATAAGTACCCGTTAAATATCCGGTAATCCAGTTTGTTCTATACGTTTTTATAGCTAAAAAGCCCCTCAGATAAAAGCTATTTCGGCCCTGCTTTCCTTTTATCAATTGCCTGAACTTGCGTAACGATACGACTCCCGATATCGATGTTATAAACATATAATTTAAAGCGCCCGGCATTGCACGGGCTGTTGAGTTATGTTTTTAGCAGCAGGTATGTGTTAACGTTTCAGCAAACCAATATATAATCAATAAACCAAATTTAACTTACAATTTTATGTCAACAACAATCGATCTTACTCCGCGCGACCTGGCAAAAGGCACCACTTTCGCTTTATCATCCAATGAATGGTTATCAATACAGGTATTTGTTACCGGTGCCATGCTATTGCCAACAACCACAGCACTTTTGCAAAAAACGCTGCCTGCCGTTCCGTCCGGCGGAATTGAACAGTTTCAACCCCTTGTTGATGGGTACAAAAATCTATATGATATTTGCCAAACTTTTGATACCGTTACCAAGCCCGACAGCGTAAAATGCGCTTCGGATCTGATTGCTTACAATGTTTCAGTCCCGATATTTTACCGGGCTATTTTAGCATTAATGTTAAAAATTGAAGCCGACCCCACCGATACCGTATCAATTACCCACCTGAAACAAACTTTGCAGGTAATGATCAATAAAGCGCAGGCTTTTTCAACACATGCCACTAATGTTGCGGCAGCCATGCAAAAATTCTCTTTAGATACATCAGTTAATGAAGCTGCTATCGGCACATTGTTTAAAACTTATAGCGACAAGATATCAGGAACAAGCGGAACTATTAAAACAATGCAAGCCCAGCTGGCACAGGATAAGGCCGATCTGTCTGACGCCGAAGACGAATACAAGCATGACATTATCGTAGCTGCCACATCAGCAAGTTACGCCTGGATATGGCCTTGTGGCTCAATCGCCGCAGGAATTGTGGCCGGAATTTATGGCAAAAAAGCAACCGACGCAAAAGCAAGAATAGACGCGCTTAGCGATCTGGTGAACGGCCTTGAGGCCAAGATTGCCGCCGACGCTACACTTGTGCTTGATTTAACCCGCATTAATTCTGACATCACCGGTATTACTAAAAAGATAGATGGCGCTCTTCCGGCCATTCAGAAAATACAAGGCATGTGGAGTGCACTAAAGGACGACCTTTCCAGTATCCTGACCACTATTAGCGGCGAAATTGTAGATATGCCATCATTTATTGCCGGGCTTGGAATTGAGGAGGCTATTGTATTATGGCAAAAAGTAGCCGATGAGGCAGATAATTATCGTATTAACGCATATATTACTGTTGTACCCAACTCAACTGTGGCTTTCTATGCTGCAACTCATCTTAAAAAGATGCTGACCCGCAAAAACAGGGTAAGCATACACCAGCCAGAAGATACAGCAGCTTAAAAAAAACAAGATGCCTTATAAACACGTGCCGGGCGAAAAACCCGGCATGTAAATGTTAACCTAACTTTCTAATTCCCTCAAAATGGCAATTTCAGTACATGACAAAAAAGACTGGGCCGATTATTATAAAAACGCCCAGGCATTAAATAAAATACCTTGCACAACTGCTACCATACCCTTCAACGGTCAGCTTATTTTTCGCGACCTGGTTGTGGATATGGACGAAGTGCTGGCCGCCGCCGATAAACACAAATCGGTTATTGTGTACATCATTGCAGATATTGTAAAGATGCCGGCTGCAAATATCCAGCTTTTTAACCGTGGTATATTCATCATCAGCCGCAGGCTGGTTTGCAACTCATCCGTGGTTACCATGGATTTTAGCTCAAACAACGCAGCTACTTTTATGCTGTTTGCTACAGAAATTAGTGGCGACCTAAAAATAAACACCCTGGGCCCAAAGGCCGATGAAAATAAGAATTTTGCCCTCACCGATTTTCCGGGCTTAGGTATTCATGTTAAACACGCCAATTATAAAACCCAAATTGTCGACCTATACTCAAAGGATCTTAAGCTCATTACCGATAACCCGGCACATCCGTTGCCTGGTACCGAGTTGCAGCTCACCCTGTCCTCGCTTTACCAGTTTAGTACACGCCTGATAGATACCGAACCAGCTGCGGCAAGGGCTATACTTGCCTGGGTTAAAGCTGCTTCTCAAAATAATATTCCCCTTGCCGATCTTTACTATCAAAGTTCGGCGCTGCTGGGCGAACTTACCCTTGAAGCCAGCAATTTAAATTTTGTGCCGCTGCTTAGCGCCGATATTTACGAAACACTTGCCGGGGCCTACCTGGCATCTGTTGCCAATTATGAAACCCAGTACAATCTGGTAACCCAGGATGCGGTAAGTAAAGCCGATCAGATTAGGGCCGGGCATCAAATGCTTACTTATTTTAGCAATACAGATGCATTTACCGACAGTTTAATCAAACAAGCCGTATCTAACCTTGATGCTGCAAAAAGCGCATATGATCAGGCACAAGCCAACATGACATCGGCAAATTTAGCCAGTATGCGTGCTGCCGCCGACTTTAAAGCTGGTGTAGCAATCTGGGAGCGGGACCAAACGTTAAAAGCTGCTTTTGAGATATGTATGGCCGTGGGTACTTTTGCTGCATCTATAGGTGCAATGTGCGTTGGCGATGTAGCCGCTGCCGGCGCCACTGCCGGTGCGGTGGCCCAGGCAGGAAAAGCAGCAGCAGCCGCGGCAGATTCGGCAAAAACCGTATCAAAATTTGCAACTGCTATTGGTAACCTATCCAAAGCCATGTCAAAGCTGGAAAACATAGCCAAGATGCTGCAAAACACCTTTAAATTCATGAATGATTTAAGAGAAGTTGCAAAAAAAATGGATTATACCAAAGCGGTTACCGACTTTGAAATACCTGATGCCGCCGACATTTCAAGCCAGGCCGAGTGGGACATTTTTCGGTTACAGGTAGATGATATGATGAAGGGTGCGGAAAATGCAAGTATTGCCGGCGCTGCAGAATACCGCCAGCAACTGGATATCCTTTCTATATACGGAAAGGCGCAATCAGCCGCGCAGGCAGCCATGGTACAGGTTACACAGGAACTGGCCAGGCTTTACATGCAAAAAAAGGTAAGCGCAAATATGATCGAATCATATAAAAATTATCTTAAAGCGCTTGAAGGCGATATCGCGACGGATAAAAATACCCTGCACAACGTTTACGTATTGCAGATGAATATGAAAACCTATATGTACCTGGCCATCAGGAATTATACCCGGGCTTATAAATACTGGGCCTTGCAGGACTCCTCAGTCGCCCCATCTATTTTAAAAACAGCCGCCTTACTTACAACGGATGTGGCCAATATGAAAAAAGACCGTGCTGAAGCCCTGGAGAAATTTAAGCCGAAACCATCGGATTTTGAAGCATCAGAAGAAGGTTACAGTGTACATATAACAGATGCCGACGCAATTGCTGCATTTGTAAAAGATGCGCAAATTACCATAGCTGTTGGAATGGATACCGAAGTATTTGAGAACATGCACCGGGTAAGGTTAAATAAAGTGCAGGCATGGCTACATGGCATTAAGGCAACAAAGATGATTACGGTAACCATCTGCAGTTCTGGCATATATGCCGACCGGTTTAATAAAGAGAAATTTAGCTTTAGCAGTACCCCTGCTGAGCTGACATTTGCGTACCATGAAGAGAATGGTGAAATTTTGATTGATACCCCCGGGGCCATCAGTAAGGAATTGCAGGCAGCTTATTTTCAACCCACTCCTTTTACAGAATGGACTATCTCGGTAAATAAAAAGATGCCCCGGAGTCAGGTTAGCAAAATAACGCTGTCATTCGCCGGAACTTCGATACATACTAAATCTGCGAAAAGAATCGCATAAAAACATGGCAATTACAGAACGATCATTAACTGCGCTTAATATGGACGCGTTGTTTACCATCCCCAAAACGGATATGGATGCTATTAAAGCACGTGTAAAAACCTGCAAACAGGGAGCCGCTATTAAGGATATCATCACGCGGCACCTTCCTCATTTTCCAGATGCGCTTGCCGCCGCCTACCTGTGGGACACTGACATTGCCCCACAGATGAAGGCTCAGTGTAATTTGCTGATGGCATATGCAACAAAAGCCAAAGCTGATTTTTCGGCGCTGAACATTGCGGTGCAGCAATTAATTATCAGTGAGCAGGATATGACACCCGCAGTACAGCAACAGGCGGCAACTGCGGTAGCTGCCTTATATGAATCAACCAAGGGTCTTTCTGCTTCTTTTATCAATATTGTAAATCAGGTTTTTACTTTCAACAAAGCCAATAATAATCTTGATAGTGATATTGCCGGTACAGAATTTGGTTTTATGAAAGAAATAACCGCAAGTATAGCCGTGCTTGACCATGCCACCGGAAGCATCCGGGGGGCATGGTCGGCACTTGCCGATGACCTGGAAGCCATTGCAAAAACAAGCCAGGTTGATTTTTCAATCCCCTTTATAGCAGGCCTGAGCCTCTCCGTAGCAATAGCAGCATGGGATCAGCTTCAAACAGAGTGTGATGCATTTTTAAACTCGCGATAAACGGTAACAAAATTTTAAAAAAGCCGCCGGGACCCGGTAACAAAAAAATCATGTGTCACAATCACATTTTACTTTTATAAACCAATTTAATCTACAAAACTATGCCACCGATTAACTACGCCAATCCCATGCAGGGAAAACTATTTTCGCTGGCACACGGCAAAGGCAGCTTAAGTGGCGCTTTTCAGGATGTTACCATCATTTACCCGATGCCGAAGCCTGGTTATCCCCCTATCCCGCCTCCGGCACCCGTAGATCTCGGGATAGATAGGATTACAGATATTATGAGTAATAATATAATTGACCATTGTATACAATGGTCATTCATCAGCCTCACTGATAACAAATTTATGCTCACCTGCCGTAGCCCGCGAACAAAAAAAACACACGTGATGACCTGTAGCGAATACCCCAATATTTGCAAAACAGTTAAAGTAAATAATTTCGATCTTCCTGTTAATACAGAAAATGTAAGCCGGGATAACCAGTTCACGTTGTTCTATGTAGAACAAAGTCCGTGTTTTTTTTATTTGAAAAATGCTGATAATTTGTACCTGGCCACAACCACAGAATCTATAGAGATATTGGGACTAACCATCGGGATATTAACCTTTTTTACCGAAGAACAAAAAAACAACCCGGCTATTAACGCCAACTGCGTTTGGTTCATAGACACCATTGTTAACAAGATTCGCCAGGGAGCCGGTGATGTTATTTTTATTGAAGATGAAGATGTTAAACGGCCTGTGTCATTTGCCGATATCTCAAAAAAAGTGAACAAAACCATTGATATAGCTTATCTTAATGAGTTGATGGGAAGATGATCTGACATAAAGATGCAGGGCTCCCTCCCTAATGTCATTAAGTTTAATTAAGAACCTCCCGATGATTAAGCCCACTTAAAATCTTTCTGCTGATTAGCGGAAAGACTTTAAAAAAGTGTAGTTAAAGTCCCCCGGCTACTGTGTGTACACATCTTTAAAACAAAAGAAAATGCTATTTCGAACGAGGTACGGGGAAAAATCCTATACGTCATGCATCCAACCATGCAAATTTGCAAGCATGACGTATAGGATTTTTCGCTACGCTCAAAAGATAGTTTCTCCCTCCTTCCTGCCCCAAACTCCTTATAAATTCAGGATAGATAAGTCAGCCCGGTTCCCTTAAAACCGGCTTACTTTTTCAAACAAATAGATATATTTACGGCTTAAGCGTTAATAACAAATCCATGAATAAACAACCCCGGTATATTGACCCGATGACCGACTTTGCCTTTAAACGGCTTTTCGGCAGCGACCCCAATAAAGACCTGCTTATTGCTTTTTTAAATGAGGTATTCCGTGGGCGAAAACTTATTGCTGATTTGGTTTACAATAAAAATGAGCATCCAGGTGAAACAAAACATGAAGGTGGAGCAATATTCGATCTGCTTTGTACCGGTACCGACGGAGAGCAATTTATTATTGAAGTACAACGCGGCAAACAAGAAAAGTTTAAACAACGAGCATTGTTTTATACCAGTCGTCTTATTAGCGAACAAGCGCCCAAGGGTAAGCGAAGTGAGTGGGCTTACAATATAAGTGGTGTTTATTTAATTGCATTGTTGGAAGATTTTGTTTTGGATGATAGCCCTGCTGCTGAGTATCTGCATGATATTTGCCTGTGTAACAGAGATACAGGTAAAATATTTTACGATGAATTAGGCTACACCTATATTGAATTGCGTAACTTTGTAAAATTGGATAATGAACTGGAAACAGACCTTGACCGATGGCTTTTTGTGCTGAACAATATGAGCAGCATGGACAAGTTACCGGCTTATTTGAGAAAGCCGGTTTTTGAAAAACTATTTAACATAGCAGAATATAGCAACCTGACAAAGGAGGAAAAAATGTTGTACGATAGCAGCTTAAAACAAAAATGGGATAACAAAAACGTGCTTGACTATGCGGTAAAAGAGGCCGATAAAATTGTCCGTGAATCTTTTGTTAAAAACCTTATTCAAGATACCGATTTTGATGACCGAAAAATAGCTTCATTAGCTTCAGTTGATACAGTTTTTGTTGAAAATGTGCGAAAAGGTTTAAGGTAATATTTATCACCTGATATTTGTAACCTTCCCTTATAGACGCGTTACAACAACTGAACAACATGAGCAACATAGATAAGCTACCGGCTTATTTAAGAAAGCAGGCTTATGAAAAACTGTATGACATAGCAAAGTATGGCAACCAGACAAAAACGATGTACGATAGCAGCTTAAAATACAAATGGGACAATAAGAATGTGGTTGATTATGCCTGGCAGGAAGGTATGGAAAAAGGTGAGTATAAAAAGGCCTTAGATATTGCCCGTGAAATGAAAAAAGACGGCCTGCCACTTGCCCAAATCTCAAAGTTTACCAAACTATCTGCCGAAGACATAGAAAAGCTTTAGTTGAGCATCGGTTCATTGTTTTAATTATAAATAGTGTGGCGCTTGTCAAAGCCCCCCCGGGGAAACAAGCTGTTTTACTTATTTTACTTATTTTACTTTGCGTCTTTGCGCGAAAAACCTATAAACAAGATCATAGCGGGTCTGCTTCTTTTTTTTGCTAATTTTACACCTTCAAAATGAAATTTAAATTAGCAGCACAAGACCCTCTTTCAAAGGCCCGTGCCGGTGAAATTACCACCGACCATGGCACTATTGAAACCCCCATATTTATGCCCGTTGGCACGGCCGGCACGGTAAAAGCGGTGCACCAGCGCGAGCTTAAAACGGATATACAAGCACAGATTATTTTAGGAAACACCTATCATTTATACCTGCGACCAGGACTAAACACGCTGGAAAGCGCCGGCGGCCTGCATAAATTTAATGGCTGGGATGGCCCTATTTTAACTGATAGTGGCGGCTACCAGGTGTATTCGCTTACAGAAGTACGTAAGATAAAGGAGGAAGGCGTAACCTTCCGTTCGCATATTGATGGGTCAAAACACCTGTTTACACCCGAAAATGTGATGGATATTCAGCGTGTTATTGGCGCCGATATCATCATGGCTTTTGACGAATGCACCCCCTATCCCTGCGAATATGGTTATGCCCGGCGGTCGATAGAAATGACGCATCGCTGGCTCAAAAGATGCTGCGACAGGTTTGATAGTACGGAGCCAAAATATGGCTACAACCAAACACTTTTCCCTATTGTACAAGGCTCGGTTTATAAAGATTTAAGGGTAAAATCGGCCGAAGTTATCGCTTCTTTTGAGCGCGAAGGCAACGCCATAGGCGGCCTTTCGGTAGGCGAACCAGCCGAAGAAATGTACGCCATGACCGAAATTGTATGCAATATTTTGCCCGAACACAAGCCCCGTTACCTGATGGGCGTAGGCACACCTATCAATTTATTGGAAAATATTGCCCTCGGAATTGATATGTTTGATTGCGTAATGCCTACCCGCAATGCCCGCAACGGCATGCTTTTTACCAAAAACGGCATCATTAATATCAAGAATGAAAAGTGGAAAAACGACCTTAGTCCGATAGAAGACGACAGCGATTTATTTGCAGATAAGGAATACAGCAAGGCTTATTTACGCCATTTGATTCACTCCGGCGAGATGCTTGGGGCACAAATTGCCACCCTGCACAACCTCCATTTTTACCTTTGGCTGGTTAAGGAAGCGCGTAAAAAGATCATCAGCGGCGAGTTTTATGCCTGGAAAAACGTAATGGTTGGCCGCCTTGGCCAGCGATTATAATTGCAGGTTAATCAAATAATGCAGCATAAAAAGCGTTGCTTACATAATATAAACCATGGTTTTAAAAAACATTTAATCTGCCGATGAGGACTTTTATACACCGGTACCTGATGGTTATCGACAGGTTTATTATTAAAAAATACCTGGGCACATTTGTGTTTACGATGGCCATTTTCGCGGCTATTTCGGTAGTGTTTGACATCTCCGAGAAGCTGGATAACTTTACCAGCAGGCACGCTACACTACACGATATTGTATTTAAATACTATGCGGGCTTTGTGCCTTTTTACCTGAATTTACTATCGCCATTAATCAACTTTTTGGCAGTAATTTTCTTTACGGCCAAGATGGCAAACCAAACAGAAATCGTTCCGATACTGAGTGGCAAGGCCAGTTTTAACCGCTTTTTGAGGCCTTATTTTATAGCGGCATCGCTCATATTTGTGGTATCGTTTTTTGCCAATGTGTACCTTATCCCGTATACAAACCACCTCAAAAACGACTTTGAAAACGCCAACGGCATCACCGATAACGACCCTACCAAGAGCGAGGTGCACATGCAAATTGATAAACATACCTATGTTTACCTGGCCAATTACGACCCAACTGTGCACACTGGTTACACCTTTATTATGGAGAAATTTAACGGTGACACCCTGCGCGAAAAGCTGATTGCCCAGCAGGTAACCTACGATTCTGTGAAAAGGATCTGGGCTTTAAAGAACTACGACGTTAGATATATTAAAGGATTAAAGGAACAATTTATCCACAATCCGGGCCAAAAAGATACCGTACTGGACATGCACCCGACGGACTTTATTGTATATGATAACGTATACGCGGCTATGTCATTAAGCGAATTGAACAAGAATATCGACAAAGAAAAACTACGCCGGCCCGAGGTTTTAAACAACTTATATTACGAAAAATACCACCGCTTTGTGTACCCTTTATCGGCATATGTTTTAACCGTATTGGGGGTGGCGCTATCGTCGCGCAAGGTGCGTGGCGGCGTGGGATTACCGCTTGGGATCGGAATTTTGTTGTGCTTTACCTACATCATTATCGAGAAATTCTCGATCGTATTTTCGATAAAAGGCGGTGTCCCGCCAATTTTTACGGTGCTAATTCCTAATACATTATTTGGTATCTTAGGTTATTACGTGCTATTAAAAGCGCCTAAATAGTGTTAAAAAGTATCGAAAAAGTATTCAAAAATTGAAATAAATTGCCAAAAAATTGGATAAAAATACCACAAAAGCGCTCAATAAGAACCTGATTATACTCCATTTTACAGTTTTTATCTGGGGCTTTACCGGCATTTTGGGTCAATTAATTACCATTTCGGCGGTACAATTGGTGTGGTACCGGGTTTTAATTGCCTTTGTTTCGTTATTTTTATACTTTAAATTCAGCAAAACCGACTTCAAAGTAGAGCGAAAAACCATGCTAAAAATGGTCTTTACGGGCGCTTTGGTGGGCGGCCATTGGATACTTTTCTTCGCCTCCATCAAGCTTTCTACCGTGCCGGTGTCGTTAGTTTGCCTCTCCAGCATCACTTTATTTACTGCCATTTTCGAGCCGTTGATTAACAAAACCAGGATCTCAAAGTTAGAAATCATGGCGGGTTTATTAATCATTACCGGCATCGTATTAATTTTCAAATTCGAAACTCAATACACTAAGGGGATAATAGCCGGGCTGGCGAGCGCAGTTTGCGCTGCACTTTTTGCCATTATCAATTCGCGGTTTGTTAAAAAAAGCGAAGCCCCCATCATTGCGTTTTATGAGCTGACAGGGGCATTTTTCTGGATCTCATTATATCTTTTTGCAACCAACGGATACAACCAAAAACTACTTTTAAAACCGGCAGATATTGGTTACCTGGTACTGCTTGGCACGGTGTGCACCTCTCTTGCTTATGTTGCCGGGGTATCCGTTATGCGCGAACTTTCGGCTTTCCGGGTGGCGCTTATCACCAACCTCGAGCCGGTATATGGTATCATCATGGCCTTTATTTTCTTTGGCGATATGAATAAAATGTCTATCGGTTTTTGGGGCGGATCGGTACTTATCCTGTCTACCATCTTCCTCTACCCGGTTGCCCAATCGCAAATTGCCAGGCGTAAAAATCGCGGCTAAGCTTTCCATATTCTTTGCGTTGTTCCATTTTCTTTGATCAGTTCTCCCTGGTTAGTTTTATATTCTGCCCACTATTTAGCATCCAAAATTTGCTACTCATCCAGGTATTTCCCGCCCCCAAAAGTGGCTGGGTAGGGGATAAATCCTCGTGCCGTAAAATGCCGTTTTAAAGCCCCGTAAGCAATTATAATTTTTCGGCGCATTCCTGCCTGTTTAAATCAACTTGCGTGGATTAGCGGCAAAATCTCATTTTTAGTTAGTGTATATAAAAATACAAATAGCAAAAATGAACAGAAATGCCTTAAACAGCATTTTATCGAAAAAAATCTATTAATAAAATCGTAAATCAGTATTTATATAAAATACACAATAATTTAAAAATCAATTATATATAAAAGTTATCGAAAGTTAAAATTAAACAAACGCTATCTAAGTTAAAATTCAAAATACTAAAATAATTAGCACAATGAAATAACATGCATATAAATTGAGTTTATAACTCATAAAATGAACTATTTAAGCTTTATTATTTAATCAAATAGTACACCTCAGCATTCGTGACATAGCAAAACAGCAAAGTGTACTGAATATAAAAATGAGAATTCTAAATAATTGAAGCCAGCTAACCCTTTTGTATACCGGACCAGAAAACGAACAGAAAAAAATTGCTTCTCATCAACGAAAACGCCCGGGCAATTTGCGTCAAAAAAATCCCGGGTTAGAAAAATTGAGAGCGCACAGCCTGCCAGATAACGCCGATGAAAATTACATGACCCGGGCGATTGGAAGTCCACCTCCCTACCAAAAAACCCACCATTAAAAACAAGCATTTTTTTAGTGACGGAATTTAACGCTGAAATTTTTCCGCGTAAAAAATGGGCATGTATAGGCTGGAAAATTTGACCGGGGATAATTACAATTTTGGATCATTTAATTATCAACTGCCGGGCTGTCTCAAATCTCACATCTAATATCTCATGTCCAAAACTTCCTTTTATTTCAACATTAAAAACTGCATCTTGTATTAACTGTTAACTTTAACAAATCAAACACCATGAGCATAAAAACCATCACCATAGTTATCATCACAATTTTGCTTACGGCTGCGCTTGCCCAAAATACCGACAATGTAACCTTCGCATTTTTGTTCATGAGTTTCAGGGTATCCAAACTGGCCATCATGATCACCATGACCCTTGTAGGTTTTATCCTGGGCTTTATGGTGGGCCGGCCCAAAAAAGCAAAATATGATATTGAGGGCTACCACGACAGCATCCACCAAAAAGAAGATAAAAATACACTAAGTGACGAAGACAGGGAATACATTAACTAACACTATGAAAAATAAAATCGGATTTATCGGCCTTGGCAACATGGGCATCCACATGGCCAAAAACCTTATCGAGGCAGGCTACCATCTGCAGGTTCATAACCGCACCCTCAACAAAGCCGACGAGCTTGACCAGGCCGGCATCACCAAATGCCAAACACCCGCCGAAGCCGCCGCCGGCGTACCCATCGTGATAACCATGCTGTCAGAAGATGAGGTGCTGCGAGAATCGGTTACAGGCCCCGACGGAATTTTAAAAACGCTACAGCCAAATGCTGTGCACATATCCATGAGCACCATATCGCCCGAAACGGCCGTTGAACTGGCCAAAGCCCATGAGCAGGCGGGCAGCCATTACCTGGCTTCACCCGTTTTCGGAAGGCCTGAGGCGGCGGCAGCAAAAAAACTTTTCATTTGCGTTTCCGGCCCTCAACAGGTAAAAGACACCGTCAAACCAGTGCTCGGGTGCCTGGGCCAGGCCATACACGATTTTGGCGAAGAAGTTGGCGGCGCCAACGTGGTGAAGATTGCCGGCAACTTCATGATCATGGCCTCGATGGAGATGATGGCCGAGGCCTACACCCTTGCCGAGAAGAACGGGCTTGACCGTGCGCAGGTGGCTAACTTTTTTGGCTCAACGTTATTCAACGCCCCCATTTATCAGAACTATGGAAGGTTAATTGCAAACAAGCAATATGAACCGGTAGGATTCAAAGCCAAATTAGGCTATAAAGACGCCCGCCTTGCCTTTAAACTGTCGCAGGCGAGCTACACACCCATGCCACTTGTAAACGCCGTTCACAGCCGCTTATTAAGCGCCGTAGCAAAAGGACTTGGCGACAAGGACTGGGTAGAGGGTTTTGGCCGGGGCGTAAGCGAAGATGCCGGACTTTAAGATTTCGGAATTGGGATTTTCGATTTCGGATTTATTAAGATTTGGAATTTGATTTTTCTCAGTCTTGATTCTTAACTCTTGATTCCTGACTCTAAGAAAAAGTTTCTCAATAAAATCCTAATTTCGCCGTTGTTGAATTAATTAAAAAATTATCTTCTATTAAAATTATCTTCTATTTATGATAAAGAAAACTTTTGTATGGGTGGCGGTTTGCGCGTTAGGCGCAACCATGTCATGCCAGGGAAAACCAACCGATAAATCGGCCAGTACATCCGCCACAAGCCCTGTGCCTACCGCAGCAGCCTCAGTAGATAACAAAGCCGTGATGGCGCGTAAACAGGTGCCTATTGTTTGCTACCACCAGATACGCGATTGGAAGCCTACCGATTCCAAAGGTGCTAAAGACTACATTGTTCAGGTTGCTG
Organism: Mucilaginibacter ginsenosidivorax; assembly: GCF_007971525.1. Classification (NCBI taxonomy): domain Bacteria; kingdom Pseudomonadati; phylum Bacteroidota; class Sphingobacteriia; order Sphingobacteriales; family Sphingobacteriaceae; genus Mucilaginibacter; species Mucilaginibacter ginsenosidivorax. The sequence continues at coordinate 782,116 of NZ_CP042437.1, forward strand.
CATTTAAGGAGCATATAAAAATGCTGGCCGATAGTGGCTACCACACCATTTTGCCCGATCAGTTGTACGCCTACCTTACAACCGGCGCGGCATTGCCAAAAAAACCAATAATGCTTACGTTTGATGATACCGACCTTGATCAATTTACTATTGCCGATCCCACGCTTAAAAAGTACGGTTTTAAGGCGGTTTATTTTGTAATGACAGTATCATTAGGCCGCCCGCATTATATGACCGCAGACATGGTCAAAAAGCTATCAGACGAGGGCAACGTAATTGCCAGCCATACCTGGGACCATCACCGGGTAGACAAGTACTCGCATAATTCAGAAATCAAGATTAAAGGCAAAAACGGTAAAATAACCACCAAGCCCGTTGATGACTGGGTTACCCAGATTGACAAGCCAACCAAAAAGCTGGAAGAAATTACCGGCAAAAAAATAGAATATTTTGCCTACCCATTTGGCGTATGGAAAAAACCCGTATTGCCCGAGATTCAAAAGAAGGGTTTTAAAATAGCTTTCCAGCTTGCCGACAAACGCGACCCCGATTATCCGCTAATGACCGTTCGCCGCATTTTAGACAGCGGTTACTGGACAACCAAAACTTTTAGCAATAGCGTAAGGAATAGTTTCTAAGCCCCCTAACCCCCTGAAGGGGGAATGTAAAACGGCCTTTCTTTTTTAAGAGGGGCCGTTTTTGTTTGTGTTCGTCTACACTTCAATGCATTGGCTATTTCGTAAATACTACAAGACATTGAAAGCCATTTTACAATTTGTCATTGCGAGGAACCATCAGGGAAAACCTAAAAAAATATCATGACGTGCAACCAAATACAGTTAAATCAATGTTCTAAACTACCGTCATTGCGAGGTACGAAGCAATACCGAACTATATGGGACTTAGCATGTAGGAGATTGCTTCGTACCTCGCAATGACGGGGATTTAATTTTGATAGTCAACAACTTACAAACACGTCATTATAAGATACGAAGCAATCTCGTAGCCAACGCATAAACGACATACAAATCCGATATATATTAGCTACGAGATTGCCACACTATCGCTCACAAAGACATCCATACATAACGTTATTCGCCCTATTTTTTGCCAGCCAAATACTTATCTAAAAACGCCAGGGTTCTGTTGGCTGTTGTTATCTGGTCTTCCTTTTTGGTAAAACCATGGCCTTCGTTAGGATAGGTAATGTATTCAACGGGCACGCCATTCTTTTTTACACCATCCACAATTTCCTTGCTTTCAATCGGCAATACCCGCACATCGTTCATCCCCTGGAAAACAATTAGCGGCTTGTTGATGGTTTGGTAATGAAACAAAGGCGAAATCTTTTTCAGGTGTACGCTATCCGCCGAGTACGGATCGCCCAGTTCCTCGTAAAGGGCCTTGCGCTGGGCTTCCCAATACGGAGGGATACTTTTGAGTGTCCGTATCCAGTTGGCTACGCCAAAGAGGTCTACCCCTACTTTAAATTCGTTAGGATGAAAGGCAAGGGCGCCCAGTACCATGCAGCCTCCGTAGCTGCCGCCCAGTATGCCTATTTTCGCGGTATCGATGTAAGCTTGTTGCTGTAACCATTTTTTACCCCAAATGCAGTCCTTTAAATCGCCGTTGCTGTGGTCTTTGTTATCCAGCTTGTAAAAAGTTTTACCATAACCGCTGCTGCCCCGGTTGTTAACCGCCAAAACCGCGTAGCCATGGTTTACCAAAAACTGTATTTGATTACTAAAGCTGGTTGTGGTTTGGCCGCCCGGCCCGCCGTGTATCCAAAGTATAGCCGGCACCGATTTATCTTTGCTGGCATTTTTAGGTTTGTAATAAATCGCAGGAATTTCCAGCCCGTCAAAAGATTTAAAATGGACAACTTCTGCGCTTACCAAATCATCACTGCTTACCGCCGGATTTAGTGTGCGGGTTATCGGTTTTAATTCCTTCCTCTCAAAATTATAAACGTAAAGGTTATTGGGGCTTGTGCTGCTACCTACCGTAAGCATTATATTTTTCTCGCTTGGGGAAAACACTGCCGACTTAGCCTCGCCATCTTTAATTTCCGGAAAATCCATTTGCTTACCGGTACTGTTATCAAACAGCAAAACCCTGGTTTTGCCATCGGCATTTACATACACGGTGTAATATTTTTCCAGGTCGCTTAGTTCCATGCCAACAACATCCCAGTTGGTGCTGTAAACTTTGGCGGTTGCCCCGGTTGCCAGGTTATATTTTACCAGGTAACTAAATTCGCTTCCGTCGTTGGTAATGTAGTACAGGCTCGAATCGCCTTTGGTGAAAGCCGCCGGGTACCAGGTTGCGTCTTTATCGTTACTTAGCTTTTTGGTAGCTTTTGTTGTCCTATCGTAAAGGTACAACTCGTTTTTATCGGTAGTGATAGATTTGGTTAAGGCAATGTACCGCTCGGATTTTGAAACAGGGCCGGGCGAATAGCCGTCGTTGTTTTCATATAGCAGCTCATCCTTCCAGCTTTTTACATCAAGTTTATAAACGTCAAAAAACTTAGGGTCGCGCTTGTTGCTTACAACGTAAAGGTACTTTTTATCGGCACTCCAGCCGTTTGTACTATTGGTGGTATTTGCCCACGGTGTAAGATCCTTCACCGGCGAGCCGTCTGCCTTTTGCAGGTAGATGTGACTATTTTCGTTACCACCCTGGTCGGCGCTGTATAAAAAATCATTGGTACCCGGCACGTAGCCTATAGAAAAATAGGAGTCTTTGGCTGAATGGGTGAGTTGCTTTGATGAGGTATCGGCCAAATTAATGGCGTAAATATTAAATATCCCGCTGCTGTTATCTTCAATAAGCACCTTGGTCTCGTCGGCATTAAAGCCCGCCCCGCCAATTGATTTATTTTTATACAACTGCTCAATGGTGTATGATTTTACAACAGCAGGCTTATCTGTGTTTTTGCACGCGCTGAACATTACAGCCACGGCCAGTAAGGATAGGTATTTCATTTTTAGGTTTAATTTTCAGCAAGTTATGGCAAATATTCTGCAAAAACAAAAGAGCCTCACCCTGTTATATCCAACAAAGAAGACTTTTAATTGGCAACCTGTTCTTATTAATCCGGACGTTGCCTGCGGCCGCGCTTTACGCTTATACTGCACAGGCATTATGCGCGGGGCCGGTATCCGCTGCAATCGCTAACGTGAATTGTGTGAACCAGAATTTCCAGAATTAAAGAATTAACCGGATAAAAAACAGCAGTGTTGCACAACATTCGTAACTACAGGGCACAAAAAAAGCCCGCTATTCACATAACGGGCTTTCAAATATTTTACGATCAATAAAATTAGTGAGCGTGATGACCATCAGGGCCGTGAGCGTGGCCATGCGATAATTCTTCGGGCGTTGCCGGGCGTACGTTCAGGATACTGCCTTTAAAGTGCAGTTCCTGGCCGGCCATGGGGTGATTAAGATCAACAATTACCGAATCTTCGGCTATTGATACTACCTGGGCCTGAAAACGGTTACCATTGTTATCCTGTAAAGGCAAAATACTGCCAATTTCAGGAAGCTCTGTTCCCTGGAACATTTCCTTTGGCAGGTTGGCTACAGCTTCTTCATCATATTCGCCATAAGCATCGCCTGCAGCTAAGCGGAATTCATAAGTATCCCCTGTTGAAAGGCTGCTTAAGTTTTCTTCAAATTTGGGCAGCATCTGGCCGGCACCAAATAAAAAGGTTAAAGGTTGTTCTTGTGTGGCACTTTCTGTTAAAGTTTCGGTACCATCCTGGTCAACATACAAATCGTAAGTTAATGACACTACGTGCTGTGGTTCAATCTTCATTGTTACTGTTTTTATAAATAAGCAATCAGGCCTGCATTTGTTTTAGTGCGTCGGCCGTGTTATTAGCAGGTAATCCGCAGGTTTTATCTATACAAACAAATATTTGTGTTGATTTACCAAACTTATCCTGTAACAAAGGTAAACTTCCTTTTGTACCTCCCAATATAATTTTATTGGGTATGTAATTATTTTCAAGTTCCTTTCTTACAGTTTCGGCTTCGGGGCCGGTTACTGCAACTTCATAAATGCCAAACACTTCATCAAGCAATAACATAGTCCAGTTTGAATAAGCTGTACCATACTTTGCCAGCTGCGGCATAATGTTGCGTAACAGCTGTGCCGAAACCGCTGCATAGCTTTCATTATCAAAAAGCAGGCCCAATTTTTTAAGGTTGCGCGCCATTGCCGAATTACTGGCCGGCGTAACCCCGTCCATAATTTCCGATTTCCGGGCTATCAATTGCTCATCATCATCGGCAGTGTAAAAAAAAATGCCGTTAATTTCGTCGTAATAATGGGCTATAGCGGTATCTGTAAGGGCTTTTGCCTGCTGCAGCCAATCTTCATTGAAGGTAACCTCGTACAAAGCGATGAGGCCGTCAATAATATTGGCATAATCATCCAAAAACGCTACCGGCATACCATCAGTTACCGGGCTGCCGTACACACGTGAGAGCCTGCCATTTTGACCTACAAGGTTATTCAGGATAAAATCAGCGTTCTTCAGAGCAAGTTCCAGGTACCCCGGCTCATCAAAAGCCCGGTAGGCTTCGCACAGTCCTTTTAGCATTAACCCGTTCCATGATGCCAGTATTTTATTGTCCAGGCCTGGCCTGATACGGTGGCTGCGGGCTTCGAACACCATCTTGCGGGATGCCTTTACTTGTGTGAGCAAATCATCTACTCCTAAACCCAGCTTTTCGGCCAGTTGCGCGTCCGTTTCTTTTCTGAAGAGCACGTTGGAGTGTTCTTCTTCCCAGTTGCCATCTTCGGTAATATGGTAGTAGATACAAAACAAGTCGGCATCATCGCCCAAAATGGCTTGTATTTCGGTTTTAGTAAAAATATAAAATTTACCCTCTACCCCTTCGCTATCGGCATCCAGGGCCGAGTAAAAACCCATATCCGGCGATGCCAGTTCAGTTGTGGCAAAATGGATGATCTCGTCAACCACTGTTTTATACAATTCATCGGGCTGCCAGGTGTAGGCTTCGGAGTACAGGGTAATGAGCTGTGCATTGTCATACAGCATTTTTTCAAAATGCGGCACGTGCCAGCGGCCATCAACCGAGTAGCGGGCAAAGCCTCCGCCTACATGATCGTAGATACCCCCGAAGGCCATTTTATGCAGGGTAAGCTTTACCTGTTTGGCAATTTCGCCGTCGTTGGTTAAATGCGCGTAACGCATCAGCAGCTGCCAGTTATTGGGCATCGGGAATTTGGGCGCATTGCCTGTGCCGCCCTCGTGCCTGTCGAAATAACGTTTCCAGTTATCACCGATAACTTTCAGGTCATCCTTGGTATAATCAGGCTGATCGGCTATAAATTGGATCGATTCATATTTTTGGATCCCGTCGGTCAGGCGAACGGCGTACTCTTCCGCTTCATCGGGTTTTTGTTTATAAAAATCGGCCAGGTTAAACAGCAGCGATGTCCAGTCGTTTTTACGAAAATAGGTGCCGCCGTAAATTGGCCGCTGATCTGGCAGGCAAATACAGTTTAGCGGCCAGCCGCCACGGCCGCTCATCAGCTGCACCGCGCTCATGTAAATCTGGTCAACATCGGGCCGCTCCTCCCTATCTACCTTAATGCAAACAAAATATTCGTTCATTACTGCGGCCACGGCTTCATCCTCAAAGCTTTCGTGCTCCATTACGTGGCACCAGTGGCAGGCCGAGTAGCCAATACTCACCAATATCAGTTTATTCTCCGCCTTGGCCTTATCCAGCGCTTCTTTACCCCAGGGGTACCAGTTTACAGGATTATTGGCGTGCTGCAATAAATATGGTGATGTGGAATTTGCGAGTTTATTCATAGCAGATGGTATTGCGTTATCAATGCAATGTGCGAATATAATTGCGACTGTAAGTTAAAGTAGGATTAATTGGAAAAGTTTTAGGGGAGGTTGTGGTTAATTGAAACTAATTTGATTATAGGGTTTAAAATAATAGAACAGGGGCTGCTTTTACTTTACTGCCAATCTTCCATGAAAACATCGAGTTAACTGGTTAAGTTATCAGGTTAATATTTAATTATTGAGCCTTTCCTTAATTCGAACCATTGGCCGCCGATAAAAACGTATTTATTGTCCCCTAAAATTGCTTCAGGAAAGTTACCCTGAATCTCCTGTTTATAAGTTGTGTCATGATAACTAACATTTAACGTATCGTATAAATTGCTCTTTATGCTATAAAATATTTTTAGCTTCCTATCAAAATGCAACTTGCTACTATTTGTATAACTATAATTTGTTTCAGGATTGATTGATGAAATTGATTTATCTCTTATGCTTGCTGTAAGCACATAATCTTTTTTACGATCTACTAATGCAAACTTTACATTATAAGTTTTAACCAACTCAGATTCCCAATCTGCATAGCGTAACACGTGTAATGCTTCAAACAACTTATTATCACTCACACATATTATCAATGAGTTTCCAAGAGCGAAATTTGAACCTCCCCTAACTTCATAATCTATTTTAATAAATCGTTTACTCAAATAGGATGTTTTGGGCACCACATCCCAATAACCAAATACCTTAACTGTATCTTTTAAATATATCACACACAAAATATTATGTATATAATCAGGTAAAACTTTTACCCTTACCGTTCTGCCTTCAAGAGATTGAATATTGAAAGTTCTTGTATCTTTTTTTGCTTGAACTATTCTATTTTCCAGTAACTCATCCTGGGCAAACAGCATGCTTTTAGAGATGAATAAAATAAGAGATAAAATCAATAAGAAACGTTTGCTCATATATCAACAATTAGGTTAAAGGTTTAATACAAATTTACCCATCGCTACCCTATTTCAGATCGTCAATAGCGTTGGCCGCAACAATTTGCGCAAACAACAAAAAAAGTAAAATCAATGGCAGATATTTTATTGGCTTAGGTTGGCGCATCAGGGTTAGTAGTTATTAAATATTACTATAAAGGTATAAATAAACCTATCAGAAGTAGCTTTGATTAACTTGCAAAAAACAGCAAAGCATGAATAAAATATGAATATCGCCACATTTATAGCCACTTTAAACCAGCCTGTTACCAACTTCACAATTTAATTCGCTTTATTTGCGGTTTTTATTATTGACTGACAAAATGCGCTATTTAAAACTGATCAACATTTTATGCGTTGGTGGCTTGTTTGCTATCGCAAACACGGCATCGGCACAAACCGACTCCATTAAGTATAATCACCAGGAATCATTTGGCCCCATCACCTGGCCGGTAACCGGGCAGGGCACACGCTCAAATGCCGGCAAACCATCTCCAACTTATTGGCAAAACCGTGCCGATTACCAGATTAAAGCCACTCTGAACGAAGGTAAAGACACCACCATTACCGGCGAAGTTACCATCACCTATACCAACAACAGCCCCGACCAATTGGATTACCTGTGGCTGCAGCTTGACCAAAACTTATTTAAACCCGACTCGCGTGGCGCGGCCGTAACCCCCTACACCGGCGACCGCTTTGATGTGCGTGGCTTTAGCCGTGGCGGTTACCATATCAGTTCGGTTGAGGTTACCTACAAAGGCGAAACCTATAAAGTTACCCCGGTTATTACCGATGCCCGTATGCAACTACGCCTGAATGCCCCAATGGATGGTAAAGGCGAAAAAATAAGCGTGAAGATAAATTATGATTTTGCCATCCCATTTTACGGCGCCGACCGTATGGGTCGTAAAAAATTTAAACAGGGTTACGTTTACGAAATTGCCCAGTGGTACCCGCGTATGTGCGTTTATGACGATGTAGAAGGCTGGAACACCCTGCCCTACATGGGCCTTGGCGAGTTTTACTGCGAATATGGTGATTTTGACTATTACGTAACTGCCCCCGCCAATATGGTGGTTGTAGGATCGGGCGATTTACAGAACCCCGAGGAGGTATTATCGCCAGCGCAGCTGAGCCGTATGGCCGAAGCCAAAAGCAGCGACAAAACAGTCATGCTGATTAAGCAGAACGAAGTTGGTAAATCGTCAACCCGTCCGTTTAAAGGCAGCCTTACCTGGCACTATAAAATGCTGAACAGCCGCGATGTTGCCTTTGGCGCATCCGATGCTTTTATATGGGATGCTGCGAGGGTTAATTTCCCATCGGGCCGTAAGGGTATTGCTATGTCGGCCTACCCTGTTGAGAGTGCCGGCGTTGATAGCTGGGGCCGGTCAACCGAGTATTTGAAAAACAGCATGGAGATTTACTCTAAAGCCTATTTCGAATATCCATGGAACTCGGCTGTCAATGTATCTGGCGTTGCCCTGGGTATGGAATACCCAGGTGCTATATTTTGCCTTGGCGGCCTTAAAAAGGGACAGCTTTGGGGCGATGTTACCCATGAAATTGGCCACAACTGGTTCCCGATGATTGTAGGCTCAAACGAGCGCAAATACATGTGGATGGACGAAGGCTTCAACACGTTTATTAATGAATATGCTTCGCAGCAATTTAACAAGGGCGAGTATAACGATACCACCAAACAGGCACAACGGATTTTAGGCCAGTACCGTAACAGCAAAGACCCATTGATGACCGCGCCCGAGGCCATCGGACTTAACGACTATGGCCAGTACTATGTTAAAACCGCTTTGGGTATGGACATTTTGCGCAACGTGGTTTTAGGCCCCGACCGCTTTGACTATGCCTTCCATGAATACATTAAAAACTGGGCATTTAAACATCCGCTGCCTTATGATTTATTCCGCGCGATGAACGATGCCAGCGGCGAGGATCTGAATTGGTTTTGGAAAGGTTGGTTTACTACTACCTGGAAAATTGATCAGGCTATTACCGGCGTTAAATATGTTGACGATAACGCTGCAAATGGGTCGCTGATCACCATCACCAATAATGAAAAAATGGCAATGCCTGTTGATCTTAAAATTACACAGGCCAATGGCAAGGTTGAAACCCTGCACCTACCCGTAAACGTGTGGCAACGCGGCGGTGTATGGACTTTTAAATATCCATCAACATCAAAAATTAAATTGATGGTGATTGACCCGGAACATGAGTTACCCGATGTTAATTTAAAAAACAACGTTTATTACGGGGAGTAGATTTTAATTATCGAATTACTGAATTATTGATTTAGTGATTTGTAAAAATTTTGAATGGCGATGGCTGGTTTAGCTCATCGCCATTTTTATATGGGTGGCAACAAATACCTCACGGCCAAGGCGAACTGAATTTGTTTTAATTAAAAATCGCAACAAAATCAATTCCATATCGTATTACAACATTTTAGAATATTAATGTTGTTTAATAGTTTATCGGCCAATGGGGATTACTGATTCAGGTGTCAACATTCTTGTCATTGATGACGAAGAATTGGATTGTGTTATCGTGAAAGCCTTGATAAAAAAATACTTAATGAATCCCCACATTGACTCTTGCCAAAACGGTAAGAGCGCGATAGACCATCTCAGCAAAATCAATAACAGCAACCCTGAGCATCTTCCGGATTATATTTTTTTGGACCTGGCGATGCCGGTAATGGATGGGTGGCAATTTTTGGCCGAATTTGACCGGTTAAAAATCGATTCATTAAAAAAAAGCAAAATCTATATACTCACCTCCTCTGTAAGCATCGATGATTTAACCAGGTCGAAACAAAGCCTTCTTGTAACCGATTTTATAAATAAGCCCTTAACTTTTGAAAAAATAAAAGGCATATTTGCCGATTTCTGAATTTAAGACCTTTAAAAACCAACGGTTTCGTAATATACCAGGAACCATCTGCCATTTATTTTTTTGAATCGACTTTTTTGAATAACAGTTGGATCAACGGGCGTTGTTATTCTTTCGTTGGCTTCATCATCTGATTTTGTGGTTTCAATACGCGATAGGCTTTTATCCAACATTAAATTTAGTTCCCATTGCCCTTTTTGCAGGTAATCGGGTTTTACATTCTGCTCGTCATCTGTTTCTTTGTAAACTTTTGGTAGTGGAAACTTTATCCGGCTTAACTGGAAAGCGCTATCTGTATAAAACTTATCGCGAAAATTGCCAAAGGTTTCTCCGGAGTCAACAACCTTACCTGGCGCATCAATCGCATGCACTTTAACCTTGGATGAAAAGTTGCAGGAGGATAAAACTGCAAGCGTTATAACAATAAATATAATTCTCACTATAACAGGTATAAATTAATCAATAGACTTAAGTGATAGTGTTAATATCTGTCATTTTTATATGGGCCGAGCCTACGGCTCTGATTCTTCTTTTATTCTTATACGCCGGGTTTCAACCCGGGGTAAATAAAAACAAACAACCATAAGTGCCGTAGGCACGGCTCATATTATTAGCCTGGTAATATTAAATCGCTAACCTATTTCGCCCCCATAGCCAAATACCCAGCCAATGCATTAATCCTGCCGGCTACTACCACTATCTGCTGCTTCACCTCGTCCCAATTGCGTTGTTCAATGGCTTCGCGGATGCCGGGGATGGTTTTAACACCGTAACCGGTATAAAAACCGGGTGCATAAATAGTATGGCGATACCAGCCACGACGTGGCAGGCCTTCGGCGGCAAGCAATTGCTGCTCGGCTTGATATAAGAGCTTATTTAGCTTATCGTGGTCGCCATCTTTTAGCGTGGCTGCGCTCCAATAGGTTGCCAGTTTATCGGCGCTTTTCTTTAAAGAATCCAGCGCACCGGTTAGCGGTTTAAAATCAATTGGGGGCACGGTATCTTTGGCAACAGGCGCTTTATACAGGCGGGTTGGGTCGGCAGCCAAGGTGTAATCGTTAGCTTTTATGAGCTGGTTATCAATTTTGGTGGCTTCGCGGGTATCATCCGCAAGCTTGGTAAGTTCGGTAGCATATTTAGCAATGGTGGCCTGCAGGCTCCTGAAATCAAACGGCAATACTTCGGCATCGGCCATGCGTAATACCGAGTGGCCGGCAGTTTGGGCCAGGGCAACACCGTAGGCAAAATCAGGATCTTTAAAACGTTTGTAATCATCAAACGAATCATAAATAGAATGATATTCGCCGCCACCGTCTTCACCACCAAAACCAAAATCAAGGGTAGGAATACCCAAATGCTGCAGGAACGAAGAAAAATCTGACCCTGAACCAAGCGCCTCCAGCTTTTCGCCTTTGCGTTCCAAAATCTCCTTCTTGTCGCCGGTTGATTTGGCATTCACCAGTTCCATCGCCTTTTTCCTGTCGAACACGCTTACCTTAGTCTGTGGGTCGGTTATACCATTTGTTATCTCGTCAATAAAACTTTCCAGCGCCTGCGAGCCGCCTGCGCCTAAAAAGCCGCGGCCATTACTATCCGAGTTAATATATACCACCGTTTTTTGCTGCAGTTCTTTATCGTGGGCCTCGGCATACTCTGTCGATCCTAACAGACCTGGTTCTTCGCCGTCCCATGAGCAATATATGATACTGCGTTTGGGTTTCCAGCCGGTTTTTAGCAGGTCGCCAAGTGCTTTGGTTTCTTCAATCATGGCGGCCTGTCCGCTTATAGGGTCGTTGGCACCGTTTACCCATGCATCGTGGTGGTTACCGCGCATTACCCACTCATCCGGGTAGGTTGATCCTTTAATTTTGGCAATTACATCATAAGCGGGCACCATATCCCAATTAAATTCCATTTTTAGGTGTACCACGGCCTTGCCGCCACCTATGTGGTAAGTTATAGGCAACGAGCCGGCCCATCCACCGGGTGCAACCGGCCCATCAAGCGCAGCCAGTAAAGGCTGGGCATCATGGTAGCTTATAGGCAGCACCGGTATTTTTAATATCGTGGTCGCATCTTTTCTATCCAGGCGTTTGGCATCTTTAGTAGCGCCAACGCCCGGCGTAAGCGGATCGCCGGGGTAAATCACCATATCCATTACCGAGCCGCGCTGCACGCCAAATTCATTCTTGTAAGCCCCTTTTGGGTACACATCGCCTGCGGAGTAGCCGTCATCAGCAGGGTCAGAGTAAATGATACATCCAATAGCCCCATGCTCATAGGCTACTTTGGGCTTTATGCCCCGCCATGAGCGGCCATATTTAGCAATTACAATTTTACCTTTAACATCAATACCCATGGCAGCCAGTTTAATATAATCATCGGGCAAACCATAGTTTACAAATACCAATGGCCCGCTAACGTCACCATCAGCACTCCAGGCGTTGTAAGTTGGCAGCTGATTGGGCTGGCCCGATGTGGCATCTTCCGGTACGGCCTGTTCTTTTAATATAGCGGTATAAGTTGTTGGCGCGGTAAGCTCAAGTACCCGCGTTTTGGGTGTTGGGTAAAGTACCGTGTAAGTTTCTATATGCGCATCCAGCCCATAGCTTTTGTACATAGCCAATATCTTGTCGGCCACGGCCTTACTGCCGGGCGAACCGATGTTATGCGGAAATGCTGAAAGTGCTTTAATGGTTTCGCCAATGCGTTGCGGACTTAAACCCGCATCAAACGTTTTTTCGGTTTCCAGTTGTTTTGCCGACGATGCCGGCGTAAAGCCAATTAATGTTTTTTGCTGCGCGAAACTTGCCGACGACAGCGCCAATAAGCCAAGGGTAAGGGTTTTCTTCATGACAGTGTATATGGTGATGCGTGAAGATAACAAAAATGTTCATTGGTTCATTGGTTCATTGGTTCATTGGTTCATTGGTTCATTGGTTCATTGGTTCATTGGTTCATTGGTTCATTGGTTCATTGGTTCATTGGAACGCGGGCATGGCGGGCAAATAACTTTTCGACTGAATGCCTCCCATCTTTCTGTCAATCCCGCCAGACAAGACCAATGAATTAATGAACTATTTACTTTTACGCGCTTTTCTTTCCCATCATTTTCTTTATCTCATCCCCAAAAACAGCCCCACCCAACAATAGCACCAGCAACACCGAGCCAGCCATAGAAATATCCTCCCCGAAATAATACGAAGCCGGGTGAAACACAAACTCCACCTTATGTTCGCCTGCCGGGATTTGAGCTGCCCTTAATAAATAATCAGCGCGGAAATATGGTTTCTCTACCCCATCTATCAGCATTTTCCAGCCTTTATCGTAATACACCTCGGAAAACACCGCTACGCCGCCCGTTTTTGACGCCGATTTATATACCATATGATCGGGATTATAGGCAACCAATTTTATAGTAGATGCGGTATCACCCGCCGGTATTTTACCGGCTATGCTTTGGTAGCTTTTATCAGCCACAGCCTCATTTTTTGGCGAAAAGCTGCTAAGTGCCTTCATTTCGGCATCAGCGCCATCCACATATTTTATATTTTTTATAAACCAGGCATTACCACATGCATCAGGGTTGGGCAATAATACCTGGCCTTGTTTGGATGAATCGGGTATGATGACGTATTTGGCATTCAGCATATTCAGCACAGCCGGGTTTGCTCCCCTAATAAATTGGTTATCTATCAGTTCATCGTATCGCTTCATTCGGGCGGCCGAGTAGCCACCTAAAGTTTTATGGAAAAACGGGTTCTGCACATCTTGTTTTATAGCCGCAGTAGCATCGTATACTCTAAAATCGGGGTCCGTATCTTTAGCTATCTCAATGTCAACAGGTCTTTGTGGTACTGCTGATTCCTGTTTGTCGGTAAAATTATCATCCTTTAAATAGCGCTTATCTACCTGCCAAAGATCAACTAATACTACGGCGAACAATAGCAAAGAAACCGTTGCGAGGCTCAGTTTTTGCCTGATAAGCGCCCAAACAATACCAAAAGTAACCAGCACAAACACCAGCGAACGAATAGCGTCGGCACGCTCAAGGCTTGCCCGGTCTTTAACTACCGCATTGGCAAAGGCATTGGCCATTGCTGCGTCGCCTTTTAGGGCCTGTGTTAAACTGGCAACGCCGCTTAGCTGGTCGCTTGGCCTGAAACTCAGCAGTAACTCGGGTACCAGGATCATTATCAGTACCAGCCCACCGGTTATATACAAGGCAAGCAATAGCTTTTTAACCAGCGCCTTTTTATCGGCAGCAACAATAACCTCCTGTATGGCCAGGAAGGCCAGCACGGGGAAACAAAGCCCGGCCACCGCCAAAATAGATTCAACCGCGCGGAACTTATTGTATAGCGGAAAATACTTCAGAAATATATCAGACACATATGGCCAGTTGCCGCCAAATGACAACAGCATGGTTAATACCACCGTACCCAGCAGCCACCATTTTAAACGGCTTTTAACTATGATAAGGCCAAAAACAAACAAGAGACAAATACTTGCACCAAAATAATACGGACCGCTGGTACCCGGCCGCTTTTCGCCCCAGTAAAGTGACAGGCCAGGGAACGACGAAATTTGCTGAGCATAATTTAAAGCCTGCCCGGGTTGCTCGCCTTTATCTGTGAATACTTTAACGGTTTCTGAATTTTGATCAATCAATTCCGGGCCCGATGCACCACCCGAAGCGTTTGGCACCAAAAAGGTAAGGCATTCGGCAACGCCCTGGCTGTATTGATAAATATAATCTTTAGCCAGGCCATTTTGCGGCTCTTTGGTGCTGTTACTTAGATTTGACTTTCCACGATAGCTATCCTTGCCGTATTCATAAGTGCTCCATAAGGTTGAAGCATTTACTGCGAAGGCCAATAGCGATGCGGCCAATAAATACCCTAATGATTTCAGGAACGACGCCGTAGTTTTATTTTTAATAGCGTGATACAGCTCGATACCCAATAAAATTAAAATAGCCAGCATTAGATAATAGGTCATTTGCAAGTGGTTCACCTTAATTTCGATAGACAAAAACAAAGCAAGCAAAGATGCCCCCAACAGATACCGCCCCCGTAATGCCAGTATAATGCTGGCTATTATAGGCGCGAAAAAAGCGATAGCAAAAGCCTGGTTGGTATGGCCGGCCGCCAGCAATATCATATTATAGCTGGTAAACGTAAAAGCCACGGCTCCGGCCGCTGCCAGCCAGGGATTAAGCTTTAACACATTGAATAAAAAGTAGGTACCAAACAAAAACACTAACACCATGCCAACCGGGTTAGGTACGGCGTAACCAATAACGGCTATAATATGTGTAGCAATGTTGGCGCTGTAAGGCGCCCAGATTTGGTATGCGGGCATGCCGCCAAATATCTGGTTCGTCCATAAAATGGTGGTATCGCGGGCGCGATAGTCCATTATCTCCTTCTGGGTCGATTGCGCGCCAAGCACGTCGCCCTGCCCCAATGTTTTTCCCTGAAATGCAGGCGAAAAATATAAAAAGCACAGTACCAAAAAAACACCCGCAACGGCAAAATGTATCCCGTTACGCTTCAGCCAATCCATCATAAGCAGCAATAATTATATATTTTTTAAAAATACAATTATTATTGGTCATTGGTCATTGGTCATTGGTCATTGGTCATTGGTCATTGGTCATTGGTCATTGGTCATTGGTCATTGGTCATTGGTCATTGGTCATTGGTCATTGGTCATTTAAGGCCAAGTTTGATTGGAGAGTCCTTGTTTTAAAAATTTTCAAATAATCCACTAATGACAAGCGAAGCGACAATGACTAATGACAGCGTAGCGAAATGACCAATGACAAGCAGATCATGGAGTAATTTTATAACTTTCCTTAATAACGGCCTCATTTACGGCTTTTACCCTGTTTAGCTCCATCTTTTCAACCGCGCGATTGTAGGTTAATATACCATTCACTTCATGTTCAACATCGGTGGTTTGGGTATAAATGGCAACACTTAAACCTTTGTATCTCATCAGCTGTTCAACTTCGTCAAGTAAAAACACATACCTGTCGGTAAGGCGTGCTTTTGTTGGCTCATAATCATAAGCATTGTTTTCTACCGGCCACATATGGTTGCGGACAAACAGGCCAACGCCGCCAAATTCGCCCAACGATGCCGCACGATGATCGTCGGGTACCGAGGCGCCGTACGGGCCTACATAGATATGGGTATCTACATAATCGCCATTACCGGGGTCGCCATAAGCTTTCTGATACGACGGGTTATTATTAAAGCCCGAATTGCCGTTTACCAGCCTGGATGGGTCGTACTGTTTAACCCAATTGGTTATGTTTTTAACGTCAAACGCACCCCAGTTTTCATTAAAAGGCACCCAGGTAATGATGGACGGCGAATTATAATGATCGTCTATAATTGCTTTCAATTCCTTACGGAATTCCTTGCGGGTTTTAAGGGTATCTTCATTTTGATACCAGATGGCCGGCATATCCTGCCAAACAAACAAGCCCATTTTATCTGCCCAGTAATAAAACCGTTGAGGCTCGGTTTTCATATGTTTGCGAATAAGGTTGAAACCCGCATTTTTGGCAAAGCTAATATCAAATTTAAGCGCCTCCTCTGTAGGTGCCGTTAAAACCCCATCGGGCCAATAACCCTGATCGAGCAGGCCAAGCTGCATGATAAACTTGCCATTAACCAAAGGGCGGATAAAGCCGTTAACCTTACTCAATTTTATATCGCGCATGCCGAAGTAGCTTTTAACTTCGTCAGCAACGCTGCCATCGGCATTTTTCAGGCTGATCTTCAAGTCATATAAAAATGGATCGTCTGGCGACCACAGTTTGGGCGATTTAATGGGTAGGTAAAAGTAAGTATCACCGGCTGATTCTGCTTGCGAAACTACTTTGCCGCCATCAAGTGCCACGGCAGTTAATTTTCCGCTCGCCCGTGTATTTACCTCAACTTTTAGCCGGTTATTTGCCAAATCGGGCAGTAAACGAATGTTATTAATGTAGTTTTTGTTAACCGGTTCTAACCAAACGGTTTGCCAAATGCCCGAGCAGAAGGTATAATCGCCACGTGGCCCGCTTTTTCCTGATGGTACGCGGCCATCGTTTAAGTCATACGCCGCCACAACCAATGTATTTTTACCCGTTGTTAAAAAAGGCGTAATGTTAAAGCTAAAAGCATCATAGCTACCGGCATGTGCTCCCACCTTATGTCCGTTTACAAATAAAGTGGCGTTATGCGCTACGGCATCAAAATGAATAATTACCTGTTTATTTTTCCAGCCGGCAGGCACCTCAAAACTACGGCGGTACCACATATTAATTTCCTGCTTACGCTGAATGCCGGACAATACCGATTCCGGACAGTAAGGAACACGGATTTTATTTACTTCGCCGGCAAATGACAATGGTTTTTCGGGAGCGAGCGCATCCTGCACATTTTTTCCGCCCTGGTAATCCCATTGGCCATTAAGGCACATCCAATCGTTGCGCTGCAATTGCGGCCTTGGATATTCGGGAAACGGAATTGGGGCATCCATAGCGGTTTTTGTCCAGGCTGTGGGCAATATTGCCTCCTGGGCAAATAAAACAGAACAACAAAAAAGGTTAAAAAGCAAGGATAGCAAGAGCTGTTTACTTTGGTTTTTAGTCATGGTTGATAGGTTATTTTGATGTTAAGCCAAACTTAAAATAATTTATTTGATTAGCTGTCCCGATCTGTTCGGCTGTTTTCTTAGCGGTGCCAAAATAAAAATGGCCGGCGAAATTATCACCGGCCATATCATACATAGTCCAATCGGCCTTCTTTACTTTTCAATTTGTTTGGAAAGATCCTTCAAATCTCCGGGTTTTAAGTTCCAGGTTGCGCCTGTAAACCTAAGGTAAATTTGTTCGCCGGTTTGGGAGTTAATTACACTAACCATTTTACATCCCCCGGTTAAAACCGATAAAAGATAAAACGTTGGTGTTTTGTCGTCGAGGATTTTTTTATCTAATTCCTCATTGCTGATAAGTTTGTATTTAAATGTAACATCTTTAAATAACTTTAAGGTATCTAAACTATGCCCGTCGCGTGTGAATATTCCCCCATCCCGATAGTCATCTGCGTTAATATAAATAGTTTGATTTTTTAGTTTTGCTACCTGATCTTTATTAGTCTGCTCATGGGTTAAGCCAATTTTTTTGTCGGCTGTTATCGCCGCCGAAATTATTTGCAGATAGCTTTTTAAAAAACCAGGACTCCAGTTGAAAATGTGTTTGTTGCCATTAAAATCAAAGGAAAATGACTGGCCCATATCGGTATCTACATAAACCTCTCCTATCGCAGTTCTATCTATTCCAAGTTGTATTTGAGCTAACCAATCTTCATCCTGGGCTCTAAATTTTCTGCCTTTTTTTATTGCTCTATCTTTAGGGGTAAAAAGATTAAGTGTAAATATTACAACCGTACTATGCCCTGCAGCTATTTTATATGGTTCGAGTATAAAATAGGTGTCATTCGCAATTACGTTTTCATTTAGGTCTTGTTTTTTTAAAAAGCTTACACTTTTAGTAATTGTCCAGTTCTTTTTAAATACGTCTAAAAATTCTGCTGCCCTCGGAAACGAGGTATCATTAACAAGTACGTGGGTATTGCCGTTTTTAATACGGTCGAGTATACCCCTGCTATAAAAAGTTTCGAGCTGAGCCTGAGCCGGGTACGAAAAGCAAACAAACAACAATAGGCTAAATAGCAGCGGCCTGGCGTAATAAAATGTCATAAGGTTAAAGTTTCTTTGCCGCGAAAATAGCAATCGCTGTCTGCAACTGCAATATAAATCGGAATTTGAAATGTTTTTATTATAAAGAAACAGCCGGCGAATGAGTTGCCAGCTGTTTTGTGTTATATTTTATCCAAAGTCATCCAAACTAATAAATCCTAAAAACCGCTTAGTTCGGCAAAATACTTATGGAACAGCGGGATAGTTTCAATCCCTTTATAGTAGTTAAAAATATCGTATTTCTCGTTGGGTGAGTGCAGGGCGTCGCTATCCAAACCAAAGCCCATCAACACTGTTTTAAGGCCAAGTTCGGCTTCAAACAGGGCCACAATCGGGATGCTACCGCCGCCGCGTGTTGGTATGGGTTCTTTGCCAAATGACTCAGCGATGGCTTTTTGGGCGGCTTTGTAGGCTATGCTATCAGTTGGCGTTACTACAGGTTCGCCGCCATGGTGGGGCGTTATTTTTACCTTAACGTTGGCCGGGGCTATGCTCAGGAAATGTTTGGTAAACAGTTGGGTAATTTGCTCAAATGTTTGGTTGGGTACCAGGCGCATGGATATTTTGGCGTGGGCCTTTGATGGCAATACCGTTTTGGCGCCCTCGCCAATGTAGCCACCCCAAATGCCGTTAACCTCTAAAGTTGGGCGGGTACCGGTACGCTCAAATGTTGAATAGCCTTTTTCGCCCCAAAGTTCAACAACATCAAGATCTTTTTTGTACTCAGCCTCATCATAAGGTGCGTTGTTAAGGGCGGTACGCTCGGCCGGAGTTAATTCAATTACCTCATCGTAAAAGCCGGGGATAGTGATATGGTTATTTTCATCATGCATCGCGGCAATCATTTTACTCAGGATAGTAATCGGGTTGGCCACTGCACCACCATAAACGCCGGAATGCAAATCGCGGTTAGGGCCGGTTACTTCCACCTCCACGTACGATAAGCCGCGCAGGCCGGTCTCTAAAGATGGGTGCTCCATGCTGATCATAGATGTATCTGATATCAGCACCACATCAGCTTTCAATTTATCTTTATTGGCCTTAACAAATATGGATAGGTTTGATGAGCCAACCTCTTCTTCGCCCTCAATCATAAACTTAATATTGCAGGGCAATGTATCTGTTTGCATCATCAGCTCAAATGCCTTTACATGCATGTAAAACTGGCCTTTATCATCGCAGGCACCGCGGGCATAAATTTTACCATCGCGCACGGTGGGCTCAAACGGAGGTGTGTGCCATAGCTCGATAGGATCGGCTGGCTGTACATCATAATGCCCATAAACCAGCACCGTTGGTTTAGCAGCATCAATTATCTTTTCGCCGTAAACAATCGGATAGCCCGCTGTTTGGCATACCTCTACATTATCGGCGCCGGCGTCGCGTAGTTTTTGGGCCACGTGGTCGGCAGTATTTAAAACGTCGGCTTTGTATTTGGGATCGGCACTCACCGAAGGAAAACGCAAAAGGGCAAATAATTCGTCGAGTAAACGTTGCCTGTGCTCATCAACATATTGCTTTATGTGCTGCATGGTATTTAGTTTGGCGCAAATATATTGATGTTTATTGATTTGGGCGAACGATGCGCCGGCGGCAACAGGGTCAACGCATCTGATTGGGTTAACATAACTTAACACATTTCAGATAAATATTTATAACTATCTGATAATAAATATCTTAAATTTAAACATGGTTAACACTAAAATGATCGTGCAATTAAGTTATCGTTTGATGCTTATGTCACTCATTCCAATAGCTGTTTAAAGGCGGGCGCCCCGCCGGCTATAAGGAAAGTTTACAGCGTGGGCCTGGGTAGGTATTTGTGCAATTATAATTTGAAATTATCGTATCCCTTTTTAAACACAAATTCCCCGAAAATCCAGGGAACGCAAAAGTGTTTTTCATAAAAAATGATGCCGATGCATCTAAAAAGGTTGAAGAACACATCAACCTGCATCAGTTTGTAAATTAATCGGCTGTAGCCAAATCGGCTTTGGGGCCATGGCCTGCCTTGGCTGTGAATGATTCGGCTTCGGTTTTTGTTGTAACAGGCGCCGATTTTGTTTCTTTAGTACTTAAGGAGTAGGCTGTAATGCCTGATGTTAATATGATGGCTATCGCGATGATGATCTTTTTCATGATGTTGTATATTGGATGTTTATAAAAACCGGGTTGCTAAGCAATCAATTACGCAGCGAAATCTGCATTACCCAAGTCTCTTTTTGGGCCGCCGGTGAAAGCAAAGTCAGCATTACCTAAATCCCTTTTTGGACCGCCGGTGAAATCTGCATTACCTAAATCTCTTTTTGGACCGCCGGTGAAAGCAAAGTCAGCATTGCCTAAATCCCTTTTTGGACCGCCGGTGAAATCTGCATTACCTAAATCTCTTTTTGGACCACCTGTAAAAGCAAAGTCAGCATTGCCTAAATCTCTTTTCGGACCACCTGTGAAATCTGCATTACCCAGGTCTCTTTTCGGGCCACCTGTGAAAGCAAAATCTGCATTACCTAAATCCCTTTTCGGACCGCCGGTGAAATCTGCATTACCTAAATCTCTTTTCGGGCCACCTGTGAAAGCAAAATCTGCATTACCTAAGTCTCTTTTTGGGCCACCTGTGAAAGCAAAGTCTGCGTTGCCTAAGTCTCTTTTTGGACCACCTGTGAAATCTGCATTACCTAAGTCTCTTTTTGGGCCACCTGTGAAAGCGAAATCTGCGTTACCTAAATCTCTTTTCGGGCCGCCGGTGAAATCTGCATTGCCTAAGTCCCTTTTTGGACCACCTGTGAAAGCAAAGTCAGCGTTGCCTAAATCTCTTTTTGGGCCACCTGTAAAATCTGCATTACCCAAGTCTCTTTTTGGGCCGCCAGTGAAAGCAAAATCTGCGTTACCTAAATCTCTTTTTGGGCCACCTGTAAAATCTGCATTACCTAAGTCTCTTTTTGGGCCGCCAGTGAAAGCAAAATCTGCATTGCCTAAATCTCTTTTCGGACCGCCTGTGAAATCCGCATTACCCAAGTCTCTTTTTGGGCCGCCGGTGAATGCTGTTTGGTTAGATAAAATTTCTGCTTTTTTATCTGCGTTTACAAATGATGTGAGGATAGTGCTCAGTGCTAATACTGCTATGATTGATTGCTTTTTCATGATTTTATTTTAAGGAAGGGGATTTAATATTTTGTTTACTTATATAAATGTTTTCGGTGTGTGTTATCAGTCGGCCTGGCCCAAATCTTTTTTGAAAGCCGAGGTTGATGGGGCAAGGGATATAGCCTCTGGTTTTGCTGTTTGTTTAACAGAAGTTTGTGATGATAAAATACCAGTAGCTGCAGTTAAGCTTACAATGGTTATGATGATGAATTTTTTCATGTCGTTTTTAATTTTTTTGAGTTTTTTAAATGCTTTTGTCGATCAATTGAAATTTTAGTCGGCACTACCAAGGTCCCTGCGTGCGCTGTTTTCAAAAGAGTGCAGCGAAGCTGTTTCATGGGTTATGGTTTCTCTTTTACAAGAAAAGATGCATCCGGTGAACAAAATTGCCAGGGTGATAGTGATAAATTTTTTCATGATCGTTATTTTCTGTGTACTTGCTTAATAATCTAATTCTTGTTCGTTTTTAATGCCCTAATAATCAGTCGGCATTTGCCAGGTCTTTTTTAAAACCCGAATCCACTTTTATGAAACCCGCGGCCCGGGGCTGTTCAGCTTTTTTTTGTGATATTAAAACCGCAGATGACAAAACTCCTGTGCTTGCTACAAGCAATGTTAAGAGTGTTAATTTTTTCATATTTATAAATATTTTATATTAGTATTCTATTATTTTAAGTATTAATTAACAGTAGGAACCCAAAAACTTGTAAAGGCTTTTTTCATTAGCCTGTAAAATGCTTTTAGCTATATTTTATCATCTTTTTTTCGATAACATTTTGCAATAATTTAAAAACATCTTGCTTTTTTGCCATCTTTTTTACATATTTTATAAAATAAATTATTAGATTTAAACACGATAACCTGCGGTTATCAATAAAGCAACTTTATACTTTATTAACTATATTTAAGCAACAGGCAGCGTATCACACACATATAACGTCTTTTAAATATTTTTCACTGCCAAAAAGCAGCCTGAAGTTCAATTTTCATGTTCAAAAATATTAATTAAGACGCATTATAATACAAATTAATCAACTGTATATCAATCAATTAACAAAGCAAATATAGATATGTTTTTTAATTTTCAAGAAAATTCTATAAAATAATTATCAACATCTTTTTCTTTACGTTTGCCAATATATTTCGGTATAATTTATAACTTTCACTTTCAATACATCGTAACAGCGCTTTAATGAAAAGAACCATCGTATTTCTTTTATATTTTTTTACCGCTTTTGCCTTATACGCAAAGGATCTTGATGGAGATGCAAAGGCCGATACCAGTGAAATTATCCGCATAAATAAACAAGCCCTGGCCAACCGCTTAACCGATCCCGAGCAAACAGTTATCGACGCTACAAAGGCTATGGACCTGTCGCGTAAATTAAACTACAACAACGGCATAGCCGAGGCATACCGCGTTTTGGGCCTTGCCAACTATTACCTGGACCAGCCAGAAAAATCATTCGAAAATTATTTGAGTGCCGCTACATTTTTTGCCAAAGCCGGCAACCTGGGCGGCGAAGCCAAGGTATATAATAACATGGGCAACCTTTACCGCGACCATGATGCCAATAAATCGCTTGATTATTTTTTTAAATCGCTGGCTATCGCCAACAAAATAAACAATATAGATTTAATTGCTTCGCTAAACCTCAACTTAGGCAACGTTTATACCCGCAAAAACAGCTATAGCCAGGCTTTAAAATATTACAACAACAGCCAGGCAATTTTCAGGTCGCTCAAAGACTCGGTAAACCTGGTACAGTGTGCGCAGAATATTGGTGTGGTTTATTTTAAACTTGGGCAATTTGACAAAGCGCTGGCCATGCTGCTGGAAGCTAATGCAAATGCTAAACGACAGGATTTGAACGAATCAATTGCCAGTATTGATTTAACACTGGCATCGTTGTACATGAACCAGAAAAAATTTGATGATGCCGAAAAAATAGTAAACGAGGGAATAAACTATACCCGGCTGGTAAAAGACCCTAAACTGGAATACGATTATAAACATACCAGCTACGAGTTGGAATATAATCGTAAAGATTACGCCAAGGCCATGTTTTACCTGCGCGAAATTTATAAAGTGGATAGCGCCACTTTTAAAACCAACACATCGGTACAAATGAAACTGATTGAGGCCACCAGAAAGCAGGAGGAACAAGTAAAAGAGAACGAACGGATTGCCGAACGACAGGCATATGACCGTACCAAGTTTTGGGCCGTAACAATAGTTGCAGGCCTTTTGCTTATTGTAATAGGGCTGCTGTTTGGCAACGTAAAACGAAAGGCAAAAACCAATGCCCAGCTTACCCTGCTTAACGGCGAAGTATCAAGGCAAAAGGATAACCTCGATAGAATAAACCACCATCTTGAAGAGATTATAGATGAGCGCACAAAAGACCTCCAGATAAAAAACCGAAAACTATCCGAACACTCCTCTTACCTCTCGCACCAGATTCGCGGGCCGATAGCAACCTTGCGCGGCTTGATTAACCTGGAAAGAGAAGGCCTTGTTGACGAAAAAGAATGCATCACCATGATGGATAAATGTGTATCTGAAATTGATGAAAAGATTATCGAGATGAGCGATATGCTACACGGGCCGGCAAGGGCCTGATAAGTCGAAATTAAAAAATCAAAAGTCAAAATTAAACGCGGGTGCTGGTAAGTGGTAGCCGGCGATGTAAAATCAAAACGGGATTTACCTTCGTTGCCGCATGATAAATGCTATGGCGATGCAGCTTCAAATTGTACCCCTCTCCTATCGTCAAATAACAAAGCGGTTGCGCTAATTAAAATTAAAGGCCATTGGTAGCGTGCTGTGTATCTGTGCTTCAAAAAGCCCCAGGTAAATACAGTACCAGGATATCATTTGCAGTATCAGCAACTGGCGGTGCCTTTTGTAACCTTGCGTTTCAAACGCAATGGTATCATTGCCGGCAGTAACAAAAAACCTTACTTCGCCCTTGCTGGGTTTAAAGGTTGACCTTAGCATATCAAACGCTTTAACTTTTAGCTTGCTATTCGGATCATGAATGGTGCCGTCTTTTAAAGCTTCGTTTTTTGAAATGGATATCAGGTAGTTGGACATAACAGTATATTGTTTTTCAGGGTAAAAAACAGGCAACAATTTTTACTCCAAAAACCTAAATAACAAAGCGGCATAAACCTTTTATGTTTATACCGCTTATAAATTTTACAAAAGTTTCCTTTAGTTAAATATAATTAATCAATATTTAACATCTAAAAAACTCGTTATGAGCAAAGTGTAGCAATTACTGTATGATAAACCCACATGTGTTAGGTTTATAGCACAACTATTAAATTATACGGCCACCGCGCTTTTATTGCGCAGTTCTTCATAAAGCAATATTACCTTACGTTGCAGGTTGGCAATCTCCGCTTCACGATCAACAAGTTTTTTTTGAGCTACGCTGAGGTTTGATGGGGTAAGGTCAATTTCTTCTGCATCAAGTGCAAGCAGGTTTACCACATTCAGTTCAAATATATTTGCAATTTGTTCAAGACGCGATAAGTTGATATCCGTGACACCTGTTTCTATTTTTGAAAACGCCGGGATAGAAATACCTAACCGGTTTGCTACATCTTCCTGACTCCAACCATGCTGGTGGCGTAGGGTACGAATGTTTTTGCCGACAAACTTATTTGTCTTCTTTTTTGTAATCTCGCTCATTTGTGGGGTATCAATAATAAATTAGTTCAAAAACATAACCAAACGTTATGCCATTGTTAATTTACCTTAAAATATACACCCGTCCCGCACAATCGATTGGGGACGGGAGCGAGAACGGGGAAACAATTCCACAAAATGTGGGATTAACTGTTAGTTTATATTATTGATTATATACAGCTTGGCAAATTTAAGTAACAGTTGCTTTTGGCCAATTTCTTTAAAAAAAATGGTTGCTTTAACATCGGGTTTGTTACCCTCCAGGCTAAGTACCTTGCCAAAGCCAAAACGTTCGTGTTCAACTTCCATACCTACCTGTAGGTTTGAGGTATCGGACGGTTTAAAGCCTGCCGACACCACATGAGCCTTAGCCAATATCGATGTTGTTTTTATTGGTGCCGATGTTGCCGGCTTGGGTTTCGAAAATGCATCGGCCTGCTTATTCCCCCCTCCTGTCCAGGCCTTGCGCTCATCGTCAAAAAATGGATTGTTACTGGTTGTTGTTTTGGCGCTATAGTCAAGTTCAAGGTATTTGGCATCTATTTCATCTAAAAAGCGGCTCGGTTCGCAGCTAATAAGCGTTCCAAACTTAAAACGTGATGTGGCATAGCTAATAGTGAGCTTTGATTCGGCACGCGTTACGGCCACGTAAAACAAGCGGCGTTCTTCTTCCAGGTCACTGCGCGAGTTGAGCGACATTTGAGATGGGAAAAGGTTTTCCTCGAGTCCGACCACGTTTACCTGCGAAAACTCAAGTCCTTTTGATGAGTGTATAGTCATCAACGACACGGTATCGGCATCCTTATCTTTATCCTTATCATCATTGGTAAGCAAGGCGATATCCTGCATGAAAATATCCAGGCCTTTCTCCTCGATGTCTTCACGTTCGCTAAACTCTTTGATCCCGTTCAACAGCTCCTGGATATTTTCGTAACGGTTAAGCCCTTCTACAGATTTATCCTCATACAAGTCTTTTAAAAGCCCTGAGTGCTGCGCAATATACAAAGCCGACTCATAAGCCGATTTGGTTTTAGCAAGCACCTGGAAGCTTTGAATCATGGTTGCAAAGGCCGCCAGGGTTGATGGGGGTTTACCATCATAATATTTGGCCGGTTCGGCAATTACCTCCCAGGGGGTTACCTGGTGGGCATCGGCACTTACAATTATCCTATCAACACTGGTATCGCCTATACCGCGTTTGGGGTAGTTAATAACACGTTTTAGTGCTTCCTCGTCATTTGGATTAAACGTCAGGCGGAAATAGGAAATTAAATCCTTAATCTCTTTTCGCTGATAGAATGACAAGCCTCCATAAATTTTATACGGAATACCCAGCTTGCGCAGGGCCTCCTCCATCGAGCGCGACTGTGCGTTTGTGCGATACAGGATGGCAAAGTTATTCCAGTTTTTGCCCAGGCGGCTCCTGTCTTCCATAATCGACTCGGCTACCATTTTACCCTCTTCATTATCGCTGAAGGCGCGCATGATCTTTATTTTATCGCCTGCTTCCTTTTCGCTGAAAACATTCTTTTTAAGCTGCTCCTTGTTATTGCTGATGATGCTGTTGGCAACATTCACAATATTCTGGGTCGACCGGTAGTTTTGCTCCAGCTTAAACACCTTCAAATCCGGGTAGTCCTTTTCAAAATTCAGGATGTTTTGAATATTTGCCCCGCGAAATGCGTAAATACTTTGTGCGTCATCGCCCACAACACATAAATTCTCGTTAACTGCAGCCAGTTTTTTCACAATCAGGTATTGCGAAAAGTTGGTATCCTGGTACTCATCCACCATCAGGTATTTAAACTTGTGCTGGTATTTATTCAGCACATCGGGGTGCAGTTTGAGTAATTCGTTGGTTTTATAAAGTAAATCGTCAAAATCCATAGCTCCGGCACGGAAGCACCGGGTAGCATACAGCTCGTAAATTTTGCCCAGCTGCCCACGCCCTGTAGCTGTATCGTCGGCCTGTATCTGCTCGTTTTTATTATACTCCCTGAAAGATATCAGGTTGTTTTTTGATGCCGAAATACGGTTAAGCACAAAGTTTACCGCGTATAATTTATCATCAAGGTTAAGTTCCTTAATAATAGCGCGCAATACACTTTTGCTGTCATCGGTATCGTAAATGGTAAAGTTGCTGGGGTAACCAATCTTTTCGGCCTCCACGCGCAAAATTTTGGCAAATACCGAGTGAAAGGTACCCATCCAGATGTTTTTGGCCTCGGGGCCAACTACATGCGTAATACGCTCGCGCATTTCGCGGGCGGCTTTGTTGGTAAATGTTAAAACCAGTATATTAAATGAGTCGACACCCTTGCGGATAAGATGCGCCACCCGGTATGTGATCACCCTTGTTTTGCCCGACCCGGCACCAGCGATAATCATCACCGGTCCGTCGGTTTGTTCTACCGCTGCCCTTTGTTCGGGGTTTAAACCCTGTAAATAATCCAAAATCTTTTCCTCTTTTTCTTAAAGCAGCGAAATTAAGGTTTTGTGCCGAAAGGGGAAAGTAAGATTAGTATAGAAATACTAACAATGGGCTTTAGGATGTGCAAATTTCAGATTTCAGATGTGCAGATGTTTACTGACTGATTTTTAGAATCCCATTGAATTTGGTTCAAACTTAAAATCCTGAAAATTCTTTAATTCGGTAAATTCAGGTTCAGACAGTATCTACACATTTGCAAACTGCACATCCATAATTAGTTAGCCTATTTTTTTTATTTATTTCTCTTCGTTATTAACTATATATTTAATATATTCGTGTAATACATATACCGAAGCAAAAAAACACCCTTATAAATTAAAAACGTTCCTGTTTTTGATATTAAAATGACATTATAATATTGAAAAATAAAAACAATTAACCTGAAAGCAACTTATCTTAATAACAATTAAAACACTGCTACTATGGAAACCAGGGAGAAAGAAAAGAACGAGGCCACTAAAGAAATGCGCGACCCTAAAACTATTAAACAGGAAAAAACCGACGCAGCGAAAGTTATTGCCAAAAGGTACAAGAAAAAGCCTTTGCTTTAAACGCGCCACACAAAAAGCCTGTTTAACTTAAGCCAACGGGCTTTTTGTGTTTATAATTTGCATTGCTTATCCCCATCTTGATGAATGATTACTGCATATGTAACGTTCACACCAACAATTTATATTTTTTGCCCCGCTACTCAGCATTGGGCTAAACTTATTTCCTGCAGTCGCCTGCATCCGCACAATATCTATCAAAATAATTAAAACATCTGCACGTAGCAAAGCTGTTACCATTTGAATAACAAACCATTACCCCGAATTACTAAATTTGAATAAAACCTTTTTATGAGCCAGATAAACAAAGACGACATTAAACAGGAGGTGTTTGACCTGTATGATGATTATGCACACAACCGGCTTAACCGACGCGATTTTGTGCAAAGGTTATCGCTTTATGCCGTTGGCGGCTTAACTGTACCTGCCCTGATGAGTTTCCTGATGCCTGATTACCAGGGCAATGTGCAAATTAAGCCCGATGACCCACGTTTAACAACCGGATACATTAATTATCCATCGCCAAAAGGCGGCGGAACAATTAAAGGTTTGCTATCAAAGCCGGCAGAGGCCAAAAATAAACTGGGTGGAGTTATTGTAGTTCATGAAAACCGCGGCCTAAACCCGTATATTGAAGATGTAGGCCGAAGGGCGGCCCTGGCAGGCTTTATATCGCTGGCACCCGACGCACTTACACCGCTGGGCGGCTATCCGGGCAACGACGATGCCGGCCGTGCCCTGCAAAGCAAACGCGATAAGGGCGAAATGGAAGAAGACTTTATAGCAGCTTTCAATTACCTAAAAAACCATAAAGATTGTAACGGCAAGGTAGGTGTGGTAGGTTTTTGCTTCGGCGGAGGTATTGCCAATACCATGGCTGTACGCGTGCCCGATTTGGCAGCTGCCGTGCCTTTTTACGGTGCCCAGCCCGCTGTATCAGATGTACCTAAAATTAATGCCCCGCTGATGCTGCATTATGCATCGCTGGATACCAGGATTACCGAGGGCTGGCCCGCCTATGAGGCGGCGCTAAAAGAGAATGGCAAAAAGTACCAGGCATTTATTTACCAAAACGTAAACCACGGCTTTCATAACGACACCACACCCCGGTATGATAAAGCCGCCGCCGAACTGGCATGGAAACGTACGATTGATTTTTTTGGCGAACAGTTGAAATAACGCCTTATGATAAAAAGATCATAGTTAATTTAAAATTTAGCTAAACGCTGAAGGTGAGTGATGTATATTGCACTGCGGTTATTACTCACCCGGTGTGGCTGCACCCTTTACCCACTCTTAGGCTTCGCCGTAAAGATTGGTCTGGAATTTTTAATTAAAAATAACTGTGCAGTAAGCATGAAATTGATTAACCTATACCTGATTTTCAGTTTAGTTATTTTGTCAAATGCTGTTGGCCAAACCAAACGCAGCACCGCCCATGAATATAGAAATGACATTTACAAATTTGCAGTAAAAATCCCGGGCGATTGGAAACTGTACGGACAGATACAAAACGACACCAGCCAGCACCGCGCAATAGCAGATTGGGGCTTGCCTTTAACCCACAGCGAGTTGGAAAATGCCGACATCGAAAATTCCATATCCATAACAGCTTATAAAAGAACCGGAATTAATTCATTGGCACAATTAATTGAAGTTGACAAAAAAAGAACTAATCCGGCTACTACTTCATTTGAAACCAACGGCACTAATGATAATTCACTCATCATCAGTACATCAACTAACGGACTGAAATACAAGGGAAAATCATACTACATCTTCAAAAACGGGATTGGCTATGTTGTAAACTTTATGGCGACACCCGGTACTTATGACAAAAACATAGCGATGTTTGAACGTTTTTATAAAAATATTAAGTACGAGTGATTATCCGTTTTTTTAATGTCACTGCCATAAATATTTCAAATGACATTAACGCGTGGCGGTACTATATTTTATTACCCGTAAAATCATCAATGCTCCATTTATAACGGCCTATGCCAGATAAAACCAATCCGGCACCGGTAAAAACAAAAACGGGGTAATTAAACGGGGCTCCGATACCCAAAAAAACAGCCATAGATAAGCCGAACGCAAGGGTCAGCAGCGCCGCTCCTAAAGCTACCTGTTTAGTTTTATAACCTATTACAAGGCAAATGCCAAAAATAATTTCGGCGAGCGTGGCCAATGCTGCCATTACATTGGCCAAAGTACGGTTTAAAAAAGGTGTTAATGTATTGGTATAGTCAACAAAATGTTTCCAATCGCCCCAGGCTACTCCGGCTGATCCATTTGGCCCCAGTACGCCCAGCCTGTCCAATACCGGCAGTATAAAGCCCAGTCCGAGCGCGATACGTAAAACTAATTGTGCTATTCCTGATGAGTTTTTCATTGATGATGTTTTGAAACACCAAAGTTAAAAACTTATCCTTTCATTAGCCGTTGGATTATTTTGTTAAACTGCAAACCTTAACCTACAACCACTTACTAAACCAGTCCAGCGTCATTTTAAAATGTTCCGGCGTGGATGTATGAAAAAGCTTCGGCGTTACATCGCGGCTAATTCTGCTCGTCGCTTTTTTGGCGGCATAGGCCTGCATGGCTGATGCATAGGCAATATTTGCGCCGGGCAATGGGCAATTAGGATCGTTCTCGGTACCAACAACCAACAGCGCCCGCGGCGCCATCAGCCGAAGCATGGACGGGCAGTCAAACTCGCCGGTAATATTGGGCAGCAATTTATCCCATACGGCTTTCACGTTGCGTTTATTTAAAACCGAATCGCCAAGGTCTTTTGCAGCTTGTAAATGAGCGCCTTGGATAGTACCTGCACGCGCCTGCCATTTATCATTATCTAACGACCATTTGAAGCTTTGTACCGAAATATCCAACACAACTACCTTTATCCGCTTATCAGCCGAGGCCGCAAGCCAGGTTTCGATCCCCCCCATCGAGATACCGCCCATACCAATACGGTTTGCATCAACATCCGGCCTGCTCACCAGGTAATCGGTTATCCGCCAAAGGTCAAAGGCGGTATCAAACAAAAATGGGTGAGTTTGGCGGGCTTTGTCCTTATTTTCCCAGGCCGCGGTAGCGGCTGCCACATACTCTGTTGAACCATGCGCGCCGCCGGCAATACGTTCGCCGTGAAAACGGGCATCAATAGCCACGCCCATGATGCCGCGTTTGGCTAACTGGTACAATATTTTTTTATTATCCTCTTTGCGGCCGCCCGTGCCATGTAAAAAAACAACCGCAGGGTGCGCCCTGGTTCCGGTAACCGGCTTGTAAATAAGCATGGGTACCCTTTCATTTTTTTCGCTGTAAATAAAACCATGCTCAATGATAACCGAATCTGTTTTGGTTACCTCAAAAGCAGGATTTAACGGAACCCGCGGCCTTTCAAGCAGCTTTTTAAAATCGGCAGCCACTTTATCAGCAGGCGGATAGTTTATTTGTTGTGAGAATGAAGCAAATGAGCACAACCACAACGCAACAGTTGGGTAAAGTATCCTGGTTTTAAACAACATCATGAAACTGGTTTATGGGCACAATGTATAAAACATAGCGCTTAATATTTGTAACAATACCATTAAGTGTGTATTTCAGGGATTGTATTTTTGCTCAAATGCATTCGGCCCGGGGCTGGTATTTCAGCCAGCCGCAGGCCAAATGCATTTATCCATAAAGCGCTACCGCCCTTATTACAGTACTTTATAAACCTGCCCGGTTTGGCTGCCCAGCACGCTTTTGAGGTACGCCTGCGTTACCCGGTGCATGCTCACCGGGATATGCCCATGAAAATATGGGAAATAGGCCGGCGATTCTTCTACCACATCAGGTGCTACAGCATTTATACGTACGTTGTTTTCAAGTTCAACCGCTGCTCCGCGTACAAAACCGTTGATGGCACCGTTCATCGCGCTTAAATTAGCCCCCAGCACAATCGGATCCTCGGCCAATGAACCCGAAGTTAATGTGAACGATCCTTTGGGGTTGATGTAGTGCTGGCCTATCAATACCAGGTTAACCTGCCCCATCAGTTTGCTGTTAACACCTATCCTGAAATCGGCATCCTTCATACTGCCCAGGGGCCCAAAATGGCCATCGCCGCTTGCGCAAACCAAGGCATCAAACTTGCCTGCCTGCTTGTAAAGGTTTTCTATCGATTCGGGCGAAGAGATATCTACCTGCAGGTCGCCGCTTTTTGATCCGGCTTTTATCAGTTCATTGTCCTTTTGTAATGCTTCGGTAATGTGTTTTCCAATTGTGCCAGTGGCACCTACAATAATTATTTTCATAATAGCTTTCTTTTTTTTAACAATATTAAGCCAATACTTTACTTTTGTCAAGTAATGGCACTGTTGTCAAGTATTGACAAATTTGTCACTAATGTTAAATACCAATATGTTAGCAGCAGAAATAAATAAAAAATATATCGACCCGGTTTGCGATTGCCCCATAACGGCGGCTATTGGCATTGTAGGCGGCAAGTGGAAACCCGTTATCATCTGGATTTTGATAACCGGCCCTAAGCGGTTTGGCGAGCTACATAAAACAATACCAGGCATAGCGTTGAAAGTTTTATCGAGGCATTTAAAAGAACTGGAAGCCGATGGCATTATAACCCGGAAAGTATATGCCCAGGTACCACCGAAAGTAGAGTACACGCTTACCGAAAAAGGACAATCGCTAAACGATGTTATGCAGTTGCTGGCCGATTGGGGCCGCAAAAACATTGTGGTAGCCGGATAAACCCCAACTCATCGAATACTTTAAGCAGCCAACCTTAAAGGAACGACAAAAGCTTACTGTGCCGGGTGCCGCGCAATAATTTCGACCAGGATGCCAGCAACACCAAGCTTACATTACAGGTAAATATCCCGGTTTGAAATTTAACTTTCACTTGTAGCCGCAACGCCATAGCGTATTGCTGTTTCAAGTATGCCAAGGTTGATATCTTTTACTGTTTTAAACTTAATGCAATAGCCAGTCACGCTCGCCTTGCCTAATGTTTTTCCAAACGTTTGGGCTAAGTACGTTTTATCCTTGATGCCGAGGATATAAACAGATATTCCGGTTGTGTTTGCGCTCAGGCCAATCTGATAAAAATCCCTGGTTTTGCCATCGGCATATTTAATAGTGTAAGACCCGTATCCTATATTAGGATTTGAAACCGTTTTATTTTCGCTGTCTTTACCATCAAGAAACCATAGTTTATATCCTGGTAACACCCGTAGTATAAACTCATGCAACTCCTGCATTTCACCACGTTTGGGTTCGGGCTGGCTGGCAATATACGTTTTGATTTGTTCTTGTACGTTCATATCAAATATTGAATTATGGGTTGATTAATCCAGTTTTTCAAAAGCTGGCTTTGTTTTTGGCCATTCACCAATTCGCTTCTTTTATGTTTCTCCGAAAGTACCTTGCTCTTTGCTTTGGTCCACCATTCAAATTTTAAACCGGTAAAAAACACCAGCTTACAAGCTTTATATTTTTTAAAAAACTTTCGTTTATTTAGGCAGACTAAAAAAGGTTAAATAGCTTAAATTGCGTTAACAGATTTATCAAGCCGCTATAAACCAAATCTAAGCTTAACAGATGGAAAATCCAGAAAAAAATACGGAGTCATTTATTCACACAGTTATCCGCACCATTATTACTACAACTATAATTGCTGCCATTTTATATTGGGTGCACGTATTTCCATCAGGCGGAAAAAGCAAACTTGTGCTGTTTGAAATGATTTGGTCGGTAGTGTTTTGTATTGTTTTTGGCGGCCATTGGCTGGAGTTATTATTTATTAACGGCGTAAAATTCTCCTTACCAAAAAACATCATATCGCTGTATTTGATAAGAATTGTTTATTGGTTTGTATGTGCAGTCCCTTTATTTTTCGCAGCGAATTTAATTACCGGTTTATTTTCGCCTAAAACAGTACAGATGGGCCGCTGGTGGATGTTTGGCTTTTTTTATATCGGCATTCAACTGTTGATGCATGCTATTATGCAGGTAAGGTTTAAAAAGAGTTTTTATAACGGCGTTTACTGAAGGCTTTTGTAATTATAAGCCACCCCGCCAACGATACCAACCACTATTGGGGCGCTATTTTGAGGCTAAAGCACATTACACAGTCCCTGCAAGCTTGAGCCATACAGACAAGTAAATTGAGCCGTAAAAGACATAGGCATTAGGATATTAGGCTGATATTTGTATTGTTAAAAGATAAAATATCAGCTATGAAAAACATAACAAAAATAAACCTCGGCAACAATGGGCCGCTTGTTTCTAAACTCGGCTTAGGCTGCATGCGCATGTCGTCAGTTTGGGGCGGACCGGTTAATGACGAAAGTGAAAGTATTGCAACCATTCAGGCGGCATTAGATAACGGGATTAATTTCCTGAACACCGGTGATTTTTATGGCAGCGGCCATAACGAGCTGCTGGTAGGCAAAGCCATAAAAGGCCGAAGGGACGATGCCTTCATCAGTGTTAAATTTGGCGCTATCTTCTATAACGGCCAATGGATAGGGTTAGATTTGCGCCCTACAGCCATCAAAAACTTCATCAACTATTCGCTGGTGCGTTTGGGGATAGATACCATCGACCTATACCAGCCCTGCAGGCTTGACAACAGCGTTCCGGTGGAAGATGTGATAGGCACCATTGCCGACATGATAAAAGAAGGCAAGGTACGCTACCTTGGTGTTTCCGAAATAACTGCCGATCAGTTGCGTAAGGCCAATAGTGTACACCCGGTAACGGCGCTGGAAATAGGTTATTCATTGGCCGACCGACAGATAGAAACCGACTTGCTGCCTACAGCCAAAGAACTGGGCATTGGCATAGTAGCCTTTGCCAACACCGCCGAAGGCTTACTTACCGGCGAAATGAAGGCACCGCTTGCCGCCAATGATTACCACAATCATTTCTCGCGTTTCCAGGGGGATAATCTTGTAAAAAACCTGGAGAAAGTGGAAGTATTAAAAACAATGGCAAGGGAAAAAGGCACCACCCCCACCCAATTGGCCATAGCCTGGGTTAATGCCCAAGGCGATCACATCATGCCCCTGGTAAGCATGAGCCGAAGAACCCGCCTGCCAGAGAACATGCAAGCCATGGAGATTGAATTTACGCCGGCTGAGATGGATACCCTTAATACCCAATTTTCGCCGGGTGCAATACTTGGCGGCACATACCTGCAACGATAACGTGGGCTGCTCATAAAGGAACTATTGAAATATCAAACACTGAATGTCGAATATCGAATAACGAAGAAAAAACTTCGGTGTCGGACATTCGACATTCAGTGTTCGATATTACTTTTTTGCTTACTACGGTTTGCCATAAGCCCCGCCTGTTTTATATCTTTATGTAATGATAAATCCAACCGAAATAATACCAGGAGTTCTCTTTTATTCCTATCTCTCTACCAGGCAAAAGCATCGCGTAGGATTTCTGTCGCACAACACCCTGGTATTGCAGGTATCGGGGCAATTTACTTTGGAAACTGCTGGCCAAAAAATTTCGATGAAGCGTGGGGAAATGTTACTGATAGGCAAAAATCAGCTGGGCCAGATAACCAAAACCCCGCTGCCCGATGAAGATTATGAAACGATTGTAATTTCGCTGCAGGAAGAATTACTCCGTAAGATAGCGCTGGAAGAGCAGATAGAGATACAGCATAAATATACCGGCCCGGCCAACATTCTTATCCCGGCAAACGATTTTCTGCAAGGCTATTTTCAGTCTGTAATACCCTATGTACGGAATCCGGCAGAAAAACTGACTACTGAGTTGGGTATTTTAAAAGTAAATGAGGGTGTAAAGCTGCTGCTGCATATTATGCCCGAGCTCAGGAACTTTCTGTTCGATTTCTCTGAACCCTATAAGATCGACCTGCAAAAATTCATGCTCAGCAATTTTCATTTTAACCTCCCTGTCGAAAAATTTGCGCAACTCACCGGGCGAAGTCTCGCCGGGTTCAAGCGCGATTTCCAGAAAACTTTTGGCATGGCGCCCCGGCATTGGCTACAGGAAAAAAGGCTGACGGAAGCCCGCCACCTCATCGAAACAAAAAACAAAAGGCCATCCGCCATCTACCTCGACCTGGGTTTTGAAAGCCTCTCGCACTTCTCGCATTCCTTTAAGAAAAAGTTTGGCAAGGCGCCTACGGGATAGCAGCTGTACACATTACATCGGAGAATAAATTTTCAACGCCGATGCAAAATATATTTGCGGTTAACAACTTTGCATTTAAGTCCCGGGGATGGTGTTTTTAAACTGCATGCGGCATATCGTCCATATAGCATGAGCAATTATTTGAAGCTGTAATATTGTTCGTCTGTAACGGGTTCAAGCCAATCTACAACTCCCTTTTCGGTATTAATACCCACTGCATAATGTGCAAATCTGCCGTTTGGTGTTGCCCCGTGCCAGTGTTTAGTACCCGGCAAAACGTTTACAACATCCCCCACACCAATTTCACGGATAGCAGAACCGTCTTCCTGGTAATAACCCACGCCCTGGGTTACAATAAGTATTTGGTTACTTGGGTGCGTATGCCAGTTATTCCTACATCCGGGTTCAAATATCACCTCGCCAATTGCGCAGTTGGTGATTGCATCCGGAACAACCCGCATTTTTAGCCATGCAGTGCCTGTAAAATATTGGGCAGCAACCGGGCCAAATCCCTCGGGTGCGGTATTGTTTTTGTCTCGCTCTTCCATTTCTGTATTCGTTTATTTTATTTGATTAACACAGGTGCTTCACCAATTATTGCTAATCTTTATTTTCTATTAAAGCGGGCTTTATCTCCATTGCAATAGGTGCAACTTCAACCAGCTCCAGCGATTTTACCATTTTTAATGTCCCGCTTTTATATTTCAAAAAATGAACCGTTTGTAAATGGGCCTGGTAAGCCGCCTCATTAGCGTATACTTCAAAAACGGTAACCTTAGTGGGGTTCGCCTTATCATATACCGCCTGCAAAGCAAGCACACCAGGTTCAACCTTTACCGCGGTTTTTGCATGCTCCGCAAGCGCCGCCTTATATTCATCTAAGTAGGCGGGGTAAATTTCAATCCTGGCAATCCTTACTTTTCTTTCGCCCTGCTGCGCAACGGCCGAATTTAAACCTAAGTTGAGCATGATACTTAAAATAACTAATACAAAAATTGAATACCTTGTTTTCATATAATATAATTCTTTCAGCCGGTACCTTATTCAGCCAGGCTGGCTAAGTTACCAGGTTGTACCTAACATGAAGTTTATTTAACCGTTTTTTTCAACTGATATCTTATCCTGCTGCCAGTTTGGTTAAATTATCAGATGGTGAACCCGCCATCTACTACCAGGTTGTGCCCCACTACCATGCTTGCCGCATCACTGCAAAGAAACAGTACAGTGCTTGCAATCTCCTCTGCGCGGCCTAAACGACCAATAGGCACCATGGCCAACATAGCGTCAAGCGCTTCTTTTTGCCCTGCGGCAATCATCTGGTCTGACATTGCGGTTTGAAAAAGCCCCGGGCTAATACTGTTAATACGGATACCCCGGCCGGCGTACTCAACGGCTGCGCTTATGGTTAACCCGATAACGCCGTGCTTTGCACCGTGATAAACACCGCGTTGAGCACCCGCACGGATGCCCCCTATTGAAGCACAATTCACTATGGCGCCGCTTCCCTGTTTACGCATTTGTTGTAGTTCGTATTTCATGCAACTCCAAACACCCCGGTAGTTTATGCCGTTAACCCTATCAAAATCCTCGCGGGTTTGGTCTGCAGCTTCTGCCAGTTTGTTCTGCACGCCGGCATTATTAAAAGCGTAATCAAGGCCGCCAAAGGCCAAAACGGTTTTACCAACCATGTCTTGTACCTGTTTTTCGTCAGATACATCACATTTTATGGCCAGGGTTTTATAGCCCGCCGCAGCCAGTTGCGTTGCGGCTACGTTAACTGCCTTTTCATCCCAATCGGCCAACGCTACCGCGGCGCCGGCCTCGGCAAATGTCTTAGCAGTTGCTAATCCTAAACCTGACGCTGCGCCGGTAACCAGTGCCACTTTCCCTTCCATTGTTTTCATAACCTGATATTTAACATTTGATATCTACAAAGGTGGGGCTGTTGGGGTAGATTATGCTTATACAGATTACAGGTTAGCTTACCATTTTTACAGGTTATCTTTTCAGCGTGTAATCTGCAGGATAATAACTACTAAATTTGAATCAGTTAACAGTAAAAATGATGGAAAAGATATTGAGGATAGATAATGTGAGCGGGCACGATGCATTTTACCACCAGGAAAACCTGCATCCGTTGGTAAGCATAATTAATTTTGAAGGTACGGCACCTGAGGTATATGCATCAAAAATGAGTTTCGGTTTCTACGCGGTTTATCTGAAAGATGTACGTTGTGGCGATATCAAATATGGCCGTGCTACTTATGATTACCAGGACCGTACACTGGTATTTGTTGCGCCAGGCCAGGTCATTAATGTTAGCATTGACCAGGATTATAAACCGCAGGGCTTTGCGCTCCTTTTTCACCCCGACCTGCTATCGGGTACGCCGCTTGGCCGGCATATTCATGACTACAGCTTTTTTGCTTATGAATCAAAAGAAGCGCTGCATTTATCAGAAAAAGAACGAAAGATTGTTTTAGACTGTTTCTCGAAGATAAGGTATGAGCTGGAACAGGGAACGGACAAGCACAGCAAAACACTAATTGCGGCAAACATCGAATTATTTCTTAATTATTGCGTGCGGTTTTATGACAGGCAATTTATTACGCGCAACAATGTAAACCGCAGCAATATCGAAAAATTCGAAAACCTGCTTAAAGAGTATTTCCATTCAGATAAGCCACAAACCATTGGCCTGCCTGCAGTTACTTATTGTGCCACACAGCTGCACCTTTCGCCTAACTACTTCGGCGATATGGTAAAAAAGGAAACCGGAAAAACAGCCATAGAATATATTCAGCTGAAGGTAATGAACCTGGCTAAGGAACGTATTTTAGATACCAGCAAGTCAATCAGCGAAATAGCCTATGAACTCGGTTTCAAATACCCCCAACATTTTACACGCACATTTAAGAAAAATACAGGTTACTCGCCAAATGAGTACAGATCACTCAATTAATCAGGCACATACACAAAACACCGCGGCTATTCCATTCTCCTTACCTCTTGAAGAGCTAACCTACAATATATTAATCTGCCAGGATATTAAATTGCACCCGTTTACGGGCGATGCGATTACTGCTTACGGTCGCGGGATTAGGTATGGGGATAACTCCGGCAGCGGGCTTGAAATTATTTATAACTGTAGCGTTTGGCAACCCTGCTGCGTTATATATAATAAATGCCTGATTTTGATAAATCAATAAACTAAACTTATCATGAAGTTAATTTATAAATGTACATGTATCATAGCTTGCCTGGCCATAATGAGTTGCCATAAAGATAAAAACACCGGAGATAGCGCCATTAAGCAACTAACCTCAACTGATTCGGGCAGCACAGCCACGGTTAGTATGGGCCAAACCATTTCTTTAACCTTAGGCAATCCCGGCGATGGTGGCTACCAGTTTAACGATCCCAAGTACAACAGCTCGGTATTAACATTGGTGAGCCACAAGGAAAATGTAGGTGTACACGCCGGCATGATTGGCGATTTTGGCAAAGACATCTGGACCTTTACCGCAAAAGGAAGCGGTACAACTACACTCGAAGTAACCGCCCACCGCGGCAATACCGAGATTATATCAATGTTCTCTAACCAAATCGTCGTAAAATAAAAACTATCAAACCTGCCACAGGTGCTGCACAAATGTACCATCCTGTGCAGTTTTGAATGATTTATGGGCTGTTACAGGTGCCCAGCTTTCAACGGCTATAACTTGTAATTGCCGGGAGTTTATTTTTGATAATAGATGACATAGTTTGGTTTGTATACCCCCAAAAACGCCGCATCGCTTAAGCTTTGCTGTTAAGCATCCTGAATTTTAATGGGGACACCCCGGCTGCCTTTCGAAAAAGACGAATAAAATAGGCATAGTCTGAATAACCCAATTTATGGGCTATTTCCTTTACATCGGCGTCGCTGTAAAATAACAGGCGTTTTGCTTCGCTGAATATTTCCTGCTGTATCCAGTAGCTTACTGTTGAACCGGTAACCTTTTTAACTGCCTCGTTTAAATAGCCTGTTGATACATTAAGCCTTGAAGCATATGCGGAAGGACTTTTAACAATATGGCTATGTGCGCCAAGCAAAATCTTAAATTGACGCACCAGTTCAACGGGTCGGGTATGTTTACTCCCTATAATATCTACAGATTGATAGCTACTGGCGGCCATAGCCAAAAACGACTGGGCCAGGGCATGAATAACAAGCCGGTAATACTCATCATGCTGCCGCGCAATAAACTCTTCATGTAGTAAAGTCAACAATTTTGAATATTGCTTTAATTCATAATCCTTTAGGGTAAGCGGGAGCTGTACATTTAAAACATTCTCAAAAACTGCCTTCAAATCCGGTGCAATTATTGAGGTATCTACTGCCAGGAACCACCCTTCAGCGCCATCAGTTTTTATACGGTAATGAACCTGCGATGGCAATATATAGTAAAGCTGCCCTGCAACAACAACAATATCCTGTAAATCAACCATTAGTTGTCCGGAGCCGTTGGTAAGCACAAAAAAAATATAATGGTCGTCCCGGTGAGCTATTTCTCTTTCGTATTGCTGCCTATCTCCGGGCCCGAAAACTTTGATCTGCAGGCCCGCGCTTGTCTTATTTTGTAACTGGTCTACCGGTATGCTTTTCATTAAACAAAAATACCTTTATATCTTCAAGTTCAGCAACTTGTCTGCATTCCCGTGAGCAATCTTTGCTTTCTGCTCGTCAGGAAGCTCAATCGCATTTAAAAATTCAATCCCCTGTTCGTTCGTGCTAAACGGATAGTCTACAGAAAACATAATATTATTGATACCAAAAGTATCTAAAGCTATTTTCAATGGCGGCTGTGTAAAAAAACCGCTGGTTGTAATATAAACCTGGTCCCGAAAAGTATCGGTCAGCGTTCGTTGGTTAGCGCCCCCTGCCCCGGGTTTAAATGCCCGCTCGGCCCTTGCCATTATCATCGGCAGCATTTCGCCCATATGGCCAATAATTAATTTTAGCTTAGGATATTTATCAAAAATACCGGCAAAAAGCAGGCGTAAAACATGTAGTGCCGTTTCTGAGTGCCATCCCCAGCCGTAACAAGCTAAAGCTTCGGCTATGCCCGAATAATTGGGTAATCCGCTATAATAGATATCGGCAACACCTTTTGGCGGCAGGCCGGGGTGAAGATAAATTGGAACGTCCAGCCTTTCGGCACGTTCAAATATCGGTGCAAATTCCGGCTGATCTAAAAATTTATCCTGTGTAAGCCCCCTTATCATGGCGCCGCGAAAATGATATTCTTTTACAGCGTGTTCTAATTCATCGGCCGCGGCAGCTGGGGCCGTTGTAGGTAGATGGGCAAAAGCTGTAAATCTGTTCCCGAAACCAGCAATCCTTGCTGCAATCAACTCATTGTATTGCTTTGCAAAAGCCGGGCCTTCTGTGGCACTCAGCAAATTAGCGCCCGAACTATCAACAGAGAGTACCTGCATCGTTATACCATTGGCATCCATGGATTTTAAACGTTCGCCGGTTATATCGGCCAATTTTGGGGCAAACCGTTGCATAACTTCTGATTTACCGAAACCACCCAATGCTTGTTTGGGGATTTTACCGGCCATTTCCGGTAACGAAATATGTTCTTCAAGTGTAACTATCCGCATATCAAATTACTAAATAAATGTTACAAAGAAACACACCCTACGTATAAACCACAATGGACCATTGATGGCAGTGACAGGACTATTCAGGGATAATCACAATCCGGCATTGTTTTGCCAATGCCGGTTATATCACAATTCAGCTAATTACCGTTAACCAGCGGAATAACCTTTTTACCAATCAATTCAATAGAACTCATTAACTGCGCATGCGTTAACCCTGCATTATCCATCTGGAAGGTAAATCTATCTACCCCGCCCAATGCTTCGCTATGGCGCCGCAGTTTTTCGGCCACCTGTTCGGGGCCGCCCAACACCAATACGCCTTTTGGTGCCGACACGCTGTCAAATTGTGCTTTGGTTACAGGCGGCCATCCGCGTTCTTTACCCAGTTTAGTCCAAAGTTCCACATAGCCAGGGTAATAATCGGCAATGGCTTGTTCATTAGTGGCGGCCACATAACCTGGCGAATGCAGGCCTACTTTCAATTGCTCCGGGCTGAAACCTGCCCTGCGGCCGGCCTCGCGGTAATGATCAACCAGGGGCCTGAACCTGTGCGTTTCGCCACCAATAACGGCAACCATCAAAGGCAGCCCCAAGGTGCCCGCACGTGCAAACGACTCGGGCGTACCACCCACGCCCAACCATACCGGCAGCTTTGGCTGTAAGGCCCTTGGATACACCGGCAAATCGGCTAATGGCGCACGGAACCTGCCCGACCAGGTTACAAATTCATTATCCCTCACTTTAAGCAGCAAATCCAGTTTCTCCTTAAATAACGCGTCATAGTCGTTCAGGCTGAAACCAAACAAAGGATAGGCTTCAATAGATGAGCCGCGGCCAACCACCATTTCTGCCCGGCCTTTAGATATCAGATCAAGCGTGGCAAAGCTCTGGTACACGCGTACCGGGTCGGCAGCGCTTAATACGGTAACCGCGCTTGTAAGTTTAATACGTTTGGTACGCGCGGCGGCAGCAGCCAGGATAACCGCTGTGGCCGAATCCAGGAACTCTTTTTTATGATGTTCGCCTATGCCAAAAACATCCAGCCCCACCTCATCGGCAAATGCAATACGATCAAGCAATTGCTCCATCGCGTCAACGCTGTTCAACTCATTACTACCGTACA
The DNA here is from genome assembly GCF_007971525.1 of Mucilaginibacter ginsenosidivorax. Lineage (NCBI taxonomy): Bacteria > Pseudomonadati > Bacteroidota > Sphingobacteriia > Sphingobacteriales > Sphingobacteriaceae > Mucilaginibacter > Mucilaginibacter ginsenosidivorax. The sequence continues at coordinate 825,463 of NZ_CP042437.1, forward strand.
TCGCCGAAGCGAAGCTATCTATTCCTATTTCCATGATATCATTCCTGAATTAAATGTTACAACATTTAATTCAAAGGTCGTAAGTAAATCGTTTTTAACCAAATTAGCAATAATTTTAAGTGTCTGATTTATGACATAAATTTTTAACGATAAAAGCCTTTGATCTTTCAATCAAAGGCTTTATCGTTTACCGCCTAACCCTTTGCGATATTTTACCGTACGGGGGTATGTCAGATGTCGAAAACCGTAAATTCTGCTTTTACCGAAGCAGGAAATTGGGTGCTCATGCTAACATCCTCGTCGCATACCAGCGGATTTTTAAAGTCGGTATCTTCCCCAATCTTCTCATTGCCATTCAGTATTGAAGCCATCACACGATGTCCGGTAACTGTGTAGGTACTTTTGAGCTGCCACCACATATACGATGCCTGTGGCACCTGCGTTTTGGCGTTGAAGGTCTTCTTTTTAGTAACCACCTCGGCAAGTGTCACTTCCGCCGAAAGCTCCAGGGTTAGTTTTGCGCCTATATCCATAAACGAGCCCACCTTTAAACCAAGCGAGCTCGAAAATTCCTCGCGGGCGCCAACACTTAACGCTACGCCAATGCTTACAGAGTCTTCCTGCGAAAAAGGTGTATCGGGCGTAATGGTGCAACTGTTTACTCGTACCCATTGTTGCTTGAATTCTAATTGCTGATTGGTAAGCCGCTTTTCTATACTAAACGTTAAGCCCATCGACGAGCCTGCCATTATAACGATGGTTTGATCAGGCAAGGGTATTTTCATAATTACCTTCGCGGGCGGCGGAAGCGGAAAGTCGTTAATTCCGTTGGGGGCCGGTGGATCCGGCAATAATTTAATTGTTGGCATCGTCATAATCTGAAGTTTTTAAGTTGCTGCAAAGTAGCGTGTTGTAATTTTACCCAACAGGGTTAAAAACACCTTTTTGCAGGATAGGAAAAGGGTTTTATGAAGGTGCTGAAAACCTTGTGGCAGTTTTTGTCGGCGTACCTTTTCGGAGTCTTAAAAGGATAGAAAAGAAATATCGTTTAAAATTGGGCTAAAACAACCGATATTTAAGCCATGTTGTTTAAGAAAATTAACAAACCTGGTTCGATAAAACTCCCGCCGGCGGACGATAGCCTATCATTCTTCGAAGAGTTTAAACGTGCAAGCGAGTCTTATTGGCAAACGGTAACCCTTGAAAAAGAGATTTATGGATATCAAATACAGCCGGGTTCAAAATGGAAAGAAGGCTTAAGTGATAGCGACCTGATAAAGTTTGAAAGTATCATGGGCTTTTCATTTCCTGTTCCGCTAAAAAATTTCTATAAAGTGATGAATGGGCTCGATAGGCCAGGCATTGATATTTCGGGCGATAAACCAGCATTCGAGTCCAAATTTTACTCTTTTCCTGATGATTTGGATTTAATTGCAGAGATGATTGAGTGGATATACAATAGAAACAAAATTAGCCACAATGAAATTATAAAATCAGGTATAAGCAGGATATTCCCGGTTTTTGCACATCGGTTTATAATGATAGATGTGCCTGAAAATCCCATACTCTCGATGTGGGGTAATGATATCATTTATTGGGCAGATAACGTCAGCCAACTACTCATAAAAGACGTTTTTAAGCATGAAATAAACTCAAAAGATTATCAAAAGCTAACGCTATCGCAACCAAAGGTTAAGTTTTGGCTTGATAAAGGATAGGATTAGCCCAGCAATACAATTAATGGAAAAACGCCGCTGTTCGAAGTCCGCAGCTGTTCGAAGTCTCTGACTTCGAACCACTATGCTTGTAGTCTCCAGACTATAGGATATCTTCAATAGTTTTTATACAGCTATGGGTTGAGCGATGGCTCACTTGTACTTTACACTACACCCCGTAATAAATCATATTGAACAAAGCATGAGCCAGCGGCACACCAGTTACCCCAAGGGCTTTTCTATAATATATTAAACTAAGCCTGTGTTGTAAAACCCGCCGAAGCCTTCAGCTTATCCCAGCTAAAACTTATAACCCCGCCGTTAGCACCGGCAGTAACTATTTCAAATGTCAACAACTCTGCTGGCCGATTTAAGGTTTGCATTTGCATCGGGATCTTTAAAAAATCATAATCTGCGTTATGCTCTGTTCCCCAAATGTTGGCTTGCTTGTTAAATATCAACGTAAAACCGGTTGGAGTAGGAATGGTAAATATGGAGTAGGCACCGGTGGGGAGTTCTTTCCCGCTGAAGTAAAGTGGCTTGTTTAAATAAATTTTTGTAGCGGCATCCGCCCCTGTTCGCCAAATGCGGTTCCATGGCACAACTTCGCCAAAAATTACCCTGCCCCGTACCGACGGACGGGAATATTCAATTTTAATATCGACCCCGTTAATAGTTGCTTTTACCGAATCGAGCTTGTTGATAATAGCCAGCCGCGAATGCTGGCGCTGATGGTTAACGTTTGCAGCTATTACAGAATCAATATTTAAATACGCACCCGCCTTACCTTTAATATTAAACGACGTGCCAATGCCATCTACCGCTTGTATACCGCCATTTTTATCCAAAAGTATAGTAAACATGCCCATTACAGCACTGCCCAGCTGCAGTTTTTGGCTGTCCGTTTTCTTGATCATAAACTTCCTGGCACTGTTAAACGCAATATGACTGCTCAACACACTGTCGCCTATCTTTTTGGGCGCAAAATGGGCCAGCAACGCGGGCATAAAAACAAGCACATCGCCGCCGAATGCATTGGTTTCCATAATTTTGACAGGATATTTACGTATGCTGCTCCGGGTTGGGCTTTTTGTTTCAATAAAAGTAGTATCCCTGGCGTAAGTTAAAGTGTACGCGTATATCAATGAATCCTGGCCCTTTGCCGGGTCATAATTAAATCCCTGCAGTCGCATGAGCTGGCCATCGGAAAAAAAAATTCCTTTTAGTTTACTTACATTCACACCCGGGCTCATGGAAACTATCGTCAGTGCAAACTCGTTTCCGTTTAGGTCAAAATTGCCCGTTGCGGTGGTATCCGGACCCAGGGTATAAGTTAAACTTCCTTTAAACCGGTGTGGCTGCTGTGCACTTGCTAAAATGCACAGATGAAGCAATAGGCCCCCGAAAAATATTTTTATACGCATAAATTGTTTGGTCGAAATTAATGTTAATATAGAATTTTAATTATAATTTGTGCCCTAATAAACCGGCCGGCAATTAAAACTTCATTATTTTTATAGCAGCATACTACAGCAACCGGGCCTTTAAAAAGAACGATTCTTTGATTGCATGAAAAACAGCTACCTAAAATTTATCCTGATTTTTTTTACGCTCCATGCGGCTACAACGCTTTATGCCCAAAAGCCCGATATCTATTTCGACCATTTTGATGTAAAAAAAGGTTTGCCCGAAGGACAAGCCAGGGTGATATTGGAAGATAACCTGGGCTATATTTGGATTGGCACACAAAACGGGCTGGTACGTTATGATGGTTACCGCTCGAAAATTTATTACCTCGGATCGGCCAAGCTAAATAAAGACCCGGTAACCAATATCGAAAGTATGGTTATTGATAAAAATAACACCATCTGGGCAACGGCTATTAATAACGGCCTGTTCAGGTATAACAGGTATTCAGATACTTTTGAACAGTTTGTTTTACCACCAGATAAATCCATTTTCAACCTGGTAATTGCTGTCGCCGACGATCATGATAACATCTGGGGCCGCGCGTTTACATACGATGGCCGGTCGATGGTGGTTAAATATGCTGTTAAAGAAAACAAATTTGAGTTTTTTGGTGATAAGGAAAAGGGAATACATTATTTAAATGCCTACTATTCTTCGCAGATCCTGAAAACTGCGTCGGGAGATGTTTGGTTTGCTACCACTAATGGTTTTTACCGGTATAATGGCCCCAATAAGCCATTAAAAGGCTTCATGACACAAACGGATACCGCAAAGCAACGCGGTGCCAACCCCATTTACGAGGCGCCGTCGCAGCCCGGAATTTTGTGGATGAATACCTTTCATGGGCATAACATTGATTTACGCCTGTCGCGTTTTGATATGCGCAATAACTCCCTGAAAGAATATGTACCGTCTAAACTGCCGGATAGCCTGCCAAATGCCTATATAAACGCCATTAAAGAAGATAAGCAACAGCAGCTATGGATTGCTACCGAGCAGGGCTTAATTAAGCTTGACAGAAAAACCGGCAAGTTTAGCAGTTATGTACCGGGCGACGACACAAAAACACAAAGCGCAAATAACCTTGTGTCTTTTTATGAAACCAGGAACGGTAATTTCTGGATCTCGTCGCAGGTTGGCATGCTATATTTTGACACTAACACAAAACAGTTTAAAAGATATGCGGCCAGCAGTACCAACCCCGGTGCGTTGGCTTCCAATTACTCGGTATCGGCACTGGTTGATCATACAGGTGTATTATGGGTTGGTTTCAGATCGGCAGGGGCCGACAGGCTTAACTATGCCAGGAGCGCTTTCAAAGTATATAAATATGACCCCGCCAGGCCAAACCAATATCCCGAAAATTTAAGTGTATCGCCGGGAACTAATGAGTTTAGCTGGGCAACCGGCGAGCATGGTATTTATAAATGGGACCACAAAAAAGATGAGTTTATAAAGCTTTATTCGCCCGATGCCGGCGGCAGCTTTAATCATATGGCCAAAGCCGGCAAGGACGGCTTGTTATATGCCGGCTCGACCAACGGTTTAACGATTATTGATACCAAAACAGGCAAACACGAAACGTATGGGCATAATCCCGCCGATACAAACTCCCTGGCCGATAACCAAATAACGGCCACTTACCAGGATCATACCGGGCTTATATGGATAGGTAACAGCTATAATGGTGGTATAAGTTCGTTTGATCCTAAAACAAAAAAATTTAAGCATTACCCGCACCGCAAAAGTCAGTCGTACGCAATGGGTAACAACGATGGCAAGCTTGATGACGACCATGTGCTCTCGATATTTGAGGATAGCAAAGGTGTATTGTGGGTGGGTACCAATAATGGCGGGTTAAACAGATTTGACCGTAAAACTCAAAAATTCACCTCGTATTTTAATGCCGGCAACCGGAAGATTTATTGTGTGGATGATATTTTTGAAGATAAAGCCGGGCGGCTTTGGGTTGCTACTTATTTAACAGGCCTTTTTGTATTTGACAGGGATAAAGGTACCTGGACAAAGCATTTTGATGAAAGCTCGGGATTGTTATTTAACTCCGAAGTGGGTATAAATGAAGATGATAAAGGCCGTATCTGGATGTTATCAGAAAGAGGCCTTTCGCGCATCGACCCCAAAAATTGGAGCATCAGAAACTTTGATATCAGCAATGTACTGGCCAATAACGATGCAAGCAGGGGCTTATCTATTTTAACCAGGCTACCGGGCGGCCGTTTTGGTTTCATGCTGCGTAATGGCTATGCGGTTTTTAATCCGAACGATTTGGACGATAGCCCCTACCCGCCAATGGTACACCTGGAAAGCATTACTTATAACGATCCGCTTGCCGACGAAAAAATGGCAACCCAGGTGGTGTGTTACGGGCGTAAAACAATTAAGCTGGCTTATAACGAAAACAGGGTACAGTTTAACTATGTGGCCCTGCAGTACGATGATCCAACTAAAAACACCTATGCTTACAAGCTGGATGGTTATGATAAGCAATGGATTTATGCCGGCACCCAACGCAGCGTTACTTACACCAATTTGCCCGCCGGCAGTTATACCTTTCATGTAAAAGCCGCTAATAGCGATGGCGTATGGAATAATACGGGCGACAGTATCGGGATTGTTATTTCGCCGCCGTGGTGGTCAACCTGGTGGGCCTGGGGGCTTTATAGTGTGGTGTTGGTGCTTGCAGGTTATAGTTATATCAACTATCGCCAAAAGCATTTAAAAGAAGAGAACCGCTTACTGGAAGAAAAAATAAATGAACGAACCCACGAATTGAGCCAGGCCAACAAGGCATTAGGCGAACAGAGCGAAGAGATAATAGCCCAGCGCGATCAGCTGGCCGATACCGTGACCGAGTTAAAAACCACCCAGCAGCAGCTTATCCAGTCGGAAAAGCTTGCTTCACTGGGCGAACTTACTGCCGGAATAGCCCATGAAATTCAAAACCCGCTCAACTTTGTAAATAATTTCAGCGAGGTAAGCATTGAACTATCGGCCGAAATGAGAGAGGAACTTGCAGCCGGAAATACAGATGATGCTGCAGAGCTTGCCAGTGATATTGAACAAAACCTGCAAAAAATACTACATCATGGCAAGCGTGCTGATGCTATTGTAAAAAACATGCTGCAACACTCGCGTAATAACTCGGGCGATAAACAGCTTACAGATATTAATGCCCTTGCTGATGAATACCTGCGTTTAGCATACCATGGTTTGCGCGCCAAGGATAAATCATTTAACGCAACCCTGGTAACCGATTTTGATAAAAATCTGCCTAAAATAACCATTATTCCGCAGGATATCGGACGCGTGCTGCTTAACATCATCAACAATGCTTTTTACGCGCTGCAGCAAAAGCAAAAGAAGGCAGACGCAAATTATAAGCCAACACTCGAGTTAATTACCATGAAAAAAAATGGTGCTGTTGTTATCATCGTAAAAGATAATGGTATAGGCATCCCCGAGCAGGTGAAGGGCAAAATTATGCAGCCGTTTTTTACTACAAAGCCAACAGGCGAAGGTACCGGCCTGGGCTTATCATTAAGTTATGATATCGTTGTAAAAGGGCATGGTGGTAAAATTGATATACAAACGCAGGAAGGGGAATTTACGGAATTTATAATTGCGCTGCCCGCGACCAACCTTTAAGCGGCGAATGAAATAGCTAAAATTTTTTTTGCCCATGGTTCAACTTCTGCGTAGCGTGGGTTTTACATGCTTTTATCAAGTCGCCGGGCTCTGATAAATATCTTACTGTTCCATCCCTGCCTTCAACCATGCCACGTTTGGGTTTTAGTTGACTTATTCCTCATATTTCAGTGCCGCCCTTACTTACAGCTTTTAAACAGCGCTTACACCGGGTTCCGTTTTATACGGCAGTACAATCATTTTATGCCAAAATTGTTTCGCCTATTCGGAAATAAATCAACCCATAAATAAATTATAATTTAATTTATTTAATTAGAACAATAGTGTAAGATAGTGCGTTATTCCATTACATTTTGTAAAAAACCACACATCTTTTAAATCAACACACTATGTTTCATCACGTTAAAGACCTACAGTTTAATGCCAGGGTATCGCGCCCTGACCCACGCTTTGCCAACCTGCTATTGGAGCAATTTGGAGGCGAAAACGGCGAACTGGCCGCAGCCATGCAGTATTTTACCCAGGCATTTGGCGCCAAGGCTGCGCATCCGGATAAATACGATATGCTGATGGATATTGCCACAGAGGAGTTTAGCCACCTGGAAATTGTTGGCGCTACTATCCAGATGCTATTAAAAGGCGTAAACGGCGATTTAAAAAACGCTGCAGACAGCTCGGAGATTATGCAGGTAATGGATGGTAAAGCAGCAAAAGAGAACATCATACACCAGGCACTTACCGCTAACCCCCAATTTGTTATAATTACGGGTGGTGGTGTTACACCGCGTAACAGCCAGGGCATACCGTGGTGCGCATCATACGTAAACTCCAACGGCGACCTGACGGTTGACCTGCGAACTAATTTAGCATCAGAATCGCGGGCTAAATTGGTGTATGAGCACCTCATGAAATTTACCGACGACCCTTACATTCACGAAACGCTGTCATTTTTAATGACCAGGGAAGTTACCCATTACAAAATGTTTGAGGCGGCTTTAAACAGCATTCCAGACAATTTCCCTCCGGGCGTTTTGGCAGCCGATCCGCGTTTTTTACAAAATACCTATAACCTATCGGCAGGTACGGTTCGCGGCCCCTGGAATGAAGGCGAAATGCCTGGCTTAGGCAAAGATTTTGCCTACGTAGCCGACCCTATTACCCAGGCAAGGGACACAAAAGGAAACACCGAATTGCCCAATCCGATGAAAAAAGAATTACAGGCAACCGAAAAACTAAATAAAGAGATGAGCGCCCTGAAAAGCGGTGAGGAAAAAAAGGCCGAGCCGGCGGGCGTAGCCCAATGGAGCACCTATGCAGACCCTCGGGATTAGTATATTTTAATAAAGCAGGCTGGGTATCGGCCTGCTTTATTATTAACACCAGGCAAGGTATTTATGAGTTACGGGCTTAAATAACATGTGGTAACCAACGTTAAGAATGCCTAACCCGATTTATACAGCTATCATGAACATACAGGTAACGTAAAATGGAAGATAGAGCCTTGCTCTTCACTACTCTCCACCCAAATTTTGCCGCCATGATCTGTAATTATTTTAGACGTAATATATAGCCCCATCCCTAAACCTGCATGGGTTTTGGTTACATCTTCGGCGCGATAAAACTTATCAAATATTGATTTCATCGTCAAAGGCGACATACCTATCCCATGATCTTTAACAGATATCGTTATAAGCCCGTCGGAATTAACACCTGAGCTAATCTCGACGGTGGTATTATTGTGCGAATATTTGGCAGCGTTGCTTAATAAGTTCGAAAAAACCTGTTCCATCCTTAGCGCATCTATTATTACATCAACATCCTGGCCCAAAGTTGAGTTAATGATATGGCCGGGCATAATGTTTTGCATAACAGACAATTGGTCGGTTATAAAATCATTTAACTTCATTTGCTGCATGTTATATTGCAGGTTACCGTTTTCGATACGCGAAATGTCAAGCAACTGCTGCACCAGCGAGTTAAGTTTAGTGGCTTGCAAATCTATTTTGTATAACAAGCCCTGCAAACGATCAGATACCGGCTCTTTAACAGCTTTGGCCATTTGGGTATAAGCCTTAAGCACCGTTAATGGTGTTTTAAGCTCGTGGCTGGCAATGGATATAAATTCTGTTTTCTTTTCGTCAACCAACCTTGAGCGCCTGATCTCTTCTTCCTGTTCGCCTGTTAATTTATGCAAATCAAGGTTTCGCCTTTTAATTTCCTCATATGGGTTCAAAGGTTGTTCATCGTGAAAAAACTTTTTCAGCTGGCTTATCTTCAACGCATCGAGTTTTAAAGAACGTGGCAGGCCAAGCTTCATATCAATGGTGTAAACGCCGTTTTTGGCATCAATATCAAACTCGGGTACCAGTTTTTGCGCGTAATAAAATCCTTCGTTATTGCTGGTAAGCTGCGCTTCGCTGTTAAAAACAACTTTTGCTTTCAGGGCATAACGGGTTTTGTTCTGCTCCACGCCAATGGTAAGGCTGCCGTTATCTGTGTACTCAATAACTGTTCGGGCTACCTCTGATACCGCGGTGGCAAAAGTGGTTTGTGTAGCAACTGTTAACCCCAGCTTTTCGGCCACCCTCATTGATCGCTTGTGGGCCAACACCAGGTCCATCTCGTTTTCCAGCGATATGATCACCACTTCAGTCATCCTATTTTATTTTTGCTATTATAACCGACATGTCGTCGTTCTTTCGTGCATGATCCTTATAAATAGCTGCCGCTAAAACCGATAGGTCATATCTAAATATCTGTGGATATTTATTCATGTCAATCCGGGTTTTTATTCCGTCAGAACAAAGCATCACCTGGTTAAATTCCTCGGCCAGGTATTGCTGGTCGTTCATAGTGTTTGGGATATTGTGCCCCACTATACCGTTGTATGACATATGATTTTTAAAATTCACCGGCCCAAACAGGCGTGCCGCTATATTGCCTATACCAGCGGACGACCATTTTCTATCTGCATAATTGAACCCAACTACATTGATAACCGCGCCCCTTGTTTTTTTTATAGCACTATGTATAAAGCGCAGCGTTTCGGTAGGGCTGTAATCCGGAAATATTTTAAATGCGGCGGCGGCTTCATTTATGGCTTTATTGGCCTCCGGGCCGTGGCCCAAACCATCTGCCAGCATTATTTTTAAATACTTATCGTTCTTTTTAAACACAAACCCGTCGCCGCTTGTTTTTTCGCCTGGTTTAGATACAACAATCGGCCGTATGGTAATTTCGTCGGCTGTTTTTATTTTTTCAGGGTCGTTGTATACGCGGCTAAGCACTATTGTTCCCCAGCCCGGCTGCGAGTAAAGCTCAAACGTGTCTGAAAGTCTTTTCATACTCCCTAAGCCATGGCCCAAAGTGTTGGTGGTAGACACGCCATCAACCATCATCCGGGCGGGATTGGCCATACCAGGGCCATTATCTATACTGATGAGCTCCACGTACGGCGATCCTCCGTTGGGAAAAGCGCCTACCAGAATCTCGCCGCCATCGCTGTACTTAAAAAGATTTGACGTCATTTCGGCAACAATCAAATCCAGTTCATTTATCCTTACCGCGTTAATACCCGCTTCGGCAGCTATTCTGTGGATCTCTTTTTTTATTAGCGAAAAGTAACTTCGGTCATCTGCCGCGAAGCTAATATGTGTGGCATCAACCATTGGCCCATTTTATTATAGTTACCGTTGTGCCTTCGCCAACCTTGCTTTTAATATCAAACTCGTTAACCAATCGTTTAGTACCCGGTAAACCAAGGCCAAGGCTTTTCCCTGTCGAAAAACCATCGCGCATGGCTGCTGCAATATCAGGTATACCGGGGCCTTTATCAGAAAACACCAGCCTTATGCCGTTATTCCGTCCGCTTGATACTACCTCAATCTGGCAAACCCCGCCATTAGCATAGCGCATCATATTACGCACCAGTTCGCTTGCGGCGGTAAGCAGGCGGGTTTGGTTAACCAAACCCATTTTTATTTTTACAGCTACCTCCTTTACCCGGTTTTTTAAAAAAACAACGTCCTGTTCTTTTAAAACCTGTACGGTATCCTTACTCAGTGATAATATCATCGTCGTTCGAATCTTGATCTACATCTTCATCATCTATATCAATCATCGATTTTAGCAGGTTCATGCCGCGTTCCATATCCAAAGCGGTATGTACGCCTTTTAGCGGCAGGCCTAATTCAATTAGTGTGATAGCCACAGCAGGCTGCATGCCAACAACAACGGTTTCGGCATCCAGAATTTTTGACATACTTGCAATGTTGCCAATAATACGCCCCATAAATGAATCTACTATGGTAACTGCCGATATATCTATCAAAACCCCTTTGGCATTTGTTTTATTTACCATTTGCACCAGGTCGGCTTCCAGGTTAAGGGCAAGCCGGTCATATAAATCTACCTGTATGGTAACCAACAAGAATTTGCCTAACCGCAGAATAGGGATCTTATCCATTATAAAACAAAATTAAAATTTAGATACTACGCTTGATTTTCTTACTTCAAGCTTCATCAGCTTAAATGAATAAGATAAGGCACTGGCAAGTGTAGCTTTGGTGATAATATTAGAAAGATCTATACCAAGGTGCACAACAGTTTGCGCAATCTCGGGGCGGATACCGCTTATAATACATTCGGCACCCATTAAGCGGGTAGCGCTCACTGTTTTTATCAGGTGCTGTGCAACCAGCGAATCAACCGCCGGCACACCCGAAATATCTAAAATGGCTATGCTTGAACCTGTCTCTACAATTTCCTGCAATAGGTTTTCCATTACAATTTGCGTACGGGCACTATCTAAGGTACCAATAATGGGTAAGGCAAGAATACCGTCCCAAACACGGATAACCGGTGTGGAGATTTCGGAAATTTCATCAGTTTGCCTTAAAATTACCTCTTCGCGGCCTTTTATAAAAGTTTCAAAAGTTACAACGCTCAGGCTGTCCATCAAGCGGTTCACCTTCATGCTTTCGGAAAACAGCAGCTTAGCGTCATCATTTATCTCCTCCTGTAAAACCTCTAACAAGGCTTCTTTTAAAGAGAAAACAAAATTCCCCGTTTCGCGCGGACTAAAGCCCTGGCGTGCGCGGGTGATAGCAATGCCCCCCAAAATTTCGATAACCGGACTCCATTCATCAGAATTAAGGTCGGTAAAGTTTTCGTTCGAAAGATTACTAACTAAAGCGTCAACTAACTCTTCAGACTGGCTTCTCAGTTCATCGTTACTGATCAGGTCTTCCCGCAAGCCTTCATCAGCCAGTTGGTTTTTCATCCAGAGTTCAAGGATGTTTTTTTTCTTTTTTTGTAGCAATTGATGGGTTTTAAATGACATGGATGAAGATACAGGCTAAGTACTAAATTAAACCATACTATTCAAACTTGGCAAAGTTGAATTAAAGAGGAAAGGTAAAGAACCATTTTCAAATTAGGAAATATATTTAATTATTATCTATGGCAATAAATTAAAATTACAGATACAATTTAAAAACATTTAAACACTGATTGATGTTGGTGAAACAATCTTCTTTTAAATCTTTTAAGCGATAAATCAACTTGAAAAATAAAAAACGAATAGCCATTATTGGCGGTGGCCCAAGCGGGCTTTTTATGTTTAAAAGATTGGTAGAAACCGGCAATATAGATATTGATGTAACCATATTTGAGCGCAAAAAGAAATTAGGCGCGGGCATGCCCTACAGTGCCGAAGGCGCTAATGACGAGCACATCACCAACGTATCCGGAAATGAAATTCCACCGTTGGTCACCTCATTAAATGACTGGGTTAAAACCGTTCCGAAAGATACCCTGGATAAATACCACATGGACGCCGGGCGTTTTAACGAATACAAAGTACTGCCACGCCTGTTATTTGGCCAATATTTAACCGCACAGTTTGATCTGCTTCAAAAAAGGGCTAAGGAAATTGGTATTGAATACGCCGTTCATTATAACAGCAACGTAACCGACATTATTGACCAGCCCGAAAAAGGTACAATTTTGGTAGAGGCAAATGAGCAGGACCAATTTGAATTTGACCATGTTGTTATTTGTACCGGGCATAACTGGCCCCGTAAACATGAGGGCAAAGTTCCCAATTATTTTGATTCGCCCTACCCCCCTGCAAAGCTGGGCTTACAGCTTAACCACGCCGTAGCCATTAAGGGCTCATCACTCACCGCGGTAGATGCAATCAGGACGCTGGCCCGCCATAACGGAATTTTTGATAAAGACCAAAGCGGCAAATTGCATTACAAAGTATTGGACCAAAGCGCTGGTTTTAAAATGGTGCTGCACACGCGCAATGGCATGTTGCCCGCAGTTCGTTTTCACCTCGAAGACTCGCACCTGGCAAATGACAGCCTGCTAAGCAAAGATGAAATCAAGGCGCACATTAAAGCCAATAACGGTTTTTTATCCTTAGATTATATCTTCGAGCGGGATTTCAAACAGCCCATCCAAGTAAAACAGCCGGAGTTTTACCAACAAATTAAACACATGCGGCTGGAAGAATTTGTAGCCGCAATGATGGAACTGCGCGAACGCCTTGATCCGTTCCAGCTGTTAAAAGCCGAGTATGCCGAAGCAGAAAAATCAATAAAACGGAAAGAATCTGTTTACTGGAAAGAGATGCTGGGCGTACTAAGCTTTGCACTAAATTATCCCGCTAAACATCTTTCGGCCGAAGATATGCAGAGGCTTCAAAATTCCTTAAGCCCGCTTATATCAATCGTGATAGCCTATATCCCCCAAAGTTCAAGCGAAGAATTGTTGGCGCTACACCAGGCCGGGGTATTGGAACTGATTCCCGTTGGCGATGACAGCAAAGTAGAGCCTCAGGAGCAAGGGGGCGCTATTTACCACTATACCGATGAAACAGGCGTTCAGCAAGCCGTGCACTTTAACACTTATGTTGATTGCGTAGGCCAGCCGCACCTGGCGTTTAAAGATTTCCCTTTTAAAAGTTTGTTGAACAATCGTACCGTGAGCCCCGCTAAACTTAAATTCAGCAGCGCCGGAGAAGGGCTTAAAGCCTTAAACGAAGGTAAACCTGTAACCCAGGACAGTAATGGCGATTATTACCTTACGGTTGCCGGCATTGCCATCAATGATGGATTCCAGGTGGTAGATGCCTACGGAGCTTATAACGAGCGGATATACATGATGGCGGTGCCATACATCGGCGGATATAACCCGGATTATTCGGGGTTGGATTTTAGTGAGGAGGCTTCTGGTACCATTATTGAACGGTTAATGGCATGAAGCTTTATTTATTATTGTTAGGAGCCGAAGCCCCCGGAAGGGTAGTTGAACAGCATGATTATTTTTTTGGCATTGCCGAAAGCCTGGCAGCGCTGGTACCCGATGTGAAAGCCTTTTGGCCCGAAGCCGGCGGCAGCCTGCACATTGACGGCTGGCGCGAGGTAACCAGGGTAGATGATTATTCCGTGAGCATCGTCAGCGCCGATGATGCAATTCCGGCATCCACCCATAAATTATTCTTTTTAAACCTTGGCGGTTATACCTCCGGAAAACTGGAAGAACAACACTATACCGTACTCACCGTTCAGCCCGACCGGCTAAAAGCGGTTCAGGCGGCGAAGAAAAGTTTGTTCTTTAAAACAAACTCGTTAAAAGGTATTGCTACCGCGCACATCGACGAAAAATATGGTGTTGATGTCGATAGCGTACACCAAATTGATGACCTGATACCACCCGCCATAAAAGCGCAATACAGGATATTATTTGGCGACGGCACCGGTTTACCTGAAGACGAGATCCATTTAGGTTATTTTAAACTTGATAAGATCAAATGAGCCGCGAACACAAATTACTTACCTGGGTAAAACAGAAGCACCAGGGACAGCTCATAAAACGCACGGCAGAGCCTTATATTAACCATTTGACAGCAGTTGCCCAAATGGCAGGAGTAGCTCCTCTTGGTTATGAAACAGCTTTAAGCCTGCGATAAGCTAAAGCCCCACAGTCTTTTTTAAACTTTCCCTGTCCAAAGCCGCCATCCTGGTAATTTTTGACTTGTTTACTTTACCGTTTACATCAATAACCACATAAGTTGGAAATCCCCCCTCTGCATTAAACGCGGTTTTTAGCCTGGATATAATTTTATCATTCACGTAAATATGGGTACCCGGCTGTTGCATATCTCCTATCCTGTTTTTCCATATGTCGATACTTGAACTACTGTTGGTACACAGATAGATATACTCAATGGGCAGGTCTTTATTTTTTTGGTGCACACTTTTGCTGAAAGGCATGTCGGCTATGCAGGGGGCACACCAGGTTGCCCAAAAATCAATAATAAGCGCTTTGTTGGGGAATTTTGCCTTTAAATTTAATATAAAGCTATCGATGTTTGCTAAAGTATCTAACTGGTATAAGCTGGCATCAAAAGGCAACCGCATTAAGGGGGTACCGATATCCGCCTTTTCTAACTTTGTTGATAATGCTAAAACACTGTCTATTCTCTTTTGGTTAGCATCAACCTTAATCATTTCGTCTGCAGCGATTTTTTTGCACCATGCTGTTTTGATACTGCTGGTGATTATGGGGTAACTGCGGGCATAGTTATCTTTCTCCGACTCTAAAAGGAATAGCTTTAATAGATCTGATCGCTGCTGCGTATATAAGCTATCATACATCATCAAAGTGCCGTTAAGCGCCGATTCTTTTTTAAAGCGCTTTTTGGCCATAGTATAAACGCCCAGGTACTTGTAAAACATCACACCATCGTTACTTGTAAACATGGGCCGGTGCGCGTTTATCTGCTTAATAAGCTGGCCGGGCATAGTGTCATTCCAATAGGCTATGCAAATTTCCCCGTAAAACTCCGATAAGGTTTCATTGTTAACAGCCCATCCATATTTAGGATAGCTGGTTATAAATTCGCTGTCTATATTTTTCAATAACTTTAAAACAGAATCGGTTTTAAAAGCGAAGGCATCTGCCGTATATTTTTTTCTTGAATTACATACGGCCCGAACATCATTAACCAAACTCTCCCTTTCTTTCTTTTTAAACAACACCTTTTTGTTCATTACGGTGTTCAATTCCCCGTCGTAACCAGAATAGGTAACACCCTCGCCTATCATATAAGCGCCGTCTTTAGGTACTTTCTGCGCGTTTATTGTAACCGTAAGCCCTTTATCCACATATATGCCTGTATACAGGTAATTGCATGCATCTAACCATATTTGCTGGTAAGGTAAATTCTCATCAAGAATTATGTTTGCCTGGCCGGCTGAATCTGTTTCTGTATATTTAGTAGCCTGTATACTGCCGCCAAGTTGTACAAGGGTATATTTAATATTTACTTTTTTAACACTATCGGGCAGGTTTTTTATTTGTACGGTTAATGTTGCGGGTTTTCTGTTGGTGAGATAAGTGTCCATTTTTTTATCCTCGATGGCAAACGGAGGCGAATTTTGGGCACTTAAGTAGCTGCTGCAGCAAATTAATGCTGCCAGTAATAGATTTTTCATGATATGATTTTTTTATTTTTTTATAGTGTGTAAGCGTTTTATGACGTTCTCTTTTTTGTTCCTGGAGATGGGGATGCGGGTGTTATCATCCATTAACAAATAGCCCGAATCTTCCTTAAGTAAGCTTTTGATAAACTTTATATTCACCAGGTGCGATTGGTGGCACCGGATAAAATCGTAGCTGCTTAATAACTCCTCGTATTCAAAAATTGGTTTTGATACCATGATATTTGTTCCGTCCGATAAAAAGAACTGCGTGTAAGCGTTTGATGATTCGCAACGAATGATGTCCCCGGTGTGCACAAACCTGATCTCTTTAGTTGAAGACAGGGCCAGTTTGTGTTCCTTTTTGGCATCCTTATCCTTTATAAATTCCATTAAGTTTTCAAGCTGCAGGTTGGCCTTCTTTTGCATCAGCTTAGCCCCTACCTTGCTTACCGATGCTTTTAACTCTTCCGGATCTATCGGCTTCAGCAAATAATCTATCGCCGAAAATTTGACAGCCTGTATGCCGTAATTATCAAACGCGGTAACAAAAACCACCTCAAACTGGTAGTGCGGCACAGCTTTAAGCACTTCAAAGCCGTTTTTATCCGGCATCTGGATGTCTAAGAACAACAAATCGGGATGGCTTGCTGTAATTAAACTTACGCCGTCATCGGCATTGGTGGCTGTGCCCACAACGGTTACCGGCAGTTCGTGCTTTTTTAGCAGGTGCACAATATTTTCGATATTGTTTTTTTCGTCGTCAATAATTACCGCTCGTATCATATTAACCAATTTTTAAAATGGATAATAACCTGGGTTACATTATCCGTCCTTTTTACCAAAAATTCTATATGCTGCCCGTTCAATGTCTGGTTCAGTAGTTTTATGCGCTCATTAGTTAACTGCAGGCCAAAGCCCTTCGCGTCATCATTAGGGTTAAAGCCTTTGCCATTATCATTTACGCTAACTACCATGTCGTTATCCAATTTCTCAAACAATACCATCAATTGCCCGTTTTCCTGCAGGGCCGATATACCGTGCTTTACCGCATTCTCTACCAGGGGCTGTAAAAACAAGGCGGGTATTTCAAGGGCGCCGGCATCTATTTCTTCGCTCACTTTAATTTGATAATCAAAGCCAAACCGCAGTTTTTCCAGTGCCAGGTAGTTCTCCAATATCTTTATTTCGGTAAAAATGTTTACAAATTCCCGGTCACTGGCTTTTAGGGAATCGCGCATTAGATTGCTAAACTCAATTAAATATTTCGACGCGTTCTGCGAATCGTTTTTGGTGATAAGCCCTTGTATGGAACTAAGGGCATTAAACACAAAATGCGGGTTAAATTGCGACCGGATAGACCTGAGCTCGGTTTGCACCAATTGCTTTAGGGTACTTTCTTCTTTAAGCTTTGCTGCCTGCTTCCCCGATCGCCATAGTAACAGCACAAACCCTACTGCCAATATACCAAGCAAACTTAAGGCAGCTTTTGCCCATACCGTTTGATACCAGGCCGCTGTTACCGTAAATGCATAGCTGCAAATATTATTGCGCTGTACGCTATACCGTATTTTTAACTGGTAATGCCCAGGCGACAGGTTTTTGAGCCACACCAAGTTAAAATCAAAATCATTAACCGTCCAACCGGTGCTGTCCCTGCCGTTTACCAGGTTATATTCAATAATGCTTCTCGATTTAATAATATCATCTAAATAAAAAATCAGGTTATTTTCGTTGTACCGGAAGTCTTTTTTCAACTTTAACAAAACGGTATCCTTACTCCAGTCGCTTTGATTGGGGTCTTCCATCGGGCTTGTCCATTGCTTTTTAAAAAGACTCAAAAAATCGGGCAGCTGCGAAAACGTGAAAACGCCTACAACCCTTGGCTGCCATTTTACCCAATAAGCAGATATCGAAGATTCAATACTGTCGGGCGCATTAATCCGGCGTACCTGGAAGGTAAGTGCTTTGCCATAGTCCTGTTTAAATTGGCCTAAATAGGCAGATAACTCGTCTATCTTACCGGCATCGGCAATTTGAGTCATCAGGTAGGCTTTGCAAAACAACTTTGGCTTTGTCCATGGCAACACCACTTTCTGTTTATCCTCTATAACCCTGAATTGAAATAGGTTTACGTTTTGCGGGTTGATGCCGTTAACGGTTATAATTATTCCCGACGAATCAAAAACAGGGATGGCATATCTGCCTGCATAGCCATCTACCATTTGGATATAAGCTTGCGACCTGGAGTTGCCGTATTCCTTTAACCGCGGAATTTTTTGTATAGCCTGGCGATAGTTTACCGCCAGTTTATTGGAGTAAAATGCGGTAAGCACCACCTTTTTATTTTTAGGGTGAAAGCTTTGGTAATTAAAAAATGTCACGGAAAAATATTTCCTGATAGAGTCGCCATGACTATCGTATTTAATGACAGGGTTGATGCTATCCAGGTACATTACCGGTTTTTGCGCCTGGCAGCAAAGCCCCAGGAAACCAAAAAATATAAATATGACGATACCGCGCATCAGCTCCTTTTGATTTTATAAACCAAAGTAAAGCTTTTAAACCATGGTTAAGATACGCTGATTTGAATATGGCAGGTGTTATTTTGAATTGGGTGGTATACGGCGGTTTTACTGCTGGTTATTTGGCTTTGATGGGGATTTATCGATGATATCCGGTAGATTTTTTAGATTCCCTCCCAACGGGAGGGGTGCGGTTGAAAATGAGCGCAAAGGCAGGGAGGGGTTTCGCCGCGCTACGAATTAATAAGCTACGTAAACGCGCAATACCCCGCTACTTCCCTTTCCCAAGCTTCCGTGTCCCCACATCTTTTCATTCTACTATAAAATAGCACTTTTGTCATTTCGAACGAGGAACGAGGAGAAACTATCTCTTGAGCGTAGCGAAAAATCTTCTAAACCCTGCACTTCGAAAAGGCCGTTGTAATGAAAAGCGTCGAAGATTTCTCCTCGCCCCGCCCACTCAATTCCACCTCTGGCTCGTTCGAAATGACAACTTTATTTAACTAAAAAGATGTGGGTACACAGTAGCTTCCCCAGGGAAGGAATCGCACATTACCCGCTTTTTTCTTCCCAACACTCATAACTTGCTTTATCTCCAGCCCAATGCCGGGGCAACATGCTCTAAAATGGCCGATAGCACATGAACATTGTACTCCACGCCCAGCGTGTTCGGTATGGTAAGCAGCAGTGTATCCGCTTCCTGTATCGCTTCGTCCTGAGCCAGTTCTTTGATGAGCTGGTCAGGTTCGGCTGCATAGCTTCTGCCGAAGACCGCCCTTTTATCGGCTTCGATGTAACCAAAGCTATCGGCGCCTTTTCCCTGCTGGCCAAAGTAAAGCCTGTCCTGCTCGGTTACCAGTGCAAAAATAGAGCGGCTTACCGATACCCTCGCTTCGCGCTGGTGCCCGGCTTTTTTCCAGGCTTCTTTATATAGCCTTATCTGTTCTGCCTGCTGGATATGGAACGGCTTGCCACTTTCGTCAAATTTCAGGGTCGAGCTTTGCAGGTGCATGCCCTGTTCGGCAGCCCAAACGGCTGTTGCATTTGAGGCGGCTCCCCACCAGATGCGTTCCCGTAAACCTTCCGAATGCGGCTCAAGGCGTAATAAGCCCGGCGGGTTCGGGAACATTGGGTAAGGGTTAGGCTGGGCAAACCCCTCTCCTTTTAACTTATCCAAAAAATCTAAAGCCTTTTTTCGTCCCATATCTGCATCGTTTTCTCCGGCAGCAGGCTCATAACCAAAATAACGCCAGCCCTCAATCACCTGCTCGGGCGAACCGCGGCTGATACCCAATTGTAAGCGCCCGCCCGAAATCAGGTCGGCAGCGCCGGCATCTTCTACCATATACATCGGGTTTTCATACCGCATATCTATAACACCCGTGCCTATCTCTATCTTACTGGTTTTTGCCCCGATAGCCGAAAGCAGCGGAAACGGCGATGCCAGCTGCCGCGCAAAATGATGAACCCGAAAATAAGCGCCATCTAACCCAATTTCTTCCGCGGCAACAGCCAAATCAATAGACTGCAGCAGGGTATCGCTGGCGGTACGCGCCTGGTACGCCGGATGGTTTGACCAATGCCCGAATGATAAAAATCCAATTTTCTTCATCATTAATTTCGATTATTTACGGACAAATGTAAGGAAACGGGTGGTGGGCGGAGGTCATGGATTGGTAATAATGATTGGGTTGGTGGGGTAGGTATAATGGTGTTGGTTGTGGCTAAGGAGCATTCAGCCTGATAAAACCAACCACTGGCTAAAACACATTTTATGCGAGAAGAAAAGGATTAAAAAAGGTGATGTTAAGCTTTCCTCGGAAGATTCTGTATCTTTCGGTATCGGGATAAATCTTATGGCTCCTAATTTTTTATGAAAACTATCCTCCAGCAAATTTCGAAGTTGGCAATTCAATTGCATAAAACAACATTTACTGATGAACAAATAAAATCAAACTGGTTAGGGACAACAGCTGCTTCTAACGAAGCAATACTTGCAGCAGAAAGTAGGTTAGGAATTGAATTACCCAACGATTATAAAAGTTTTCTATCAATCACGAATGTTTTTTTTACACCAAGCAATGCTACCGAGCCAACATTTGAAACAATAGACAAAATCAATTACCTGAAATATGTAGACGCCTTTTTATTGGAGGTGTGGAATAAGGGCATATTAATTAATGTAGGTGAGCAATTAAACAAAGCCATAGTAATTGGTGGATTGAATGATGAACAATATTTTTTTCTGATTCCGCCGAAGGGAGCTAATAGCAAATGGCAATACTGGAAATTCGCAAACTGGATCCCCGGCGAAGAGCCGTATTTAAATTTAGAAAGTTACTTTGCTTCGGTTTTGGAGCATATGAAGAATACTTAAAAACCCGCTGTCCGTAGTCTTTAGCTGTCATAAATTCAAACGTTATAACATACTGTCACATTCAAAATGCTTTAAATTTGCCTGTAGTCTGGAGACTACGGGCATAGCCGTCCAGGGGGAGTCAGTCTAAGGAACAATGACATGCACATCCGTCACGACATCATTTTCTAAGTCAACTATTAGCATTTTAGTCTGAATATCTGTACGATATTTATCGTGGATATTTTGACATTGTGTACCCTTCTCTATGAAATAAGCATAAGATTTACCTTTACTGCCGACAATATTAGCCCTACCTAAAAATTTGATTAAGTCATTCTTCTTTAAACCAATCAATTTAACCCGATTTTCAATCAATACCTTAACAAGCTCAGGGCGCCTTTCATCGCAACAGAGACTGTCCTTCTTCCAATCATTCACTCTAAAACCTTTAATGAATGATTGAGTATTTAACTTTTGCCGGCTTGAACAGGAAAATATCGTCAAGGTCAGTAATAATATTGCTGTATTTTTAATTTGATGGGGCAGCGTGATACCTATTGCTAAAACTGCCCAACTTTGCTTTACCATTTTTATCATAGTTCAATTTTTCTAAATGTAAATCATCGATATTCATTTTTGTAACCTTCCGTTTAGCCGGATCAATTGTTCCATTAGGATGTGACTATGTGACTCCTGTATAGCTTTTGGATCCTTCTGATATTTAGTATCGACGTTGAATTCTGAGGAACCATAATATCAGGCTGTCCTCCTCGCGAGTCTCCTGTTTTATTAGGATGATCTAACCCGTACCCATGTCCAAATTCATGTGATCAGGTTGTATTATTATCTGAATTTATTTCTTTTGCCTTGAAATAACCAGTGTTCCCAGCGTCACTGAATGACCCTGTACCTCCTACTGGATTTACCATTTATTCAACCTATAGTAAAAACTACAGATTGAATAAAAGAAAAAATCGAACCGCTGTTTGAAGTCTCCGACTTCGAACCACTATGCCTGTAGTCTCTGACTACAGGGCGCCGTGCTGTTCGTAGTGTTCAGCTGTTCGATTTCTGAACAGTATAACGCACTCTATTCGCGAAAATGATTGCTTTAAATATCCTGTAGTCTGGACACTAATCCCTTGACGGAATGATCGTAAATCTGGTTTTTAAACGTAGAAACGGCTTTTCGAAAAAAGTATAAGACAAGATCGATATAATAACCGTGACCAGAAAAGCAATAACGAAGCCAACATCGTTTTTCCATTCGTACAGACCAATCATGGTGCTAAATGCGGCCAGTTCATCCTTAAATATTTGATACACCAACCAAAAAATAGTGATATGAAACACATACATACCATAAGATATTCGCCCCAGATACACTAACGGGGCAGGCATGTTTTTTGATTGGCTCCCATAAAAAGAAAAGAAGAACAGCATAACGCCGGTAAGTATCAACATCCAGCCGGCTATTGCTTGTGGAACGGTTGCAAGGTGTGGAGCATCGGCATGAACTTCACATGCTATTGAGGCCAGTAGCCAACATATCAGCCCTGCTATAAATATGGCAACCCGGGTAACTACGTTCCATTGGGGCTGCCAGCCTTTTAAATAAACGGATAAAAGGATACCTGCCGCGAAAAATTGAAATTGCACAAAACTGTTTGTCCACTCACCGCTAAATCCTTTCGTGGGATTTTGTGCATAGTATATAATAGTTACGTAAGCTGCCAAAAGTGCAAGAAATGAAAATAGCTTTAACCCTCGTTTACCGGTAAAAAACACCATCAATGGGAGTAAAATATAAAGCTGTTCTTCAACAGAAATGCTCCAGAGCGGATTAATTGGATATGACGGAAGCCAGTCATTGAAAGTAATATACCAGTTACCGGAAAACAAACTGAATGCAAGTTGCGTACCTGGTGAAATGTACCCAAATTTATCTGAAAGGTGCGTGACTAACACCATCCCAAAAAAGAAGGTGAAGTACAATGGCCAAATACGAAGTATTCTTCTTGTGTAGAAAGATTTCACGTTAATTTTGCCCGAATACTCTTGTTCTTTGGAAAGCAATTCTGTTATCAAAAAGGCGCTAAGGAAAAAGAAAAGCGGTACGCCAAAAACCCCTGTCAAACTTATGTGATACCCCCAATAATATTGCGCCGGATCAATCGGTGCAAGGTCCATCCGGTGGGTGAAGAATACAAATAGAAAGGCACAAAGCCTAAGGACGTCCAACTCCGGCTTGTAATATCGTTGTGGTATCATAAAAGCTTTTTATTCTTTATCTGTAGTTAGCCGAGGCAATTTGTTCAGTGTATTATCCAGTTTAAAAAATACTCACAGGCATCATTTTCCGTATCGAACTCTTTTACAGATACCGCCGATCCCCGCTCGCTGTAATAAGTTTTCCAGATACCATTTTTTCCATCAAGACAATAAGCTTCATTTGGCAAGCCGCCATTGAGTGAATAAGCATCTCGCCTTATATTTTTATTAGCTAAAAGCACTTCCAATTCTTTCCTGTCCATCATTTATGCTTTGTTGTCATCCCCTCGCTCCAACCCCATCCGCATCTCCACCATATGTTTCCCAAATCCCACTTTTTCATAAGCCCTTACCGCGCCTTCGTTACCGGCATAAACCTGTAACCTCAATTCGGTAAGGCCTTGTGCTTTGGCCCATTCCTTTAATCGGTCGATAATGAGTTTATTGATGCCTTTGCCCCGGTGTTGCGGCAAAACGTACATAAAGCCGAGGTAAGCAAAGCGTTCAAAATCAAAATATACCTTTTCGCTTTGTTTAATGCGGGCGTAGCCGCTGCCAATAAGCTGGCCGTCCAATTCGGCCACTAAAAGTTCCACGTCGGGCGAGGTAATAAACATTTCCAGGTCGTAGTATTTGATGGCGCCGGGCACCAGGGTTGGATCGAAAGGGCGCTCGGCGGTGATAACGCCCTGCTCAAATTGCAGCAGGGTTGGGATATCATTGAGGGTGGCTGGGCGGATGAGCATGGGTGGGATGTTTATATTTGTTAAGTATAAGAAATTTAGAAAGATATAATATCGAACACCGAATGTCCAATGTCGAATAATGAACCCCAAAAACTTCGGTGTTCGATATTCAAAATTCATTATTCGATATTACTTTAACGTCTGTATTCGGATTAATGATTGTTTTACACTCTAAAATGCCCACAGCCCTTCAAAAACCCTTCATCCGCATCGGCGCCAATGCCAATGGCGTCGTCTATATTTAATTTATAGCCGTCGTAGGTAACGCCACCCACACATGGGTCAACCAGGTGGCCCAGCATGCAGGTGTCCATATCATAAAATTTGATATTGGGGCTGGCATATACAAAATGCAGTTTGGCGCTCAGGGCTATCCGGCTTTCCAGCATCCCGCCCATCATACAGGCAATGCCTTTTGATGCGGCTTCGTCGTGGATGGCTTTAGCCTCCAGCAGTCCACCCGATTTGGCCATTTTGATGTTGATATAGTGGCAGCTGCCGCTGTTGATCTGCTTGCGGGCGTCGTGGTGGTTGTACACGCTTTCGTCGGCCATGATTTTTACGGGGGATAGCTGCATGAGTTCGGGCAGACGGTCATCGTGCCAGGTACGCATGGGCTGTTCGCAAAATTCAACGTTGTACTCGCCCATCGCCTGCAGGGCAAAAACGGCATCGTCAAAACTCCAGCCCTGGTTGGCATCAATACGGATGCGCATTTCGTGGCCAACCGCTTCGCGGATCTGTTTAACCCGTTCCACGTCGGCAGCAGCGTTTTTACCCAGTTTCACCTTCAGGATATTTGCCCCCGAGGCTTTAAAGTACAAAGCCTTCATGGCCATGGTTGGCGGGCTATCAATGCCAATGGTAATATCCGATTCTACAACGCGTTTCTCCCCGCCCAAAAACTGGTACAAGGGCAAGCCGGCGTTTTTGGCGGCTATATCATGCAGGGCAATATCAAAGGCGCTTTTGATGGTGGTATTACCGGCAGCAGCAGCGTGCAGTTGCTGCATACGCGCGGAGATGTCAAGCGCGTCCTTCCCTATCCACAGCCGGGCAAAATCCTTAGCCATTACCAGGCAGGTATCCTGTGTTTCGCCCACGATCATCGGGAAGGCCGAACACTCGCCCACCCCATAAAACCCGGCATCGGTATGCACCCGGATAAACACATTTTGGGCATGGTCCATAGTGCCGGTGGCAATGGTAAAAGGCTCCATGGGGATGCTAAAACGATAAACGTCGATATGGGTAATGAATATTTTGTGTTGCATGGATACGGTATTTCTTTCTCTGCCCACCCTGTCATGCTGAGGAACGAAGTATTTATCACAAACTTTGCATATTGGCCATGCTTGGTGATAAACAGATGCTTCCAGCAATAACGTACCGGACTTTATATAAATATTGGCTTGAACGCTGGTTACGACTCACCCCGGCTACGCTGCGCTGGCCGACCCTCTCTCCGGCTTACGCCGCAAAGAGGGTAACTCCAATTTCTTCTTTTTTGCCCCTCTATGCGACACAGTCGAAGAGAGGGCAAACGGGCGCAGCCTCGTTGGGGTGAGTCGTCGCCGCCACGCAATATACGTCATTCCCTCCTCAGATTTCGCTAAATTTTACAACTCAGCATGACAGGGATGTAATGCGTCGCAGCAAATTACACTTTTTTAAGTCCTCTCCTTTGGAGAGGATTTAGGTGAGGCTACTCTTTTTTTATTTGCACTATATAACTATAATGTTATATTTGCGTTACTACTATTCAAATACAATTCAATTTTAGCCTCCTGGGCCCTTGTTACACAGGGAAAAGACGCATGGCTAACTTAAAACTTTCTTAAAAACATTATTAATTGCATGGCACAAGAAAACACGCCTATATTTGACTATAATTCAACCAGGAATAAATTAATCCTGTCGGAATATGGCCGCAACGTACAAAACATGGTTAAGTACATAGTTGCGCTGCCTACTAAAGAAGAACGTAACCGCTACGCACAGGTGGTAATTGACCTGATGGGCTTTTTAAACCCGCACCTGCGCGATGTGGCCGATTTTAAACACAAACTTTGGGATCACCTGCACATTATATCTGATTACCAGATTGATGTAGATGCCCCCTACCCCAAACCAACGCCCGAGGCTATCCATCTGAAACCGCAGCCACTGCGTTACCCGCACCAGCGCATTAAATACAAGCACTATGGCAAAACCATTGAGCTGATGATTGAAAAGGCCAAAGCCATTGACGAGCCAGAGCGCAAACGCCACATGGTACAGGCCATAGCCAATTTCATGAAAATGGCCTATGTACAATGGAACAAAGATTCTGTTACCGACGAAAGTATTATTGCTGATTTGTACGCCCTATCTGGCGGAACCTTAAAACTGGATGAAAACGTTAACCTTAACCGCGTTGAGTTTAGGCCTAACAACAACCAGCAAAGCACCAACAATAACAACCGCGGCCGTAACAACCAGCAAAACAACAATAATAACAACCGTGGTGGCGGTGGCGGCCGTGCCAACAATAACCAAAATAACAACGGCCCGCGCAACAATAACCAAAACAACCGCAACCGTAACCAGGGTGCTAAAAAATATTAGTTCTGCTTGGTTTATTAGTTCACTGGTTCATTAGTTCATTGGTCTTGTCTGATGGATTTTTTGGATAATGATTTTTACAATCGGTGGTTGATGCGCCGGTTATTTATTACGATAAATATTACAACCCTGTTCTTTATAATAAAGAATGGGGTTGTTTCTTTTACTGACTTTTTAAATTAAAAAAAGTTGCAGTTTTTTGTACTATTTGTACAAATTAATTGCCGATTAATAGTGTGTTATTAGCAGTTTTTTGAGCATTTATTACGTTTTTAGTCACAAAAAGACCTGTTTAAAAAGTTTAACCCCCAAATCCACCACACAAGACCAATGAACTAATGAACCAGTGAACTAATGAACAAACAATCAGGAAAAATTATAATCTTTGCCGGATATAAAAACACATTTAACACCTTCGGGTGTTCACAACATTTGAAGCATTTGACCTATCAATTATAAACACCCATGACTAACGCATTTGTGATAAACGGCGGGAAACCGCTAAAAGGTGAAATTACCCCTCAAGGGGCCAAAAACGAAGCATTACAGGTAATTTCGGCAGTACTTCTTACTGAAGAGAAAGTTACCATTAGCAACATACCTGATATTAAGGATGTTAACAAACTCATTGAGCTACTGGGCGATATGGGCGTTATCACCGAAAAAACCGACGAATCAACCTATACATTTATAGCCAAAGATATCGACCAGGATTTTTTCCAGTCGGAAGCTTTTAAAACCAAGGGTGGCGGCTTAAGGGGTTCAATCATGATTGTAGGGCCGCTGCTGGCGCGTTTCGGCAAGGCATCCATCCCCAAACCCGGCGGCGACAAAATAGGCCGCAGGAGGCTGGATACGCACTTTTTAGGGTTTGAGAAACTCGGTGCCCGCTTTGACTATAACCCAGAAGATGGCTTTTTTAATGTAGATGCTTCCAACCTGCAAGGCACATATATCCTGCTGGATGAGGCATCTGTAACCGGCACCGCCAACATTGTGATGACAGCCGTGCTTGCCAAAGGCACCACCACCATTTACAACGCCGCCTGCGAACCATACCTGCAGCAACTTTGCAAAATGCTTAACCGCATGGGTGCAAAAATAAGCGGCATCGGCTCAAACCTGCTTACTATTGAGGGTGTTACCAAATTAGGCGGCACCGACCACCGCTTGCTGCCGGATATGATCGAGATTGGCTCATTTATCGGCCTGGCTGCGATGACAGGAT
Source organism: Mucilaginibacter ginsenosidivorax (assembly GCF_007971525.1). Taxonomy (NCBI): domain Bacteria; kingdom Pseudomonadati; phylum Bacteroidota; class Sphingobacteriia; order Sphingobacteriales; family Sphingobacteriaceae; genus Mucilaginibacter; species Mucilaginibacter ginsenosidivorax. The sequence continues at coordinate 853,538 of NZ_CP042437.1, forward strand.
CTGAGATCACTATCAAAGATGTACATTACAAAGAGTTAGGCATGATCCCGGATGTATTTAAACGCCTGGGTATCAAACTTGAACTACGTGGCGACGATATTTACATTCCTGCACAGGATCATTATGAAATTGAAACCTTCATCGATGGCTCTATCATGACCATTGCCGATGCCCCATGGCCCGGCTTTACCCCCGACCTGCTGAGCATTGTATTGGTGGTGGCCATACAGGCTAAAGGATCGGTTTTAATCCACCAGAAAATGTTCGAGAGCCGTTTGTTCTTTGTAGATAAGCTATTGGATATGGGCGCCCAGATCATCCTCTGCGACCCACACCGCGCCACGGTTATCGGCCTGGATAAGCAGGTTCAGCTACGCGGCATCAGCATGACCTCGCCTGATATTCGCGCCGGGGTATCCTTGCTTATAGCCGCACTATCGGCACAGGGCAAATCAACCATTTACAATATTGAACAAATTGAGCGTGGTTATCAGCACATTGATACCCGTTTAAAAGCCTTAGGAGCTGATATAACGCGTATTTAGGTTAAAGGTAAAAGGCGAAGGGTGAAAGGTAGCTGCAAAGAGTTTTCCAACCTTTCTCCTTTAACCTTTCTCCTTTTACCTCCCTCTGCCCCTTTTGCTTTTTACTGGTAAAGAATTATCTTTACCCTCCAGCAGCATAAAGCTTTCGGCTTTTTGCTTTCAGCCTTAAGCTCCAAAACATGCCCTACAGAAACCGGAAGTCGACGTACGTTTATTTCATATTGATTTTTGTATTTATAAAGGTCGTTTTAAATCTGTTCGCCATTGGGCACTTCGGCTTTCACCGCGACGAGTTTTTGCATCTTGTACTGGCCGATCATCTGGATTGGGGGTATAAAGAAGTACCGCCATTTATAGCGCTGCTGGCTAAGCTAACTATCACGCTATTTGGCAATTCCGTTTTTGCCGCACGCATTTTCCCCACCATATTTGCAGGGCTCATTATTTGGTTTACCGGCCGTATTGTAGTTGAATTTGGAGGCCGCAGGTTTGCCATTACCCTGGCCTGCCTGGCCCTGATATTTTCGCCCGCATTTGCTGCAAGCGATTACCTCTTTCAGCCTGTTGTATTTGATCAGTTTTGGTGGGTTTTAACCGTTTGGCTGTTTATTAAGTACCTCAACACAACCGATGTAAGGTATTTATACTGGCTGGGGATGACTGTTGGTTTTGGTATGCTTACCAAGTATACCATGTTGTTTTTCACGGTGGCCCTTATCATAGGAGTGCTCATCAGCAAGCAGCGTAAGTTATTATTTAACCGGCATATTTTAGGTGCTATGGTTTTGGCTATGCTCATATTCCTGCCCAACTTTATATGGCAGGTAACACACCATTTCCCGGTGATAACCCACATGAAAGCGCTTCGTGCAGAGCAACTTGATTATATTACTACCGGCGACTTTATCAAACAGCAACTCATCGTTCACGGCATTGCTTTGTTTGTTTGGTTCACGGGTTTCGTGTTTTTAATCTTTTCGTTTAAGCTACGCAATTTTCAGTTTCTGGCCATTGCTTACGTACTGATATTCATTTTCTTACTGGAAATGGATGGCAAAAACTACTACCTGTTTGGGGCTTATCCTATGTTGTTTGCCGCTGGCGGCTTTGGGTTTGAACGATGGTTAAAAACAAGCGGTTATGCTTTGCGTACGTTAACTATTGCCTGCTTCACCATCCCCAATATGTTGTTGCTGCCTTTGGTGCTGCCCATTTTACCGTTGCAGCAAACACTGACTTTTTTTAAGTTTACCGGCAAAAATCTGCCTCCGTTCAGGTTTGCCATGACCTGGGAAGATCAAAAGCTGCACGCCACTACGCAAGATTATGCCGATATGCTGGGATGGGACGAAATGGCCCAAAAAGTTGGTACCGCTTACAATAGTCTTACTCCCGAACAGCAAAAACAAACCATAGTATACGCCGATAATTATGGCGAAGCTGGCGCGTTGCACCACTACCGCAAACAATATAACTATCCCGATGTAGTATCCCTAAACAGCAGTTTCACCCTTTGGGCGCCGGATACGCTTAATTGTAAATACATGATTTATGTGGATGACAACGGCGGCGAAAACATTCGGCAGTTTGTGGCCGGTAACATGATAGGTTCCTACAAAAAAATGGGCGAAGTGGAGTACTACCTCGCCCGCGAAAAAGGCACCGGTATTTACCTGCTTACCGATATCAAGTTCCCGCTGAAGGAAAGGTACCGGAAGGAACTGATCAGGAAAAGGATGGAATAGCTATTTAGGCGAAAGGTAAAGGGTGAAAGGCTAAAGGTTTTTACCTGGCATTGGCACACCCAACATTGATTAGGTATCTTTACTACAAGCTATGCTAAAAACGGGAAAAACATTACTGCTGATATTACTTACCTGTAATGGTTTAAGCGCGCAAACTGCATCAAAACCCTTCCCGCAGCATACAATTTATACAAGAGGTGCTATCCTGCCCAACCACCTAACCCAAAAAAGCCTTGACAACAGCACACTTAACTTTTATTGGCAATGGAAAAACCGCTATGTAAAACAGGCGGCTGATAAAAGCCAAAGCTACATCTGGTTTGAACGACCTGGCAATAAACAATGTGTATCCGAAGGACAGGGCTACGGCATGATCATAGTTGCCCTGATGGCCGGGGCCGATCGATCTGCAAAAATCGTTTACGATGCTTTGTTCCGGTATTATCAACTGCATCCTGCGCGGAAGGGGCAATACCTGATGGCCTGGGCGCAAAACAAAAATGGCCTTAGTACCGACCGCTCCTCGGCAACAGACGGCGATATGGACATTGCCTATTCCCTATTACTGGCCAATAAACAATGGGGCAGCCGTGGCAACATTAACTATTTAAAGGCAGCCAAACTGCTGATAGCCGATATCATGAAGTATGAAATTAACCGGAAGCAGTTTACCATTTTGCTTGGCAATGATGTTGAAGCCGACAGCGAAGATTATTTCGACACCCGTACATCTGATTTTATGCCATCGCACTTTAAAGCATTCAGAGCGGCTACCGGCGACGTACGCTGGGATAAGGTAACCGACAATACCTATCGCCTTTTTACCCGCATGCAGCAAAAATACAGTCCGGACGCAGGTCTGGTGCCCGATTTTATACAGCAGGTACACAAAAAACCACATCCTGCCAGGCCCATGTACCTGGAATCGAAGTATGATGGCTGTTATAACTATAATGCCTGCCGTGTACCCTGGCGTATAACCGCCGATTATTTGTTATATGGCGATGAAAGGGCTAAATTGATAACAACCAAAATAAACCGCTGGATCCGGTTGACAAGCAGTGATAATCCTGATAATATATCTGCTGGCTACACATTAGCTGGTAACGACCTGCCTACCCGTCACTTTGAAGCGTTGAGCTTTATTGCCCCATTTGCGGTTGCTGCGATGACAAATAACAAAAACCAGCAATGGCTCAACCACACCTGGGATTACCTGCTGCATTTTAAACTAAAAGATTACGATTATTACGACAATAGCATTAAAATGTTAAACATGATTATGCTCAGCGGCAATTATTGGAAGGTTTAGTTGTTTACTCCGGAGCAAAAGCAATTAAACCGGGTTAACATAACTTAACACATTTCAGAAAAATACAATACAATCAACTAATAATCAATAATTTAACATTTAATCATGGTTAACATTAAACTGATGTTTGATGTGTACTGCCTGCCACAATTATAAAATTTTACCTGTAATTTAAGCGGTTAAACATTTGAATTAAACTTAGCGTATAAACAACGCGTTGAACACCGTTGAATAATGTCCAATAAACACCCGTTTGCCTTTCTCATTATTTTGCTGTTGTTAAATGGCAAAGTCCTTTCGCAGGACATAGGCTTAAAAATGAGCCGGGTCAACAGTTCAAACAGCATCTCACAAAATTCAATATCAAGCATACTAAAAGATAGTTATGGCTTTATGTGGTTTGGTACCCAGGATGGTCTTAACAAGTTTGATGGGTACCAGTTTACGGTATATAAACATCAGTCAAAAAACAACAAAAGCTTACAAGCCAACAATATTTTAACCATTTGCGAAGATAAAAAAGGCAACATCTGGGTGGGTACACGTATGGGCGGCCTTAGTAAATACGACAGGGCAAAAGATGAATTTATAAACTTTAAGGCCGATCAAAAAAACCCGTCGGCTTTAAACAATAATAATATTATAAGCCTTTTTAATGATGCCGAAAACAACCTTTGGATTGGCACCGATAATGGTTTAAACCTGCTTATGAACGGCAAAAGCGGCTTCAAACACTTTATTCATCATGCCAAAGACCCCAATAGCCTAAGCAGTTCTTCTGTTTTTTCCATCTGTGAAGATGGTTATCACCAGTTATGGGTTGGTACAGATAGCGGCCTGAATTTGTACAACAAAAAAACAGGAGGTTTTAAAAGATTCATTCACGACCCTAAAGACAGCAAAAGCATCAGCAATAATTCAATAAATACCATTGCCGAAGATGAACATCACAACGTTTGGATAGGAACAAACAACGGCTTAAACTTAGTTAACAGAAGCAGCCTTACATTTACCCGCTACGCTAACGAAGCAGATCGCTATAGCGCTACCGGCAATAACCCCATTTATAGTTTGTCGGCAGATAAAGCTGGAAAACTTTGGGTTGGCACCAATACTACATTACAGCTGTTAAACGTGGATAAAAAAGTATTTATCCCTATAAATCAGCCGTCTCCGGAAAATGAAAACATGCCTAATGATGGCATTTATTCCCTTTTTACCGACCAGCAACATACCCTATGGATAGGCACTTCAAGCGAAGGTATTTTAAAGTACGACAAAAACCTTAATATTTTCCCGTCGTTCAAATCCTCGCCTACCAATACGCCATCGGCAAAAAATATTATAAGGGGTTTAGCGCCTGATAATAAAGGGCAGCTTTATTTAGCTACCGATGCAGGTTTGGTTCATTTCAACCTGGCAACCGGCACAGGTATTACTTATTCGCACGATAGTTCGGCAAAAAACAGCCTGATAAGTAATTATACCTCGTGCATTTTGATGACAAAAGCAAATGACGCGGTATGGCTGGGCACTTACAGCAATGGTGCCGACAGGTACGACCTTAAAACAAAGCTATTTACCCATTTTACAATGGGAACCAAACCTACCGATATCAACAGCACCGCAGTTTATGCCCTGCTTGAAGATCGTAAAGGTAACATATGGATGGGCACATACCAGGGAGGGGTTAATACCTACGATGCAAAAACCAAAACAATAAAAAAATGGATTAATAACCCAAAGGACCCAAGCTCAATTGCCGACAACTCGATACAGGCACTATATGAAAGCCGCGATGGCCATATCTGGATAGGTGGCTATTCAAACGGGGTAAGTATTTATGACACTGCCAGCAGCAGATTTTCAAGGATTAATACTGAAAACAGTAAGCTTACCAGCAACGTAATTAGTTGTTTTTATGAAGATAACAGCAACATGTGGATAGGCACCATGGAAGGTGGTTTAAATTGCTATAATTTAAGAACAAAGCGAATAACCGCGTATACAGAAGATAACGGACTTATAAATAACACGGTAAACTATGTAACTGCCGACGCTAAAGGCTTTTTATGGATTACCACCTTAAAGGGCATTACACGTTTTGATCCTGTTCATAAAACCTTTAGGAATTTTGGCGAGAATAATGGCATCAAAAGCCTGGAGTTTGGCCTGGCAAGCGGAACCAGGCTGAATGACGGGCGAATTGCTGTTGGCAGCATAAACGGTTTTAATGTAATTGACCCTACGAAGTTAAGTTTTAACAATAACGTTCCGGTTGTAAGGATAACGGGCTTCAATTTATTTAATAAGCCGGCTCCTTTACCAGTCTTAAACCCTGCTTTAAAACAAAACACTTTCTCTGCCGGCCAAATCAGGCTTAGCCATTTCCAATCAGTATTCACTTTCGAATTCGCGGCACTTGATTATACCATCCCACAGGAAAATAAATATGCTTACAAACTGGAAGGCTTTGACCCCGAATGGCGATATATAGGAAACAAGCATGCGGTTACCTATACCAACCTTGATGCCGGAACATATACTTTTTTAGTGAAAGCATCAAACAACGATGGCGTATGGAACAATACTGCAACATCTGTTAAAGTAATAATTATACCTCCTTTCTGGAAAACATGGTGGTTTCGTACCCTGGCAGCTATACTTATTTTGGGTGGCGCATACGTAGCCTATAAACTAAGGGTCAGGTTTTTCAATGCACAAAAACGCGAACTTGAAAAGTTGGTTGATGAGCGAACCTCGCAGATAAGCAAGCAAAGCAGCGATTTAAAAACTTTAAACGAAGAATTAAAGATACAGGCCGAACAGTACCAGGCACAATCGGAAGAATTGCAATCGCAATCAGAAGAGTTAATTGAGCAACGCGAAAAGGAACAAAAAGCCCGCGAACAGGCCGAAAAGGCCAACCTGGCTAAAAGTACTTTCCTGGCCACCATGAGCCATGAAATTCGTACGCCCATGAATGGTGTGCTGGGCATGGCATCGTTACTTGCAGATACAAGGCTGGATACCGAACAACGGGAGTATACAGAAGCCATATTAAATAGCGGCGAATCGCTGTTAACCGTTATTAACGATATTCTTGATTTCTCAAAAATCGAATCGGGTAACCTGCAGCTCGATCCGCATAATTTTAACCTCAGAAAATGCATTGAAGATGTATTTGACCTGTTTGCTTCAAAAACTACCCGGGCCGGCATCGACCTGATTTATCAAATTGACGACCAGGTACCGCCTTACATTTTTGCCGATGGCTTGCGCTTGCGGCAAATTTTAATAAACCTGGTGGGCAACGCCATAAAATTCACCCACAAAGGCGAAGTGTTTGTATACGTAACCTCACAAACTATTAATGATGATACTTTAAAACTAACCTTTGCGATAAGGGACACCGGTATCGGAATTTCTGATGACCAGCTTGGTAATTTATTTAATGCTTTTAACCAGATAGACTCGTCTGTAACACGCAAATACGGCGGCAGCGGGCTTGGCCTGGTTATTAGCGAACGTTTGGCCAAATTAATGGGGGGCCAAATCACCGTACAAAGTAAAAAAGGATTGGGCAGTACATTTACCTTCAGTATTATCTGTAACGCTTGTGCGCAATTACCACAGGATATGTTAATACCCAATAGCAACATAGCCCAGGGAAAAAAAGTGTTGGTGGTTGATGATAATGAAACCAACTTACGAATCTTAAAAACACAGCTTGAAAAATGGAAAATTGAAGTTATTGCTGTATCATCAGGGCAGCAGGCTTTATCGGCATTATCAAACACAAAGCATATCGACCTGATTATAACCGATATGCAAATGCCTGATATGGATGGCATCACCCTGGGTGCCCGGATAAAAGCCCTGCCGGTTTTATGTCCCGTAATATTATTGAGTTCAATTGGCAACGACAGCAAAAAAACTCACCCTCAACTGTTTACCTCGATACTTACCAAACCTGTTAAGCAACAGCACTTTTACAATGTTGTTGAGACGGCGTTAAAAAATGAAACCATTGCAGGTACCGAAAAGAAAGCAAGTTTGTTATCAGAAAAATTTGCATCCGACTACCCTTTTAAGATGCTTGTTGCCGAAGACAACTTAATGAATCAAAAACTTATCATCAGGGTATTAAACAAACTGGGCTACCAGCCCGATTTGGCAAATGATGGCAAAGAAGTATTGCAAATGATGGAGCAAAAACCCTACGAAATTATTTTAATGGACATCCAAATGCCTAATATTGATGGGCTTGAGGCTACAAGGCTTATCCGAAAAAAATATGGCGCCAAACCCATTATAATTGCCCTTACCGCCAACGCGCTTAGCGAAGACAAGGACAATTGCTTTACCGCCGGTATGGACGATTATCTATCAAAACCCATTAACATTGAACTTTTATTGGCAGTTTTGACAGCGGCTTACGGTAAAAAAACACGGTAAAAGCCGATGTCATGTCAACATAAATTGACGGATAATCTTTAGCCAAAAGTTTTAAGTTTAAGCCAAAAAAGAAAAATTTCGACTTTGAACTTACGACTCAGTACTGTCGACTTAACAATAGTTACCTGATATTTTTACGTATACGGCTTAACGACGTGGGGGTAACGCCTATAAAAGAAGCCAGGTATTTTTGCGGGATCTTTTGGATGTATGGTGGCTTTGACAGTAACTGAAGATAACGTTCCTCGGCCGAATCTCTTTGCAAAGCAGTAAACCTGTCAATAAGGTTAAGCACAGCATCTTCCCAAAAGTTACGCATCATTTCCTGTGTTTTGGGATGTGTTTGATATAGTTTTAGCAACTCTGTTTTAGGCAAATACATCACCTCGCTATCCTCAATTGCCTGTAAAAAATAAACGGAGGCTTTTTCGCTTATAAAACTATAAATATCAATAGCCGATGAGTTTTTGAATGCAAACCACACAGATATCTCCACATCACCGGTGAGGTAAAACAGCCTTAAACATCCTTCCTCAACAAAAACAAGATCATTACAGGTATCGCCCTCTTTTAGCAAAAACTCATTTTTTTTTACTTGTCTTTTTTTAAACCTCCCAACAATATCATCCAGTTCGGCATCATCCAGCTTTACATAGTTACTGATAAAGTTTTTCAGCGGTGTACTCATATTCAAAATTAAATTCACCCCAAGTTCGGCATTTCCGGCATACAATTAATTATGCTATGGTAAATATTGTAAACAGATTTCACAACGCTTGCCGGTACAGCACAAAGGCGGCATCTGCAGGTAATATTACCGGGGCATATTAATTGGTATGATGATCAATCTTTAAAACTTTCCTGATCAATTCTATATTAAGAGGTTTGCTGATATATTCCTTAACAACGCTATGTTTCAAAGCGCGATCTATATCGCGCCTAAATACAGATGAGGATAGTATAATGATCTCGCTATTGCTGCCGTCGCCAATATTCAAACGATGGTACTCATCCAGAAACTTCCAGCCATCCATTACTGGCATTGCCAGGTCAAGAAATATAAATTCAGGCAATTTGCCCGATTCCTGCTTAATACTCAATAATTTTTCGATAGCATCGCGGCCATTTAAACACACTGTTATATTGGTATGCTTACTTGCCCTTTTGATCAGTGTCTCGGCAATAAAATTATTAACCACATCGTCATCAATGAGCAAAACATCGGTGGGTTGATTGTAATTCATTCTTAAACAACAAATTAAACATCCATTGTTTTGATATTTTTTTAATATTAACGAAAATAAACAATCATTTTGGCATTTTTTCCCAAGTTTAAAGCAACTCTTGATCCATTTTGCTTAATTTATGAGTATTAACAAGAAAGCCTTTCGGAATATCCAAAAGGCTTTCTATATTAAAGTAATATTGTAATACTAAAGCAACGTAAATTCAACTCTGCGGTTAGCCTGGCGGCCGGCGGCAGTTTTATTAGTTGCAATTGGTTGTGTTTGGCCATAACCGGTAGCTTCAATACGTGAGGCGTTTGCCCCTTTGCTTACCAGGTAAGCTTTAATTGATTCGGCGCGATCTTTTGACAGGCGCATATTCAATTCGTTTGAACCGGTGTTATCGGTGTGTCCGGCCAGTTTTAAGCTAAAGTTTTTATCAACCAGCAATTGTGCAACCCTATCAAGGCTTGGCAATGAGTGGGCGCGGATGGTAGCTTTACCCAAATCAAATTCAAGATTTTTAATAGCATCTTTAACTACTTTTTTATCTTCTTCGGTTACATATACCTTAACCTCGGGTTTAGCCAACGGACAGCCAGAACCGTCTACCTTAGTGCCGGCAGGTGTATTAGGGCATTTGTCGTTAACATCTACCACGCCATCGCCGTCGCTATCTGTGGTTAATTTTGCAAGATTTGCATTCGTAGTGTTCAAATCATTTCTAAGTGCATCGTTTTTAGCTTTTTCAGCGTCAATTTGTTGTTGCAAAGCATTCTTGGTTTGTTCGTTTTGCCACATGTACTCAGTGCGCATAGATGCTACCGGGTTGTGTGTAGCCATCTGCGGTTTCTTTTTACTGCCCAGGGCAAATTCTAAACCGATATAGACATAAGAAAACCTGTCGTTACCAGATCCGTATTTATAGCCGTCGAAATTATCAGAGTTAACAAAGTTAACCTGGTAACCAAGATCAAGATTTACTCCGGGAGCCAGGTCAAACTTCAAACCTAAACCTAAAGGAATATACACCTCATTAATTGACCCGTTTCCTGTATTTTTGAAATTAACCTGCTGACCACCAACCGGGGTGATTTTGGGCGTATAATTCATGGTACCTGCACCTACAGTTAAGTATGGTTGAATAAATGGCTTCTCATGCCTCCAGTTAATATTGGCCAATGTGATATTGGCACTTAAAGCTGCCGACCAGTTAATATTGGTTTCATATTGCGAGTAAACGGTATTTCCTAACCCATCTGGCTGGCTGCTGGTTCCTTTAACTTTACCGCGAAGGAAATCGGCCTGCAGGCCCAACGATGGCAAAATTTGTTTTTTGATATAGGCTCCATATCCAACCTGTTCCTGTGGATGGGTAAAATCTTGTTTATTATTACTTCCAAATACAGTAAAAGGAGTTAATAAACCACCATGTACACCTATTGACCAGGTACGCAGTTTGTCGCCACCCGAGAATGGCCTTACATAATCTTTAGCCGCGGCAGATGTATCTGGAGTTTGAGCGAATAATTTACTACCAACCATCAGTCCGGTAAGGAGCATTGTGGCTTTTTTTAAATTTGTTTTCATATTGTTGTGTTTAAATACAAGGTTTGCCTTTCGGCCACCTGGCACAGGTGTTACAACATTAATGCCCCAAATAATTTTTACAATAAAGCTTACCGCTGTTTGGCTGCTAACAGGCTTCATTCACAAACATTTGAATAATAACAGCAGGTTAGCTTCAACTTTCTGTCTTAAAAGGTTAATGAGTCAAAAACAGTACATTTTTGTATTACCACCGATACTAAATATTGTTTTAATTGCTTAACTTGTTAAACTTACGGCAACTAATTGCTACCGTAACCGTATAAAACCTTTAATTATAAACGCGCCCATATTTGGCAGCTTTCTTTATTTAAATTGTAACAGCAACGTTATATGCATAGGCAATGCCATAAGTTTAAAAGTATTATCCGCACCTTGTTATTAAGTTGCATTATAATACCATTTAGCAGCTATGCCCAAAACGAGAGTCTTAAATTTTTGCATGTTGGCACCGCCGAAGGGCTATCTCAAATAAATGTTAACTGCATTTTTCAGGATAGCCGTGGGTTCATGTGGATTGCCACCCGAAACGGCCTTAACAAGTATGATGGCTATCGCTTTACTACCTATAGGTACGACGATAAGGACAGCACCTCCCTAAGCAACAATAATGTAACAGACATTGTGGAAGACAATAACGGCAACATGTGGTTGGCAACCCAGGGCGGTTTAAACATGTTTCAACGCAATAAAGGCCATTTTGTCCGTTATACGCACGATAACAGCAACCCGAAAAGTATTAATGACAATATTATTACCCGTTTGCTTTTTGATAACGGTAACCTTTGGATTGCAACCCAAAACAGCGGGCTCGACCGTTACAATTTAAAAACGAATACTTTTTATCACTTTGAGCATAACGATAAAGATGCAGGCAGCTTAAGTGATAACAATATACGTACGGTTTATAAAGATTCGGAGCAACGCATCTGGATAGGAACAGGTGGCGGAGGGTTAAACCTTTATAATCCCAATACAAACACCTTTAGCCATTTCCCCTACTATGATGCTGTAACAAGAACGGTGCAGGGCAAAATTATTCCGTGCATATTTGAAGACCAGTTTCATCAATTATGGATTGGCAGCCAGGGCGATGGTCTTTTTTTATTTGATCGCAACAATAAAACTTTCAAACGTTTTGTGCAGAATAAAACCCACCCGGGAGGCATATCATCCAACACAATTTATGCTTTAAACAGCGATGCTGCCGGCAATCTGTGGGTTGGTACCGAAAATGGTGGTCTTTGCGTATTAAATAACCAAACAGGCAAATTCAGTATTTACGAGCACGACGAAGTAGATAACAATAGCATCAATGGCAATTCGGTATACGGTATTTGCCGCGACCGTACCGGGAATATGTGGGTTGGCGCCTTTGGCGGCGGTATCAACCTATCAAAAAAAACAACCTCCAGCTTTACCTTATATCGCCATAACAGCCATCCCGAAAGCCTTTCAAACAATTATGTACTTGACCTGGCCGAGGATAAAGACCATAAAATCTGGATTGGCACCGACGGCGGTGGTTTAAACAAGTTTGATCCTGTAACTAAAACGTTTAAGAACTATAAACAAACGTCTGACGGCAAAAACGGTATAACGGGTAATTACGTGCTTTCTGTAAAACCCGATGACGAAGGCAAACTATGGATAGGTACCTGGGGCGATGGCTTAAGCATATTTGACCCTAAAACAAATGTTTTTACCAATTACAAACACGACGATGCCAAACCGCAGGGAATTGGCGGCAACAATATTTATTACATTTTGCATACCCGCGACGGGAAAACATGGTTAGCCACTTTTAATGACGGATTGGACTGCTACGACCCCACGACTAAAATATTTACCCACTATCGTTTTGATGTAAACAACCCAAATGGAATAAGCAGCCCAAGACCTTATGTGATGTTTGAAGACAAAAAAGGCAACCTATGGATTGGTACTTCCGACGGTGGTTTAAACCTTTTTAACAGCACTACAAACACTTTCACCCGTTTTGTGCACGACGAAAAAACAAACAGCATCAGCAACAATGGTGTAACAGATATTTTTGAGGATAATAAAGGCCGCTTGTGGTTGGCTACCCTTTCGGGCTTTAACCTGTTTAACCCTGTAAACAAACACTTTACTACGTTTACCAAAAAAGACGGTTTACCAAGCAATATTATTTATGCCGTAAGAGCAGATGATGCCGGCAAGCTCTGGATCAGCAGCAACGGAGGCCTATCTAAATTTGATCCCGAAACTAAAACCTTTTATAACTACACCACAGAAGACGGCCTGCAGGGCGACGAATACAAACCCCATTCGGCTTTAAAAGCCAGCGACAAAACCCTTTACTTTGGCGGCATTAATGGTTTTAACTGTTTTTTGCCCGGCAATGTGTTAAAAAAAGCAGGGTTTGCACCCCTGGTTATCACATCATTTCAGCTATTTAACAAACCGCTTACTATAGCTACCAACGCACAGGACCCGTCGCCGTTAAAAAATGATATTACAGATACCCGCAATCTTACCTTATCCTATAAACAATCTGTATTTTCATTCGAATTTGCTGCGCTTGATTACGCATCGGCAGACCGAAAGCAATATGCTTATTATTTAGATGGATTTGATAAGGAGTGGAATTATATTGGCAGCCATAATACGGCCCTATATACTAACCTTGCGCCTGGTACTTATCATGTGCGGCTAAAATACCGCAATAGCCAGGGTTTATGGTCGCCGGTAACTACTCCCCTTCAAATAACCATTATACCGCCATTCTGGCTTACCTGGTGGTTTGATACTCTTGCTGTTTTGGCTTTTGCAGGTTTAATTTATGGCTTTTTCAAATACCGGATGCGCGCTGTAAGGCAACAAAAAGAACAACTTGAAATACAGGTAAAAGAGCGCACAGAAAGCATCACCCAACTTACTATAGAAGAAAGAAGATCGCGCGAAGCGGCGGAGAAAGCCCGCGAGGAAGCTGAAAATGCCAACAAAGCCAAAAGTATATTTTTAGCTACCATGAGCCATGAAATTCGCACACCAATGAATGGTGTGATAGGAATGGCTACCTTATTGGCCAACACCGACCTTACCGACGAACAGGCCGAATACACCGAAACTATTAAACATTCGGGCGATGCCCTGTTGACGGTAATCAACGATATCCTCGATTTTTCCAAGATCGAATCGGGCAATATGGAGTTAGAGGAGCATGACTTTAACATCAGGGATTGTGTAGAAAGCGTACTCGATCTTTTTGCTGATAAAGCATCAAAACTAAATATCGACCTTATTTACCAGATAGAACCTGGTGTACCGGAGCATATCATTGCTGACTCGATGCGCCTGAGGCAGGTTTTGATAAATTTGGTGGGCAATGCTATTAAGTTTACCACCGAAGGCGAAATATTTATTAATGTAGACAGGCTTACGGGAGATGATGATGATTTTGAATTATCGTTCACCGTTCGGGACACCGGCATTGGAATACCCGAAGACAAATTATCGCGGCTTTTTAAAGCCTTTTCGCAGGTAGATTCAAGCACAACACGTAAATACGGTGGCACAGGACTTGGTTTGGTTATCAGCGAAAAACTAATTCATTTAATGGGGGGCCAAATTAAAGTAAGCAGCCAGCTTGCACATGGTACCACGTTTAGCTTTAACATAAAAACCAGGGTTGGGATAAAAACAAATTCAAGCAATTTTAAGCTGGATACCGCCAACCTGGAAAATAAACAGGTATTGGTAGTTGATGACAATGCAACCAATCGCAATATAATGGAAAACCAGCTAAAGCATTGGAAATTTATTCCTTTGATAGCCAGTTCCGGCGATGAGGCTTTAAGCATTTTAGCCGGCAATAACCAGATTGAGCTTGTTATAACTGATATGCACATGCCGCAGATGGACGGCGCCCAGCTGGCCCGTAAAATAAAAGCCGCACACCCCACCCTGCCGCTCATATTACTAAGCTCCATTGATAAACAAACCAAACGCGATTTTGACCTGTTTAACGTAATATTAACCAAGCCGGCCAAGCATAATATATTGCTTAAACATATTATAGATCAGTTAAAAAATGATAAAACCATTGCAGCCGATCAAAAGCCTCAAAAAGATGCGCTATCAAAAGAACTGGCTATTAAATACCCATTAAACATTTTAATAGCCGAAGACAATTTGATAAACCAAAAGGTAGCCAGGCAAATACTCAATAAAATGGGCTATCAGCCCGATATTGCTATAAACGGACGGGAAGCCGTTGATGCAGTGGCAACAAAGCAGTACGATATTATCCTGATGGATATCCAGATGCCCGAAATGGACGGACTGGAAGCAACCCGTTACATCAGGAAAAACGCAGCCATTCAGCCAATAATTATAGCCATGACAGCCAATGCTATGGTAGAAGACAAGGAAGCCTGCCTGCAAGCCGGCATGGACGATTACCTGAGCAAACCAATGAAGCTCACCGAAATTATTGGTATGCTGGAAAAATATGGAAAACAGGTGAATGCCTAAATGCGACTAAACAAAATCAATTTCACGATTACCCGAACATTATCTTTCTGTTAAATAACGCACACAGTCAATCCAGCTAAATATTCCTTGATAATTTCGGGCAAAAAAGCCATGAATTTTATATGCCGCCCGTTAATAGTTATTGCATTTATACTAACATGCCTGTATGCCGGCGCGCAGACCCAAGCCTTAAAATTCAATGGCGGCAAGCGGGTGGTTATTATTATGTTTGATGGTTTTGGGATGAGTTATTTTAATAACGCACCCATGCCTTATTTAAAAGGCATGATTCAAAAAGGCTTTTTTAAGCCGGTAAGCGCTTTAATGCCTACGGTTACCAACGCCAATAATACATCGATATGCACCAGTACTTTTCCCGAAGTTAACGGTATAAGCGGCAACTTTTTTTTGAACGACAAAGGCCGGGAGGAATTTATGGAAGATAAGCACCTGGTGCTTGCCCCTACTATTTTTCAAAAACTCAAAAAATATCATATTAAATCGGCACTGATATCGAGCAAAAAGAAAAGCACCACCCTGCTTTCTGAAGGCGCCGATATTGTGGTATCACCCGAAACTGCAGATACTTCATGGGTAAATAAAATTGGCAAACCCGACAGTATTTATAGCGCCGGGGTAAATTACTGGTCGATGAAGGCGGCCATTTACCTATTGAATAATCGTAGGGATATTGGTTGTATTTACATTCACACTACCGATTATCCCATGCATACCTGGGCACCAACAGACAGCGGCTCGATAAAACATCTTCAAAACATGGATAACTACATCCGCCAGATTAACGAAGTTGCGCCGGATGTCACCATCCTGATCACGGCCGATCATGATGTAAACCATAAAAGCCGGTGTATTGATATTCAAAAAGCGCTGCTTGAACAGCACGTGAGGATAAAATTAGCGCTGAGCCCCGAAAAAGATAAATACTTTAAACATCATCGTGGTTTTGGCGGGGCATCATACGTTTACTTAAACAATGCCATCGATTTACAAACGGTAAAAACGGCGCTATATCAATTAAAAGGAGTACAAAAGGTACTAACCCGTACCGAAGCAGCTAAACAATATCACTTGCCCCTTAATCGCATTGGCGATCTTATCGTCCTCGGCGATTCCACTACCGTTTTTGGCGACCTCGAAAACCATGCTACCGAAGATTTACCGGCAACTTATCGCAGCCATGGCTCGGTTTATGAAATTAGTGTGCCGCTTATGATTCTTAATGCAAAGAAACTCCCGCCACAATCATTCTTTAATTACAATAAAGATCTGGCTGCCTGGCTGATGGAAAAAAAGTATTGGCAGTAATAAAAAAAGTTTTACCTTTTGTCCCATATCGAAATACAGCATCGTCGTAGCTTAAAATTCAATAAATCAACATAAAACAACCATTATGGCCTTACCCAATATTTTTTCGCAGCCTGTTGCAGATGGCGTAATCCAGAGGATTAATACCCTTACGCCAACAACCACCCCGCAATGGGGTAAAATGAAAGTATCGCAAATGCTTGCACATTGTTGTGTATCGTACGAAATGGTTTACGAGCCGGAAAAACACCCCAAACCTAACGGCTTTATGAAGCTGATCCTGAAGCTGCTGGTCAAAAATAAAGTAGTAAGCGAAAAGCCTTACAAACAAAATAGCCCCACTGCCCCAGCCTTCATCATCACCACCGAAAGAGATTTTGAGACGGAAAAAGCCAGGCTGATTGGCTACATCCAAAAAACGCAGCAACTGGGCGAAAAGGAGTTCGACGGAAAAATGTCGCATTCATTTGGGCCTTTAAAGATCGAAGAATGGAACAACATGTTTTATAAACATGTAAACCATCACTTAACCCAGTTTGGGAGTTAAATTTCCTGCTGATAAACGTTTACTTTTAAATAAGCAAGGCGGTTATCCTTAACTGGTAACCGCCTTGTCTGTCTACAGTCGGGTATACTAAAAAAACAGAAATTATATACCCAAACCCCGCCCCTTTAATTAATAAGGGGCGGAGTTATATTCAACCTGATGTGCTTCCCAAAGTGCGGGTACTTCCAACTTATCAATCAGCCTATCCAGTACAGCATCTGGTACAGCGGCATCGCGGCTTTTGTTTTGGCGGTGCAGATGGGTGTATGGTACTTCTACATAAACTATCCTAACCCTGGCTTTATAGGTTGTAAATAAATCAACCAATTGCTGCCGCATTTGGCGGGTAGTGTTGGTGGCGTTCCATATAAAACCGGTTTGCTTACGCAGGTAAATCCTGGCCAGCTCTTTAGCCTCCTGTACTACCTGCCCATTACCAGACTTATCCGTTGGCGAAATTCCCCGCGCTGTCCTGATATCGTCTAAGCACACCACCGGCATATCCGGGTAGTGTTTTTGAATAAACGTATTTTTACCCGCCCCCGGCAAGCCACTCATTAGTATTACTTCAAAGGCGGCCTGCTCAAAAGGTACATAATCCGCGTAGGCATCGTCGTGCTGCAGGTAATACATCATGGCATCGTCATTGGCAAAATTACGGGCAGTTCCCCAGCAGTTCTGCTCACGGCAAAAGGCTTCAAAACAGTCTACTTTAAAAAGCATTTCCTCCTGGTCGGTACAGGTACGCCCCAAAACATCGGCACGGGCCAATAAAGTAAGCCATTCAGTATTAACCTCCATGCTGGCCATAATCAATGCTTTTGCCGGGTCGGGTTTCTCAAACACCCAAAGCGGCAGGCCGTGGTAGCGCACCAAGCCCACTACTTGTTCCCTAACTGCAAACGGGGCGGGTACATCCCTGTACAAAATTTGCCTGGCCGTCATGGCGCCTTTACGCGCATGGCCGTTTGATGTAATACGCCCATCTGGCTCAACCACCGTGGTGCTGTATTTTTCAACATCATGCAATAGCGCAGCAGTCCATAATATCTCCTGCTCTTGTGCCGCCAATTGCCGGTACGCGGGTTGCGCAACCAGAGCTGCCAGCACCATTTGCGTGTGGATAGCCACGTTACCTTCCGCATGGTAAATGGGGTCTTGCTGCACCCCTTCCATCCTGCTTACCCATTCAAAACGGGTTGCCAGGCTGTCCCAGTCTTTACGTTCATTAATGGCCCACATAGGTACCTCCTTCATTTTTTAAGCGGGCGCGTTTCCAGCTGCGCGTCCAGTGTTCGTCAGTTTTAACGTGCCCTTTGCGTACGTATTTAAATACGTTATGGGCAAAATCGTCAACAGCATAGCTGTTGGCGTTACGGGTAACAATACCCTCAATGGTTGTAGGCGCACCGGTAATAATATCGTGCGGTTCCAGCGTACCCCTACCCGCGGTTAAAGCCACTACGTCCCTTTCAAAAAGCTGCTGGTTTGCCGGTGTTGGTATAACAGCAAGCTCGGGCACGGTTGGCAGGCCTATCATTGCTGCATAAAACCGGGTTTCGTCCCAGCTTAGCCAGCGGTCATGCTCACGGATGCCAAATACATAAAAATGGTTGTCCAGGTTATGGTATTCGATGGAATGTACCGCGTAAAGGTTCTCTAAAAAAATCTCCAGGTCGCCCAGGTCATTTTTTACCAGTTGCCAAAAGCGGCGGATACTTTCTGTCCATGGCGAAACCGTTGGCGCGGCGTGCGACCGGGCAAAAACGCCATATTTCGACAGGCAATTATTTTCGCCATCCAGTTTTTCGGTATGTATCAATTGGGGTATCTGCTGCAGATGCCCCCAGTAGTCGTGCTGTATCCTGTCGTCGCTGGTAGTACCTGGCGAAAACGGGTAATGATACGTACGACCATATTTTTGTGAAATAGCCATGTTGTAAAATTTAAGAAATGGAAATAGTAAATCTGTTTCCTCCCCGCGGGTGTTGGGGAAGATCATTAAACATTTTTTATGCTAATGAAATTACATGGCTCAAAGTGTTGACAGATTGATTTAATCTGCGGCAAATGTAGAAAAGATATTTTGAATTACGTACACGCTAAAACTTTGTATATTTCTGCCAAATTCTTTTTATCATGGATGAAAACCACAGCCAACACGATGCCGATACCAAAGCCATCATCATTAGCGATGTCGAAAAATACGGATGCCATTTGGCGCTGGTAGAACCGGACAACTACCTTCCAGGTTTTGTTTACACTATTGGCTTATATAAAAATTATGGGCATCCAGAAATTATGTGTTTCGGGCTGAATGCCAACGTCATGGCCAGTATTTTAAATCATGTCAGGGATATAGCAAAAGATGGCGGCGCCATCCTTCCTAACATATTATATCCCGGCTATTTACAGGGTTACCAGGTTCAGTTTATTGAAGTTGATAAAGCCTTCTACCCCAATTACCTCGGTTATGCAAGCTGGTTCTACGGTTATAGCCATGATTACCCCGTTTTGCAATTGGTTTGGCCCGATAAACAGCAGCTATTCCCCTGGGATGAAGCTTTTAATCCGGCCTGGAGATTCAAACAACCACTTTTAGACAGAGATACCGGTTTTAAATTTTATGAGGAAAAAAACCTGGGTGTATATACTACAAAACAGGCATTTGAAGGTGAACCAATATTATACGTTTACCATAACGAAGACGGCGACTGGCAGTTTCATACCAGCGACAACCCCGATTTAAATGATGCAAAGTTAGTATGCCTTGAAGAGATTACCAAGCTCGATCCGACTATAAACGAGATATACCATTTGCAATATGGCTGGAGCGCGTGGAGAAGCAGCATTGATGAAAATTGGCAATATGCAGAAAGTGAACAGGAAGAGGGTACTGACTAATATTCTGTTCTTCTTAAGATAATTGACCTGCACATATATCATATTAGGAGTAAAATGTAATAAACCAAATCAATTTATTACAGTCACATCTTTAAGTTTAACAACTAAGGCAACCTACCTGTTAAGTAAAACGTATTTTACATATCTACCTGTAATAAAACGGGACATCTATTAATGTAAAGAATAATATGAAAAAGATCACGTATTCGTTAATTATCCTGCTGGTTATTAGCCTTTCGGCATTTGCCCTATCGCTTGTTACTTATAAAGTTAAAAGCCCTTATGAAGTTAAATTTGAGGGCGGTCGTATCAGTGGCAAATTCGAAACGCTAAAGGCCAATATCCAATTTGATAAAGCCGATCCCGGGCAATCAAAAATTTCGGCATCTATTGATGTGGAAAGCATTGCTACCGGTTTTTTTATCAAAAACAACCACGCCAAAGATGCCCTGGATGCCGACAATCATCCCACCATCACCTTTAGTTCTACGGCGGTAAGCAAAAACGGTAACGCGTACCAGGCTGTAGGTAACCTAAACATGAAGGGCGTTACCAAGCCAGTTACCATTCATTTTACTTTTGATGATAAAGGCAACGAAGGCATATTTAAAGGCAACTTTAAAGTAAAGCCTAAAGATTTTAATATCACCCGTAACGGATCGCCCGACGAATTGACAATTAGCTTAACTGTGCCTGTTAGTAAAGGGTAATAGCAGGTACACAGCAAAAACGCCACGTTATATTCAGTTATGGCGGGGCGTTTTTGTTTTATACAGGCTACATCTGTTGCAGAGTTGAATAAGGAATAAACTTTTATATTTGACTATGCCAAACAATAAGCCGCCCGTTCCTGGGAGATACATCGATCCTTTACGGAAGCCCATATTTGAGAATTATTCAGTATTGCAGAATATACAAACCTATCAAAGGAGGAAAAAACAATGTACGACAGCAGCTTAAAATACAAATGGGATAATAAGAATGTGTTGGACTATGCGGTTTCAACTGCAAAAGCAGAAGGTGAATATAAAAAGGCATTAGATATTGCCCGTGAATTAAAAAAGGAAGGCTTAGCTAATGAATTTATAGCAAGAACAACTAAACTCCCGATTGAAGAAATAGAAAAACTATAAATATCCACCATTAAAAAAAAGGGGAGCGACAAAATCATCGCTCCCCTTTTAGTTTAGCTTTCTACTTTAAGCTTTTAGTTTACAACCCAAAGCCATAAGCTAAACGCAAAGCCACCAGGCCTGTGTGATAATCCTTCATGTAAAAATCCTCATACCGCGCACTCAGGTCCCAGTGTTTGTTTGCGTACCCTATTCGTCCGGCAAGGTCGCGCCTGTGAAAAGGTGCCCACCCTTGTCCATCTTCTAATTTTTCCCATGCTAAACCGCCTTCAACGCCAACGTAAACATTGGGTATAAAAAATTGTTTAACACCTATTTTAATCGGAATTTCGCCATAGCTGCCATACCTTTCGCCGGTAGTTGGGTTCTTCTTCGGAAAAAAGTGATATCCGCCTGCAGCAAATGTTACTGCGAAATTATTGGTAATTCCATATTGAAACTGCCCGGTGGCACCAAGCACAAAGTTTGTACCCAGCCGGGCAACACCGGTTGGCAAGCCGGTTTCGGCTCCCAGGCTAAATGTAAATTGTTTAGCCGCTACTGTTTGTGCCTGCGTGTTTGTGGTAAAAAATATAGCTGAGGCAACAATTGAAACGGCTATTAATTTTGATAGAACTTTCATTTGACGTGGTTTTAGTAAATAATCATTTACATGTATTACTGCCACTTTTACAAATACGTTGCCTGAGCCCGTTATTTTTTTCTTTATCCTGCCTCAACCATTTAAGCAAAAGGCTTTTTTAGCTAAACTTTACCACCATTACAAGCACGCAGAAGCATGAATAATTCATGAAGTAAATACGAAAATTTATTAACCGTGAATAACAATGTACCGCCAATTGTCGTATAAGAAGCCAGTATCAAACCCTTGTCGCGTTAAAAAACTATCATCATAATTAGGTAACATTTATGCAACATTGGACAGGTACATTTGGGGAAACAAAAAAATTATCGATGCGAACAGCAATTTTTTGCCCTAAGCACCTTAAGTTATTGTTCCTGAGCCTGCTGATCTTTATCGGCCATAATGCCTACCCCCAAATCCCCGCCATCTCTAACGGTTTTGCCCACAATGACTACTGGCATAAACGCCCTTTGTACGATGCTTTGGATAACGGTTTTACAAACATTGAGGCCGATGTATACTTAAGGAACAATAAACTCATTGTGGCGCATATCTTCCCTTTTTTAAAAAAACAAAGGACCCTGGAGCGCCTGTACCTGGCCCCCCTGATGGAATGTATCAACGGCACCAATAAAGAGATCAAATGCCCTACCTATCCGTTAACGCTCATGATCGACATAAAATCCGATGGCGCCAAAACCTACGAAGCATTACAACTGCTACTTGAAAAGTATAAACCAATCCTCTCGGGTTACGACAATGGCATTTACACCCAGCGGCAGGTAACCGTTGTTATCACCGGCCATCGCCCGTACGGCTTGATTAAAGCTCAAAACAGCAGGATGGCTTTTATTGACGAAGATTTGATGCAGGTAAAACAGGATACCGTTTCAAGAAATTTATATCAAACTGCAAGCTGCAAATACTCACATCTGTTAAAATGGGATGGCAAAGGCGATTTTTCGCCTTTCGAAAGGCAACGCCTGCGTATGTATGTGCTGCTGGCCCACAAATTTGGCAAAAAAGTGAGGCTTTGGGCTTCGCCAGAGAACGAAGTGGTATGGCGCGAATTACTAAACTGCGGCGTAGACCTCATTAATACCGATAGACTGGTTGAACTTAAAAACTTTTTACAGGCAGGCACTAAAAGCTATGCAAAAGTTGATTGAGAGAAAGAATCAAGAGTTAAGAATCAAGATAAATACCTAAAACATTAAAACCATTGATTTACATGTTATTTCTCCGTTAAAACTTATTGCAATAAACCTTTACTTTTTTTCTTTCTTGATTCTTGACTCTAATTTCTTGACTCTCCACCTTGCATTGTTAATAAATTCTTCCCCAAAAAACACCTCTTAATAATTTCATAACACTGGCTTCGCTTTATCTAAAAGTTGCGCGATTACTTTTAACAAATTATAAAGGCATGGCAACGCTTTATAATTTAAATAACAAGTAAAGCATTCAACCCTTGAATTTAAATTACACACTTTAATTGAAAGTAAAGGAATGAAGAAAATATTATTCATTACTGGTTCAATTAACCAAACAACCCAAATGCACCAGATTGCAAATGAGTTGCCCGAATTTGACTGCTGGTTTAGCCAGCTGTTTACCGATAATGCTCTTTTAAACCACCTGCTTGCCAAAACCCCCATTTTTAATGGCACGGTGTTATCGCGCAAATTCAGGTTAAAATCTGAAAGGTATTTATATCAAAACGCATTACAGGTTGATTTTATGGCCCAAAAAAACCAGTACGACCTGGTAGTGTACTGCACCGATATGATTGTGCCCAGGCGTATGCGTCAGTTCAAAACCATTTGGCTACAAGAAGGCATGATAGACCGCTATACCTTATGGAGTAAAATAGTGCACACCCTGCGGCTGCCATCAACCATGTGTGGCAACACATCGCTAAACGGGGCATCCAATATATGCGATGTCTATTGCGCGGCATCTGAACGTTATAAGCAACAGTTTGCCGCCAAAGGCACCAATATTAACAAAATAGTTGTAACCGGCATACCCAACTATGATAACCAGAAGCAGCATTTAAATAATGATTTCCCCCACCGCGATTATGTAATGGTGGCTACCACCGATATGCGCGAAACCTTCCGGATAGAGAATAGGGTGGCATTTATTAAAAATGCTGTTAAAATAGCGGCAGGCAGGCCGCTGCTTTTCAAACTTCATCCAAATGAGAATTTTGCCAGGGCCGAAAGGGAGATCCGCAAACATGCACCGGCAAACACGATGATCTATAAAGACGGTAATACCGCCCACATGATAGCCAATTGCTGCGAATTAATTACGCAGTATTCCACCGTGGTATATACCGGCATTGCACTAGGCAAAAAAGTACATTCCTGGTTTGATATTAACGAACTGCAGGAGCTTGCGCCATTGCAAAACGAAGGAACATCGGCCAAAACAATTGCCGCGCTTTGCCGCGAATACTTAAACCACAACGGGAATAAAAAGAGTTTCGATCCGCAGCTGGCTATTTACAAACACCTGGTTAGCGGACAGCAGCAGCAGGAGTTAACCAACCAACAGATAGCAAACTGGTAATAAATATAAATACCATGACAGAAAAAATTGTAATTATAGTACAGGCCCGCATGGCATCAAGCCGTTTGCCGGGCAAAGTAATGCTGCCCATATTGGGCAAAAGCCTTTTGGCCCGCATGATTGAAAGGCTGCAAATGATGCAGCACAAAGCCGATATCATCATTGCTACATCCGAGAATGAGGAGGACGATGTTATAGTCAAAGAAGCTTTGGAATTGAATATCCCCAGCTATCGCGGCAGCCTGGGCAATTTACTGGATAGGCACTACCAGGCCGCACGCCGGTTTAAAGCCGACATTGTGTTAAAGATCCCATCTGACTGCCCACTGATAGACCCACGAATTATAGACCAGGTACTGGAGTATTTTTTTGCCAACCGCGGCAAATACGATTATGTGAGCAACCTGCACCCGGCCACCTGGCCCGATGGTAATGATGTAGAAGTAATGACCATGGCCTGCCTTAAACAAGCCTGGGAAAACGCCGGCCGCCCGCTGGAGCTGGAGCATACCACGCCATACATCTGGGAAAACCCGCTCATTTTTAGCATAGGTAATGTAAGCTGGAAAACAGGTTTGGATTATTCCATGTCGCACAGGTTTACCATTGATTACCCCGAGGATTATTACTTTATCGAAAAAGTATATAGCGAACTATATCCTATCTGCCACCAGTTTTCCTGCCAGGATATTCTTAACCTGCTTAACCGCAAGCCCGAAATAATGCAGATCAATACACAGTATGCGGGTGTAAACTGGTACCGCCATCACCTGGATGAGCTGCAAACCATTTTACCCGATCAAACCAAAAAAGCACCGAAAGAAAACTCACAACAATTTGAACAAAGTGAAGCATAATACCCCAAACATCAACGAGGAGGAGTTAACGGCTATTGCCTTAAACGTACGCGAACACATTATACGCATGTCGACAGATGGCGGATGCTTTACCGGCGCATCGCTATCGGCCGTTGATTTGATAGTTTATTTATATACCCGTTTTTTAAATATCAACAAGGATAATCTTGACCATCCCGACAGGGACTACCTGTTCCTGTCTAAAGGGCATGATGTACCTGCCTTATACGGCACCTTTGCCGAGTTAGGTTTGTTGGATAAGGACCGGCTTAAAAATCACCTGTCCCTTAACGATCATATTTACTGGCACCCCAATACCCACATCCCCGGTATCGAATTTCATTCCGGTTCGTTGGGTCATTTACCTTCTGTGGCCATTGGTGTAGCGCTTGATCTTAAAATAAGCGGCGGCAACAATAAAGTTGTGTGCATTTTGGGCGACGGCGAATTAAATGAAGGTACATGCTGGGAGGCTGTATTGGTAGCCAATGCCTATAAGCTGGATAATTTGATCTTCGTGGTCGACCGTAACCAATTCCAGGCCAATGTACGCACCGAAGACCTAATTCCGCTGGAGCCACTCGCCGATAAATTCCGGGCCTTTGGCGCTGCCGTAAAACGAATAGACGGGCATAACTTTATTGATTTGCACCACGCTTTTAGCGCTTATCCTTTTGAAGAAGGAAAACTAAACGTAGTAATTGCCGATACCGTACGCGGCAAAGGCCTGCCCAGCATTGAAGAGCGGGCCGACCGCTGGTTTTGCAATTTTACCGCCGATGAAATAGACCAATTATTACTTGAGCTATACGGCGACCAGAACACCCTATTAACATCAGAAACTTTGGTAGTAAGATAAATATGACCTACGAAGAATTATTAACAGAAACGGCATTGGCCAACGAGCAGGTTATAGTGATGACTGCCGAAAACCGCGCACTGGTGCGCAACCTGCCTGGGATATTGGGCAAGCGTTTTATTGATACCGGCATTACCGAGCAAACCATGATAGGTGCTGCCGCCGGTTTGGCTTTGCGTGGCCGCATCCCGGTGGTGCATGCCCTTGCCGCGTTTTTAACCATGCGCGCGTTTGAATTTGTACGTACCGATTTAGGCATACCCAAGCTGCCGGTTAAGCTGAGCGGTTTTATCCCCGGCCTTTTATCAGATGGTAACGGCCCTACCCACCAGGCTATTGAGGATATATCGATTATGCGTGGCATCCCCAATGTAACCGTATTTGCTCCTGCAGATGAGGATGACCTGGTAAAAATGTTACCACAAATATGGAGCAGCGCCCATCCGGCCTATACCCGTATTAATACCCGTAAAACCTGGTACGATCATGAGCCTTTTGTTTTGGGTAAGGCCGAAGTTATAGCCGAGGGATGCGATGTTACCATATTAACCTACGGCTTATTATTTGAACAGGCACTTATAGCAGCTGACATGTTGCGTGAAGAAGGCCTTTCTGTAGGCTTGATAAATATGCGTAGCCTTAAACCGGTTGACGAGCAGGCTATACTGCAAGCCTGTGCACAAAGCAGCCTGGTGGTTACACTCGAAGATCATTTTATAACCGGCGGCTTGTACAGCATTGTGGCCGAGGTATTATTAAAAAACCAAACCACAGCAAAAGTGCTGCCCATCGCCTTAAACAATAAATGGTTCAGGCCTGCATTATTGCCTGACGTTTTGCAGCATGAAGGCTTTACAGGCAAGCAAATTGCCGAACGGATTTTGGGCTACCAAACTGTTCACCACCAACCAGAGATTTTAACACCTGAATTTTCAGAATAAAAACAGCAATATGGCTAATAAAATAGCGCTCAACAATAATTTCCCCGATATCAGCCAATCTGATAGCCTATACCAACGCGCTTTAAAAGTACAAAAACCCGTTACGCAAACCCTGGCCAAAGGCCCTGGCCAGTTTACGAATGGCGTGGCACCTAAATATATTGTAAAAGGCAAAGGATCGCACGTGTGGGATGCGGATGATAACGAATATATCGACCTTAACTCGGCCATAGGCCCTATCTCGTTGGGCTACGCCTACCCTGCCGTTGACGAAGCTATCCGCAGGCAACTGGAAGATGGCATTACCTTTTCATTGATGCATCCGCTGGAGGTTGAATTGAGCGAATTGGTACAGCAAGTAGTACCTAATGCCGAAGCCGTTAAAATTAGTAAAACCGGTGCCGATGTATGTTCGGCAGCCGTGCGTGTGGCACGTGCTTTTACCGGCCGCGATAAAATATTTTGCTGTGGATACCACGGCTGGCACGATTGGTATATAGGCATAACCAGCCGCAACGCCGGCGTGCCCGAAGCCATACAGGATTTAACCTATACTTTTGAGTATAATGACATTGAATCGGTAAAAGCCGCCCTGGATGAAACCGTGGCTGCGGTAATACTGGAGCCCTTTATTTTTGAAGCTCCAAAACCCGGTTATCTGCAGCAACTGGCCGAGGTATGCAAAGCCAATGGCACATTATTGATATTTGATGAAATGTGGACAGGCTTCCGCGTGGCCGTTGGCGGCGCGCAGGAATATTTTGGCGTTAAGGCCGATCTGGCCGTGTTTTCAAAAGCCTGCGCCAATGGGATGCCTATTGCTTTACTAACCGGCCGGGCCGATGTAATGGAGCTATTTAACTCGGAAGTGTTTAGTTATACTACGTTTGGCGGCGAGGCGCTATCGTTAGCAGCGTGCATAGCAACTATTAACGAATTACGCCATAAAAATGTACCGCTTTATTTAGATGCACATGGGGCATTGTTAAAAGATGGGTATAACCGTGCGGCAATTGAAACCGGCATGGATAAATATACCCGCTGTGTGGGCTTTAACTGCCGCAGCATGGTAACTTTTACCCCCGAAGCAGGCAATGCCTTAGAGGTTAAAACCCTGATGCAGCAGGAAATGATAAAACGCGGCGTGCTGTGGGCCGGCTTCCATAATATGTGCTACAGCCACAGTACCGAAGATATTAACTACATTCTTGCAGCATATCGTGAAGTGCTGCCAATTGTGAAAGGGGCTATAGAAAGCGGCGGCGTTAAAAGCTATTTAAAAGGCGAAGTATTGGAAGCTGTTTTCCGCAAGGTGAGCAACTATAACATTAAACCTAAAAGCGTTATAGCCGGCTAAATGACAAACCTTTTTTCATTAAATCAAAAAACGGCTGTAGTTACAGGCGCACTCGGCCTTATTGGCAAAAAACATTGCGAAGCGCTGGCAGCAGCCGGCGCCAATGTGGTAGTAACCGATATGGATGCCCAAGCCGCGCAAACTTTTGCGCAACAATTGGGCGAAAACCATTTAGGCTTAGGTGTAGATGTTACCAGCAAGCAATCGCTGATTGACGCGCTAAATGCTATACTGAACAAATACGACGGGCTTGATATCCTGGTGAACAACGCAGCCATAAATGATAAGTTTGAAGACCCGGCAATGGCCAAAGAACTTTCGGCATTTGAAAACTATCCGCTGGAGGCTTTTCAACGTTCATTAAATGTAAACGTAACAGGAGTGTTTTTAAGCTCGCAGATATTGGGTACGCATATGGCTTTACAGGGCAGCGGCAGTATCATTAATATTGCAAGCACCTACGGAATGGTAGGCCCCGATCAAACGATATACCGTAACGCCGCGGGCGAGCAGACATTTTATAAATCGGCGGCTTACCCGGTAACTAAGGGGGCTATTATTAACTTTACCCGCTTTTTGGCAGCTTACTGGGGGCATACTGGGGTAAGGGTAAACACGCTATCGCCGGGTGGGGTCGAGAACGGGCAAACGGAAGATTTTATAAGTAATTACTCGGCAAAAACTTTATTAGGCCGCATGGCCAAAGCATCTGATTACCAGGGTTCGCTTATATTCCTGGCCAGCGAGGCTTCGGCTTATATGACGGGCGCAAACCTGGTAGTTGACGGAGGATGGACAGCAATTTAGTTCAAAAATAAAAACTGATAGTTTAGCATGCCGCTTGACAAAGTATACACCATAACAACCATTATCCTTGCCTGCTGGGTGATTTTCATCATCGCCTGGGAACGGATATCGCCCTACCGTAAAGGCCTTCCATTTTTCAGGGAAGGGTTCTGGGTCGATTTGGTTTGGTATACGTTGATACAAAGCTATTTTTTGAAGATCCTGATTTTCAGCTATATCATTGCACCGCTACAGCAGCATTTCAATCTATCGGGTTGGAGTGCTGTTGGCAGCTGGCCGCTGGCTGTTCAGGTGTTGTTTTTTGTGGTAACGCATGACTTATACATCTACCTTTTCCATCGTTTCCAGCACTCCAATAAAGTATTCTGGCGCATTCATGAAGCGCACCACTCGGGTAAAGAGGTTGATTTTTTAGCCGGATCGCGGTCACACTTTATGGAGATTGTGATTAACCAGACCATCGAGTTTGCCCCCATCATTTTGTTAGGGGCAAACCCTATGGTAGTGCCCATCAAGGCACTGATAGATGCCATGTACGGGATGTTTATTCATGCCAATATTAAAGTAAAATTTGGCAAGTGGAAGTACATTTTTAACACCCCCGAATTACATTTATGGCACCATGCCAATTACCAGGAAGTTTTTCATGCTAACTTTGCTACCAAGCTATCTGTATGGGATTACCTGTTTGGCACCGTGTATGACCCTGGCCACGCGCCGGGCAACAATCCTGAAAACTGGGGGCTTTATTATGATTACCCAAAGGATTACTTTTTACAGCATGCCTTCAGCGTAAAGCGTTTCGACGAGCAAAAACTGCTTAAATATTCCTGGTTTAAATGGTATTATACCCTTCGCCCGAGGTTGATTAGCTGGCTTAAAAAAAGGCTGCCGGCTAAATACAATGACCCTGTAATTGATTTGCAGCCAACACCCCTATCTATAAAACAAGTATCAACCGAAGATAACCTCATACAACAAAACTAACTTTGGCCTGGATTTATCTCATTATAGCTGCGGCATTTGAAGCCGCCTGGACATTTTCGCTCAAATTCATGAAATTCAGCGACCTGAAAGCCTTGCGTTGGCATTCGGCTTTGAGTTTGCAATACGGCCTGCCGGTTTGGTTGCCTTTTGCCGGGTACATTTTGTTTGGGATAGGTAATATCTACTTTTTCTCGCTGGCCATTAAGCTGGTGCCTACTGCCGTTGCTTATGCTGTTTGGACAGCCGTTACCCTTGTACTCATCAAAATTGCCGAGATGGCCATCTTTCACCAGAAACTATCCTGGATGGAGGTTTTTTTTATGACGCTGATTATGACCGGTATTTTAGGGTTAAAGTTTTTTGGGGCGGAAGTGAAATAAGGTAGCTCTAAAATTGAGGGGGCCATGCCTCTATACAGATTTGTCATGCGGGTAGTAAAATTTGGCGAAACTCTGAAGGGAGAACAATCAAAAATAAACGACTGTCATCCTGAGGAACGAAGGATCTATTCGCGAACTTTTTTGGCGGTTATGCATGGCGTAGAATAGATCCTTCGCTATCGCTCAGGATGACAGAAAAAGAAACATGTCATTGGTAGGTACGAAGGATCTATTCGCGAACTTTTCTAACGGTCATGCACGGCTGATAGATCCTTCGTACCTCAGGATGGCAGGAAAATAGGATACGTCATTTGTAACTTGTTTCAGCACCCAACATGCTAAGTGTGCTTTATGCGGGCTTAGCACATCCCCCAACAATTACCGCTGAATACTATTGTTATAAGCATCAGCCAACAGTTTAATACTTTCACTCCCCAACGCCTCTGCATCAAATTCAATCCTTACTTCTTTGGTTTCGCCTTTTAACAGCGTAAAATAGTTATCACTCATTATCGCCGGTAAAATCTGCTCGCCGGTTGATGCTTTCACCGCCTGTACCCTAATACCAAACGCAACCGCTTTTGACGATACGGGATTGGTTACCTGGGCGGTGATATAATATTTGCCATCAGCTTTAACCGTTTTATAGGTCACCTTCAAATTTACTTTTGGCAGGGTATTCAACGCGGTATAATCCCGGCGTTTGTTGCCGCGCCAGTAAAAATTATCAGAAACCAGTTTGCCGTTTTTATCCGTGAGTTTTAGTTTAATAAAATGTACTGCCGATAAGCCTTCGCTGGCTACATCGCCCTGGTAAACCTCAAAATTGTACAGCGAATAGCCCCAGTAAGTTGCCCGCTCTACCCCCTGCATCCGCACATATCTTGCAGTTACTTCCGGAAAGGTGATCTTTTGCTGGCCCTGCCGGCCATCGGTTGTACTGTAAACATCGTGCCAGGTATGGTTATCATTTGATATTTGAATTTTGAATGCTTTGGCATAAGCATCCTCCCAGGTTAGGCCAACACCGTTAATCACTTCATCTTTGCCCAAATCAATACTGATCCACTCTGCATCATTGTAGCTGCTGGCCCAGCGGGTATCGCTTTTACCATCGTTAACGTCCGATGCGTTGCCATTGGTTGATGAGGACGCAAAAACGGGTTTATTTTTAGCCAGATCGGCTTTGTATGGATTAAATTTAAGGTCGAACACCTGCCCCGCGCTATTGGCAGGCGCATCGGCTGTTTTGCTGATGCTGTATTGTTTTACTAAGGAGCCATCCAGGTTATATACATCTGCCTGGGCGGTTAGGCCATCTGCATCGGCACGGGTAGTGTTGATAATTTTGATGGCGTTGGTTAGCGGGTTCCACTGGATATGCAAAGGTTCGCAAGCCTTTTTTGCTCCCCAGAAAGCGCCTGTGAGGTCATAATAATAATCATAGGTTTGCCACACCATTGATGGGTAGGCCGATTGGCTCATCCAGGTCATCAGGCCCGATGCGTCTTCGCCCATGGCATCCTGCCAGCCCTCAAACATGGCTTTATTGGTTTCGACGTTTACAAACTGAGCCTTGCGGCAATAATCTTCAATTCCTTTAGGCATACCATAATTACTTACACTTTCGTCATAATAATCGGGCCCGGCATTAAACGCCAGCAGACCAAAAAAGTGCTGGTTCCACATCTCGTTACGCGGCCACCATTTATCCGCAGGCATAAACTTTTTAAAGCTATCAAAATTGGTGAACACAGCAGTACCCAGTTCAGACCGCAAGCCCCAGCCTTTATTGCCACCCAGGCCGGTTGGGGAGGCTGTGAAATAATAGCGCGGATCTTTATTGGCCCAGGGCCCGCTACCGGTCAGGTTTTCGGCGTGCGAGTTGGGCTGGTAGTGGCGGTCGCCCCCATCAAAAGTTGCCAGGTCTTCTTTAAGCCAGTTATTCAATGGAGCCATTGGCCAGCCTTCGTTTTCGGCACACCATATAGCTATCGAGGGATGGTTACGGAAACGTTTTATCTTTTCTATCGCGTTGGCATTAAAAACATTGATATCGGCAGGCAGGTTTTCGTTAGCATTCAGCCAAAAATCGTCCCAAACCATTATACCGTATTTATCACAGGCATCGTAAAATCCCTCGTCGGTTACCGACCCAATCCAGTTGCGGATCATGTTAAAGTTCATCTCTTTGTGCAGCCTGACCCTGGTATCGTATTCGGCCCCACGGCAACGCAGCATATATTCCGACATGCCCCAGTCACCACCTTTTATAAATACTTTAACCCCGTTAATAGCCACATGTAATACGTGTCCAATGGTATCATAGCTATACCTTTTAATGCCGAATTTAATATTCTGAACATCCGACACTTCGTCGCCAACAACCACGCTTAACTTACAATTATACAGATTTGGCTCGCCATAGCCATTGGGCCACCATAGCCTGGGGCTATTAATCATCAGTTGCTCAAAATCCTTTTTATCCAGCTTAACGTTAGTGCTACTGTTACCGTTTACATAAACTTTTTTTGAAAATTCGATATTGCCGGGCGTGATAACACCTTTGATGATGGCTGCCTGCGAAGTTGCACTATTGTTTTTCAGTTCGGCAGACACCGATATATCGGCCCGGGCGTTGGTTGGCAGGCTGCTTTGTATCCAGGGATCTTTGATGGTGATATCGCCGGTATTGCTCAAATAAACATTATCTGTAATACCCGAATTTAGCCCAGGTACATAAGGCATCCAGTCCCAGCCGGCGCTTGATACATAATTGGGGCTGCCCACATTGGCCAGCGGTTGAAGGGGCAGGTATACCAATACAGCCAGCGCATTTTTATCGCGGCCCTTTACAAGTGATGTAATATCAAACTGTCCGCGCATCATAAAACCATCCAGGCTGCCCAGCAAGGTACCGTTAAGGTAAATATCGGCCTTACGGTTTACACCTTTAAAGTTTAGCCAGATATTTTTTTGAGCGTAATTAGCCGGCACCTTAAATTCGGTACGGTACCAAAAGTTACGGTCGTATTTTGCGCGGTCAACCTTATAAATATTATCGCCAAAGTTGGGGTCTTTTTCTAAGCCGACAGCCACGTATGATGCAAATGTCGTTCCCGGAACTATGGCCTGTACCCAGCCATCCGTATTAAAACCTGCTACTTT
This sequence comes from Mucilaginibacter ginsenosidivorax, assembly GCF_007971525.1. Classification (NCBI taxonomy): domain Bacteria; kingdom Pseudomonadati; phylum Bacteroidota; class Sphingobacteriia; order Sphingobacteriales; family Sphingobacteriaceae; genus Mucilaginibacter; species Mucilaginibacter ginsenosidivorax. The sequence goes on from NZ_CP042437.1 coordinate 887,418, forward strand.
TATCTTATCCGCATCGCTCACATCGGCCTGCGGCTTTATCTTCCATTGCTGCGTGTTTGAGCTGTTGAGGTAAACAAAATTTGATTGTGCATTTAAGTTGCTGCACAACAACATCCCGAAGATTATGGCAAAAACAATTTTAAAGCAAGAGATGAGGTTTGTTGGTAACATTTTAGAATTTGAGCGGTGGTTTACAATGTGGTTTTCAGAATGGTAAATTTATCTGATGCCCTCAGCTCAAAAAATGGATAAACTGTTGAATGCGATGGATTATTTTACTTAAAACAAGCGCTAAATCTGGGGGGGAATGACTTATATCGCGTGTCGGCGAATCAACTCACCCGGCGACGCTATGCCCGTCACCCTCCTCTTCGGCTTCGCCGGAAAGAGGGGCTTGGAAATTCAATTTTTATTTTTCTTTATAAAATAAACCACTGTCATCCTGAGCGGTAAAAATTCGCGAAATTCTGAAGGGAGAATGACATCGTTAAAAGGGCTGTCATGGTGAGCCTGTCGAACCATAGCGGGCAAAGGCCTCTCCGCGCGCGACCCTTCGACAGGCTTAGGGTGACAGGCCTGCGCACCTCGAAAATAGAACTTGTCGTGGGTAGTTGTAAAATTTCGCAAAATTCTGAACGGGGAATAACGTATATCGCAGGCGGCGAAGACTCACCCCGACGAGGCTACGCCCGTCACCCCTCTCTCCGCTTCGCGCATAGTGGGGCAAAAAAATAGAAAAAATGATTTTTACCCTCTATGCGGCTTCAGCCGGAGAGAGGGTGGCCCAGCGCAGCGTCGGCCGGGTGAGTCTCAACCCGCGTTCAACCCAAATGTTTGTGCAAAAGCCTACCAGCACCCGATATTCATATCGGGTGCTGGCAGAAGATATTTGTTTAACCTGCATCTATGTAAAAATACAGCGCCAAAGTCAATATACCTACAGCCTGAAATTAAGCGAAATATAAGGGTACCAGCCTTCGTCTGAGTGCCCGGCAAGCAGCTGCAATACCGTTAAGCTTGCGGGTGCAAAATAGAGCCCGCCGCCTGCACCTGTGTGCCATTTGTCTGAATGTTCGCCACTGATCCATACCCGGCCGGTATCGTAAAAACCGGTAATACCCAATTGGCCCGGTAAAATATAACTGGCTATATCGGCAATTTTTACCCTGCCCTGCAGGTTATTGAAAAACATATTCTGGCCTGCAAACCTGTTTTGCAGGTACCCCAAAAGGTTTCCCTGGCCACCCAGGAACATAGATTGATAAAACGCCGGTTTACCAAAACTGATGCCTCCGCCTATCCGGTCGGATAGTACGATGTTTCCTTTGGCATCCAGTGGCAGGTAGTAGGTAAACTCGGGTTTAATTTGCACAAAGGCTTTCGAATAGGTGTTAAGCCCCTCATAACCTGCCAAAGCAACTTCAAAATAATATCCTTTAAATGGCAATACATTATTATTGCGCTTATTACTGGTAAAATTCAGCATCAAACCCAGGTGGATCTTGTTTTTATTTACGCTTGTACTATCATAAGAATTGATGAGTGATGGCTGCGAAATAAATCTGCCTGCATTATCGTCGGGGTTATAGTGATAAAACTGGGCAGATGGGCCTGCGCTTAAAAAGCTGCCTTTACCTGTTTGCCAGCGCAAAGCAGCATCAAATTCAAGGGTATTAAACCTTGCCCGGTAATATTTACGATATCCCTCGTTTTTAATCAATATGGTTTCATTCCCACGGCCAAAAAAGTTGGTAGTGTTATCGGGCGCCAGGATATTGGCTTTCATTACAAAATCGGCTTTTCCAACAACCTGCGACCATTCGCCGCTGTAATTGGCCCTAAATGCGTTGGTGGCAAATGCATGACTGATTAACAACTGTTGGCGGGTAGCATAGGGCAACTTACGGAAACCATCATACCCTGTATACTTAAAGCCCAATCCTAACAGAAAACCATCATCGGCATTTATAGCGGCTGTTGCCAGCGGCATCCAAACATTATATAAATTAGTAGGCCTAAACCTGGTGGCATTGGTATCGGCCGACAAGCGGTTGCTTAAGCGATTGGTTTTGCCGGTGAAAGTGATACTATCTTTTGAGCCGTAAACAGGTATGGTATTTACCGAGTTTTTGATATCGTAAGTTTTATGCCCGGTGCTATCAACAAACCTTAATTTTATAGGCGATGTACTGTTATCAACCACAATATGATCATCCCCTCCCGAAACATAAATCCTTACCTCTTCGGTAACGGCCGGATCATAGGTTATATCCATATATGATCCTTTTACATCGTCGCTTTTGTTAAGTTTATCAATTTTAACCCGCAGGGTTTTATCCGGGGCACCGGCGATAGTAAGCAATTCGTCTTTATTGGTTATATGGATATCAACAATCCGGTTTATAAAATAAAAATATTGGCTCATAGCCGCCGGAATATTGTCCCTGCGTTTTTTTAGTATCGCCAGCAGCTCGGTATGCCTTAACCGGTAATTTTCTTTGGGCAGCAGCTTAAGGCCAGCCTCCAAAACATCGTCTGTTTCGTACTTAACAAAATCATTAACAATATTCATCCATTGCGCATAACTAAACTGCACATCGGGTATGGCATTCAAAAATTTCGTTTTGAAGATAGAATACTTTACATTGGGGATATCGGCTGTAAAATTACCCAAAACAGGGTCTATCCAGGGTAGTGCAGCAATGGATGGCAACAGGCCCTGGTTAACATGAAACACCTGGTCCCTATCCCGCGGTACCGGTATGTAAGCTTTTTGTTTACCACTGATATCGCCTGCCCATCGCCACTGATCTTCATGACGGTCCCAGTCGCCTATCAACATATCGAGCATGCGGGCACGCAAAAACATTTCGCCATCTATCCTGCTGTCATAACTTTTGTTGAGCGCCCGCTCCATCTTAAGGGTATTGTCTGACGGGCCGGCAGGCTCGCGCTCTTCCAGCAAACATATCAGGCCGGTAAAAACTTTGCTGTACTGGCCCAGGGCAACATCATCTGCAACTACGCCTATTACGGGATTGGCATGAGGCACATGAGCGGCTTCGGCCAGCGGCGGCACAATCAGCGCCGAATAAGGGTGCTGGCCACTAAACTCATCTCCTATCCAGTCAACAGCAAAAGTTCCCTGCAAATTTTCGGGCAGTAATTTATCCGGGGCTTTCTCTACACTGCGAAGCACCCACTCTTTACCATCTTTATCTTCCAGCCGCAACGATTTTGATTCCATCCCCCCGCCCTGTTTTAACGGCGAAAGCCCCCCTTTAAATTTTGATAGCCGGATGATGGGCAGCTTTACCGGTTGGGCCCAGTCTTTACGAAAATTTTCGCCAAACAACCAGCGATGGATACCGCTTACCTGATCGTATTCCGGATGCGCACTTATGGTTATGCTATCACCCGTCATCCGGGATTTATCTGCGCGCGTGCTGCTGGTTATTTGTGCATTACATGCTAAGGAGCCCGCAACTAATAATAGGATCAATAGTAGTTTTTTCAACATGATAGTGTAGGTATTGTCGCCAATCTCCGTTTAAGTTACGAATTGAACTCAACAATCCGGGAAAAAAACTGGAGGTAGTTTGTCTTAGCAAAACTACAAAATCCGAACCCAATCGTAAATCACTAAATATCAATCAATTAAAAAAAACAACGCTATATAAGTAACGACATTTCGCTAATTCCACTAAAATATCATCTTTATTTCGGTAAAGGATAAATATCCAGCCAGCTTATACACCTCGTTTAAAACACAGCCAGGGCAGACCGTTTAATATTTAAGGTTCGGAGAATCTATCTGTGCCTGTTTAAACTGGGTTTCCCATTCGTCTTTCCATCCGAAGGCAATGGTGGCCTGCGCTTTCCATGCTTGCGGAGGTCTGATTTCGAGCTCCGCGCACTGCAAATGTTTGAATAAAAAGAGCCCCAAATTTGAGGCCCTTCTCACCTATCTTTAAATTACAAATGAATTGTTGCCCGCTTTTAATATATATTGTTTTGCCTTCCACACCAATATACCGGTGGTTGTATGCGGTAAATTGATATTTATTTGCCATCGGCCTTTTTCAAATTTATAGCCGGCAAAAACCTTTCCGTTTGGATGGGGTATTTCGCCGCTGATGTGCTTCAAAGTGCCTAAATGGGGTTCTATCTTTATTTTGGCAAAACCCGGCGCGTAGCTATCAATACCTAAAACAGTCCTGAAAAACTCAATGTTGGGGCTTGCTCCCCATGCATGGCAATCTGACCGGGTAGTGTTAACATCAGAATACTCGGCCCAGGTAGTAAGGCCCATGGCTATATTTTGGCGGTAAATACCCAGCCAGTTCATGTAATCGTTACCCAAACCTGCCTTTACCAGCGCCTGGTTAAGGTAATATTTAAAGTAAACCGAGCATTGGGTTAAACTGGTGTCCTTAAGTAATCCTTTAGCCACTGCGGGTATGTTGGCGTTGCTCACCATGCCGGTAAGTATGGCCAACGCATTAACATGCTGCGAAAAACCTTTTCTTTCCTTTGTATCGGCATACAATTTTCTGCCGGCGTCCCAGTATTTGCTTTGTATGGTAGCCTTTAACTGGGCGGCCTTTTTGTTGTATAAAACGGCATAGTCATGCAAACCTATTTTGGCTTCCATGTCTGCCGCCCATTGGTATGCCCATAACAGTTGCAGGTCATAAATTGCGGCGCTGCCATCTTTACCTTTCACCTCGCCCCACATGTTACCGGCCCAATCAACAAACGCCCAGTACGGGGTATCTTTTAACGAGCCATCGGCCTGCTGGTATTTACTGAAAAAATCGAGTACGCCCCGTTCGCCCTGCAGCTTATTCCTAATAAAATCGTTATCGCCGCGGTACATCCAGTAATCATGCAACATGCAGATATACCATAAGGAGAACGTGGATATAACCTGCGTGCCTCTTGATGGGTAGCAACTGGCGGTTACGCCTTCGGGTAAGCGCGAGTGGTCCATCTGGTTAAGCGCATTGCGCGCCAGCCGGTTATCGCTGGTGTTGTAGTACGATATCATGGCCTGTATACGCGTATCGCCAATGTATTGCAGCTGCTCGTAATACGGGCAGTCGGTATAAGTTTCCCAGGCATTAAGCCTTACGGTGCGCCAGCCAATATCCAGCATCTGCTTCATTTCGGCATTATCTGTATTCAGTACCGATATGCGTTTAAAAGGATAACCCGTGAAGGTGCCGAACAGGTCATCAACTACCAGCGGGTCGTTTTTAGTTTGTACGATAAGCCTGATATAACGATACGTGCGAAAATTAAGCGTTGTGAATGACTGCCCCTGGCTGCCATCGCCAATCAGGCTGTCTATCCTTGCTACAAACTCCTTGCCCGCTACCTCATTCCGGTTACCTTTAATAACGCCCTTGCTGCCTTTGGCGTAAAGCGATTCGGCGTAGCCAAGCGATATGCCTGCATCCTTGCCGCCGCTAAAATTCAACGTTACATAGGCATTTGTTTCAAAAGTTTGATCGAGCACCAGGGTAGCCGTAGTATTTGCGGGAATGGTTAACGGCGTCTTTTTTTCCGGAAAGCCCGGCGCAACGGTTACACCATCTGCTCTTCGTAATTGAACAAGCCGCTGGTAGGTCATTTCCCTTGGCGGCAGCGACGATGGCACCAACGCCCATTCAATACCCCAGGCTGTGCCTTTAAGCCTGCCGTCGGCCACCTTACCTGCAGCAAACCAGGCGCTGTCATCATAATCCGCAGCTGTCCAGTCGCCTTTAACGGCCTGTCGCATATCTACCATCTCTCCCCTGCTGGCAGCAAAAAAATACCCCGGTACAGGCTGATGCCCTATATCGCGCATGCACTTCCAGGTATTGTTGGTGTTTAAAACCTCTTCCTTTGCCGAATTACCCTGTAAAATAAAGCCTGTGCGTACGCTTATTTGCGCCGCGGGGCTGTATTGGGCCTCATTCCAAACAAGCGCGGCTATGGTGTTTTTCCCTGCCGACAGGTACGGTGCCAGATCAACCGTTTCATAATTCCAATAATAGGTATCGCCCCGGGCCGGCCCTAATGATACCAGCTTGCCATTAACATACAATTTATAGCGGTTATCTGCCGATATGTGCACGATGAAAGTTGCCGGCTTACCTGCAATATCAATGTTTTTACGAAAGTAATAAATGCCGTAGTTTATGCCATTGTCGCCAGGCAAAGCTATCCAGGCTGCATTCCATTGCCTTGGGGCGGCATTGCTAACCGACGATTGCGCAACGGCGTACTTTGCCGGCAATAAGCCCAGGGCAAATACTATGGTAACAAAAAAAAGTTTCATTATGGTTTATCTGATTGGTTGAACAATAATATACATTTACCGCATAAAAAGCAAAATAAATCGTTTTAGCAATAAATTATATTTTTGGAAGGAAAACCGTTGCCGCTAACCATTGAACTGAGCCAATCGCCTTTAAACATTTAAAGTAGAAAAGGGAGTAAAAAAAGGAGGCTTATTTTGCGCAAAGACAGTAACTTAAGGAATAAACTGTTCATAAGCTGGGGGAATGTGCGATTCTCCTCTTGAGAGCTACTGCGTGTACACATCTTTTGGAAACGTACCAATAATAAAAAAAATGTCATTTCGAACGAACCGGGGAGGGCTTTGAGTGTTGGCGTGAGGAGAAATCCTATACGACATGCCTGCGAACCTGCGCGGTGCGATACAAATCGTATAAGATTTCTCTTTCGCTCTGCCGCACAACCCCACGCATGCTCTATCGAAATGACAATTTTCTTTACTTAGAGAGATGTGTACACAGTAGCTCTTGAGAGGGGTGGAGGGGTGTGTTATTCTACTCGGGCTTGTCGCTTGCATAACACACCCCTGCCCCGCTCTTTCCCGTCGCGCCCCCTCTTGAGAGGGGATTTTGAAACGCTTGCACTACATTAAATCCTTAGGTCAATCGCTATGCGCTCTTTGCGCGATAAAAATTACTGACTTAGTATCAGACGCGATATCGTTCAATGCAATTATATCATAGAAATCGCCGCCGAAATCTTAAAAACGATTATATTTTATTGATGGTGCGGTAAAATTCAGATGGCGTTTTTTAGCGACGAGTTCCTGATTTTTAAATCCGTTTTCAAGATAATCGATTGCAGCTTAGGCGATGATGAGCGGTCGTTCAGTTTTTCTAATAATACGGTTATCACATTATCGGCTATTTCCTCCACGGGTTGCGCTATGGCTGTTATAGGCGGCGAGTGAAGTTTAAACACATCGTAATCATCAAAGGAGATAACAGCTATATCGGTGGGTGCCTTAAGGCCCATTTCGTGCATGATCTTTAATCCGCAGGTGCCGATGTGGTTGGTGCCGAAAAGGATGGCATCTACGTCGGGATTGCCTTTAAAGAAATCGCGAAGCGGGCCCATAATCTGCTCTTCATCCTGGTTAAAGACGATCTCTTTCACAATCGTTGGCCTAAGTCCGTTGCTTTTCATAGCGTCCTGGTAACCCCTTACCCTATCCATCATTTGGGTTTGGTGCGATGCAAAGGTTACAAAGGCTATATTTTTGAAGCCTTGATCCATTAAATGCCTGGTGGCATTATAGGTACTGAAAAGATTATCAACCTCAATAACATCGGTTTTAACGCCGGGCAGGTGCCTGTCGAATAAAACCACGGGCATCCCATCTTTTATCAATGATTCGATATCCTCTTCTATCCCCTCAGGCGGAGCCATAATGTAGCCATCTACATGCCTGTCGCGAAACATGTTGATCAGGTCCTGGGTTTTGCTGGTATCATTATCGGTACTGCAATAAATAATTTTGTAGCCGTTTTTGTAGGCACGGTCTTCAATCAGGCGCGCTATACTGGCAAAGAAGGGGTTTGAGATATCTTCCACCATCAACCCAATGGTATTTGATTTGCCGGTTCGTAAACTTTTGGCCAGGGAGTTTGGCTTATACCCTACTTCGGCCACATATTTCATCACTTTTTCAACCAGGTCGGCACCTATACGTTTTTCCTGGGCCCGGCCGTTTAAAATAAATGATATCGTAGTTTTTGATACGTTTAACGCGTTCGCGATGTCAACGATAGATAATTTCTTTTTCACCCGTTTATATTAGTTATTTCAAATATCGGGGAATATATTAAATTATATGAGTTTAGCCAAAAGTTAATCGATTTATTTTGTTAGTAAATCGATTAACTGGAAAGGATTTGCCCGAAAAGTACAAATGAAATTGGCTATGCCGACCGCTTATTTAATTTTGGATAGCTAAAACCAAACGCAAATATAACAAGGTAACAAATAATAGGCAAATAATATGCAGTAGCAACGTTATGGTCTGCTATGCGGCCCATTAACAATGGAAAAACACCCCCGCCTACAACTCCCATTACGATAAACGAAGAGGCCTGTTGGGTTTTGCCCCCCATATCTTTTAAGCCGAGGCTGAAGATGGTAGGAAACATGATGCTGAAGAAGAAGTTAATCATAACTAATGCTATAAACGACGTAACTCCTAAATGTTGAGCAACAATTAAACACATAATAATATTACAAAGTGCAAAAATCCACAACACCTTGTTTGGCGACCATACATAACGCATTAAAAGTGTACCAATCAAACGGCCTAAGACCATCATAAAGATGCTTACCCCAAAAAAGTAACTTGCATCTGATGATTTATAACCCATAATGTTATGGCCATAGTTAATAAAGTAAGCCCATGTCCCCCCTTGTGCGCAGACATTAAAAAATTGTGCAACAGCGGCAAATACAAAATGCTTGTGCTGAAAAAGTTTCCTCTCAATATTCTCTGCTCCAGCAACTGCATAAGAATCATCTATCTCAACATGAGGATCAGCAAGTACAGGCACTTTTAAAAAGGAAAACGCAACAGCAATCAGGGCAATGACCACTCCAATTATTGTGTAGAGGTTTTTAACTGCAATCAAATCGTTGGAGTGTTCCTGCCCTCCTCTCAAAATAAAATATCCACCTATAAATGGTGCTATAATTCCCCCTACCCCATTAAAAAATTGCGAAAAGTTGATCCGCTGATCGCTGGTTCTTTGATCGCCTAATGAGGCAACAAACGGATGGGCTACTGTTTCAAGTGTAGCGAGGCCGCATGCTAAAATAAATAGTGCGAATCTGAAAAAGGTAAACGATTCTGCATTTGCGGCCGGGATAAACAAAAAAGCACCTATCGCATATAAACTTAGGCCTAAAAGCACTCCGTTCTTATAGCCAAACTTTTTCATAAACAAACCGGCAGGAATGCCCATTACAGCATATGCGCCAAAAAGCGATAATTGGACATATGCCGATCTTGATTTTGATATGTGCAAAACACTTTGAAAATGTTGATTTAAAGTATCTCCAAGCGTCATAGCCAAGCCCCAAAGGAAAAATAGCGAGGTTACGAATATTAAAACTACAAGGTACTTGCGTTCGGTAAATTTAGCGGTGTTGCTCATTATATGGGTTTAATCGGTTTTTCAATTGGCGGCCTCAAATTAATCGAAATGTTTTAAATTCCACAGCAGTAAATCGATTTATTTTAAAATCTTATTTTTTTATGAAATTGAAAGCATGCTAACATTTACTCTGCTTTAATAGCATCGTTATAAGGCTGTACCAATAATACAGGGCTATCGTTACCCAATACATCGGCGTCAAACTCTATTTTAATACTTTTCGACTCGCCCCGCATCAAACTAAAATAGTTATCGTTCATCAAGGCAGGTAATATCTGCTCGCAATTGCTTTTCCTCACTGCCTGTGCCCGTATAGCAAATGCTGCCGCCGGGGATGATGCCGGGTTGGTAATAGTGGCATTGATATAGTATTTACCATCGGCCTTAGTTATTTTCGAGGTTACTTTCAGGTTTACTTTGGGCAGGCTGTTAAGCGCGGTAAAATCGGTACGCTTGTTGCCGCGCCAGTAAAAGTTATCTGATACCAGTTTACCGGCTTTATCGGTTAGTTTCAGTTTAATAAAATGCACTTCGCTTAAACCGTTGCTTTTGGGCTCGCCGCCATACACTTCAAAATCCCAAAGCGAGTAGCCCCAGCCCGAGCCGCGGTGTATGCCCTGCATTTTTACATAGCGGGCTTTGGTTTCGTCGAACGTAAGCTGCTGTACGCCGGTGTGGCCATCTTCGGTATCATACACATCGCGCCATTGTTTGGCATCGTTTGATACCTGTATCTTGAATGCTTTGCCGTAAGCTTCTTCCCAGTTCAGTTTTACGCCATTCACTACCTGCTCGCTGCCCAGGTCAACATAAATCCACTCATTATCGTTTTGCCTGCTGGCCCAGCGGCTTCCGCTGTTGCCGTCGGTAGCCAAAGTGGCCTCCATATTTTCAAACGATGATGCTACTGTAGGTTTGTTCAGGGCTAAATTGTTGTGTTCCTCTTTAAAGTTGATGGTAAAGCAGTTTACCGCCGCGTTGGCAATGGCATCTACCTGTTTGGTTTGATGGTAGTCACTCACAGGACTCCCGTCGGTGTTATAAATGGCCACTTCGGCCGTCAGGTCATTCACATTACTACCTGTGGTGTTAATTACCTTAACCGAGTTATTTACCGGATTCCATTGGATATGCAGGGGCTCACAGGCTTTTTTAGCACCCCAGTAAGCCCCCGTGAGGTCGTAATAATAATCGTAGGTTTGCCATACCAGCGATGGGTAGGCCGATTGGCTCATCCAGGTCATGATGCCCGATGCATCTTCCCACATGTTATCTTCCCAGCCCTCGTACATGGCCTTATTGGTTTCTATGTTGAGCAGCTGCGCCTTGCGGCAATAATCCTGGATACCTGTTGCTGTGCCATAGCGCTTATTAATACCATCATCATACCTATCCGGCCCGGCATTGCCTGCCGATGGACCAAAGAAATGCAGGTTCCACATCTCGTTGCGGGGCCATAGTTTATCCTTAGGGATAAATTTTTTAAAGCTGTCGTAATTGGTAAAAACAGCAGTACCAATCTCGCTGCGGAGGCCCCAGCCTGGCGATCCGCCAAAACCATTCGGGAACCGGCTGAAATACCAGCGGGGATCAAAGTTAGTCCAAGGGCCGCTGCCGGTTAAGCTGCCGGCGTGCGAATTGGGTTGATAACGCCTGTCGCCCCCGTCGTAATTGCTGATATCTTCGGCCAGCCAGCCGTTTAATGGCGGCATGGGTGTGCCCTCGTTATCGCCGCACCAGATGGCAATAGATGGGTGATTGCGGAAACGTTTAATTTTCTCTATCGCGTTAACATTAAAATTATTGACATCATTAGGCAGGTTGGGGATAGAGTTGAGCCAAAAATCGTCCCAGATCATCATGCCGTATTTATCACAGGCATCATAAAATTCATCGTCGGTGGTCGATCCTATCCAATTGCGCACAATGTTGAAATTCATTTCGCGGTGCAGCTTTAGCTTGGTATCGTACTCGTTGCCGCGGCAGCGCAGCATGTACTCGGCCATGCCCCAGTTACCGCCTTTTAAAAATACTTTGGTTCCGTTCACAAAAACATGCAGCACATTGCCAACGGTATCGTAACTATATTTTTTGATGCCGAATTTGATGTTCTGGCTATCAGATACCTCGTCGCCCAGTTTAAGGCTTAGCTTGCAGGTGTATAAATTCGGCTCACCATAGCCGTTTGGCCACCATAGTTTGGGGCTGTTGATGGCTAACTGCTCAAAGCGTTTTTTATCCAGTTTAATTTCAGAGGTGGTGTTGGCCCCCACAAACACCTTTTGCGAAAACTCGATATTGCCCGGCTGAATAGTGCCTGTTAACAACCCGGTTTGAAATTTGGATGTACTGTTTTTTACACCGACCGCTACCGAGACATCGGCCCGCGCGTTGGTGGGCAAATCGGTGCGGATCCAGGGATCCTGCAAGGTGATACTACCCGTATTGCTCAAATATACCTTATCAGTTATGCCCGAATTTAATCCTGGTACATAAGGCATCCAATCCCAGCTGGCCGAGGGGATGTAGGTTGGGCTTGCATAATTAACCAAGGGGTTAACCGGGCAGTACACCAATACGGCTAAAACGTTAGCAGTGTTTTTACTCACCAACCCGGTAACATCAAAATTACCGCGCTGCATAAAGCCATCCAAAACACCAATTTGTTTGCCATTCAGGTAGATCTCAGCCTTGCGGTTGATCCCCTTAAAGTTTAGCCAGATCTTTTCTTTAGTATAACTTGCCGGGATGTTAAATTCGGTACGGTACCAAAAGTTGCGGTCGTATTTAGCTTTATCAACCTTGTAAATATTATCGCCAAAGTTGGGATCTTTCTCCAGCCCGGCAACCACGTAGGCATTAAAAACGGTACCCGGTACCACGCCTTTAACCCAACTGCCTGCATCGAAACCGGGTTTGTACATATTGGCGCTATCGGCGCCTACATCGGCCTGGGCTTTTACTTTCCAGCTGGTTTGCGGGTTGGCACTGCCGAGGTAAGTTATATTTTGTGCCGACGCCTGGGTGCAGGCGGCAACACAGATTATGAACATTGATCGCTTTAAAAAGGGGGAAAGATTAAATGGCATTATGAGGTGATGTTTAGTTTGAAAATAATATATCGCATGTCGGCGAGTCGACTCACCCCGACGAGGCTGCTCCCGTCGGCCCCTCTCTCCGCTTCGCGCATAGAGGGGCCGAAAAATGGGTTTACCCTCTTTGCGGCGCAGCCGGAGAGAGGGGCCGACGGGAGCAGCCTCGACCGGGTGAGTCGTAGCCTGCGTTCAACCGAAATGTTTGGGTAAACCCCAACATGTAAGGGATAACTTGTCGAAACACGCGGGCAAGAGCCTCTGCGCACGAGTTTTCGACAGGCTCAGACTGACAAGCCCACCCAACTCAACAACACAAAACACCGTGGTTAAACACGAAATAATAACGTTCATTTCCATTTAGTTTGATATATTTTTTGAAAGCGAAAACGGTTTATCCTCAGCTGCAAGGCCGCGGGTGGTGTTGGGCTTATCGCCCATTTCAAAGCGGAGGATACCGCCGGCCATAATATCGCTGTGTTTAATAAAATTGTGTGTATAAGGCTTGCCGTTGAGCGTTGCAGATTGGATGTACACGTTTTGCTTGCTGTTGTTATTGGCTTCGATGATGAACTTTTTACCGTCCTCCAGCGTGATGGTCATTTTTTTAAAGGCGGGGCTGCCTATTACATACTCATCAGTACCCGGGCAAACGCTGTAAATACCCGCCGCGCTTAGCACATACCACGACGACATCTGGCCTTCGTCCTCATCGCCGGGGTAGCCGTTTTCGCCGGCGTTGTACATTTTATCCATCACCTCGCGCAGGTGCTGCTGGGCTTTCCATGGCTGGCCGGCGTAGTTATATAGGTACAACAGGTGATGAATAGGCTCGTTACCCTGAGCGTACTGGCCCATTTTAAAGGCGGCCATTTCGGTCATCTCGTGAATTACCTGGCCGTAGCCGCCTACTTTAATAGTGCCGGGCTCGGTAAATACAGAATCGATCTTATCGGTAAAATTCTTGTCGCCGCCCATCAGGTTAATCAGTCCCTGTACATCCTGGAAAACCGACCAGGTCCAGTGCCAGGCATTGCCTTCGGTATAGGGGCCGCCCCAATCCATCGGGTCAAAAGGCTCTATCCAATTGCCTTTGGCATCTTTGGCCCGCATGAAGCGCGTTTTAGGGTCGAACAGGTTTTTGTAATTGTACATCTGCCGGCCAAATACGTTTTCATAGTAGGCATTACCTGTTTGTTTGGCCAACTGGTAGCCGCAAAAATCATCATAAGCAAATTCCAGTGTCCAGGCGGTTGAACCTAAGGTTTGCGGTGTGTAAGGCACGTACCCATCGGCAAAATACTCTTTCCAGCCGGGCCTGCCGTTAGCGCTGCCCCACGGGCCTTTGTTGGTAGCCTCGTGGTAGTAAGCTGCCAAAGCCTGCTTTGGATCAAAAGTGCGGATTCCCTTAACCCAGGCATCCGTCAATAACGATATGGAGTGGTTGCCGAGCATCCCCCCTGTTTCGGCGGGGAACGACCAGGCCGGCAGCCAGCCGCATTGCTGCTGGGCATCTAACAGGGCTTGCACATACTGCCCCTGCATTTTGGGATGGATGATGGTATTCAGCGGAAACTGCGCCCTGAAGGTATCCCAAAAGCCATTATCGGTATACATAAAACCCTCATGCGTTTTACCATCGTACGGACTGTAGTAATACGGCTTACCATCTTTACCGTACTCAAAAAACTGGTGCGAGAACAGGTTGGCATGGTACAAACAGCTGTAAAAGGTGGCCTTATCATCCTCGGTAGCGCCTTCAATTTTCATGCGGCCAAGCAGCGTATTCCAAACCGCATCTGCCGCTTTGCGGGTATCGTCGAAATTTTTGTATTTACCCAATTCGGTTTGCATGGTAAGTTCGGCCTGTTCGGGGCTGATGTAGGATGATGCTACTTTGGCCTGCACCGTTTCGCCATCCTTAAATTTGAGGTAAGCGCCAACGCCATCGCCTTCGGCAGTTAAGTTTTTGGGCGATAGCTGATCTTTTTTGTTTTCCCAGGTACCGTAAGCAGCAAAGGGTTTATCAAAGGTTATTACAAAGTAATTTTTAAAACCCTGCGGCGCCCAGCGGCAATTGTTAACCCAGCCTATGATCTTACGTTCGGCTGGTATTATCTTCACCATGCTCATTTTGGTGTAGCCATCCAGCACCAGGTAAGCGCCTTGCCCCTTAGGGAAGCTGAAGCGTAAATGTGCACCGCGTTCGGTAGGCGTCATTTCGGTGGTGATATTGTTATCCAGTTTTACTTTGTAGTAGCTGGGTTGGGCCGTTTCGTTTTCGTGTTTAAAGCCGGCAGCGCGTTTATCCTCATTAACCACCAAATTGCCGGTTACAGGCATCAACGAAAACACGGCATAATCATTAACCCATGAACTGCACTGGTGCGATTGCTGGAAACCACGGATGGTATTCTCAAAATACTGGTACTTCCATCCGTCGCCGTTTTTACCGGTTTGGGCCGTCCAGGTGTTCATGCCAAAAGGCAGCGCCGTGGCGGGGTAAGTGTTACCGTAACTAAACTCATACTTGGTGTTGGTACCCTGGCGGGTGTTTACGTATTTAACCAGGTTATCGTTTTGCGCAAACAGCGCGCTGGCCCATAAAAGCGCCGGAACGCATGTAAGTAACCGTATTTTCATTTGGTGTATATAATGTGGTTTATACCGGTGATGGATATCGGCATTTGATAAGCAAATATAATTAATAAATCGATTTAGCAAAAGATTAATTAAAAACCTTATTCTATTTGAATAAGGTTTTATAAAACAAATCGGCCACAAATTTATTCCCCTCGTCGTTCAGGTGCACGCCATCTTTGGTCAGGATGCCTTCGCCTTTGTTGGTGGGGTTATTTTTAACGTTATAATCATGAAACAGGGTGCGGAAATCAAAAAGGTCGCAATTGTTCTGTTTGGCCAGGTCGCGGATGATGTTGGAGTATCTGTTCAGGTCGCCGTCAAGTTCATTGCTGTAATCGGTTTTCTCGCCTACGCTGGCAGGGGTGCATATAAGCACTTTGATGTTTTTTGCCTGTAATTTTTTGATAAGCGCGGTGTAAAAACGGCCAAACTTATCCCAATCGGTACCGGTACCAAACATGCGCTTGTGCCATACATCGTTCACCCCTACCCAAATTACTACCACATCTGGATTTTTGGTTAATACATCATCTTCATAGCGGAGGTACAAATCATATATCTTATTACCGCCAATACCTGCCCCGGCAACTTCATAATCCTGCTCCTTTTTTTCGGCTTTAAGGCGTTGCTGAATCAGCGTGATAAAACCGTTGGGCTGCACCGCATACTCGGTAATGGAATCGCCAAAGAATACCACTTTGGTTGGCTTTTTAGTTTGAAAACTGCACAGCATGATGATGCCGGCAAACAGTAAGAATTTTTTCATTTGGGTTAGCTAAATTGATTTAGCGAATATATACTTTTGAGTTGCAAGTAGCAAGAATGAAAGTTGTTTTGCTTTATTTTTATCCGGGATAGAAATACGATTTTACGTTTTAAATATTTTTCACAACGTATGCTTTGAGTTTTCTCGTCCCCGCGGGGTCTCTCCAATGCTATTAAGTTAAGGGATTGACAAGTTGCTCCATCGGAGAAAAACATTTGTAGCACTTTGTAATTTAACAATTTTTGCGTGCCGTAGGTACGCCACATAAGTTCCGTACCTACGGCACGGAGCATTATTTTCTATTTTTTCTACAAATGTTATACCCCTACGGGGTTGAAACGCTTAACTTAATAGCATTGGAGAAACCCTGAAGCGACTGTAAAACATGGTTAACACATGTTAACCATGTTTTACACTTAACAAACTGATTAAAAACACTTAAGTGAAAATAAATCAAAATTATGTTAACCTTTGTTAACCATGTTTGCTTGCGTTGCGGCCATCTTAATAATTAAGGGGACAGTAGATTTTAAAAATCTTGATACTTGATACTAACTACTTGCTACTAATCTTCATCCTGATAAACCTTGGCCTGTACAGGTTGGGCTTCTTCATCAAATCGGGGATAAAATCAACAGAGTTAATGTTATAGCTAATCAGCAGTTCGCCGGGGGCGGATAGGCTTGGATGTGCTTTGGCGTTGTAAACTACAAAGGTTTTCTCTTCCAGGTCGGGTTTGCAATCCCATATCTTTATTACCGGGCCAAAAGGGCCGTACGGTGTCGCACCTATCCGCATACCCACATTGGTACTCATCCCTCCTACCTGGAAAATGAGGGCATAACGACCGTCAGGCAGCGCGGTGAGGCTTAGCTCATTAGATACACTATTGGTAACATCGGCTACCTTGTTCATGTCTTTTATCCAGTTGGCGCCATCGTAAAAAGTCCACCTGTCAAACTTTTCAAAATCTTTAGGTAACACGCGGGCCACCATCAAATTTTTGCCGATGCCGCGCACCCCGTAAACGTAAACGTAACCATCGGGTTTAGGTGCGCCGGCTTTTGTGGTATTTACATAAATACCGGCCCCGAACGACCCGATATCACCTTTTGCATCCGTGAGGTAAAAGGGCGTATCCATTTGCTTAAGGTCTTTATACGGCGGCTGCGATCTTGCGGGAATTTTTATCAGCGTGTTGCCAACCTCCCTGAACCCGAAGGCACCAGTGCCAACATTACGTACCCGGTAGCCAAAAATATAAATGGCATTATTCAATTCCTGGTTTACAAAACCATCGCCAAGCCAATAGTAATCGCCCGCGGCGGTTTGGGCAGTATGCGGAATGAACAAGGATTCGGCGGCGCCTGCCTTATCGGTATCCCAGGCAAACTTCATTTGGGCATCGGCAGGCTGGTTGCCAGTGAGAGCGGCCACCGAATTATGGATCATTTTAAAGCCCGGCACCATGGTACCGTTTTCTATTTTGCCAATCATCGAATCGCTGAAAATAAACAGGATCTTGTCGCTGACCTTCGCCTGCTTATTTTCTACTCCGTTTAACGGGATAGTATAAATCCCGTCGCCTCCAAACCAACCTGCTTCTCGCTTTAGCAGGCTGCTCCATTCGGGTGCCGCCTCAACAGTGAAATTAAGATCGGTAAGGTTTACCGTTTTACCATTGGTTTGTGCTATAGTTTGCAGATTTGCTGCAATGCAAAAAAACAAGGTGATAACTGCAAATTTTCTCATATAGTAATTCGATTAATACGGTTTACAACCTACGTTGCGGGCTGTAGCTTGCCCGTTTTTTTAGTTTTTATAATTAAACATACAAAGCCAACCAGGCCGCCAATTACCATTAATAAACCAATGTAGCCGGCCTGGGTAAAGTTCATTCCCCAAATTTGATATTTGGGGTTAATGCGGATCAGTTCGATCAAAAACCTTTCGCCGCCGTTGAGCATAAGGTATAAAAAGAACATGAAACCGGGTTTAATAATCTTATTCCTGAACACCCACATCAGCGCAAAAAAAAGCAGGCATATAGTAGCCTCGTAAAAGGGTGTGGGATAAACGCCATGTACCAGTTGGTTGCAATAATTGCCGGCACAATCTGGTATTGGAAGGCCCGCGTTAATGGCATTGTGCGGATAGGTGAACGACCACATCCACCCTGGTATAAAACCCGGCTTAGGATGGTTATTGGCAATACCCCAGTCGCCATCGCCGGCAAGCTGGCAACCTATACGGCCAATGCCATAAGCCAGCATCATACCCGGCGAACCGATGTCGGCCAAATGCACCAGCTTCATGCCTTTTTTATGGCCAATGTACAGGTAAGTTAAAGCGCCAAATATCAATCCCCCGTAGTAAGAAAAGCCGCGCACGTTGAATAAGGTCCCCATAGGGTCGTACCTGAAATTGCTCCAATGTTCTACCGTGTCAAATAACTTGGCGCCAATAAAGCCAAAAAAACCTACCGAAAAAACAATAAGCCCCATCAGCTGGTAAAGATGAACCGTTTGCACCTCGACTTTAGGCTGTTCCAGCTCCTTTTCCTTTTTATCTACATAAACCCATAAACCAAATACAGCACCGGTGAGTATGGCCATAACCAGGTTGCCTTTAAGCGACAGCAGGTACCCTTGCGGATTGGCGCTAAACACCGTATAGTTAAACATAGCCCCAAAGGCCTTGAAGCCTAATAAAAAGCCGAGAATGGAGTTGATACCGATTTCGGCAACAGATGCCCGTTCTCCTACCACTACGTTACGGGTAAACGCTTTAATCTTGCCCAGGGCTTCGTACCGTTTAAACTCCGAGCTAAATACAATATACGATAACAAAAAAGACAATGCCACAAACAAGCCCAGCGTTTGAACAGGAAACGTAAAATTGATGCCGAACAGGTAATAAATGAGGTGGCCTATAGTTGGAAACATTGCACTAATTTACTTATTAAATGATTCCATAACCAAAATAAAAGGCTGTCATGCTGAGGAACGAAGCATCTATTCGCGAACTTTTCTATCGGTCATGCACAGCCGATAGATCCTTCGTGCCTCAGGATGACAGGAAAATTGGATATATCATGGCGGCAGATTGCACACCGGCCACTACTCACCCCGGCTACGCTGCGCTGGCCGACCCTCTCTCCGGCTGCGCCGCAAAGAGGGTATCAACATATTTTTTTCAAGCCCTCTTTGCAACGAAGTTGGAGAGAGGGCCGACGGGCGTAGCCGAGTCGGGGTGAGTCTTCGCCGACATGCCCCACCCCTCATTGTTAAAACCCGGCCTGGATACCAATATTAAGCACCCGTTGGTTAATGTATGCGTCGCCTGCGGTATTGGTGGCTACCTCAGGATCCTGCTGGTATTTTTTAAAGTTTGTCCATGTAAACAGGTTGTATGCGCTTAAGTAAATACGGGCATTATTAATTTTAAATGGCAGCAATTTGGTAGGCAGCTGGTAACCCACGTCAATTGTTTTTAAGCGGATATAATGCGCGTTAATAAGCCAGTAATCCGAGAAGTAAGATGTAGGGCTGTTAACCGATGTAGGGTTGGTGGTTAACCTCGGGAAGTTGGCGGTACCTGCAGTTGCCGGTGTCCAGCGTTCCTGGTGGATGGGCTGAAACTGGCTCTGAAACGGCTCGATACCGGTGCCCAGCACCGCGAAGCTATAGTTAAACGAACCGGCAAACAGCGCACTGATGCTAAACCCTTTATACACCGCCTGCAACGACAAGCCCAGCGATGTATTAGGCAAATTAGGATTGCCAATTGCACGTTTATCAAACACATTGATGATACCATCGCCGTTCAAATCCTGGTAACGCAGGTCGCCGGGTTGCAGCGGCAGGCCGTTATCGGGCACGGCTATAGGGTTACCCGCGTTTGATCCGCCGTGAGCGGCCTGGTAGGCGTTGATGGCCGATATATCATTAGCCGTGTAGTAACCCAGGTAATGGTAGCCAAACTGCTGCCCTATTGGTTTGCCGGTTGAAGCCAGCCACGGATAGGCAGGCGATGCCTCATCTTGGAACAGAATTTTGTTTTTGGCGTATGAAAATACCAGGCCTACATTGTATTGTACTTTTCCTAATGTACTGTGGTATGATATCTGCCCGTCGAAACCCTGGTTGCGGGTTTTACCAATGTTTACCGCTGGTAAGGCTACACCAATAATTTCGGGCACACTACCCGGAACAATCAGCTGATCGTAGCGGATATCGTGGAAAAAGTCGATAGTGGCCGAGATCTTATCGTTAAATAAGTTCATATCCAAACCTACGTCGGTTTTTTTGGCGCGCTCCCAAACTACATTGGGATTACTAAGGGCATCTTCGTAAATAGTGCCGTAGCCCTGTGGCGTTTCGTTAAAATAATAGCCACCGCCCTGTTTATAAACCTGGTTGTACACGTACCGGTTACCTGGCGCAGCATCTGAGCCTACCAGGCCATAGCTACCTCTTATTTTGAACAGGCTAAACACCGGGAACTTATCAGTAAAAAACTTCTCTTTCACCAGGTTGTACCCTACGCTTATAGCCGGGAAATACCCAAACCGGTGATTGGCTGCAAACCTATCGGTACCGTTGTAAGCAATATTAAACTCCAACAGGTATTTCTGCTTATAATCGTACCCTAACTTGCCGGATATGCCCTGGAATTTTTGCGGCACCGCAACCAGCGAGGCATCCAGCAGCGACTGCGCATTGTAGGTTTGTGATGTTTGGTTAAACAACAGCAAGCCGGTTACATGGTGCGAGTTGCTAAAATTATGATCGTAGTTGGCATATAGCTGTACATCATAGTTGTTGCTGTTGATATCAGTATTACCCGTAAGCGCGTAAGGTGTATATACATAAGTGGCACCCGGCCTTAAAGCATATTGATTAGTTGTTGGATCAAAGTGATAAGCCGGGATACCGCCATTAAAAATTTGCTTGGTAAACTGCTCAATGCTGGAGTAAGCAACCCTGCCGGTTAATGATAAACCTTCGGTTAACGCATCCAGTTTCTGGGTAGCACCGAACAGGAAGTTAAAGTCGGTACGGCGCGAGTGCTGGTAGCCACCGGTTGCCAGCCTGGCATTCAGCGTTGGCAAATGCTCGGGGTTAAACGGCGAGTAAGCATAAGAGTACGAACCATTGGGGTTGATGTAGGGCGCGGTAAATGGCGTCTCTTTGGTAAAATTATAGATCTCGCCCACGGCATTCTCGTTATAAGGCTGATTCAAGTCAGAAAAACGGGTGGTTACATCTAAACGAAGGTCTAACGTTTTGTTGGCTTTTAAATCGAGATTGGAGCGGAAGTTATACCTGTTGAAATAATAGTTGGTGTTTACCAAACTCTGCGGATCGGCAAAGTCACGCACCAATCCATTTTGTTTCAGGATACCACCAGAGATAAAATACTTAAGCGCGTTGTTACCGCCCGATATATCCAGGTTGGTATTGGCCTGGTAGGTATTTTTCTTGAATATTTTGTTATACCAGTCGACATCCGGGTGCCCGTAAGGGTCGTCGCCGGCCTTAAAATGGTCAATATCTGCCTGCGTGAATGGTTTGTTAAGCCCATCGTTACCGTAGGCTTCGTTAATTAATACTGCCGAGTTGTATGAATCTAAAAAGGTTGGCGTTTTGGTAGGCGCCTGCAAGCCGGTCTCGACCCTTAAATTTACTTTTGGCGCTCCGCTTTTACCACGACGGGTAGTTACCACCAATACACCATTGGCACCTTTAATACCGTAAATAGCCGTGGTTGAGGCATCTTTTAATATCGAGATACTTTCAATTTCGTTTACGTTGATCTGCTGCAGCTGGTCGTAACTATACTGAATATCATCAACAATAATTAAGGGCTGGTTACCTGCGGGGTTTAATGAACTTACGCCACGGATATAAAAGTCAGATGCATCTTTACCCGGCTGGCCCGATGCCTGCTGCGAGAAAAAGCCCGGCAATTTACCGGTTAAAGCATTCTGCACGTTAGCCGTTGGCACAGTACGTATATCAGCCGCCGAAATGGAACTTACAGCGCCGGTATTGGTAGGCCTCGATCTTTTGCCATAACCTACTACTGCAACCTCATCTAAACCGTTGCTGTTGGTTTGCAGGATAATATCGGCTGTGTTGCCATCCTTAAACGTATAGGCCTGCGGTATATAACCGATGAATTTAACAATGATAGTGTTTGACTGCCCTTTAAGTATAAGGCTAAATTTACCGTTGCCATTGGTAATTACCCCGTTGGTTGGCAATCCTTTTTCAACCACTGATGCGCCCGGCAAAGCGCCGGTAAGGTCGCGCACGGTACCGGTTACGGTTTTGTTTTGCGCAAATACCACCACCGGGAGCATGGCTATTATTATTTGAAAGAAAAGTATGAATTTTCTCATAACTGCTTAATTAATTTGGTTAAATTGATTGAAGGATTACCATCCGGGATTTTGTTTCATATTCGGGTTCTTTAACACTTCATCGTAGGGTATAGGGTACAGGTACATAGCAGGCTGGTTAAATTTGGTATCCAGCGCTGTAACTATATTATAGGTTAAGCTCGATCCTATTTTATTGATAGACATACCTTTCAATGGCTGGTTCATGACCACATCGGCTGTTTTCCAGCGGCGGATATCCCAGTAGCGGCTCTCTTCAAAGGCAAATTCTATCCGGCGTTCGTTGTGGATGGCATCGCGCATCTCATCTTTGGTCATACCTGCTTTTAAGCCGTATAGGCCATTGCCGCCGGCTGCAATGCCTGCCCGCTTGCGAATGCTGATCATATCGTTATAAACATCGCTGGTAGCGCCATTTACTTCGTTTTCCGCCTCGGCATGCCCTAATATCACATCTGCATAGCGTATCACCAGCCAATCGGCGTTATGGCCCTGGAAACTGTTCGCGTTTTCTTCGTTACCCATAAATTTGCGCATGTAGTAGCCTGTTTTGGTTTGTTGCAGGCTGGTATTTGGCTTACTTTGGCCACCCTCATAAAGTTGCAGGTCGCTGTTAAGCCAGCGGGCGCCATTATAAAACACGGTATAACCAAGTCGCGGGTCGCGGTTGGCGTAGGGGTTATTGCTGTCGTAGCCAGATGCCGGGTCGGTAATAGCCAGGCCGTTACTCATCGGGAAAGCATCTACCAGTTGCTGGCTTGGGCTGGTTTGGCCTTTGGCAGCCGCGCCCGGGAAACCTATCGGCGCATTGGCGGTTTCAATCGCGTTATCAGAACCCGTTTGCCTTATCAGTATCATTTCGCTATTATTCTGGTTCAAAAACACACCCTTAAAATCATTAGGCAACGAGTAAGCGCCCAGGTTCATGACATCCTTTGCCGCCGCCGATGCAGCTGCCCAGCGGGCCAAACTATTATCGGTATAACCGGTAAGCGGGTTTGCGGCATCAATGTTACCGCCGTTAAATAAGGGGCTGGCGGCGTATAATAACACCCTTGCCTTTAAGGCCAGCGCGGCGCCCTTGGTTACCCGGTGCGCGTCGGCATTTGGGTTATCAACCGGGGCGGTTAGCAATGTATCTTTAATGGCATCGCATTCGCTTGTAATGTATTTAATGCAATCGGCAAATGAGTTACGGGGCAGCGATACGTTATCGCTTATGGTAAATACTTTATCGCCAAGCAACGGCACACCGCCATAACGTTTTACCAGTTCAAAGTAAAACAGCGCCCTTAAAAAACGGGCCTCGCTTTTCCACACGTACTTTTGCGAATAGCCTTTGTATTTGGCCATCACCGGCACTACGCCAATGTTATTCACAAAAATATTGGCCTTGCGGATGCCTGCATAATAGTATGCCCAAAGGTTTTCATCGGCAGGAATGGTGTATGAGTTGTATGCGGCGGTACCCAAAATGGTTACCTGGTTTGTTGGCCCCGATGCCGATGACATAGCATCGTCAGATGCGGCATCCAGGTAATCGCCGCCTACCCGGTTATGCCCGCTTTTCATTACCGGGTAAATGCCATACAAAAATTCCTGCGCGCTGCTGCCTAAGGAATCCTTAGGATCAAACACGTATTGAATGCCTACCTTAT
Organism: Mucilaginibacter ginsenosidivorax; assembly: GCF_007971525.1. Lineage (NCBI taxonomy): Bacteria > Pseudomonadati > Bacteroidota > Sphingobacteriia > Sphingobacteriales > Sphingobacteriaceae > Mucilaginibacter > Mucilaginibacter ginsenosidivorax. The sequence goes on from NZ_CP042437.1 coordinate 911,471, forward strand.
CAACCGGAAATTGCTCATATTTTTTACATCCTGCCAGTATTACCAAAATAAGTACGGCCGCTATGTGTATATTTTTAATTCTCTTCATGATCATAATTTTAATGTTGGCCAATAATTAAAGCTTAATGTTTATACCTGCATTAAACACGCGCTGTATGGGGTATGCCAAACCATACACTTCCGGATCCACGCCTTTGTAGCCGTAAAATGTGTACAGGTTTTCGCCATTGGCAAATACCCTGATGCCCGATAATCTTAATTTGCGTGCCCACTCCAGCGGCAGGCTGTATCCCACTTCGGCATTTTTAAGCCTCATGTAATTTGCCGACCGGATATACAATGTTGATAGCAAACCATTGTTAACATTGCCGGTTGATGATAAGCGCGGCAGGGTAGCTATATCGGCGGTTTCTGGTGTCCACCTTCCGGTTAAGGCGTCATAGCCCTGGCCCGAGTAAATGTTACCAAACGGACCAATGCCTGCAAAGCCATTTACCAGGTTGTTGTTGTAAATAATCTGGTGGTTGGTAACGCCCTGCATAATTACGCTTACACTAAAACCTTTATAGTTAACACCAAACGATAAGCCGTAATAAATTAAAGGTTTGGTATTGGCTATAGCCGATTGATCAAACTGGTTAATAACGTGGTCGCCGTTAAGATCTTTGTATTTTACATCTCCTGCCTGTGGCGTGTAGCCCACTGTGGTGGCGCTGGCGGCCGCATCCTGCGCGTTTTTAAAGAAACCCAAAGCAGTATAGCCAAATATCACATCGTTTGATAAGCCGGTGTGCCTTAACCATGGATACGGCGCGGGCTCTTCATCGCTGAATACATTGGTTGATGTTTGGCGGGTTGCATTACCGGTAATAAAGTAATTTAAATTACCGACGTGGTCCTGGTAGGTTAAGGTAAGCTCGGTACCTTTATACAACTTCACACCAATATTCTCCGCCGAGTAGGTGGTTCCTAACAAGGCTATGCTATTACCGCGGGTTTGTAACAGGTCGTAGTACCTGTCATGAAAGTAATCGGCAGTAATTTTAAAATGATCTTTAAACAGGGAGATATCGGTACCAATATCCAGTTTTTTGGCGTTTTCCCAACGGATGTAAGGGTTGGCCAGGGTATTTTCATTATAGCTTTGAATTACGCTGCGGGCAGTACCCAGTGTATACGGGTAGCCGATTGACGTACCGTAGGTTTGCAAAAAGTTATAGTAGCCAAAATTATCAACATTGGCGTTGCCGGTTTTGCCATAAGTAGCGCGCCATTTCCATGAGCTTATCCAGCTAATATCTTTTATAAAGCGCTCCTGCCCCATTTGCCAGCCTAAGCCAACCGCGTAAAACATGCCATACTGGTTACCGGGCGGATACCTGTTGTAGCCGCTACTATTGGCCGATGCTTCAATAAAGTATTTGCCATCGTAGTTGTAGCCCAATTTGGCCGCCCTGTTGGTGGTAACGCCAGATAAGTCATAATTTAAAACAACCGACCGGGTATCGTACAATAACATGCCGCTTACGGTGCCTTTTCCAAACTGTCTCTCGTAATTTAAAGCGGCCTGCGCAAAAGAATAACGGGCGCTTGATACCGTGGCAAAGCCGTTTGATTGCGATATTGGTGTACCCACTGCCGAGTATGAACTATCTTTGTTAAGCAAATAGGTATTGTTTTGCAGCGACCGGTTTACCAGGCCCTGCGATTCAAAAGCCAGGTTGCCCTTTAGTTTTACCGAGAGGCCTTTTGTTACGCTGCTTAAATCGTAATTAAGATCGAGGTTGGCCATTACATCGTTACTGTTGGTGCGCTGGTAGCCCGAAAACTGCGATTGCGATAACAGGTTATTGGTAAACAAGGTAGTACCGCCGAATGATCCGTTAGGGTTATAAACGGGGTAAGCGTTGTTTGGCGTATTGTACAATGTGTTCAAGATGCCCGAGTAGCCTGTTCCCGGCTGAGTGGCCTGTTGAATACGGCCAAACAATTGCAAATCAACCGTAAACTTTTTGGTAACGTTTACACTCAAATCGGAATTGATAATGTAGCGGCTAAGTTCGTTATTGGTATTATACGTTGCAGCCGGCGAGGTTTTAAACATGCCCTGCTGATCCATATAGTTTAACGACACACTGTATTGCGCCACGCTGCTGCCGCCGTTAACATTCAGTTTGTAGCTGCTAATTGGCGAACTGTTACGCAGCAAGGTATTAAACCAGTTTACATCCGGATGATGAGCAGGATCGGTATGGTTGCGGTAGGCGTTAAAGTCATCGGCGGTGTAAATAGTTGGCTTGCCATCGTTTTGCAGCGCTTCGTTATATAAATAAGCATACTGGTAGGCCGGCAGTGGTTTCGGCAGATCCAGGGGATGCTGCGAACCTGCTTCGGCCGTAAACGAAATGCGGGGCGCACCTGCCTGGCCATGTTTGGTAGTGATCAGTAAAACGCCGCGCGAGCTGTTGATGCCCAGCAAAATGTTTGACAAGGCATCCTTTAAAACCGATACAGATTCGATACTTTCCGGATCGATAGAAGAGATTTCGCGCTGTACCCCATCAATGATGGTTATAGGCGTTTGTCCGCGCAGCGATAAACCTATTTCGGTATTATCATTTGCCGAGTAATTGTTGTGCTGCACCACGTTGCCAATAAAATCGGCCACGGTTTGGGTGCTGGTTTGCGGGCTGGCAAAACCACTGTATTGCTGCGTATACAAGCCTGGCAGTTGCCCCGGCAATGCATAGGTATACAACGATGCCGGTGTAGTTGTAAGCTGGTTGGTATAAATGGCGGCGACCGACCCCAGGTTTGCAAATGCCTTTTTTGTGCCGTATAATACGTTTATCGTTTCGGGCGCTTTTAAATAGGTATCAAGCAATCTTATGGTGACAGGGCTTTTACTGCTGATCTTTACTTCGCTGGTGTAATAGTTAAGCATCGTAAATACCAGCTTGTCGCCGGTGGCAGCGTTAATCTCGAAGCGACCGTCTTTATCGGTAAAGCTGGCATCGGTTTTACCTTTTATCATTACCTTAACCCCGTTTAAAGGGTTGGCATATTCATCAAGTACAACCCCGCTTACCCAACCAGGATGGGTACTACCCCTGCCTGTGGTATCCTGCATAGCTGCGTACCCGGTTTTTACCAGCATAAGCATCAATATGACGAAACCTGTAAAGCATTTCTTTAAGTAGCAATAAGCCATAGTATAAGATTTAAATTGTTGGCAATAATTAAATATCGTTTTAGCAGCTACCTCAACCTGTTATTTTAAAACAAGATTAATTCAGCATCCTTTTGTATTATAATTGGTTACGAGCACTTAAAAGTGTAAACAAACGGCGCCAGTGTGTTACCATAGCCAACCTTTGCCGTGCCTGTTTTATCGGTAATGAAATACTCTATTTTGGTGATGGTTTGCGCGGCCGTAGTATTAAAAAACGATTTGGGCCAAAACGTTAGCTGGTACTTTTTACTGTTTGGCACCGCCTGTATCATTTTGGTTTTATCGGTTTGCTCGCAAACGCTGATGGTTTTACCATCGCTGGTATAAGCGGTAGCGCACAGGTAAGTTTCGGTAGCGTTGTTTAGCGGTGTGTTAACAACAGTACCATCAAAAGTTAAAGTAATGATGTCATTATCTAACGATTTTGGCGGGTTAACAGTGGTAAGCTGCGGATTGCAAAAATCAATCAGGTCGCCGGTGCCGCCTGTAACTTCAAAGCAGGGTGTTACCACTTCGCTGTAATAGGTACCAAACTGATCGCTGGTAAAGCCGTGGCCGGTATCGGTAATGGTGTAGCCTAATTTTACCAGGTAGTTATTATTATCGGCAGCCACTTTTGTTTTAATGGTGATATCGCCCTTAAATTCAAGCCCGCCGGTGTGCGAATATGCTTTATCTGATTGATAAGCCACCCATTCCATATCGTCAATAAGGTTACCACCTATCTGGAAAGTTTTTTTCATGTAGGCTGTCCAGGTAAGGCCGTTTCCGTTTTTGCCTAAGGTTCCTTCGGGTATCAGCGTCATGTTGCCGCTGCCCTGCGCGCCGGAGTAGGTTACAACGGTATTTTGTGCCGCTTTCCATCCTTTAGGGACCAAAAAGCCAAACACCAGGTAGTCTGGGCCGCCATCTGCAGCGGTTGGTATAGATAGGTGAACAGTTACCGTCATTGTAGACCCTGCTGTTGCAGTTGCAGGCTGGTCAACGCTGGTTATCACCTCGCCGCAGCAGGCCAGCACAATAGCCAGGGCAGTTAAGGCACAAAACTTCCATAAACCTTTACCTTTTATATGTAAGTATGATCTCATAAAATCTGTTGTATTAGTATGTTATGGTTTATGGTTAGTTAACTTTTTGCAGTACGTACACATAGCTGTTGTTTGGGCAGCCCGGGCTAAAAGTGATGCTCAGCTGCCTTTTGCCATTCACAATAGGGTAATTGAATGGTGTTGATACAGCGGTGCCCCCGGTTGCCGTAAACGTTATTTTAAACGGATATTCCGGATCGTCGAGCGAGAATTTGCCGTTGGCATTTACCAAAAAAGGCAGCGGGTTTTCAATGGTATAGCCGCCATCTTTAAAGTTTACCCTGAATTTGGTAAAATCGATAAGGGTGGTAAGCTCGGTGCCGTTGCGGGTTGCCCTGATCACCTGCCAGCTGCCCGTGATATCTTTGATAGATTCTTTTACCGGCAATACCTTTTCGGCTTTGCATGATGCCATCAAAATAGCCGCTATCGCTACCAGCAAAAAGCCGCACTGTTGCATTATATTATTCTTTTTCATTTGCTTTTTATCTTATAATGGTGATCAATACCCCGGGTTTTGTAACATCTCAGGCGATTTGGCTACCTCCGTTTGCGGGAAAGGCCACAGGTACATAGCCGTGCGGAAGTTGCGCTTGCGCACCGGGAAGGTTTTATAAGTAACCGATGCATTATTGCGGTCAACCTCCATACCGTAGGTTTGAATGTTGTCGGTTTGGTCGGCTATTTTCCAGCGGCGCACATCCCAAAAGCGGTGCTCCTCAAATGCCAGCTCAATACGGCGTTCGTTCTGAATGGCTTTGCGCATATCGGCCTGGTTTAAGCCGGTTGGCAACTGGTACGGGTTTAACCCTGCCCGCTGGCGGATAGCCTCAACAGCCTGGTAAACCTGTGTGGTTGGGCCCTCATATTCGTTGGCCGCCTCGGCGTAGTTAAGCAAAATTTCGGCATAGCGTATTAATGGCCAGCATCTTTTGGTTGGATGTGTAAAATCCTGCGATACGGCATCCGGATCGAGCATTTTGTTGGTGTAGTAGCCCGTACGGGTGCCCACGTTAACTGCGTCGGGACCTGTCGATTGGCCATTATAGGTACCGGTAAAAATATTAATAGGCGATTTGCCCGACGACAGCCTGTTTTGGATAAGCGTTTGATCGCGGATAACCGTATAATCTAAACGTGGGTCGCGGTTGGCATAAGGGTTTTGCGGGTCGTAGCCGGATGTTGGGTCGGTGATGGCTTTGCCCGTGTTCATCGGGAATGCATCAACTAAACCCTGCAAAGGCAGAGCGCCATTTTTGCCCGTACGCGATGGTGGTTGCCACAGGCTCTCAAAATCGGCATTATTGCCGCGCATCAGTTCAAAAATGTATTCGGTATTCAGGGGCAAGGTAAACAGGTGCTGAAAGCCATACCCGGGTGCCGTAGCATTATCCACATTGAGTTTATAGGCTCCTGTACCAATTACTGCAATAGCGGCATCCTCGGCCAGTTTCCAGCGTTCTTTATCATAAGTGGCATAGCCTACCAGTTCTTTTGTAGCGCCATCGCCTATCGATTGCCCGTTAAATAACGGACTTGCAGCGTACAACAAAACCCTTGATTTTAAGGCCAGGCAGGCACCCTTTGAAGCGCGGCCATAGTTTAAGCCGCTTTGAACGGTTGGCAACTCCAGCGCGGCGGTATCGCAATCGGCCAAAATATAGTTTACCGTTTCGGCGTAGGTATTCCGTTTTGCGGGGATGGCATCTGTGTAGTTGTAAATTTTATCGTTAACTATATGCACCCCGCCATAGTGTTTCAACAATATAGCATAGTACCAGGCCCTTAAAAAATGAGCTTCGGCGCGCATCTGCGTTTTGGTAAAATTATTTATAGGCGATTTTGGCAAATTGGCCAGCAGCTGGTTTACCGCACGAATGTTGGTATAGCTGTTTTTATAAGCATCATCGGTAACTACAGCTGCGTTTATAGTGCCCGATTCAAAAGCCAAAGCGGTAGAGCCGGCCGATGTGTAAACCTCGGCTTCGTCAGATGCGGCATCGAGCCCGCCGTTGGTTGTGGGCGATAAAATAGGCCCGTATAAAAAGCGGCCGGGGTTAAAGCTGAAACCCACATTACTGTAGATGTTTGACAAAAACGCCACCGTATTGGCGCTATCGGCAAATACCGTGCTTTGGGTTAAGTTTGATGTAGTGGTTTGCCCCAGGAAACCATCCTTTTTACAGGATGACATGCCCCAAAGCGCAAGCCCGATCATCGAAAAAGTAAGAACCTTGAAGTAAATTTTTTTCATATTACAGGTTTATTTACAATAGCATATTTTTAACACTACAAGTCCATTTAAACAATATCGAAAAATCGATTTAGCTAAATTTGACAGCTTTACGCAGATTGCCTAAAAAAAAGTATATTGGTATTAGTTGGTTTACAACAGATGTTTAATCTGACTGCTAATTTAAATCATAAAAACGATTTAGCAAATTTTTTGAACACTTTTTTTTAATTTATTTTGTTTGCATTAAAATCTGATAAAAATTAAAAAAGTGTTTAAAAACCGGGCCAAATATTACAAGCCCGGTAATTAAATTTCGTAACACTATCCCCTACTTTATTTTGTTAAAGTAGCGGCTAAAAAACAGCGCCTGGTAAACAACCGAGTTGCTCCAAAATTCCCAGGTATGCGCTCCAGGCCTTACTGTAAAATCATGCGGAATCTTACGCATTAAAAGCTCATTATGAAAAGCAACATTTGCCGGGTATAAAAAGTCATCGTAACCGCAATCAAACGTAATAAGCAGCGAGTTTGGTTTTAACAGGTATATCATATTGATAACGCTGTTTTTTTCCCACCTTTCGGGATATTGGCTGTATTTTCCCAATACCTGCTCGATACCAAACGCATCCGAAAAGGGCCTGATATCCAACGCGCCGCTCATGCTGCCCGCCGCGCCAAAAGTATCCTGGTGTTTAAAGGCGATGTACATGGCACCGTGTCCACCCATACTTAAGCCTGTAATGGCCCTCCCGCTCCTATCGGCAATTGTAGCGTAATGTTTATCAACCCAGTTCACCAGTTCGGTTCCAACATAGGTTTCGTATTGCCAGTCCTTATTCATGGGGCTATCAAAATACCAGCCTGCAAAATTGCCGTCGGGACATACAATCATCATTTGATACTCATCGGCCAGTTTGGTAATGGCGGGTACTTTTAAAATCCAATCGCTGTAATTGCCGCTAAAGCCATGCAACAGGTACAGCACCGGAAACTTTTTGCCTGCCTGGTAACCTGCAGGCCTTATTACTACCGCCTTAATATCCTGGCGCATGGCATTGCTGTGCGTTAAAACGGTATCTACCGTAGCTGCATCAACCTTTATAAAGCTTATAAAAAAGGCTATAAGGGCTATTATTGTTTTTTTATTCATATGGGTATAGGTGTTTTCCGGTTGTGGTTATTTGGCAGCTATGATAGTAATGCGGTGATTTTTGGGTTTGTTAATGGCATAAATCTGGTCGGTTAATACATCCGTTTCTTTTTGCCAGGCATCGCGCAGGCTTTTGTAACGGGCGCGGCTGTAGTTATCTTTATTGCCGTTCACAAAAATGTCCTTCACAGCGTATTTTTTTACGGTATCCATAGCGGCGTTGCTATCGTTGTGCAACAAACCTTTACCCTTTAAAAAATCATACTGCATCCAAACGTACATTCTTGTACGGCGTTCAATATCCCAGCGCTCTTCGTTAAGTTCGCGAACCTGGATGGCCTGCTGGTATTGGGGAGTAGTGGTAATTTCGGCCATGTTAACGCCATCGGCCAGTTGCCGGGCCGACCAGTTGCCTATCTGCTCGCCGTCAATCATCACCTTATAATCGCCGTCTTTTAGGCCTTTAACGCTCAACAATTCCTGGTTAAAATCTTTGGTAAACGGAACTACCTTTAGCGCATCGGCCTGTTTTTTACGATTGCCCCAGCCACGCGGAATGGTATCAATTGGATAAGGCAACGAATTGGCCAGGTAATTAAACGCAACCGAATCTGCACCGGCCGTTACGTTACTGATGCGGCAGTTTACGGCTTTTAACACTTTTTTGCTTTGGGCATTGATGCTTAAATCGGCAACATACTGATTATCCAGCCCCTGGGCCTTTAAAAACAGGTAGGCCATTACCAGGTGTCCGTCGTTATCGGGGTGCACCCTATCGTTAGGCGTAAGGCTAAAAGTGGAATCTTTCGCCTGTTCGCGCAGGTTAATGGCTGCCATGGGGTGATAAAAATCGACATAACCATAGCCGTTTCTTTTAGCCGCTTCCTGCTGAAAATCGATAATTTTCGAAAACGCTATGCTTTTCTTAGGATAGATATTTTTGGTGGTGAACTTAGAAGTTTCATCATACGGCGAACCCAAAATGAAGATCTTTTTAATATCCGACAGACGTTTCAGCTTATCCTCCAGCATGCCGTAGTATTTGTAACTCCCCTGGATCCTTTTATCCATAACATCCTGCGCATCGGCACGGTACCATTCAAAATAGCCGCTATCATTCATGCCCCAGGTAAGGGTTAAAACGTTAGGCTTTTTATCAAGCACATCATCATCAAACCTGTCATAAATCTGGCCTATAACATCGCCGCCAATGCCTGCATTAAAACAGGTTATCCGCATGTTGGGGTAATGCGTCATGTAATACAGCCAAATGTACGAGTGGTAGTGCCCGCCATCGGTAATGCTGTTGCCCACAAATGCCACCCTGTCGCCCGCCTTAAACGGTGCGATTTTTTGCGCGCTGGCCCAAACGGAAAGGCTAATGCCGGCTAATAGTAAAAATGCTTTTTTCATTGTATGGTTGTTCAAATTATATTCTTTTCTGCGCTCTTTGTAATTCCCCTCTCGAGAGGGGGAGCGAAAGACCGGGCGGCTGCAGGGGTGTGTTGGCCGGCGTTTAATTAGCTGCTCGTATAAAACACACCCCTCCCCCCTCTCAAGAGGGGAATCGCACCTTCCCGCGCTTTTTTTTTAATTCCCCTCTCAAGAGGGGGGCGCGAAAGGTTGAGCGATGGCAGGGGTGTGTTAGGCGGCGTTCATTAGCCTCCGTATCGCCCCCCCCCTCTCAAGAGGATCGCACTTTCCCCGCTTTTTCTTTTTAATTCCCTTCTGTTTCCTGTTACAATCCCACCAGCGAATACGGTATCCGTACCCCTTTTACCTGGTAATAATTGGGGTCCTGGTTATTATTAAAACAGGTTTGGGTTGAGCAGCTGCCACCATCGGCATTATAGTTTAAGCAATAGGTAACCAAAAGCTCATTATGCCCATTATTAAACTCGGGATGTATTGCCGGCGTATAATATTTAGCCAGGTGCCCGTTGTACATATCATTAATGGTAAATACCAATTGCGGCGCAGTAAACGGCCCCTTCGGACTGGTTGCTGTAGATATATAAATATTGTGGTTGCCCGGATCGCAGAAGTAACCCAGATCCATTTGCATCATTACGTATTTGCCGTTCACTTTTGATATGATTACGTTTTGCTGCGTTGTATTGCCCGAACCAACTGTAATTGCAGCTGTTGATGCAGATTGCAGGCTGGCCGACCAGCCTGTGCCTGTCCAGAATGTCCAATTGGTTGGGTTGTTTGCCGCAAACCGCGCCAGGAATACATTTGATAAATTAAAATAAACACTTTTGCTGCCATATACATAAACCGAGTCGCCAGCCGGATTTTTCACCATCCCGTTGGAAAAACCGACATCAGTTTGGCCCGACATACCGTTAGGCGTAAGCCTTGTTGCCGCCCCCCAATTTAAACCTGCCGTGTTTTGGTTAATGGAGTAAACAGCCTGGTTTGCAGGGGTCGACCCGTTTGCTGATTCATAAGTATACAACAAAACTTTGCTACCTGCCTCAATCCCAATGCCCGGCCAGCGATAAGTACTGTTATGGTCGCCGGGGCTCTCAATGATCTCCAGGTTGCTAATGGGCGAATTTGTAGTAGTTATATTAGGCGTTAATGATTGATCCCAGCTATGACTTGCCGGCTGTAATAAAGCCGAATTATGGTATTTAAAAAACTGGCAATACAATTGTCCGTTTGATTGTAGCTGATCAGCCGCATAAGCATCCTCGGTTATCCAAAGTACCTTTCCGCTATTGGCTCCATAGGTAAGGGCAATACTTTTACCTTCATCAAAAGCAACTGTACCGTTTGCCCGGTGAAAAAAGTTTACCACATCGTCATCACGATATGATTCGGCAGCAATGCTGTTCAACACCCATTGTTGGGAGGTATTGCCCGATACAAAAGGCTCCTGGGTGATGGCCGTACCATTACTGGTTGACGCACCTTCGTTTGTTACCGCCAAAACGTTGCCTACATTAATAATCTTGTACACATTGGTACCTACCGATTGGATGTACCACTGCTGGGCGTTGTTGGTATTGGCTTTATCCTGCCATAAACCTACTCCCGGCGTGGTAGATGCCAGGGGTACCTCAAGGTATTTGCCACTGGCAACATTCATGAGTTTAAATTTGGTGCTGCTGGTAATGGCGCCGGTACCTTGCTGAACGATGTACCATTTTTGGTTAGGGTTAGTTGCAGTACCGCTGCCAAAATACTGGTATTGCTGGGCGGCGTTACCATCATTTAACATTCCCACGCCATTTATTTCGATGATTTTACTGCTGGATACATTACTGATATAAAAAGTGCCATACGCGGACACGGACGAACCGGACAACGGAATTTTGGCCCCTCCGGAATTAGTTACAGGAGGCTCGGGTTTAGCCGACTTTTCGCGCTTGCAGGCAGTGAGTAAGGCGGTGCCCACAATAAGCAGGGTAAATAATTTGGTTTTCATAATTTGGTTTTAATTAATTGATAGATATATAATTTATTATTGGTTTTTCATAAATCGATTTAGCATATCTTCACAATTCAACCACTCTTAATTAAAACATTACTTATATTAAATTCCCCAGTTTTTATTGGGCTTGCTGCCCATGGTAAGTTCCAGTGTGCCGCCCGCGGCTATATCTTTAAAGTCGAGGTAACACTTGTTGTAAGCCCTGCCGTTTAACTTTGCGCTTTGGATGTAAACATTGGCCGCCGAGTTTTTAAGCGCGGTTATTGTAAACGTTTGTCCTTTGGCATACTTAGGGTCGAGCCTTAAAACTACTTTATTAAATACCGGGCTTGTAATTTCCTGACGGGTATCACCAGGGCAAACGGGATGCAGCCCACTGGCTGCCAGCACATACCAGGCCGACATTTGCCCTACGTCTTCGTTCCCAACCAGGCCATCAACCGAGTTAAGGTAAGCACGACGACAAATTTCCCTGGTCCATTTTTGTGTCAGCCAAGGTGCGCCTAAGCGATTATACAAAAACGGCACATGATGAACCGGCTCGTTGGAATGGTTGTAGTAATCATTCCACATCATGTTATTTGGGGCCTTTTCAAAAAAGTTGTTAAGGTCGGCAATGGTTTTGGCGTTGCCACCCATCATTTGGGCCATGCCTTTTACGTCCTGTGGTACAAACCAGCCTTGCTGGTAGGGGTTACTTTCAATAGTGCCATACCATTGTTTGGTACGTGCCGAATCGGGCCAGGCTTTCCAGTTGCCATTATCATCTTTGGGCCTGTACCAGCCTTTTTCGGTGTCGAACACATTTTTGTATGCCTGTCCGCGCTGGCTATATTTTGCAGCGTCGGCAGTTTTACCCAGCCATTTAGCCAGCTGACCGGTACACCAGTCGGTATAGGCATATTCCAATGTTAAGGATATGCTTATATCGCCACCGCTAAAACCCTTATCGCCATTACCAAATTTTTCAACCGAGCCCACGGCAAGGCGATAAGCCTCGGGCACGTTATAATTGCGGATACCTTTAGTGTAAGCATCGGCAATTACCGATACAGCCGGGTTACCAATCATACAGCCGCTATAAGCGTTCATGATCTCCCAGCGTTCCAGGTAATCCATTTTCTTTTCCTGCGCTAATGTTACCAGCGAATTGATCTCATCGTTTACCAGGCCCGGGTTTATGATGGTTTGCAGGGGCATCTGGCTCCGGAACACATCCCATCCGCTAAAAATAGTCCGCTTGTTAAAATTGGCAGTTTGGTGTGTTTTACCATCGCCGCCCGGATACCTGCCATCCACGTCGCTGATGATTCTCGGATCTATCATGGTATGGTACAGCGCCGTATAAAATACCGTTTTTTGATCTGGCGTGCCGCCCTGCACACTTGCTTTTGACAAAGCTTTATTCCATAAAGCAATGGCTTTTTGGTGCAGGGCATCAAAATTCCAATCCTTAATCTCGGTATTCAAATTATTTTTTGCTCCCGCGATGCTTACAAAGGATATGCCTGTTTTAAGCAGTACCTGTTCATTGGCCCGGGTGGCAAATTGGGTATAAAAACCCAGGTGCTTACCTTGTTTTTCTGTTGCGCCTTTTAATACTTCGGCTTCGGCCACCCTATCTAAATATTTTTTCCCGGTTACATCGTCCAGCTTACGGCTCCAGTCATCGGGGATATTGGCGCTCCAAACACCAAAGTCCTTCAGCGGTTTGCTAAACTCGGCATAAAAATAAACGGTGTAATCGGCATGGCCGTCGCCATTGCCCCAGCCGCCGCCATCTGGCGTACATTTCATCCAGCCTTCAATAGTATGATCATTAACAACTTTTACATATTGCAGGGTTGAGGTGCCCCCTACCCTGCGCGCCAAATCAATTTGAATACGCGAATCAGTACCTTGCGGAAATGTAAAACGCAGCATGCCGCTATGTTGTGCAGCGGTCATTTCGGCTTTAATATTATGATCGGTAAGCAGAGCGCTGTAATATCCTGCGGATGCTTTTTCACTTTTTTTGTCGTATTGCGAACGATAGCCCTTCATGGAGCCATCCAGTTTGCCGGCTATGGTGTACATTTTACCGGCGGTAGGCATCACCAGGAAGTTGCCAAGGTCGCCGTACCAGCCTATACCGCTCATTTGGGTCATGGCAAAGCCTTCAATACTGGTATGCTCAAAGCTGTAACCCGGTCCATTATCGCCACCCGTTATGGTGTTTGGACTTATCTGTACCATACCGTAAGGTGTGGTAGCCCCCGGAAATGTTTTACCCAGGCCGTGGTAAACTCCGGCCTCATCTGCATTGGTAGTTGCACCAATAAAAGGATTTACGTAAGCAGCCGGTGTTTGAGCCTTTAACCCTGCCACCCCAAAAGTTAACGCAGCAGTTAACAGCACAGTAAAACATTTTTTGCCCGACAAAGCAACAAAACCAGCCCTTTTATTATTGGTCATCTTTTTAATCCCTGGAAATATATTTTAGAAACTCTTTTTATAATTGGTAATTATCGACCAAATTATCTAATAAAAACGATTTAGCAAAATTTTGTATGATAATTTTTACAAAGTTTTTTTAGGGCGCTGCGGTTTATGGTGACAGGGCTTTTTTAACACAGTTTGAATCTGCTGGATTTCATCAATTAATAAAACCGAATGTCATTTCGAATCCCTTGAAGGGCTGGAACGTGTGGGGAAAGGGTGAGAAATCTTGTACGTTTCGCATTCTGTGGGCTTGTAGTGATGCAGGGAGTACAAGATTTCATCTCCCTCCGGCACCTACCGTGTACACACATCTTTTGAATCTCATCAATTAATGAAACCCGTTGTCATTTCGAACGAAACTGGGATGGGTTGGAGCGGTGGGGTGAGGAGAAATCTTGTACGCCTCGCATTCCGAGGGCTTGTGGTGATGCAGGGAGTACAAGATTTCTCCTTCGCGCTCCCGCTCTTTGCCCCCTTGCTCCATCGAAATGACATTTTTCTTTTATATAAAACACATAGATACACGGTAGCCCCGGCACTCATCCCTATCGGGTTCGTTCTTATGACAATCCATTTATTAATGACATGAAATAAAAAGATTGGCCCACACCGGTCTTCTTTACAAACAAATAGCCACCCGGCGAATGCGGAATGGCTATTTGTTTACTTTATATATAGTTGCATCAAACTACAACCGGTCATGCGTATAAAAAGCAATTTCTTCCATGGTCATAAAATGTCCGCCGCCCCAGTTGGTTAATAGCTTAAACCTGTAGTACCTGAATTTGGGCGTACCATCGGCCACGGTAAATTCTTCACCGGCCAATGCAAAGGCTACGTCGGCCGCCGTGTTTTGTCCCGGAGGTAAACCTGAAGGCTTCACTGATGTATAGGAGCCTATTTTTGTCCAGCTGGAAAAACTGCCATCTGCCGACGGGCTGTTGCTGCCGTACAGCTCAAAGGTTTTTACGCTCTCCAGGTTGTACAGCCTGTCATTGGCCTGCCAAACTTTAAAACGGCTTATTGAGGCCGATGCGCCGCTATCAAACGTAAACCAGCAAGGGATGATGGATTGCGTGGCAAAGCCCGGCGGGTTGTAATTTTCGTCCCACAGGTAGCTTTGCAGCCAGCCGTACCCGCCTTCATTTACGTCGGTAGGTAAAGTAACCAGGGCAAATTTCGATTTATCAAGCTGCCTTTCAAACTTTGGCAAAGTAACTGTTGACGCGGGGGGCGAAAACGTTTCAAACGCGGTTGAATCGGGCTTGTATAATGATTTGTAGGTAAGCTGCGTGCTTTCTTTATAATCGGGCAGCTCGGTGCTGGTTTCGGTTGGAGGTATCACTATTTTGCGGGCGGCTCCATTTTGCCCGGTATAACTAATTTCCACTCCTAACTCTCCGCCGGCAGGTACGCCCCAGCTCAGTTCTATTTTATTGCCATCGGCGCTTTCGGTTAAGGATTTTAACGTCCTGTTGGTTAATGAGGTCAGATAGCTTGGGCCATAAACAATTCCCGATCCGTTAATAACTACCGATTTATGGTTTTGGCTATCAAAAGTGTATACCGTAAAATTATAGTTGCCCTCGGTAAGGTTAGGAACAATCACTTTAACGGTATCCTTACCGCCCGAATGCGTTACGGGTACATCGGTAGAGTCGACCTGGTTATTCCAGTATACCCTGATTTTGGTAACCAGCGGGTCGTTACCCAAAACTACAGCCAATTGTACCCGGTTGTAACCTGCCTGTACCAGCACGGTATCTGCCCGGCCGGGGTAAGTGATCTCGCCGCCCTTTTCAAATTTTTTATAAGCATCGCCCGTTGTTTTTGTGCACGAGTTTAACCCGGCAATAAGGCCAAGCACATACAGGAGGGCAAAATATTTTATCGTTTTCATAAATTCTTTTTTTGATCATTAATTAGTTGCATCTCCATACATCATGAGCTCATAAAAATTGACGTACGACCCGTTTGACCAATTTTTTAATGTCCTGAACCTGATGTAGCGTACTTTGGGTGTATTGAGCGGGAAGGTTACGGTTTCGCCCGCAAGCGCCGCATCTATATCGGCCTGCGAAAGCTGCCCTTCGGGCAAGCCCGACGGTTTGATTTGTGTGTGCGAAACCAGCAAGGTCCAGCTGCTATCATAACTGCCATCGGGGTTAGGGTTGTTTGATCCCCATATTTCAACCACCCGCGGGTTGTGCAGCGTATAAAAGAAGCTTGGGCGCATAAACCACACCAGGCGGCTTAGTTTGGCAGTTACCCCCATATCAAAGGTAAATTGCTGCGGCATCCTCGATGCATCGCCAGTATGGTAAAAGCCATCATTTACGTTGCCATCAAAAAGGCCGGCTATGTTGCCGCCGTAGCCAAGCGGTGCATCGGTAGGTAAAACTATGCCCTTCATTTTTGTACGATCGAGCAATTGCTCAAACAATGGGGTTACCGTTACCATCAAGGTATCTGAAAGGTTGCCCCACCTGTCGCGCACAAAAATGCCAAATTTGGTAGGTGTTGCGGGCAGGCCCCGGGTAGAGAAATCGCCTTTTTTAAGGCTGGTATAATCGGTATTGATAGGCACAAATTGTTTAAGCGAATCGTTGGAAAGCACAACAATGGCCAGGCTCTCTTCGGTAGCGTTTACAAACTTTACGTTGATGCCGCCAAAATCGGGCGATACCACCAGGCTATCGCGAACAAGCCTTACCGAGGGCGTTAAAGGGTGCACCGTTACCATGGTTGGCGCCGATGCATTCTCGCTTTTATCAACCGCGTACAACGTAACCTGGTAAGCATCGGTATCGCCAAAGCCAACTACCGTTAAGTTACTGTTATACCGGCTCACTTTGGTTTCGCGCACTACGCCCTGTTTGGTGGTGTACACGGCCCTGATGTATAACAAATCGGCATCGTTAGGCAGGGCATAACTTATTTTTGCCGAACCGTGCAGGTTCTCGACGCTTACGTTGGTTACCGGCCCCGGCGCAACCCCATCTTTGGCAACGGGTTCAAGCTTATCCTGCTTACAGGAGTTAATGGCCAGTACAGCCAAACTCATCAGGCACATTAATAATATCTTTTTCATTATCTTATATTTTTTGATGGATATAATTTTTTTTACCGACATCATTTGCATTTTAACTACCATCCTGAATTTTGAACCAGGTTTGGATTAACCTGCAAATTGTACTCTTTAATTGGCCAGAAATAATCGCGCGGGGCCACAAACCTTGGGCTGTACAGCAGCACCCTGCGGTTATAATCTTCATAGCTGCTTTGCAAAATATCCCAGCCATAAATTGGTGCGCTCAATACCTGCGGCGCGGTTTTCCAGCGGCGAAGGTCCCAAAAGCGGCTGCCTTCAAATGCCATCTCGATACCGCGCTCCTGGCGGATGATGTCGCGCAGGCCACTAACACTGGTATATTTGGCCGGATTGGTAGAAAAATTGGTCCATGAACTCTCTACCGATTGCAGGCCTGCCCTTGCCCTTACCTGGTTTAGGTAGGGCAAAGCCGCAGCCGAATTGCCCGACTCATTCAACGCTTCGGCATATAACAGGTACAAATCGCTCAGGCGCATTACCGGCCATGGGTACGATTCAACAGTTACGTTGGTTGATGAGAATACCAGGTTCCAGTTCACTATTTTTTTGGTGTAGTAGCCGGTAATGGAATACAAGCGGCTTTGCTTTTTACCTGAGTATTGCTCCAGTTTGCTTTGCACATTATAGGTGCCGTTTTTCATAAACCAGGTTGAGCCATCAAAAGCCATATCGGCATAAAAACGGCGTTCCCTGTCAAAATGCAGCCCCACGGTTTGGTAGCCGTTTTGCATACCGGCATCGGCGCTTGTGGTGGTGCGCAGTTTAAAGCGGTTGGCGTAATCCCAGGTTTTATCTTCTTCAATAGGTACGCCGTTTTTGGTGTAAAACAGCTCGGCCATTTTTAGCGGCGGCGCCAGCTTGCCTTTTAAATCAAGATTGATGTTATTAGGGTCGAGCTGCGGAATGGCATACTCCTGTAACCGGAAGGTTGGGTTACCGCTTGATGTTAAGCCCCAGATCAGTTCGCTGTTCCACTTTTCGCAAACCGAATTCCGAATGTTCATTTCTACCTTGGTTACATCATCAACAGCGGTAATGCCCGGTGCAAAATAATACAGCTTTAACCCTGCTGCCGCGGCAGCATCAATGGCAACTTTACAGGCGGCAGCAGCCCTTGTCCATTTGGTGGCATCATACTGCGGGTTAAAAAGCAGTTTGCCATTATTGGCCTTTAAGCCTGCAAAATCATTATTGCCGTTAAACAAGGGGCTGGCACCGGTAACCAGCACACGTGCTTTAATAGCAAGGGCCGCTACCTTGGTAACCCGGCCAAGCTCGGTTGATGCGCTGGTAATTACACTTGGCAAGCCGGTGTTATCGTCGCCTGCGGCAGCATCGTCAAGCAGCCGGGCAATGTAATTCACTACCGAGTCGGCCGGCTGGCGGTATACTTTAACCTCTTCGGGCGGCGCTGTTATGGATATGTTTTTATCCATGATGGGTATAGGCCCATACATCCTGAACAGGTACCAGTGAAAATATGCTTTTAAAAATTTGGCCTCGGCTACCCAGCGTACTTTAACATAGGGTTGCAAATCGGTTACTTTATCCAAATTATCTAAAAAGGTATTACAGGCCCTTATGCCCTGCCATAACGATTTGCCATCATAGCCATCCCAGTAGTTCATGTAAGGATCGGCCCGGTTTTGGTTGCCGCGGGCAATGTTATAGGGGTCAAGGTAAAAGAAATCTTCGGTCATGGGCCAGTAGGTCCAGGCTTCGTCGCCACCGCTGAAGGCAGGGTTTTTATCGGGATGCCCTTCCTGCGGCAGGTACGAGTACAGGGTAAACAAATATTTTTCGGCCTCGTTGCGGTTGGCAAAGGCATTATCAATGGTTGCCACGTTATCGGGCACCACATCAAGGTAACTTTTTTTACAGGACGACATGCCTGCCACTATGAGCAGCAACAAGGCAAGGCCTATAGATTTCCGGCCCAAAAGGCCCGAATACCGGGTGTATATAGTTAACAATTTCATCTCGATTAAATTTTAGCAGGATTTACAGTTGAACATTTATCCCCACGTTAAACACTTTTTGAACCGGGTAACCCAGCCCGTTACTCCCTTGCTCAGGATCCCAAAGCTTAAAGCCGCTGATAAGGAACAGGTTGGTGCCGTTGGCATAAATCCTTAAGCCCGATATATGGAACTTTTTTAAGGTTTTATCTTTAATACTATACCCTAATTCGGCGGTTTTCATGCGCATAAAAGCCCCGTTACGCATCCACCAGTTGGATGGCTGGTTATTGTTGGTATTTTGCGTTAAACCAAGCCTGGGCCAAAAAGCATATAAGTTCCGGTTATCTTCAGACCAGTGATCATTGGCCACTACGTTAAGCAAACCATGCTGGTAAGCGCCATTGGCCACAAAGGGAGAAATAGCCGTAGGATCGATAAAAAATGACGACCGGGCCGATCCCTGGAAAAATGTACTGATATCAAAGTTTTTATAGCCGAACGAGAAGCCGAAGCCGTAAATAATTTCGGGCGTGGTTGGGTAACCAAGGCCGTTAATCATATCAAGCGCGGTTATTTGCCCGTCGCCGTTTAAATCGCGGTATTTGATATCGCCTCCCCTCACCTCGCCAAAGTTTTGCTTGGGCGAGTTTTTTACATCTTCGTCATCAACAAACAAGCGTTCGGCAACAAGGCCGTACACTTCGCCCAGTGATTGCCCCACGCGCGACAGGTATTGTTCATTTGCCGGGTAAGCAGGCTCTTCGTTTACCAGCAGCTTACTGGCCGCATAGGTAAATGTGCCCCGCATTTGCAGCCAGGCGCTGCCAAAGTTTTTATTATAATCAATAGCCACATCAACACCCTTGCCTTCGGCCACGCCTACGTTGGCGCTCACGGGGGCCGTAAGCCCCATGGTAGTGGGTATATAGGCCCGCTGCATTAAAATATTGCTGCGGCGCTCATGATAGGCATCTATGGTTATGTTTAGGGCATCAAACAAACCCAAATCCATCCCGATATTGGTTTTCTTTGATTTTTCCCAGGTGATGCCCTCATTGGCATATCTGGAGATAGAAACGCCAGGGCGGTTGTAGGCATAGTTTTCGCCAAAATATGATCCGAAAGTACCATCGTTAAGGTTTACATTGGATAGGTAAAAAAACCTGTCGTTGGCATTACCAATCTGGTCATTACCCACCAAACCGTAAGTGGCGCGGAACTTTAACTTGGTGATGGTGTGCACTAAGGGTTCAAAAAACTTTTCGTTATTAACATTCCAGGCAACGCCTACTGACGGGAAAAACCCAAAACGGTTGTTGCGTGCAAAACGTTCCGACCCGTTGTAACCAAAGTTGGTTTCAAACAGGTAACGGTTATCGTACCCGTAGGTTAGCCTGCCGCTAACGCCCTGGTTACGAAAAGGGAGCGACGATTGCAAATCGCCGGCATTGCCGGTAACATAGTTACGCTGTATACCAATGAGCAGGCCGCTTATATTATGTAATTTGTTAAAAGTGCGGTTATAGTTTAGGGCAACCTCGGCGTAGTTGGTACTGTTTACTACTTTATTGCCCTGGTTGTAGTTAAGGTATTCGGTAGCCGATTTTTCGTTTAATAACGATAAGGTATAACCTTTAGGATCGGTAGCCGAGGGGCTGGCCGCGTAATAAAACGGCGTATACTGCCTGCTCAGGTTAAAGTAAGCATAGCGCTGGGTATAAGCCATGGCCCTTGCCGAGAGGCCTTCGGTGATAAATTTCAGGTCCTGTTTAATTTCCAGCTGTACATTCAGGGTTGATGTGCTGTACTGCTGAAATCCAGATACCATATCGGCAAAAGGGTTATCATAAACATCGCCGTTTGAACCCCTTGGCGCGTTACCAAATAAGGGGTGCTTAACCAAAGGCAGATCAGACGCGGGGAATGTGGCCGGGAACAACACCGGGTTGGCATTTAACGCGCTGCCGAAAACAGCGCCGCCACCTCCTATTGGGCCGTTATAATCATCAAAATCTCCGGACGTACGTACGATGGCCTCGGTAGATGAGGTGAGTTTTACGTTTACGTTCGACCGGATCTCGTAGCTTTTAAGGCTTACGTTGTTGTTGAAATTGTTACCTGTTTGCGCCTTTAACACACCATTATCTTTATTGGCCGATGCCGATATATAATATTGCGCCCGGTTAACACCGCCGCTGATGTTTAAGTTAAGCCTTTGGTTATTGGTGTAATTTTTAATTAACGAGCCAATCCAGTCGTTACTTGGGTACAGCAGCGGATTATCCCCGGCCATGGTGTGGTCAATTTTGTTTTGGGTGTAGGGCAACGGCGACAGCGGATTGCGGGTAAGGGCCGCTTCGTTTGATAATTTCATGTAGGTGATATTATCGGCCAGGGCAAAGTTTTGCGTGTTTGTTGAGGTAGAATTTTCAAACCGCACATTCATTTTGGTATCGCCCACTTTGCCCGATTTGGTGGTAACCAGGATAACGCCATTAGCGCCACGTGCACCATATAATGATGAAGCTGCTGCATCCTTCAGGATAGAAAACCCGGCAATATCATCGGGCTGAAGGCGGGCCAGCGTATTGGTGGTTGACTCCATCCCATCAATCAATATCAGCGGATCGATTTTACCCGAGCCAAACGAGGTTATCCCTCTGATAAAGAATGAAGCGTTATCGGCCCCCGGTTCGCCACTGCGCTGGTACGATATTAAACCGGCAATACGGCCGGCAAGCATGGTGGTTAAGTTGCTGGTTGGCCCTTTTAACTCTTTGGGGTTAATTGTAGTGATAGAGCTTACCATACTTTCCTTTTTCTGGGTACCGTAGGCTACTACCACAACCTCGTTCAGGTCGTTTTTATCGTCAAGCAAAACTACATTAATGGTGTGCCGCTGGTTAACGGCTACCTCTTGTTTGGCATAGCCCAAAAACGAAAACACCAGGGTATCGGTGGCGTTGGGCACCTTAATGGTGTAATCGCCGCTAACTGTGGTAATGGTACCGCTTTTGGTATGTTTTACGGCAACACTTACGCCGGGCATTACCAGCCCTTTGTTGTCGGTTACCTTGCCACTTACAGTAAATGCTGTTTGCGCCAGGGATACCTTCCCCAGGATCAATAAAAACAGTAAGCAACAAAGGTACTTCACCTTCAAATAGGTAAAAATTCTTTCATTCATGATGGGTTTGTGTAAAGGTTGACTATATAATTTGGTATTTGTATGTACATAATTACATATTAAAATAACAAAAACAAAATTTTTTGAAATAAAATTTAAATAAGTTGTGAATCAGTGCTTAAAACGTCACTTTATCCTGTGATTTAATGATTTAGGTGTCCATTATATTAATTATAATGGTAAACATTCGAACATATTTATTAAATGTTGATACATTATAAAATATTTTAAAAAGATTCACTAAAAACGAGAGGATGCAACGGAAAAACCGACTTTAAAAAGGCACAAAACAGGTTGTTGTAATTTGTATTGCATTTGTGTGCATTTGTATAACTTTTTTAAAAGAAAAGTTTCAATTAATGACATAAAAGTAACTCATAAGTGAGGGGTTTTAAACATCTTGCAGGGCACAGAAAGCCATAACGCAAAACAGGCCGCAAAGCGGCCTGTCAATCATGTTTTTATACTTTTAATGAAGTACACATCCACGCGTCATTGTAAGTATCCGGCAGATAAAACGTAAAAACATGAAGATGACTTGCAACGAAATATAGCTAAATCAATTTACTAAAGTATCGCTATTATGAGGTACGAAGCAATCCCGAACTATGTGGGACTTAGCACATCGGGGATTGCTTCGTACCTCGCAATGACGATCGTTTAGTGCATCCGTTTAACTATATCCATTGCACGTCATAACGATTTCTCCAGGTTTCACCTGATGGTTACCAGCAATGACGGATATTCGATATTGGTAATCAGCTTCTTGCAAACACATCATGGTGATTGATAAAATTTCGCGAAGCTCGGAAAAGGGGCGATGGCGTACATTGCATGGCGGCGACGACTCACCCGGCTACGCTGCGCTGGCCACCCTCTCTTCGGCTTCGCCGGAAAGAGGGGCTTGAAAATTTATTATTTTTTTTCTCTATAATATATTGATATTGAGCACTCAAGCCCCTCTTTCCACCGCAGGTGAAGAGAGGGTGGCGGGCGTAGCCTCGCCGGGTGAGTCTTAGCCGGCGTTCAAGAGAGTGTTTCTTTTTTACTTACACAAGCCTTATTTATTCCTGGCAGCCCATTGTTTTAAAACGGTAATAGCATCATAAAGCACACCAGCCTCGCCCCTGAAATCGCCCGAACCTTTCGGGGTGCCGCTTCGTACATCGTACCACTCAAAAAAACCTTTGTTGGTTATAACCCTATCCAGCATTGGCGATAACTCGGCATAAGCATCCTTCGCATAACCGTATGATAATAAGGGGGCTATCATGCGGCCGCCAAACCATGTCCAGTCGCCGCCGTTCTGGTAATCGTAGGAGTGCATGTTCGGGAAGCGCTCTGTTGGGTATGGCGGGTAAACGGTAATGCCGATAGTTGCATGCTTTTCTTTAGCTGCTGCAGCCACCATCTGGCGGTTTATTTCTTTAACCTCGGCCGGAGTATTAAAACCAGCCTGTATCGCACATATCGACCCGCCTAAATACAGGATCTCTTTTTCATTAAAATCGGGCGTAAAGGGGCTGCCATTCAGGTACAGGTGCGGGATATACTTTTGCGCTTTACTATCCCACAGATATTTACGTACGTTTTTTGTAACAGCAGCCGCTACAACCGACCAGTTTTGTTTGGCTTTATAGCCTTTGGGCTGCATGGCCACAAAATCGTGCAGGGCCATCACAAACATGGCATTATCATATATATCAATGGCCCATTTGGTTTTATCGTTAATAGCCACACCCCAGCCGCCATCGGCCTGCACATCGCCCCAATCAATAGTGGTAGCCCCGGTTACCAGGCCGTACTTTGCAGACCAGCGGTCTTTTTGCAGGTATATAAAAGCATCCTCCATACGCTGCAATACTGTTTTGCCACCAATCACTTCATTCAAAATGGTTTTATCGCCGGTAACATCAATATACTTTTTTACAGCCTGCACCAGCGATGATTCCTGGTCGGTCTCCACTGTATTTTTATGGGCCGCCCAGCCACGCAATAAAGGCGAGTAACGATATTTGTAACCCACGTTTGCTTTGGCGCTATCTACCACACCATCAACTATATTACCATCGTCGCCCTGGATCTTAAAAAATAGTAGTATCTTTGTTTTAACCTCATCCTTAGGATGCACCCGGAGCGATCCCTTAATAAAAGTATTAAAATCGCGGATCCAAACCTCGTTGTAGGATGTGCCTGCAGAAAAGCCCGAAAGTAATTTTAAAGCCCTGGCCTGGATGGTATCTAACCGTTCATCGGCCATGATAGCTTTGGCAAGCGTCGCCTTACCTGTTGTTTGAGCGTTGGCAGCTAAGCCGGTAAACGTAGAAAGCGTAATAAAAAAAGGCAAAAGTATTTTCATGTAGGATTAATTTTATAAATGAAGCTATTTTAGGATATAATAACGCTGTTATCTGGCACCGACAACAAATATGTACAAACATAAAAACATTAAAATTCAATCCAAATTTATTCCGTGTTTTATTTACAGAAAATATAAAGCTATCTTTAAGTTTCAGACAATCCCGGTAAAAACAGCCGAATGTTTTGTTTAGCACATAAGGGATAAACATATTAATAAAACAGTGGCCGTTAATTAACAAATTATTTAATTTGCACCATACTGTTTGTAAAACCTGGATAAATACCAACATGAAATTTTCAATTGATCATAAAAGCAGCGTTCCTCTTCATATACAGGCCGAAAACCTGCTGAGAGAACTGATAAAAGACCCTGAATACCAGGCAGGTAAGCTTTTACCCAACGAAGTAGATTTGGCAAAAAAACTGGCCATTTCCAGGACCACGCTGCGCCAGGCTATCAACAAACTGGTTTATGAGGAACTCCTGATCAGGAAAAAAAAGCTGGGAACAAAAGTGGCCCAGCCCAAAATGAGCTCAAAAGCAATGAACTGGCTAAGTTTTACCCAGGAAATGCAGGCTCGCGGTATTATCATTAAAAACTACGAACTACATGTAAGCTGGGTGTACCCGGACGATTATATAGCCAACTTTTTTGATATAAAAACCGAAAAAAAGATCCTGAAACTGGAGCGCTTAAGAGGAAATGCCGACGAAGCTTTTGTTTATTTTGTATCGTATTTTCACCCCAGGATTGGCCTTACCGGTGATGAGGATTTTAAAAAACCGCTATACGAAATGCTTGAAAATGAGCATTCTGTAGTTGCCGATTTATCAAAAGAAGAAATTAGCGCCAAAGCGGCCGATAAATTTATTGCCGGCAAACTGGAGATTGATATTGGCAGCCCGGTACTTTTCAGGAAGCGTTTTGTATTTGACCAGGGCGACCGGCCAATGGAGTATAACCTGGGTTACTACAAAGCCGAAAGTTTTGAGTATACAGTAGAAAGCCGAAGGACAAGCTAAGCCGAAACTAAATATTAATTACTTGTTTGTAATTTAAATGAAATCTAATATGTTTGCACATTATAACATATAACGATTGTATGAACAGAGGTCCCGTTTTAAAAAATGATGTCAAACCTGATATTCAAGAACTGAGGTCGACCAGCCAATTCCTTATTCCGGCTGAAAAGCAATCGGCACAAAAATCTGGATACGATATCTACCCTACGTTTAAAATTGACGGGCCTATTTTTAACGGATTTGGAAAGCTGGCAAGCTGGATCATAGCGCAGCAGCAAAACATCATTATTGATGGATACTCGGGCGTGTACTGGGATATTTTTGTAAATCACCTTAATAATGAGCTTATTAATAAGGGAGCAAACGTAAACTGGATAAACATTAATGAAGCCTTAAAACCCGAATTGGTTATCCATGCCACAATAGAACCTTTTATGGGTGGCAACGACCCCTTGTTTGGGAAGATTTACGAAGATACCCTGGCAGATTTTTTTGACGAGGAACTGTTAAGCGAAATAACGCCTTTGAACGGCTGCCTGAACATTATTTATGGCTGCGGCGCGGCACTCAGCGGCTGGCAGGCACCCCTTATTTACCTGGATGTACCCAAAAACGAAATCCAATTCAGGTCGAGAGCCAACAAGATCTGTAACCTTGGCGATCACCAGCCTGCAGACCCTAAAATACAGTACAAACGGTTCTATTTTGTTGACTGGCCGGTACTTAATAAACATAAAAAGCAATTACTACCTGCTGTTGATATCATTGTTGACGAGCAAAGAATTGATGATATCAGCTGGGCAACCGGCGATACCCTCAGGAACGCGTTAAAACAGCTATCTGGCCATATGTTCAGGGCCCGGCCGTGGTTTGAACCAGGCGTATGGGGTGGCCGCTGGATAAAAGATAACATTAATGGCTTAAACGACGACGTGGTAAACTATGCATGGTCGTTTGAGTTGATAGCACCCGAAAACGGCATTATACTTGAATATGATGACCATATGCTTGAAGTATCATTAGATACCCTGTTTTTATACAACAGCCAGGCTATTTTAGGTAAAGCGGCAGATAGATTTGGTGATGCCTTCCCCATCAGGTTTGATTTCCTGGATACCTTTGACGGCGGCAACCTTTCATTGCAATGTCATCCTACCGTAGCTTACACCAAGGCAAATTTTGGCGAAGATTTTACCCAGGACGAAACTTATTATATTCTTGATGCCGAACCGGGGGCCGAGGTGTACCTGGGTTTCCAGGATAATATTGACGCACAGGAATTTAAAGCTGTACTGGAAGACAGTTTTCAAAACAACCAGCCCGTTGAGATAAAGGACTACGTGCAAACATTCCCGGCAAAAAAGCATGACCTTTTCCTGATTCCAAACGGCACGGTACATTGCTCGGGCAAAAACAATATGGTACTTGAAATAAGCGCCACGCCCTATATTTTCACCTTTAAAATGTACGATTGGCTTCGCCCGGATTTAAACGGAAACCCGCGTACATTAAATATCGACAGGGCATTTGAAAATCTAAACTTCGACAGAAAAGGCAGCGTGGTTACCGACACGTTAATATCAAAACAAAGGGTAGCCAAACAAGGTAAAGATTGGCAGGTAATTAACCTTACCACGCATCCCGAGCATTTTTACGCCGTTGAGCGTTTTGAATTTGACACCGTTGTTGAAGAAAACACCAATAACCAATGCCATGTATTAAGCCTGGTAGAAGGCGAAAGCATAAAAGTTACCACCAACGGGTTAACGCAAGTTATCCATTATGCCGAAACATTTATTGTACCGGCCAATGCGATAAACTACACAATGACCAATACCGGCAACAGCAGGGCAAAAGTGGTAAAAGCCTTTGTTAAGGATGAATGCTGTTAATTAAAAATCTAAAATAAAAATAAACCATTACCTAAATTACCATTTCATGAACCAGCAAAATTCAAAGTCTGTACAAAGCAGGTCTACCCTATTTTTGGTGGCCATTACTTTGGTAGCAACATTGGGCGGTTTACTTTTCGGTTTTGATATGGCCGTAATTTCGGGCGTACTGCCTTTTGTTAAAAGCCAGTTCTCGTTATCATCAGCTACAGAAGGTTGGTTTGTATCATCGGCATTGGTTGGCTGTATTATCGGCGTATCCTTCTCGGGCGATTTAAGCGACCGGATAGGCCGCAAAAAGATGTTAATGTTGGCGGCCATATTATTCCTGCTTTCGGCCATTGGCTCGGCGTTATCATCGGGCTTTACCTTACTCATACTGGCACGCATGCTTGGTGGCATGGGCGTAGGCGTGGCATCAATTGTAGCACCTTTGTATATCTCAGAAATTGCCCCCGCAAACGTGAGGGGTCGCCTGGTTACCTTTTACCAGCTGGCTATTACCGCGGGGATACTGGTGGCCTATTTAACCAACGCGGGCTTACTAAGTTTTTCGTTAAACTATAAAGGCAGCGGATTGGGCGATATTTTAAACCTGGTACTGGTTAAGGAAGTTTGGCGCGGCATGTTGGGTTTAGGTACAGTGCCCGCCTTGCTATTTTTTACAGGCTTATGTTTTGTACCCGAAAGCCCGCGCTGGCTTATCCAGCAAGGTAAAAATGATGAAGGGATAGCTATTTTGGCAAAAATTACCAATATGGCTTCGGCGCAAAAAGATGCTCTGCTAATACAAAACACCAAAAGCCAGGAGAAAGGATCATATAAAGAAGTGTTTTCGCCGGCCATGCGCAAACCCTTGCTTATCGGCCTGCTGCTGCCCCTGTTTTCGCAGTTTAGCGGTATTAACGCTGTAATATATTACGGGCCGCGTATTTTAAGCGATGCGGGCATTAACATCACCAATGCGCTACTTGGGCAAATCGTTTTTGGCATCGCCAATTTCCTGTTTACCATTATAGCCATCTGGAAGGTTGATAAAATGGGGCGCAGGCCATTATACATTGCAGGTTCGTTGGGTGCCACAGTGTGCCTGGCATTTACGGGCATTTGTTTTTACGCAGGTACAACCAGCAGCATCTCGTTAGTTATCAGCATTATACTATTCCTGGCTTGTTTCGCATTCTCTATCGGGCCGCTCAAATTTGTTATCGCTTCAGAAATTTTCCCTACCAAAATACGTGGCAGGGCTTTGGCTTTAAGTATCATGGTGATGTGGATTGCCGATACTATTGTGGGGCAGCTTACACCCATGTTTTTAGGCTCGGTTGGGCCGGCAGCTACCTTTTGGTTTTTCTCGGCTTGCTGCCTGCTATCATTCTGGGTAGTATATAAACTGGTGCCCGAGACCAAGGGTAAATCGCTTGAGGAGGTTCAGGAGATTTGGGCGGGGCATTAGGCCTCACTCTGCCCGCAAAGACTAATGTGAGTACACATTTTACCAAAAGAAAATGTCATTTCGAACGAACAGAGTGGGATTGTGTGAGGGGGTGAGGAGAAATCTTATGCGATTTGCATTCCGAGGGGCCATGTTGATGCAGGGCGTTAAAGATTTCTCCTCGTACCTCGTTCGAAATGACAACTTCTTTTTATAGGGACTTGTGTGTGCCCAGCAGTCTTGGGGAGAGGGTTCTTGATTTACATGTTTTTTAAATCCTCTCCTTTGGAGAGGATTTAGGTGAGGCTCTTAACGATATATAAAATAAGCAATATGATAAGGATACGCAAAACGGCTGTATTGTTCCTGGCAATTTCATGCGTGTATTTAAGCGGCGCCGCGCAAACAAAACAGCCGGTTGATTATGTTGATCCGTTCATCGGCACATCTAATTCCCGGTGGATGCTGTTCCCTGGTGCCACCATGCCCAACGGAATGGTTAAGCTTAGCCCCGATAATCAAAGAGGTGTTTGGCAGGGCGGTTATGAGTATGCCGTAGGGAGTATCCATGGCTTTAGCTTTTTACACGGCTGGACAATGGCGGGCCTACTGACCATGCCTGCCAACGGCGATCTGTCCACATCACCAGGCGCGCCCGACGAACCGTTTAAAGGGGCCGGGGCCGGTTACCACTCCAGGTTCAGGCACGAGGATGAAAAGGCCTCGCCGGGGTACTATTCTGTTTTCCTGTTGGACCCGCAGGTTAAGGTGGAACTGACTGCAACCGAACGTATCGGTGTGCAGCGCTATACTTTTGCCAAAGACAGCTCGAACCGGATCATGATCCAGCTTAACATCCCGGCAGAGTATGGTTATGACCTGAAAGATGCTGTTATTACTAAAGTGTCCAACTCCGAGATACAGGGTTATGCCAAAACAGCATCGGCCAATTTTAATGACTATACCCTGTATTTTGTAATGCAGTTTAACAAGCCTTTTCATGATTTTGAGGGATATGGAAACCAATCGGCAGTTAAGAGCAATAAAGAGATCAAAGGATCGGGCGAGTTGGGTGCATACGTTACCTACCCAACCTCCAAAACCGAACAGGTAATACTCAGAACAGGGATCTCATTTGTTAATATGGACCAGGCCCGGCTCAATCTTAAAACCGAGTTGAAAGATTTCGGCTGGAATTTTGACGCCCTGGTAAAACATAACCGGACAATATGGAATAATACCCTAAAAAGCATTGCGGTAACCGGTGGCAGCGAAACCGATAAGAAGAAATTTTACACCAATTTTTACCGCTGTTTCACTGCCAAGATGATCATGAGCGATGCCAACGGAAAATATACCGATGCCTGCGAAAATGTACAGCAATTACCGGCCGGGCGCACTGCAATGATAGGTGGCGATGCTTACTGGAATACCTTTTGGAATTTGAACCTGCTATGGACCCTGACATCGCCTGATATGGTGCAGCAACTGGTAGATACGCAGCTGGAAATGTATGAAAAAACAGGCTGGCTATCTAAAGGCCCTGCGGGGATTGAGTACTCGGGCATTATGGAGGGCTCGCATGAAATGGCATTGATTTCCAGCGCGTATTTAAAAGGCATAGTAACCAAAGATGCTGAGATAGCTTACCGCGCCATGAAAAAGACGATGGAGGTTGAACCCACTCCTACCTGCGGGGGCAATCCGGGCAATCCACAGATAACTGATTATGCCAAATTTGGCTTTGTACCTGTTGAAAAAGGTGCCACCTCAAAAGCATTAGATTATGCGTACGATGATTGGTGCGTAGCCCAGATGGCTAAATTGCTGCATAAGGATGATGATTATAACTTTTTTTTAAAGCGATCTGCAAGCTGGAAAAACGTTTTTAACCCGGCAAGCCGCTACGTTACGCCAAGGAAAGCAGATGGCTCATTTATCCCTGATTTCGACCTTTTTTCTGTTAGTCATTTTGTGGAGGGCAACTCCTGGCAATATTCGTTATATGTGCCGCATGATGTTCCGGGTTTAATCAATTATATCCATAAGGATGAATTTTTAAAGCGGCTAACCATCGGCTTTCAAAAATCTGAGGTACACAAATTTGCGGCGCACGCGCTTGACCGTACTATGGGGCAATCGGCCGAATATTATATTAACCAGGGCAACGAGGTAAATATGCAGGCAGCTTTCCTGTTTAATTATGCAGGCAAGCCATCCCTTACCCAATATTATACCAGGAAGATACTGAACACTTTTTATGATGCCTCGCCCTACGTTGGCTGGAATGGCGACGAAGACGAAGGCCAGATGGGTGCCTGGTTTGTATTAAGCTCGATGGGTTTATTTGAAATGAACGGCGGCACATCGCCCGATTTAAGGATTGATATTACCAGCCCCCTGTTTAGCGATATTAAAATCAATTTGAACCCATCCTATTTCAAGGGAAAATCATTCGAGATTAAGGCATATCATAATTCGGCCAAAAACATTTACATCCGTACGGCAAAGCTAAACGGTAAAACCTTAAAGGGTAACCATATCAGCTTTAAAGATATTGTAAACGGCGGCAAGCTGGAGTTGTATATGAGCGCTGCCGCTAATTAAACTTTAATCCTGAGCTGTAAAATCCAGCGAATCTGCCGGTAATGGTATCCCTTAAAGTGTCATGTTTGGGTGATAAAATTTCACAAAATCCTGAAGGGAAATAGCATTCAAAAATAAAATACTGTCATGCTGAGTGGTAAAATTTAGCGAAATTCTGAAAGAGGGAATGACAATTAAAAATAAACCACTGTCATCCTGAGGCACGAAGGATCTATTCGCGAACTTTATTGGCGGTTATGCATGGCGTACAATAGATCCTTCGCTATCGCTCAGGATGACAGAAAATGAAACTTGTCATGGGTAGGAACGAAGCATCTATTAGCGAACTTTTCTATCGCTCATGCATAGCTGATAGATCCTTCGTACCTCAGGATGACAGGAGGTGTGACATCGGTTTAATCTTCAATGTCATGCCGAACTTGTTTCGGCACCCCACATGCTAAGTGTACTTCATGCGGGTCACCTATCCTGTGGGATCCCGAAACAAGTTCGGGATGACTTTCGTTTTTAAACATATCATAGTCAGTAACCAAGTATCCGCTTGCGAACCTCGCATTGTAGATTACATACAACTGTCCGATCCGAGTATAATCAAAAAAACTTGCGAAGTTTAAAAACTTCGCAAGTTTAGTCCCAGGCAAATGCGGGAGCTATAATTACCTACTGCGTAACCGGCAAGTCCTTAATACCCCATGACTTATTAGGTTCGGGGCCCATTTCCAGCTTTAGCTCCCCTCCTTTTAACAATTCAGATGCGGGAAACCAGAAGGATTGCAGCGCTTTACCGTTAAGTGTAGCGCTTTGTACATATTTATTATCCCTCGATACGTTTTTAGCCTCGATGGTAAAGCTTTGCCCCCTGCCGTACGCGCCGTTAAGGTGAATGGTTACTTTAGGAAAAATGGGGCTTCCTATTTCGTATATCGGGTGTGCACCGGCACCGCCATCTGTTTGGAAAAGCCCTAAGGCGTTCATTATAAACCACGAACTCATTTGCCCCTGGTCTTCATCGCCCAGGTAGGCATTGGCTACACCAAAGCCGTAAAAACGATCGACCACCGAGCGGCTCCATTTTTGGGTAAGCCAGGGGTGTTTGCCCCAGTTAAACAGGAACGCAAACTGCATACTTTGCTGGTTGCCCTGTATCACCGGGTAGTCCCAATACTGATCGCCGGGGGCATTAAACCTCAGCTTGTAGCTCTCTTTAAAGCCCCAGCTCAACCTGTCGATAAACTTATCCTGGCCTATTTTCTGTATCAGGCCGGGAACATCCTGGGGTACAAAAAACGTGAGCTGCCACGCATTTCCTTCTACATAATGCTCATTAGCGCCCGACCGGAAAGGATCAAAATTTGGATACCAGATACCATCTGAATTTTTCATCCGCGAATACCCAATTGTTGTATCCATCGCATTTTTCCAATAGCCCGACCTGGTTTTAAAGGTGTCGTAAATATCATTACGGCCTAATGACTTTGCCAGTTGCGAAACTGTCCAATCGTCATAAGCGTACTCCATTGTGTTTGAAAACCGCCCTTTATCATACGGCACATATTTGTATTCTAAATAGGCTTCCAGGTCTTCATTTCCTGCAAAGCCTGCCTTTCCTACTTTTTGTGCGGGCGTAGTCTGCATTTTCACCACAGCTTTAAGCACCTTTTGCGAATCATAATCGCGGATGCCCATCTGGTACGCGCCCACCATCAGCGGGATCTCGTGCTCGGCTACCATCACCGGCACGTAGTTCATCCCGGCGGGACCTTTTGCAAGCCAGCCATCAGCATCGTACATAGCCAGTTGAGATTTTACCCAGTTTGACGACCATTCGGGCGTTGCCAGGTTCCAAAACTGGTTAAGGTTCCAAAAGGTGTTCCAAAACGCATCGCAACCCATTGCCGGCGATTTAGGGTCTTTCAATTGCTGCAGTTTTTTCGAGGCATCAATCCATTGCCCGTTTACATCACTCCAGGTATTGCGGCTGGCCAGCGCCCGGAACATGTTACTATAAAACCGCATTTTTTCGCGGCTATCGTTGGTGCTTATCTCCAGGCGCCCCAATAGCTTATTCCAGGTTTCCTTTTGGCCTTCACGTACTTTTTCAAAGTTCCAGTTATACGGTTTGGTAATTTCTTCTGTTAAATTTTGTGCCGCGTTATCAAGGCTCACCAGTGATATGCCGGTGCGGGTTTGTACCACCTGGTTTTCGCGGGTACCAAACTCCACATAAGCGCCCGCATTTTTAGGGTCAATAGCACCTACAATATCACCATCCCCTACTTTATTATTTACCCAGGTGCCAAATTTGCGTATTGGGCGGTCAAACTCAATCACAAAATAAACTGTATAGTTTTGATCGACCCCGCCCGACCATGCATCCTTGGTAAATTGCTTGCTCGATCCTTCTATCCGGGTATCGCTAACCTTCTTTAATGTAACATCCTTTAGGCTGTAACCATATTCCGCCGGGATTTTCAAGTCAATCATTACCCTTGCATTTTCGGTTTTGGGGTAGGTATAACGTTCAAAACCGCAACGGGTGGTTGCCGTAAGCTCGGCTTTAATGTGATAATCGGTCAGCATTACTTTATAATACCCTAAAGGCGCTTCCTCGCTCGATTTATCAATCTGCGAGCGGTAACCGCCATCGCGTTTACGCTCGTCGCCAATACGGGTTTGCAGCGGGCCGCTGGTGGGCATCATACCCAGGCCGGCCATTGTCCATTCATGAATGTGGCTAAATGTACCTATACTTTCAAAAGTGGGATCGTAACCACCCATCCAGCCCCCGTTTTGGTTATCGGGGCTCAGTTTAACCATCCCAAAAGGCATCCAGGGACCAGGTGCAATCATCCACCTGGAGTGAGCCGAACCCAGGCGCGTATCAACATAATCTGCAGGTGTTTGTAGCTTATTGGGCAACCGCAGCACTACTCCTTTTTCAAGCAAAGTATCGTTGCAAAAAACCTCGTAGCTGCTTTTTTTTGCGGCTGCAACAGCCGGCATAGGCGCTTCAAACACATACCTCGCCGAATCCAGTTTATCGGAAAAAATTATCTTGCCGTCCAGCTTAACCAGCAATTTAGGTTTTCCGCTCAGGTGCTGTGCATCAACAAGCAGCGGCTGATATCTTTTTTTACCATCTTCAATATCATATGCCGCGGGTTTAACGCTGCGCAAAAAGATATTACCGGGAGCGGTTAGTTGTAGTTCCTTTGGACCATCCAGTTTAACCTGGTCAAATACCAGCCATGAGCCATCTATCGAGGTAATTTGGATTTCGTTTCCACCTTTGTGCAACAGGCCGTTTTTTATGGGGATGGTTAGCGTATAAGGATTGGCTTCACTAAGGTCGCCCTCAACAACCTTATTGTTTTTGCCGTTTGGCAGCCGGGTTTCAAACGACTGGCCGTTGATGACCACCTTTACCAATGGCGGCGAGGCGGCATTATAGCCAACCATGTTTATGGTAAAACTATACCCCCCATTAACCGGCAAAGTTTTTACACCAAACAAAATATTAAGCACCTGCGAATGAATGCCCGAAGTACCGCCCGTGCCGCCCCAGTCATCATTCGGGCCAGGTAATACATATGGCCAATCAATTTCGGGTTTAGATAGCCCGATCAGAAAAAAGCGGTCCTCCCATCCAAAGTCATGGTCTAAAAAATGTTGGTATGCTGCAGGAGCCAACGCCATCCCCAAACTACTGCGGTCGGCCTTGCCTATTTGCCAGATTGTGCCTTGTTGGGCAAAACCTCTGTTTAATGTAAAGCACAATGCGGCCATTAAAAGCACACTTTTTCTATTAATCCTTATAAACATATATTCAAAATTGATTTGCGCATAAATTATTGCCGGTACATTAATAACTGTAAAATGAATTACATTATAATGTATGTACATAAATACATAAAATATTTCATTGCGCAAATTTTTTATACAATACAACCAATAAATTTTTATTGACAGGGTACCATCAACGGAATGCCTACCGAAAAAAAACAGGCCATAGATGCGACCACCATATAATTGGGCTATAAATTAAACGGGCGCGAGCGCCATTGTTTGAAATTTATTGTTTTATATATATTATTATTTTATTTAAAATAAACTACATTTGAGTAGGGTGGCTCTTTACAGAACACCCGGCCTTTACAAAACCTGTTATAAACACTTAATGAGAAAATTATTATTTACCCTGGTGGGAGTATCTGCCCTTTCTGTATGTTTTTCTCAAAATTTATTTACAAAAAAGATAATGAAATACTCATTGAAAGATGGTCTTTCATTTGGTATAATCAACGGGATAACGCAGGACAACAAGGGCTTTATCTGGTTTGCAACCAGCGATGGCTTAAACCGGTTTGATGGTACAAACTTCAAGGTGTTTAAATTTGAACCTAATAATCCTTATAGCCTGCCAAGTAATTATGTTCAAAGTATATTTAAAGACAGCCAGGGAGATATTTGGATATCATCAAGAAGGGGGATTTATAAATTTGATACCAATAAAGAGCGTTTTATAAAATTTAGCCCGCCAGGTGTTCCGTCAAACTATTTAAACAACGTAAACAGCATTTTCGAAAATAAAAAAAAGCTGTTGTGGTTTTCTTGTGGTGCATCGGGATTCTCCTCATATAACATAAAAACCCACCAGTTTAAAAACTACACTAAAAAAGAGCAGCCTGGTTTATTAGGCGATTTATCTGTCACTAATGTTATCGAAGATAGTTATGGACTATTATGGGTAGGAACAAGAGACGGTGGACTTAATGTTTTTAATACCAGCAATGGCGTGGT
This sequence comes from Mucilaginibacter ginsenosidivorax, assembly GCF_007971525.1. NCBI lineage: Bacteria > Pseudomonadati > Bacteroidota > Sphingobacteriia > Sphingobacteriales > Sphingobacteriaceae > Mucilaginibacter > Mucilaginibacter ginsenosidivorax. The sequence goes on from NZ_CP042437.1 coordinate 947,478, forward strand.
TTCAAAAAACATAAACGCTGAGTTTCCACTTAAACTTATACCTCAGGGCCTCATTACTTGTATTTATGAAGATCATAATCACAACATTTGGATAGCAACCAGTAAAGGCCTGGTACTTTACAACAGAAAAGAAAATAACTTCCACCTTTTTTTAGGATCAACTTATAAATTACGAAGCAACTATTTTTTTTCGCTTTTAGAGGATGAACATAAAAATCTGCTTGTTGGCCTGTTGGATGGAGGCTTATATACTATAAATCTCGACAAGGCGGAAAAGTCATCTTATAAAGATATTACTATTGATCCGGTTAGGTCGGAAGATAATTATAGCATTACCGCACGTACTATTGAAACTTTATTCCAGGACCGGGATAAAAACACATGGGTTGGCACTTATGGTGATGGAATTTATTTATTGAGCAACGTTCCGGAAAAATTTCAAAAATTCCAGAGCGAACTAAAAGATAACTATGGCAGTAGCTTTTTAAGATACTATGGAATGTGTATGGATGATGAAGGGTACCTGTGGATGGGTACCGATGGCGATGGGATATATAAGAAAAAATTAAGTGGCGAGGTTGTAAAATATTATAGGGCCAACGGACAAAAAGGCTCCTTAACCAGTAATAATATACTCTGCGCGTATAAAGATCACGCTAACACGTTGTGGTTTGGGTCGTACACGCATGGATTATTCAGGTACAATAAAACAACTGATTCTTTTACTAATTTTTACCATAAAGCAAATGATCCTACAAGTATCTGCTTAAACGATGTAAGGTCGATCATTGATGATTCAAAAAATAATTTATGGGTTGGTACTAATGGAGGAGGCTTGAGCTTATTACCAGCAGGCAGTGATAAGTTTATTAACTACAACCCACAAAATAGCGGCATTGGATCAGATTATATACGGGCACTTGCCGAAGATGGTAATGGCAACCTTTTTATAGGGACCTCGGCATCCGGCCTTAAATATTATATAAAAAATCAAAATAAGTTTGTTAACTATTTTAGTGACAACGAGGCAGAAAAGTATTTGCCCAGCCATTTTATTTATTCTTTGTATTTAGATGAAAAAAAGAATCTTTATATAGGTACCGAAGGAGATGGCCTTGTTGTATATGATATAAAAAACAAAAAGTTTAAAAGATATACCGAGAAAAGTGGATTGGCTGACAATACTGTAAATGCGATACAAAAAGATGAGGCCGGCGGTATTTGGATAAGTACCAACAGAGGACTATCGCGGATTGACCTGCAAACGGGTAAGATTATTAATTACGATAGCTCTGAAGGGCTGCAAGCCGGGCAGTTTAACCCGGGTTCGTCCATGTACAGCAGTACTAAAAAATTTATGGTATTTGGCGGTACCGAAGGTTACAATGTATTTTATCCGGCCAATGTTAAACAAAACTTATTTAAGCCCAAAGTTTTGATTACCGGCCTCCAGTTATTCGGCAAAGAAGTTGAAGTAGGTGAAAAAGACAGTATATTAAATACAGGTATTAATGAATCTACCCAAATCACCCTAAATCCCGATCAACCGGTTTTCTCGATACAATACGTGGCGTTAAACTATGCCTATGCCGAAAAAAGTGAATTTGCGTATCAACTGGCTGGATTAGAAAAAAACTGGAATTACGTAAAAAATCAAAAATCAGTTACCTACCGCTATTTGCCACCCGGCGACTATGTATTTAAAGTTAAAGCAGCCAACCAGGATGGTATCTGGTTTGAAAACTATGCAACATTTAAGATAAAAATTTTGCCCCCATGGTATCAAACATGGTGGGCTTATCTAAGCTATTTGATAATAATTTCCACACTTATTTATTACTACTTAAGCTACCGCAGCAACGCCGCGCGGTTAAAGTACGAAGTAAAAATAGCCCAGATATCTGCCGAAAAAGAAAAAGAGCTGAACGAACGGAAATTATCTTTTTTTACCAACATTTCGCATGAGTTCAGGACACCACTCACCTTAATAATAAACCCTGTTAAAGAGCTGCTATTTAACCCAGGGGCAAAAGAAAACGAAACCACCAACTTAAGTATAGTTTTCCGTAATGCTCGTCGCCTCTTAAGTTTGGTTGATCAACTATTGCTATTCAGAAAAGCAGAGAGCGAAACCGACAGCCTTAAAATTGTGAGGCTGAATATTGTAAACTTATGTAAAGAGGTTTTTTTATGCTTTAGCCACCAGGCCAAAAGCAAAAATATATTGTTTGATTTTGTTTCTGAAACCGATGCTATAGAAGTTTTTGCCGATCGGGAGAAGATAGAAATTGTTTTATTCAATTTAATATCAAATGCCTTAAAATTTACCCCGGACAATGGCATGGTAAATTGCTTTATTTCGCAAACAGAAACTTTTGTAAACATAGAAATTAAAGATACAGGGTGTGGAATAGCAGGAAATATAGGCGAACAATTATTTGATAAGTTTTACCAGGTGCAAAATGAATCGTCATTTAATGGCGGCTTTGGTATTGGCCTTTACCTGGTAAAAAAGTTTGTTGAAAGCCATAAAGGAAACATTAGCTATACCAGTTTAAACGGCGCTGGCACCATATTTAAGGTTTGCCTGTTAAAAGGTAAAGAGCATTTAAGCCCAAATCTTATTTTTGAAGATGTTATAGAAACCTCTGTTTTTCTGGATGAGCTTATTGAAAGTTATGAGGAAGTGCCCGGCTTGAGCAAAGACTCAAATGCTGCTAAAAATAAAAAAAGCGACCCTTTTGATTTTGAGTCAAAATCTATGCTTATTGTGGACGATAATGAACAAATGAGGCAATATTTAAAACAAATTTTCTCGCCAAAGTTCGAAATTTTTGAAGCCGCAGATGGCGCCGACGGGCTTGATAAGGTGTACCAGTTTTTGCCAGACATCATTATTAGTGATGTAATGATGCAAGGATTAAGCGGTATTGAGTTATGCAGCAGGGTTAAAGAAGATGCTACCCTAAGCCACATACCGGTGTTATTATTAACCGCAAGTTCATCGCCCGAAATTAAACTTAAAGGGATTGAGGGCGGAGCCGACGATTATATCAGTAAACCATTTGAACGCGAATTACTTTTAGCGCGTGTTGAAGGTATTCTTAAAAGTAAAAACAGCCTGCAGAAATATTTTTATAATGAAATCACCCTAAAATCAAATGACCTTAAGGTGCCGCCTGATTATAAAGAGTTTTTAGCAGCTTGCATCAAGGTTGTGGAAGATAACTTAAGCGATGGGGATTTTTGCATAAAAACCCTTGCAGATGAGGTAGGAATGAGCCATTCCAATCTTTATAAAAAAATCAGGGCTATTTCGGGTCAATCTGCCAACGGGTTTATACGGTTTATACGCCTGCGAAAAGCTGCGGAGCTGTTCCTTAATACGGATTGTACAGTTTCTGAAGCTGCCTACAAAGTTGGCATTAATGACCCCAAATATTTCAGAGAACAGTTTAGCAAACTTTTTGGGCTCAATCCATCTGATTACATCAAAAAATTCCGCGTTCCTTTTCACGCCAATATCACCAGGAGTGTGGTGAAGGTAAAAATCAGCAAAAGCTAAATTCTTAAAAACCCGAAGAACTTAAATATTCGTCGAATTTTACCAATTACCCCCTCAAGTTGTATGAATTTACCTCTCGTACACGGTATTTATTATGCTCATCTTAGTGCTGCCAATTATAAATGTACTAACCACATTTAATTTTATTTAGATAACAGTCTACCGTAATATCACATCGATAAACGCAGGTTTACCGACCATATTATTTTAGGAACAAAAAAGTTACAAAGGTTTGCGCAGCTATATAACTTATAATGATAACAAGCGAATAGTACAACTTATTGCAACAATGAGTACTGCTGCCATTATTACCTGTAGTGAACCGTTACCAAAAAGAACCAATTTTTAATTTAACATATAAACCCCAATAATGTATATGGAAGACAAATAACATCATCACCCACAACCCGGGAGATAGATTAAGGAACTAATCTACCCCCTATCCTATTAACCCGCTTTTATAGCGTGCATTAAATGTTAATTAACTTAAATAAGCTAATATGGAATACAATTTACATAAGACTGTAAACTTGTTAAGGGTCTTTAAAATTGCGCTGAGTCAAATATTGATAGCATTAATATTTGTTGGATCGTCATACGCCGGCGTAGCAAAAATCGAAAAAACAAAATTTACAAAAACGAACGAAAAGGGGATCAAAGAAAATGCCCCCATTAAAGTTACAGGGAAGGTTACCGACCAGGCCACCGGCGAAACGCTGGTTGGCGTATCAATACTTATCAAAGGTACAAATGTGGGAGCTGTAACCGATGTGAATGGAAAATTCACAATTACAGCTGCCGAAAATGCGGTATTAGTAGTATCATATATTGGCTATACCACACAAGAGGTACCTGTAGACGGTAAGCCTTTGCTTAACATCAAACTACAATCATCATCCAAAGGTTTGAATGAGGTTGTGGTGGTTGGTTACGGTGTACAAAAGAAAATAACCGTTACCGGTGCGGTTGTCGCCGTTAAAGGTGACGAGCTGGTAAAGTCGCCTGCAACTAACCTTTCAAACTCCATAGCCGGACGTATGGCGGGTGTTACCGCTACTAATCCAGGTGGCGAACCTGGTTATGACGGTTCAACCATCCGGATTCGTGGTACCAATACCTTGGGTAATAGCGACCCGCTTGTGGTAATTGACGGGGTGCCATCGCCAGCCGGTCAGAACACTATTGATCGTATAAACCCGGCAGATGTTGAAAGTATCTCGGTTTTAAAGGATGCATCCGCAGCTATTTATGGCTCCCGGGCAGCAAACGGTGTTATTCTGATCACTACAAAGCACGGTAAATCGGGCAAGCCAGAGATATCGTATACTTATAATCACGGATGGTCGCAGCCAACTGTCCTTCCTAAAATGGCCAATTCAACAGAGTATGCTACTCTGGCAAATGAAATTGACTTATATAACCTGCCATCGCAATATTGGAGCGCCGCTTCCGCTGCGTTTAAAACAACCGGAAGCTTTACCAGGCCCGATAATGGCGCTACTTCTACAGCTTCATTTCAGCCAGCCGACTTTAAAAAATTTGCTGACGGATCTGACCCATGGGGACACCCTAATACCGACTGGTTTAAAGAAACTTTGAAAACCTGGTCTCCACAATCACGCCAAAACATACAATTATCGGGCGGTACAGAAAATATAAAGTACCTTACCTCTATTGGCTATCAAAACCAGGACGGGTATTATAAAAATTCAGCTACCGGTTACAAACAATACGATTTTCGTACGAATATCGATTCCAAGATAAATAAATATGTTAACACCTCGTTTGGCGTATCAGGTCGTCAGGAAAATCGTTTCTTCCCTAACGGAGGAGGTGCCAGTGATATATTCAGGATGCTGATGCGTGGTTATCCTAATAAACCGGCTTACTGGCCAAATGGGTTACCGGGGCCGGATATTGAAAACGGCCAGCAACCCGTGCTGATTACAACTAATCAAACAGGTTACAATAAGGATACGCGCTACTATGTTCAGACCAACGGGAGAATAGAGATAACCGTACCTGGCGTAGACGGATTAAAATTTACAGGAAACGTAGGCCTGGATAAATATATACAGCAAACAAAATCATGGCAAACACCTTGGTTTGTATACAGCTGGGATAACGTGACCAAAGATGCGAGCGGCACCCCTGTACTAACCAAAGTAGCACGCGGCCCGGCTCAGGCAAATCTTAACCAAGGGTCCGAGGATCAGTTTAGCAGCATGCTTGAAGGTATAGTAAGCTATAACCATAGTTTTGGCAGCCACAACGTTGTGTTACTTGCAGGTGTAAACAAGGAAAAGTCAAACTCCAGCTATTTTGGCGCCAACCGTAAATATTACAGCTCAACTGCTCTCGATCAATTATCTGCTGGTGGAAACGCAGAGATAGGTAACTATGGCGGTGCCTGGCAAAAGGCCCGTTTAAGTTACTTCGGCAGGGCTGGATATAACTATAAAGAAAAGTACCTGGCTGAGTTTTTATGGCGGGTGGATGGCTCATACATCTTCCCACCAGATCATCGCTTCGGCTTTTTCCCTGGTATATCAGCCGGTTGGAGAATTTCGGAAGAGGATTTCTTTAAAAACAATATAAAGTTTATTCAAAATTTAAAGCTTCGCGGTTCATGGGGCCAATTAGGTAACGACCAGGCTATTCTACCCGGCACCAGTACGCCGGCCGAATACGCGTTCCTTTCCTTATATAATATCGGCTCGTATATAATTGGTGGCGTGCCCGCACAAACGCTATCTGAAGGCCTGGCACCAAACCCGAACTTTACATGGGAAGTGGCCAATAACAGCGATGTTGCATTAGAGGGTACTACCTTGAATGGAAAATTAGACTTTGTGCTTGAGGCATTTTTAAATAAACGTACCCAAATATTATGGACACAGTCTGGAACTATTCCTGCCACTGGTATACCAGGCAACCTGCTGCCTCCTGTAAATTATGCAAAGGTGAGTAATAAAGGATGGGAGTTTCAGGTAAATTACCATGATAATATTGGCCAGGTACGATATAACGTAGGAGTTACCGGCAGCTATGCTAAAAACAAGATCGACTTATGGAATGAGCCGGGAGGAGTGCCAGTGTGGCAAAGGTCTACCGGCCACCCTATCGGAAGCAACCTTTATTATGTATACACAGGCATATTTGCTACACAGGCTCAAATTGACGCCAATAAAATTGACTACAGCGGTGTTGGTGCCAGTACCCTTCGCCCCGGAGATATGATGTATAAAGACGTAAATGGCGATGGTAAAATTAACGGTGATGACCAGGTAAGGAATGACAAAAACAATCAGCCAACTTTTCAGGGAGGTTTAAGTTTTGGGGTACAGTATAAAAACTTCGATTTAACTGTTTTATTCCAGGGTGCAACGGGCGCACAGCTTTACTTCCAAACCGAGTCGGGAACTATAGGTAACTTCACACAGTACAGTTACGACCATCGCTGGACTGTTGATAACCCAAGTACGGTTTACCCCCGGACTGTTGACCGGAATAACCAATATTTCTCGAACGGAAATACCTATTGGCTGCTTAATATGAACTATGTGAGGCTTAAAAACGTTGAGCTTGGATACACACTGCCATCTTCAATTGGTAAAGTAATTGGCATGAGTAATTTGCGTTTCTATGCAAACGGGCTTAACTTGTTCACGTTAGCAAAGCAGCACATATATGATCCTGAATCAACCAGTTCGGATGGTCACTATTATCCGCAGTCGAGGGTTATCAATTTGGGCGCAAGTATAAAATTTTAATTAGAACGATATGAAAACATTTATAAAAAGTATTTCAACAATCGCGATACTGTCGGGAGTGCTGCTTGCATCATGTAAAAAGGAGTTTTTAAGTACTACACCATTGAACCAGGCATCGTCAGTTACTACCTGGGCAGATCCCAACCTTTCTGAAGCTTTTGTAACGGAGTTGTATAACGGCCTGTATGAAGGGGAGCTTAATCAGGAGAACCTCGATTGCCAAACCGATAATGCGATCTATAACTTTGGAAAAGAGAACATTATGGAGGGCAACATAAGCCCGGCCAGCCTGGGCAACGTACCTCATACCTACGAGTGGGGTTCAATGTACGCCCGGATTAGGTCTGCCAACATCGCATTGGAGCAATTGGCCAAAACCACAATTGACAAAACACTGGCCGACAGGCTAATGGGCGAGGCCTTGTTTATGCGCGCCTACTATTATAACCAGTTGTTGCGTTATTATGGTGGGGTTCCACTTGTAAAATCGTCCTATGCTGCCAGCGCGACTGACTTTACGATTGCCAGGAGCAGCTATTCTGATTGTGTTGATTTTATAGTAGGCGACCTTGACAAAGCCGCGAGCCTGTTGCAAGGTAAATCATTAGCAAAAGGACGTGCCACAAGTGATGCAGCTTTGGCTTTAAAGGCAAGGGTGTTGTTATATGCCGCCAGTCCTTTACATGACATGTCAGACGGATCGGCTGCGAAAGCGAAAATGACCGCACTTGACGGAGCTTTTAAGAATTACGAGTTGTTAGGATATACCACAGCCGACGTTAATGGCCGATGGAAAAAAGCGCAAAGCGCTGCACAGGCAGTGTTGAATTTAGGCTATGGCTATGCGCTTGATTTATCTGCGCCAGCTTCTGCAGCTGACGGTTTTACCAACTATCAAAATTCTTATTTATCAAGAAATGGTGGCGAAAAAGAAATTTTGTTCGCCCGTTATTTCGCCAATGCCAAAGATGAGTGGGGTGCATGGTATGCCCGTAACAATTGTACCAACGGCTACCACGGCTGGACATCGAGCGAGCCTACCCAAAACATGGTAGACGACTATGAGATGATGGACGGCTCAAAATTTGACTGGAGCAAACCAGCTGAAGCAGCCGCACCTTATCAAAACAGGGATCCCCGTTTTTACGCTTCCATTTTATACGACGGTGCGCCATGGAAACCACGTACGCCTGATGGTGCAGGGATAGACCCGTACAATGAGATTCAAATGGGTACCTATCAAACCGGCAGCGCAGGCAGCGGTGCTATTGCTTACTTTGGTTTGGATACCAGGAATGGCCCTATTGAAAACTGGAACGGAACCCGCACCGGATATGCAATCAGGAAATTTATGGATCCTAACCCGGCTATTGTTGATAACAACACCCGCCAGGAGGTACCATCGCCTATGATCAGATACACCGAAGTTGTATTTAACTATGTAGAAACTTGCTTAGCACTGGGCGACGAGGCCACAGCCCGAACCTGGCTTAATAAGATTCGTTTCCGTTCGGGTATGCCGGCCATCACAGACGCAGGCGATGCATTGGTACAACGGTACCGGAACGAACGCAATGTGGAAATGTTGTTTGAAGAGCAGCGGTTTTATGACGCCCGCCGCTGGTTAATCGGTGCGCAAACACTTGGCAATAAAGCAAAAATTGTAAAAATTGTGGGTACTTTAAAGCCAGGAAAATCGGTAAGTGTTTATAGGTACAATACAGATAATTACAGTTACACCTATACGGTACAAGAACTTGACCCAGGAGTTGAAAACCGCACCTGGAAGGACAAAGTTTATTTTCCACCTATTAGCAGAGACGAGATTAATAAAAATAATAAGTTAATTCAAAACCCCGGATATAATTAAAGGGGTATAAAATTCTTATATATTTATCCTAAAGAATGCCGGTGGTAAAATGCCGGCATTCTTTTAAAGTTTTAACCTATAAATTTAAACGGCTTGGTGAACACTTACATTAAATTATTTCCACAACTCCTTTTAACCGGAATTATTGCATTAACAAGTTGCGGGCATCCAACCGAAAATAAAGAGGCAGACGGAACCAACGGCAACACTTTATTCACTTTACTCACCCCCGAACAAACGCACGTTGATTTCAGCAATACGTTAACCGAAGGCTTAAATACCAACGTGTTAATGTATGAATACTTTTATAACGGTGGCGGTGTGGCAACCGGCGATTTAAACGGCGATGGTTTATTGGATATATATTTTACCGGCAACATGACCGATAATAAATTGTACCTGAACAAAGGCCATATGCAGTTTACCGATATTACAACCGCAGCCGATGTAGCCGGCCGGCCCGGTCCCTGGAAAACAGGGGTTACCATGGCCGATGTAAACGGCGATGGCAAGCTGGATATTTATGTTTGCTATTCAGGAAACCTAAAGGCCGACAAACGCCAAAACCAACTGTTTATTAATGTTGGAAATGACAAAGACGGCATTCCGCATTTTACAGAACAGGCACAACAATATGGATTAGCAGATGCAGGGTACAGTACACAGGCCGTTTTTTTTGATTATGACAGGGATGGCGACCTGGATATGTTTTTATTAAACCACAGCCCAATTCAGTTGCCTGTTTTAGATGAGGCAAATACAACAGCTATCTTAAAAAAATCAGATTCGCCAAATGGAGTGCGACTGTATAGAAACGACAATAATGTTTTTAAAAATGTAACCCAACAGGCCGGTATAAGCAGTTCTGATTTAACCTACGGCCTTGGGGCAGGAATAGCCGATATCAATGGCGACGGCTGGCCCGATATCTATATATCTAATGATTACACTATCCCCGATTTCCTTTATATTAACAATGGTGATGGCACTTTCACCAATAAACTACAAACATCTTTAGGGCATACCTCCCAGTTTTCGATGGGAAATAATGTTTCTGACATCAACAACGATGCCTTACCCGATATTTTCACGCTGGATATGCTCCCCGAAGATAATCACAGGCAAAAGCTATTATTTGCACCGGATAATTACGAAAAATTTGGATTAACGCTTCGTACCGGGTTCTATTACCAGTACATGCGCAATATGCTGCAAGTGAATAATGGGAACGGCACCTTCAGCGAGACAGGGCAACTATCGGGCATCTCAAATACCGACTGGAGCTGGGCCCCCCTATTTGCCGATTATGATAACGACGGCTGGAAAGATCTGTTTGTAACCAACGGCTATACCCGCGATTTCACCAACATGGATTTTGTGAAATATATGGGCGATTTTTTGAAAGACAGAAGATTAATGCGTAAGGATATATATACCCTGGTACAGCAAATGCCGTCTTCGCAAGTAAAAAGTTACCTTTTTAAAAACAATGGCAATTTAACCTTTACCAACACCAGCGCTGCCTGGGGTATTACACAATCATCAAACAGTAACGGCGCAGTTTATGCCGACCTTGATAATGACGGAGATTTGGACCTTGTAACCAATAATATTAATCAACCGGCATTTATCTATCAAAATGAATCAGATAAACAAGTAAACAACCACTACCTGCAACTTAAACTAAAGGGTGCGGCTAAAAACACACAGGGTGTGGGGGCGAAAGTTACCATTTATATAAAAAATAAAAAGCAATACCTTGAGCAAATGCCAAGCCGCGGCTTTCAATCAAGCGTTTCGCCAATATTGCATTTCGGGCTGGGTAAGGATCATGAGGTTGATTCATTGCGGATAGTATGGCAACAGGGAAAACAGCAGGTTTTAAAAAACATAAAAGCTAATCAGGAATTAACGCTTGAAGAAAAAAATGCGGTGAACGCCTCTCAGTTACCGGGCCCTATAACGCCTTTTTTCGCAGAAGTGGCTTCTCCCATAAATAATAAACAGGAAAAAAACGCACTTAATGATTTTAAACGGCAACCACTTATGGTAAACCCGCTATCGTTCACAACCCCGTGTATGATAAAAGGCGATGTAAACGCCGACGGACTGGAGGATGTTTACGTAGGTGGCGGTAACGGAAAACCGGGCACTATTTATATACAACAGGCAGATGGTAAATTTGCCGCAAAATTACAGCCAGCATTTGAAGCAGATAAAAAAAGCAACGATGGGGATGCCGTATTCTTTGATGCCAATGGCGATGGTAAACCGGATTTATATGTAGCCTCCGGAGGCTACGATAATTATACAGCTGATGACCCTTTATTACAGGACAGGCTTTATTTAAATGATGGGAAAGGCAATTTCACAAAGGCGAAAGATGCATTACCTACAATGCGCAGCAGTAAAAGTTGCGTAAGAGTTGCCGATATTAATGCCGATGGCCACCCCGACTTATTTGTAGGCGGCAGGGTAATACCCGGCAGGTATCCCGAAACGCCTCAAAGCTATATATTGGTAAATGACGGCAAAGGGCATTTTACCGATGAAACTGCAAAATATAACGCTGCCCTGCAACATATAGGTATGGTAACCGACGCCGCCTGGGTAGATATGAACGGAGATAAAAAGCCCGATTTGGTTTTAGTCGGAGAATGGATGCCGGTAACTGTATTAATAAATGAAGGCGGGAAGCTTGTAAATAATACAAAGGCTTATTTTGATAAGCCCAACAACGGCTGGTGGAACAAAATTATGGTGGCAGATTTTAACCACGACGGACACCCAGACCTTATTGTTGGCAACCAGGGATTAAATACCCAATGCAAAGCCAGCGACAACGAACCGGCAGAAATGTACTTTAAGGATTTTGATGACAATGGCGCGATTGACCCCATACTTTGTTTTTATATTCAGCATCAAAGTTATCCATACGTTTCAAGGGACGAGTTGTTAGAACAACTCAGTATTATGCGCCCGCGTTTCCCTGATTATAAGAGCTATGCCGATGCCACACTTACAGATATTTTCACAGCTTTAGAGTTAAAAGGGGCCGGCCATTTACAGGCCAATAACCTGGCTACTACTCTTTTCTTAAGTGATAGCCAGGGCAGGCTGCATTCATCGTCGTTGCCTTTACAGGCGCAGTATTCACCCGTTTTTACAATAACCGGTCTTGACTATGATCATGATGGCAACCAGGATTTGCTTTTATGCGGTAACATTAACAGGGCCAGGCTCCGTTTAGGCAAATACGACGCCAATTATGGCATTCTGTTGAAAGGCGATGGCAAGGGACATTTTGACTATATCCCTCAACTTCAGTCGGGCTTTAAACTATGGGGAGATGTAAGAAGTGTGATAGAAATTAACCACATTTTATATTTCGGAATTAATCAACAAGGGGTAAAAGCCTATAAAGAGTTTTAATTATATGAGCAGGAAGGCTTTTTTATCAACCATGCTTTTAGCGGCAGCTATTTTATATACCGGCTGCAATAAAAAGCAGGCTCAGCCGGCTTTAACAAGTGCCGATATCACCAAGGTGATTGATCATATGACGGTTATTATGATCCATGATGTAACCAATCCCCCGCTGGCAGCCCGGTTCTTTTCATACACCTGCCTTGCCGGTTACGAAGTTGTATCAGAAAATGACAAAAGTGTTAAAAGCATGCATGGCATTTTAAATGAATACCCCGTTGTAAAAAAACCAGCTTACGCTAAAGGATATGTCTACCAGTTAAGTGCTTTAATAGCCATGATGGAAACTGCCGGAAAGATGCAGCCATCGGGCAGTTTACTGATCAAATACGAAGAGAGTTTTTTGGATTCGTGCAAAAAAATAGGTTTTACTGACGAGGTAATTGACAGTTCAAAACATTACGCGCAGGCTATAAGTAAACAGATACTGGCTTATGCCAAAAAAGACAAATACAACAGGATAAGCAATTATACCAGGTATACCCCACTTGGCAAAGATGGCACCTGGGACCCTACCCCACCAGCTTATATGGCTCCTGTTGAACCTTATTTTAATACCATCCGCCCGCTTACACTTGATTCTGCCTCGCAGTTCCTGCCGGCGCCTCCAATACCTTTTTCAAAAGATAAAAACAGCGCCTTTTATAAATTCATGATGATGAATTATAAAGCAAGCGCAGAAGGATTAACCGCCGAACAGCGAACAATAGCCGGCTTTTGGGACTGCAACCCATTTGCCGTTCAGGATAACGGGCACATGCTGATAGGCTTAAAAAAGATTTCGCCAGGCGCGCATTGGATGGGAATTACCGGCATAGCATGCCGGCAGGCAAAAACCGGATTTTCAAAAGCGATGGAAATTCATACCATGGTAGCAACCGGGTTGCTGGATGGTTTTATATGCTGCTGGGACGACAAGTACCGCACCAACAGGGTACGCCCCGAAACTGCAATACGTAAATATATTGATGTTAACTGGAAACCGTTGCTGCAAACCCCTCCCTTCCCCGAATACATTAGCGGTCACTCTGTAATATCATCAGCATCTGCGGTAATACTTACGCATTATTTTGGCGACAATTTTCATTATACAGATAACGTAGAAGAAAAATATGGCCTTACGCCCCGTAGTTTTAATTCATTTACGCAAGCTGCTACCGAGGCCGGTATGTCGCGGTTTTGGGGAGGTATTCATTTTAAAGATGCTATTGACAATGGCATAATACAAGGCGTTAAGGTTGGGCAATGGGTATTGGCCAAACACAATAACCAGGTACCAAATCATTAAAAGGCATGTTTTTTTTACCTCAACAAATCAATTATAACTTAAACTGCACTATTATAAAATACAAACAGCTTTAATAACACCAATATGAAATTAAAACACCTTATCCTATCTATACTGCTCCTTTTAAATGTCATTAATACAATTGCCCAAACCCATACTTTTACCCTGGGCAATGAATCATTTTTGTTAGATGGCAAGCCTTTCCAGATGATATCGGGCGAGATGCACTACCCCCGCGTACCCCGTCAGGCCTGGCGCTCGCGCATGAAAATGGCCAAAGCAATGGGACTGAATACAATAGGCACCTATGTTTTCTGGAACCTGCACGAGCCGCAAAAAGGCAAATTCGATTTTACCGGGAATAACGATGTAGCGGAGTTTGTAAGGATAGCCCGGGAAGAAGGGCTATGGGTAATATTACGGCCAAGCCCGTATGTGTGTGCCGAATGGGAATTTGGGGGCTACCCGTATTGGCTGCAAAACGAAAAAGGCTTGGAAGTGCGTAGTAAAGAACCCCGGTACCTTAAAGAATACGAAAGTTACATTAAAGAAATAGGCAAACAATTGGCACCGCTGCAAATAAATCATGGTGGCAACATATTGATGGTGCAGATAGAGAATGAGTATGGATCGTACGGTAGTGATAAAGAATATTTATCTATCAATCAAAAATTCTTTAAAGAAGCCGGTTTCGATGGCCTGCTGTACACCTGCGATCCGGCGCCCGATTTGGTAAAAGGCCACTTGCCCGGCCTGCTGCCGGCCGTTAACGGGTTGGATGATCCTGCTAAGGTGAAAAAGATAATCAACGATAACCATGATGGTAAAGGGCCGTATTATATTGCCGAATGGTACCCGGCCTGGTTTGACTGGTGGGGCACCAAACACCATACCGTACCAGCCGAACAGTATGCAGGTCATCTTGATTCTGTTTTGGCGGCAGGCATATCCATAAATATGTACATGTTTCATGGTGGTACAACGCGCGGATTCATGAACGGTGCCAATTATAAAGACGAAACTCCATACGAGCCACAAATCAGCAGTTATGATTACGATGCCCCATTGGACGAGGCAGGTAATGCTACTTCAAAGTTTATGAAATTCAGAGAAGTAATACAAAAACACCTGCCCGCCGGCGTGAAACTGCCTGCTGTACCTGCAGCAAAACCTGCTATGGTTATACCGGCAATTAAATTCGCTCAGTCGGTAAGTTTGTTGAATGCGTTGCCAGCCCCCAAAACAAACATCACTCCGCTTACTTTTGAAGACCTGCGCCAGGATTATGGCTTTGTGTTATACCGAAACATAATTACAGGGGGCAAAGCGGGTGTGCTTAAGCTTAAAGAACTGAGAGATTACGCCGTAGTAATGGTTAACGGTAAAACCGTTGGCACACTTGACCGCCGTTTAAACCAGGATAGTTTAACGCTTACGCTACCTGCCGGTAAAGCAACACTGGATATTTTAGTGGAAAACCTTGGGCGCATAAACTTTGGCAAATACCTGTTGCAAAACAAAAAAGGCATTACCCAAAAGGTGCTTTTTGCCGGCAGCGAAGTGCAGCATTGGAAAATGTATTCATTGCCCTTCGGTAATTTAAATGCGGTTAAGTATGGTACAGCTAAGCACAATTCCCATTCACCGCTCATTAAAAAGGGAAGCTTTAACCTTAACAAGGTTGCGGATACCTACCTCGACCTGAGCAGCTGGGGCAAAGGTGTAGTTTGGGTAAACGGACATAACCTGGGACGGTATTGGAATATCGGCCCGCAACAAACGCTATACCTGCCTGCAGAGTGGCTAAAAAAAGGACACAACGACATTGCCATCCTGGAACTATTAAAACCGGAACAAGATCAATTATCCGGATTGAATAAACCTGTTTTAGATAAGTTACAGCCCTAAAATTCGCAGGCTATAGATATAGCGTTACATCCTGTCCCCTTTATTAAGCCTTAGGAACAAGCACTATTGCAATAATGGGTTAGTTTAAAACTAACAGAATACTAACAAATAAATAAAAAAGCCCTTCCTAATTAAAGGAGGGGCTTTTAGCGTTTTCCCACATGGACTCGAACCACGATTGTCTGAACCAGAATCAGAAGTGCTACCATTACACCATAGGAAAATAACAACCGGGCAGAATTAAACCTGCCTGGTGTGCAAATATAACACGTATGGCTTTATTTAGCAAAAATAGTTACAGGCCGGTTTCAGTATATTTTTTGAAATTATCCAGGATAGCCTGCCAGCCGCCCCTTTGCATTTCAATTGGATTTTGATCTTCCGGGTCAAATGTTTCCGTTACTTTAGTGGTGTCACCATCTCCAACAAATTCAATTTTCACTTTCCGGCCGTCACCAAGTCCATATTCCATCAGGCTATATTGCACTACATTACTGTAAACGCCTTCAAAATCAAAGCTGAAACTTCCATCTTTTGCGGCCATGGTGGTTTTAAACTTGCCGCCTGTTTGCGCGTCATTATCAGCATAAGGCGCGTGCCAATCGTCTGATGCATGACACCATTGGGTAATATGCGCCGGTGCAGTCCATGATTCCCAAACTTTTTCTATGGGTGCGTTTACCGTTGCCTCTACTGTAATAGCCGTTTTGTCTGCTGTTTCCATTTTATATTTTTTTGGTTGATTTACTTTTGATAAAATTAGCAGAATATTTTAAAAAGGAATATGGCTAAATGCGACAATTGTCGGGTGTGAATTACAGGTACAAGTTTGACAAGCAAAATCATTTTAGCAAGACTAACTACAAATCGCCCTTCATAGATTTTGCCCCCACCTTACTGGTTTGCTTTAGCAAAAAACCGGGGGCTACCCTGCTTACAACTTTTAATATTTTAGCAATCCCCGGATATATCTCGTAGTTATCTTTTTGCAAACCTTTAATCGCATCATCAATCAGTTTAACGGGGTCCATCAGCATTTTCCCGTCAAAATTTTCTTCATCGGTAAATTTATCGCTCAAGGTGGTCTTAGCGCCCGGTGCTACTAACTCAAATACTTTTACATGGGTATGCTTCAGTTGTACCCGCAACGATTTTGTATAAGAACGCAGGCCTGCTTTTGTTGCCCCATATATCGGCGAAATTGGAAATGGCGCCATCGCAATCCCCGATGTTACATTCAAAATGGCAGCCGATTGTTGTTTTTTCAACTGCGGCAAAAATTGCTGTACCATACGGATAGGCCCCATTAAATTGATCTCGACTTCGCGTGTGATATCCTGTAGGGTTATCGAAGCATCGTGCAGGATTATCTTGCGCATCTCGCCAGCGTTATTGATCAGGATATTCAGGTCAGGAAAATGTTCTATTACCTGATTGTACAAAGTAATAATTTGTTCCGGGTCGCTCACATCACTTTTAAAGGTATGCACGCCGGGCAATTTAAGTTTTGTTTCATCAAGCCTGGCCCCGTCCCTGCCTGTTATAATTACGGTGTTACCCAGATCAAGCAATCTTTTGGCAAATTCGTAACCGAAACCGCTGGTGCCGCCTGTTATTAATATGGTATTATGCTTAAGTTCCATCTTTTGTTTATTAATAAATATTGATAAACAAAGGTATGGCGGCTATACAAGCCTGGTTTGCATTATTCAATCTATTGTTTACCAGATTCAAACCGGCCATATTTTTCAAAAGTCAAAAAAAAGCTTTAAGCGCAAAATAACCTGTAAGCTATTTATCATATTCAAACCACAAAGGCTGTTTATATCAATTCAATCATTACCTTTACTACAACACGCCACAAAACGTATGCAAGCCATCACCATCGACGAATTTTATAAACAGGTAGGTAAAGACGATGCAGAATCGCTGTTACCGGACGGGATCAATAAAGAAATAGGACATTTTAATATATTCAACCTGGAAGAACTGATTCCCCGCTTTAAAGACGACCCGGGGCATATGCCCTACAATAGGCGGGCTTACTATAAAATAAGCCTGGTGAGGGGGAAAAATATTGCAGAGTATGCAGACAAGGTGATTCACATCGAAAAAAACGCCTTACTTTTTGCTACTCCTAAAATACCCTATAACTGGGTGCCGCAGGATATGGACCAGGCCGGGTACTTCTGCATTTTCACCAGCGACTTTTTAATACAATCAAAAAGTGGGGCTGTGTTAGATGAATTACCCATCTTTCGCCCGGGTGGCTACCCGGTTTTCCAGGTTACCGATACACAGGCCAACGAACTGGAGCTCATGTTTAAAAAAATGCAGCAGGAGATAGGTTCTAATTATTTGTTTAAGTACGATCTTATCCGCAATTATGTAATGGAAGTAATTCATTACGGGCAAAAGCTGGAGCCCTTAACCACCTACAACAGTGCCCATAATGCATCGGCCAGGGTATCTTCCCTGTTCATCGAACTGTTGGAAAGGCAATTCCCGATAGCATCGCCTCAGCAAAAAATAACTTTGCGAACTGCCCGTGATTATGCCGACCGTCTTGCCGTGCACAGTAATCATCTCAATAAAGTATTAAAGGAAAATACCGGCAAAACCACAACCGAGCATATTACCAACCGGCTTATCCAGGAAGCCAAAATCCTGCTCAAACAAACCGATTGGAATATATCAGAAATTGCCTACAGCCTGGGATTTGAACAGCTATCGCACTTTTCAAACTTCTTTAAAAAACAAACATCACTATCGCCAATTGAAATACGGGCAAAAATTGTTTGAAATTGATAAATAGCTGATTGATGATTGCAAACCTGTTACGGATAACGGCACGTAGCTTAGCGCTATAAAAACATCACATCATGACCATCAAATTAATCAGCGGAGCACTTATCTTATTTGCAGCCTTTATGAGCATTAAACACGGCTGGCAGGGACTAACCATGAAACCAAACGCCACCGGCCCCGAAGCAGATTTATTTGGCAAATTAAATTTAAGCCACGCCACGTTAAAAGTAATATCTATTTTGACACTGTTAAGCGGGATACTTATCCTTATACCCCAAACTTTTGTTGCGGGCAACTTACTTAATGCAGCCCTGATATTCTTCCTAATGATAATGTTTTTTTACGTAGGGGAATTTAAAGCCGCTTTAATTGAGATACCTTTTCTGCTTATACCATTAGTGTTGATATATTTGAAATATCCACTTGGATAAATTACTTATGATAAACAAATCATTCATTGGTAGAAAAAAAGCGATTGAAAAGCGATTGAGCGATCATGGCATCAGCGATATTAAAATACAGTACCTGCCTTATCTTGATTTTGATCCAGAAAGCTTAGCAAAACCTTTTGACATTGGCTGCCGGATTATCATTTTGTATGCAGTTTCGATTGCAGCACAGCATGAAAAACATCGTCAAAAAATCATGGACTGGTTAAAAGCTGAGAGCCTATGGGAATATGTTAGTGAACGGGAAACAAAATTGTTTGAAGGAAAAGTTAAAGACAGAAAGGCACTGGTAAATTTTTCATGGCAAATAGAAGCGGCTTATGTATTGGCCTGGTCGCTTGGATTAGTTACTAAACTTTCCGCTTCCTGCCAGCCTATTGACGACGAGGAATTTAATGAATTTGATACCGTTATACCTTCAGTTGGCGAGCCTTTAAATGATTTTTTAACCAAACTGCATTATATCGACGAAACAACCATTATTGACGAAAACCTTTTTAATGAATTGGTTACCACTTACCTGAGAGATATTTATTTCAATGGCAACCCAAACACGTCGACCGTAGACAGCGTCGTTTCTTTCGAAAGACATAAAGCGCTGAACTGGCTTCGCCGCTTCTCCGGAATTGAAGAGTGGGATGAAACAGATACCTCAACCTAAAATTGCGATATGCGATAGCGTTTATATGGTTATTTTGCCCGCATTTTATTCCCTTTTGCCTCATGTGTTACCTCGGCGAGCCCCATTGCTTCCATTAGGGGCGGAATGTACATGCCAAAACGGCCACGTAAACCTTTCTTGAGCCCGTACCAGCCGCCAACAGGATTTTCGGGAGAGCGTCCCCATGCTTCAACGGTACCTTCTTTAGCCGGTTTTTGTTCGTCGGCACTTCCCAGTTCCATCCAATCGCCGTGCTGCTTAAGCATTGCATACAAATCGTCAAGGCAACGGTAATCATACAGCAACACTGTTTTGCCAACGGTGCATACCAAAACTTCTTTACCATCTTTCACGTCTGTGTGCATGGTATATTCTGATGATAGCGGCGGCGTTTTAAGCGCCAACGGGGCTTGTTTAGTACCAATTTGTTCTTTCATCGTATCAAAGCTAAATTAACGTCTGTTTGATATTTTATCAATTGGTTTTAAAGTTAGCAGATAATCAGATACACTCATAAGTTTTGCCCGTATCTTCAGAAAAAGCAGCAAAAAATCTCTAAAAAAAACCGCTTACAATGTAAGCGGCTTCCTGTCTTAATTCTTGATTCTCTTTATTAGGCTTAATCCTCGTTCACAAATGAACGAAGCATCCAGGTGTTTTTTTCATTAAATTGCATAAAGCGGTTAACCATATCGTTGGTACCATCATCGCCGGCTTTGGCTGTGATATCTAATATCTCCCGCTCCTTGGCAATCAGCGCGGCCAGGTCATCAATGATAGCTTTTACCATCAAGGTATCCTTTAATCCTATGGTTTGAATTTCCTTGATCTGCGCGGTTTCAATGTAGTCTTTAAACGTACTGTATGGCGGTTTCCCTAACGAAAGAATCCTTTCAGCCAGTTCATCAATGGTTAGTAAAGCGGCAGTATACAGTTCCTCAAATTTAAGGTGCAATGTAAAAAAACTTGCCCCTTTTACATTCCAGTGGCATCCGCGTAGTTTTTGGTAATGGATGTGGTAATTTGCCAAAAGGTCGTTTAAATGATCGACAACGGGCTTTACTTTTGATTCTTCCAAGCTAATTTGTTCAGCATTCATAGTAGTGGTGATTTAGTGCTTTTAACATTACCACAACGGCAATGTTTGGTAAAATTACCACTGTTTTGAAGATATTAAGCATATTTACACACTTTATGACAAAGTTGCTACCGTTCATTCAACATCAATGTAAATGGCCCGTATGGCGTATGGAAATTGATGAGCTGAGTAATATTATATTCCTGGAGGTGCGCAACGGTGCGGACAAGCTGGTATCGTTTACATCGATCGGTTTAGATAACGGCATGGTAAATTTTGACGGCCTTACAACGCCCGAGCGATGGCTTACGGGTATCGAGACGGCGTTTGACGGGGTGTTTGTTCTGCACAACTATCAGTCAGAAAAAGGGCCGGCACATAAAGGGTTAACAGCCATTGACGGGCACACCGGAAAAACCTTGTGGAGCAATTACAACCTGGCATTTGATTACCTGTCGGTAAATGGCCCGGTGGTTTACAATACACAGATACAGCCTAAAAAACTTTTTCTGGCGGATATCAAAACCGGCGAAACGGTTAGAAACTATCAGCCTATTATTGATGAAGTTTTAAACAACCGTATTTTAAGCCCGCAGGTGTTACCGGTGCAGGCGTTTAAAAGTTTGCCTGACGGTGTTGAAGCCTACGGAAATACCGTGGATTACCTTGAACACAATAATTTTAGAATTGTATCTTTGCACACGTTTTTGGATGGGCAACTGAAGCAAGTCCTTTATATTTTTGACGATGAAGGTGATACGGTTTATCACGATTTGTTGCAAACCGATATACAAAAATTGCAGCCCGAGGCGTTTGTAGTACATAATAATAAACTGATCTACCTTAAAAACAGGTCGGTATTAATCGTTTTAAATTTACAAAATACTGTATTATAACATATTATGAAATTAAAGGTCCTTTTATTGATCGCTCCCGTACTAACCATTTCTGTCTCCGTTTTTGCAAGCACTGCTAAAGATTCTATCGGCGTTGAAAATCAGAATGGTAAAAAAATCATCCTCCACAAATTAGATCCTAAAGACAATTACTACTCTATAGGCAGGCGCTATAAAGTAAGCCCAAAAGCCATTATCCAGTTTAATAACAACGCCCCGCTTAAAATTGGCGGCACCATTAAAGTACCTACCGACCTGCCGTTTGATGAAACGCAGGCAGTTACTACAGCACAGCCTGCAAAACCGGCTGTTCAACCAGTGGTAGTACAGCAAAAGCCCCAGGTTCAGCCCCCTGTTGCCAAAACGCCAACTGTAGTTCAACAACCGGTTGCACAGCCACAGCCGGTAGTTCAGCAACCCGTTGCAGCAGCGCCAAAACCAGCTACACCCGCACCACCAACAACACAGCCATCCGCAGCTGTAAATATGGATAATGTACAACAGTACAAGGTATCGGCAGGCGAAACGATTTACTCCATAGCCAAAAGGTTCAATACTTCAGTTGAGGATATCAGAAATTTAAACAACTTAAGTTCGGATGACCTAAAAGCCGATCAGATCATCAAAGTTCGCACCGGTATGCCACCGGAAGAACGTACGGTTGCCAAGCAGGATGTATTGAAAACCGATTCGGCAAACATGCCCATTGACAGCGCCGACGCAAAATTTAAAGCCAACCGCTTTGGCTTATATGAAAAAAATGAAAAAGGTGTAGCCACCTGGATAGATGACACCAGCCTTGACCCTAAAAAGGAGCTGGTTTTACACCGCACCGCGCCAATAGGCACGGTTATTAAAATTACCAACCCAATGAATAACCATACTACTTATGCTAAAGTAGTGGGCCGTTTCACCGATAGCGAGGCTACCAAAAATGTGCTCATTGTAATGACCAAAAATACTGCCGATGCTTTAGGCGCCTTAGATAAACGCATTAACGTAAATATCAGCTACGGAAGCCCGAATGAATAAACCTTATATTATTGGAATTGCCGGTGGAAGCGGATCTGGCAAAACTTTTTTTTTGAAATGTTTCCTGGAGCATTTTACTGCCGATGAAGTATCCCTGGTGTCGCAGGATGACTACTATATCCCCGTGGCACACAACATGACCAAGGAGGAAAACAAGCTGTACAACTTTGATTTACCCTCGACTATAGATGACCGACATTTTCATGACGATATTGGCAAGCTTTTAAATAAAGAGCCCGTGATTAAGCATGAGTATACTTTTAATAACCCCGATGCCATCTCAAAGGTGTTGGAAATAAAGCCTGCCCCAATCCTGATAGTAGAAGGCCTGTTTATACTGCACTTTAAAGAAATTGCCGGCATGCTGGATATGAAAATTTTTATAGAGGCCGAAAACGACATAGCCCTGCAGCGCCGCCTTAAACGCGATTTGCTGGAACGTGGCTACTCCCACGATGATGTGATGTACAAATGGGTAAACCATGTGGTACCAGCCTATAAAGAGTTCCTGTTACCCTACAAAGATGAATGTGATAGGGTGATAACCAACAACACACACATTGCAGATGATATCATCGCGGTAACTGAAGAAATATCAGCTGATTTGAGAGAAAAACTATTTTGATTTGAGGATTTGAAAATTTGAGAATTTGAAAATGATTAACAGATTATTTCAAACATTTTCAAATCTTCAAATTTTCAAATCCTCAAATTATTTAGCTTCCTATAATTTTCCTGGTTTCGTTGTGGTAATCAGTTTTAGTAATTACACCGGCCCTGAATAAGTTTCTCAGCTTTGTGAGTTCGGCTTCTATTTTAGGGCAGCAGTTGTGGGTATTAAGTTTATAGGAGCGTAGTGGGTCTTTATCGGTGCGGAGCGCCCACACTAACGAAATTATCCAGGCTATCACAGTCCAGCCTAAAAGCACGTTCAACAGTAGCACTGATAAAAAGTTATTTTTTTCCCTGGCCATTATAGATGGCAGCAGATAAACAGGCATTGTAATGGATAACAAAATAAAAATTAGTATCAGTTCTGGATAATCTATCATAACTTAATTTAATATTGTCATTTATACGCAATAACTTACCTGTAAGATGCAAATAATTTTCTATTAATGCCATACCTCATTATAGGTATTTTTTTTAAACCACAATTTCCGGCACCTCCCCTTCTATAATTAACTCCCCGGCAGTCGCTTTTATTATCTCTTCTACTGTTACGCCAGGTGCCCGCTCCAACAATTTAAAGCCACCCTGCGGCAAAACGTCAAATACGCCCAATTCGGTTACTATCTTTTTTACACAGTGCACGCCGGTTAATGGCAAGGTGCACTTAGGTAATAACTTCGATTCGCCCGCTTTGTTTACTTGCTGCATAGCTACAATGATATTTTCTGCCGATGCCACCAGGTCCATAGCGCCGCCCATGCCTTTCACCATTTTACCGGGAATTTTCCAGTTAGCTATATCCCCATTTTCGGATACTTCCATGGCGCCAAGTATAGTCAGGTTAACCTTCCTGGCCCTGATCATCCCGAAACTCATAGCCGAATCAAAAATTGACGAACCCGGCAACATTGTAATGGTTTGCTTACCCGCATTAATTACATCCGGGTCTTCCTCTCCTTCAAACGGAAAAGGCCCCATCCCTAATAATCCGTTCTCCGATTGTAAAACTACGTCCATGGTTTCGGGGATGTAATTGGCCACTAATGTTGGGATACCTATACCAAGGTTAACATAGTAACCGTCTTTTATTTCTTTGGCGATGCGTTTGGCGATGCCGTTTTTATCTAACATACAATTAATTTGAGGATTTGAAAATTTGAGGATTTGAAGATGAATTTAATTTTCATACTACCCATTTTTTGCACTCGCTATAATTTTTGATACTATTTTATTGATCACCTTCAACTTCTCAATCAATGACATACTAAATGGATAACCCTTGGAAAACTGGCAAAGCAATAGGAAATACTCAGTCTCGTCGGCTTCCTTGGCAGCTATTTTAAATTTGTGTATAAAATCATTTTTGCTTTCTGCGTTTTGTGCCTCGCGTACATTAGCCCCAATTGATGTCCCGGATCTGATAATTTGTTTCGCAATAGCGAATTTCCTATTGGCTTCCAACTCCTCTGAAAACTCTATAATATCAAGTGCAAACTCAAAAGTCAATTTAACAATCAGGTTTTCTTTATCGTCTCTCATTAAAATATTATTCTACCAATTTTTATTCATTTTCAAATCTTCAAATTCTCAAATTTTCAAATTAACCTCACTGTCCTATGTTCAATCCGTTTTTCGTAATCTTTCCCCTGAAAAATCCGGTGAACGTAAATTCCTGGCGTATGGATATGATCGGGGTCCAGCTGTCCTGGTTCAACAAGTTCCTCTACTTCGGCAATGGTTATCTTGCCGGCCATGGCCATAACTGGGTTAAAATTCCGGGCGGTTGATTTATAGATGAGGTTGCCCATGGTATCACCTTTCCAGGCTTTTACAATGGCAAAATCGGCATCGAAGGCCATCTCCATCAGGTAATCTTTACCATTAAAATTGCGCACTTCTTTGCCTATAGCTACCTCGGTACCTACTCCAGCCGGGGTAAAAATAGCGGGCATGCCGTACCCCGCAGCCATACAGCGGGTTGCCAGGGTGCCCTGGGGTATCAATTCTACCTCCAGTTCGCCGCTCAACAGCTGATGTTCAAATTCAGCATTTTCTCCTACGTATGATGAAATCATTTTTTTTACCTGGCGTTGCTGCAGCATCAGGCCGATGCCAAAATCATCAACGCCGGCATTATTACTAATACAAGTAAGCTGCTTTATTCCTTTTTTTACCAGTGCGGCTATACATTTTTCGGGTAATCCGCATAAACCAAAACCACCCAGCATCAGGGTCATACCATCCCGGATGTCGCGGATGGCCTCATCGGCATCACTAACTACTTTGTTCATGTTTTATAATTGGTTATTTCAAAACTACTGATAAGAGTCAAGAATCAAGAGTCAGGAATCAAGATTTTTTAATTGGCGTTCACCGACGATAAATTATTCTTCCACCATATTGAAGCTGTCTTAAATCTTGCTCTTTAACTTTCGACCTTCAACTCTATCTCAATAATTAAAAAATTAAAACAATTAGAAAATTCAAATATTATAATTATGCATCAACACATAAAACCTATGGAATTAAAAGACACCGGGTTTGGTGAAAGTAATAACTTACCAAACGAACAAACGCCAAATAAACCTAACGCATATCGCGTAGATGACGATGATAACCTGACGGAAGAAAACCTGCAGCATGGCTACCCGACTTCAAAAGACAACATGAAAAGGCAAGATGCTCCGGGTATGGAAGGCCGCGGCATGGGCGGGCAAAGTTTTGGCGAAAACAACCTGACCCCATCGGGTGATGATCCGGCCAACCCATCGCAAAACGCTGGTTATAACAATGAGTATTTCCGCCGCACGCAGCCATCTGAAGAGCACCCGGAGAATAATAATTTTAAGGATCTCAACCAGTCAGGGTATTCCGATTACAATGCGGCTACAGGTAGTCAGGGTAACGGCGAAAATGCCGGCAGCGAGAAAGACGAAAAACCAGATGAATCGCAGCAACAATACCAGGAAGGTACTGCCGATGATGACGGTCAAGGCCAAAACAAACAGGCAAACATTCCCGGACCAAATGAGGTTCCAGATCAGCAGAAAGTTGGTGAATAAAAATAGATATGCATATCTACAGATTTCAGATGTGCAGATGTTTTCTGAACTCGGATTTTTCAGATTAAAGGATTTACAAGAAAGGTGGTTTTATAAATCAAAATCTAAAAAATCCGGTAAATCTTGTTAACCAAGTTCGGACAAAATCATCTGCACATCTGAAATTTGAAATCTGCACATTTGTCACCACTTAATATTCTTATCCATAAAGGCTATCAGGTCATCGGCCATAGCCTGCTGCTCTTTGGCGCTTGGGTGTCCCGGTGTATTTTTGTAGGGGATCATGTGGGTGTAAATACCTTTATCGCTTAAACTTGCAACCGCTTTTTCGATATATCCGGGCCATGGCGAACCGTCTTTAGTGGCATCCATACTGCCCAAGATGCAAAGAATTTGAGCTTTTGGATATTTTTTGCGGATATTTTTCACCAGCTCCCGGTACGCTTTGATAATTTGATCGGCCTCGGGTGGTTTTGTGCCGAACCGCTCTTTAAATTGCGGGTTATCAGGTATTTTAACTATCCACGAATCATTTTGGAACAGGTTGATAACCACTACATCGGGTGTATATTTTGTAAAATCCCATAGGCTTGTCGGGTCGGTTGGGTCAAGGCGGTTATACATTTCGGGCATGATGAGCGGGAACCAGCTAACCATTACGCCGATGCCACTTTTAGCTGTAGCCACATAAGCTGCATCATAATGACGAGCCGTTATAGCGGCGTAGCTAATGTAGCCGTTTTCATAAGGCGCACTCCCCCTATCCTGCCCGGTGGTGTCCTCAACAGCGTAACCACAGGTGATGGAGTTGCCAAAAAATTCAATTTTGCGTTTTTTAACCGCTGGCGGCGGTAATATTGATGACCCTTTATCTAAAATAAACTGCACAAAAGTGGTTTTGCCCTTATCCCATTCGGTGCGCTTAAACAGCTCAAGGCTATGGTTACCGTCGGGCAGGCCCTCGGCAAGGGTGTATGTTTTTTGGGCATTCTCCAGGTGTAAGGTATTGATTACCTTACCATCTACAATAATTGTGAAATAATTTTCGCCTCGCTCATCCTGTAACACGGCTGATACGCCGGTGCCTTTAAAGTTAATTACAGCCGATGACCCTGTCCAGTAAAATTCCGCAGCCTCATCGGTCATGTTAATACGGCCGGTATAGCGGATATGGGTATCCTTGCTTTTGAGCACCAGGCTTTGCGCCTGGCAAGTTGATAGGGCTCCTGAAGTTACCAGGAACAGAATTATAAAGTAAAGTCTACGCATTTTTTTGCCGGTTTACAGGCCTAATTTATGAAATTTGCCGACGCAAAACAAGCCTGCAAATACCCGTCCTGCCAGGCATCTTTCTAAACCCTTTCAAACACCAAACCCACACCTTTGAATACCTTTACAAGCGCTGTTGAAGCACCCAGCCAACTAATGACCAATGACAGCGCAGCGAAATGACCAATGACGCGAAGCCCTAATCAACCGGTGTGCCAAATTGTAACAGGTAACCGTTGTAATCGTAAATGGCAAATTCGCGCATGCCAAAATCAAAGGTTTCAATGGGGTAGCAAATAATGGCCTGCTCCTTCAATTCTTTCCACAACTCGTCAACCTTATCGGTGCGGATGTACAACGAGCCGGTAAACTTAGGCATTCCGAAAGGCTCATGCTCATTGGGTAAGGCAAACATGATCTCGATATCATCCCGGCTAACTGTTGCCCAGCCCCAGCGTTCATCATAGCCAATACAGGTGAAGCCAAGGTTACTGATGTAATAATCTACCGTTTCCCGTACCTGCCGGGTATATAACATTGGAGTGATAGTTTTTAAGGCCATTGGTTTATAATATTTGGAAAATATACTAACTTTTTCAATATCCAAAACCATCCTTTGATCTTTGAGCCTCGTTTGCATCAAACAAGTTACTCAGGGCACTATTTTTGATCTTTTTGTCGCGGTTATCCCTCTTTATAGGCATTATCATTTGCTATAGTACCGCGGCGCTTATAGTAGCCGGCGAGAAAAACAATAAGCTATAACAGAAAACGACACCTTTCCATAGCTTTTATAAAGGATAATTTATTTCAAATAAACATAAGTTATCCCATCGCCGCCCCTATCGGCGTGCTCGTCTTCCAATCTGTCAACCTGGTCGTATTTTTTGAGGTACTGGCGAATCATTTTGCGCAAAATACCGTCGCCTCTACCGTGGATGATTTTAAGGTTACCAAAACCCATCATCAGTGCACGGTCAAACAGTTTTTCAATATTGTGCAGGGCATCCTCGGTGCGCTGGCCACGTACGTCAATCTCCGGACTAAAATTAGCAAAATCGCTGGTATGCGAGTTCATCGTCCGCCTTACCTCTTTGGGTACCGATGATTTGCTCACCCGCTCCACCTTTTTCTTTTTAGCCACGGTGCGCAAATCGCCAATTGCAATTACCACGTTATCGCGGATGATCTCTATCACCTGCCCGGTAGTTTCCGAGTCGGTTAATTTTACCCAGTCGCCAGGCTTCAGTTCCTCCTCAGCGGCTGCAGCCGGGCTTTGTTTTACCGGCTCAACCTTTACCGTGTTCTTTTTAAGTTCAATATTCAGGTTTTCGCGCAGGGTGCGGGTTTTTTCTTTATCGGCATTGCTGCTTTTAATTTCGGATATGGTGTTTTCAACCAGCTTATTGGCGTTCAGGATAATATTTTTGGCCTGGTCTTTAGCCTCACGTATCAGTACTTTTTTATTTTCGTCCAGGTAGCTTTTCAGTTTTTCGTTCTCGGCCTGCAACTCGTTAACCTTGCGCTGTTGCTTATCCAGTTTTTGTTTGGTTTCAAATATCTCGCGTTTTTCGCGTTCCAGGTCAACCAACAGGGTATCTACCTTTTTCTGGCCTTCGCTTATTTTATTACGGGCCAGGTTAAGTACGTTTGGCGGCAGGCCTATTTTTTGGGCTATCTCAAAAGCGTACGAGCTGCCGGGTTTACCAACTTCCAGGCGGTAAAGCGGCTTCATCTCTACGTTATTAAACAGCATCGATGCATTCTCGATCCCTTCGGTATTGCTGGCGAATATCTTGAGGTTGCTATAGTGCGTGGTTACCATCCCCCTCACCTTTTTATGGTTCAGCGATTCCAGTACGGCTTCGGCAATGGGGCCGCCAAATTGCGGGTCGGTACCGGTACCAAACTCATCAATCAGTATCAGGGTTTTACCATTAGCCTGCTCCACAAAATTTTTCATTTTGGATAGGTGGGCGCTGTAAGTACTCAAATCGCTCTCGATAGATTGATCATCCCCTATATCAACAAACATTTGCTTAAACACCCCTATCACGCTGGCCTCAGCAGCCGGTATCAGCAAGCCAGCCTGTACCATCATTTGCAACAGGCCTACGGTTTTCATACAAACAGATTTACCGCCGGCATTGGGGCCCGATACCACGATAATGCGTGTGCCTTCATCAATCTGTACATTTAAAGGCACAACCGTTTTTTGCTCCTTTTTAAAGTTCAGAAACAGCAATGGGTGGCGGGCGTTAAATAATTTCAGCCTTGGTTCGTTCACCACCTGGGGCATTTCGCCTTCAATATCAATGGCAAACAGGGCCTTGGCGCGTACAAAATCAAGCTTGGTCAATAAGGCATGGTACGATAACAAAAGCGGCGCATAAGGTCTTAACTCGGTTGTTAAGGCTGTCAATATCTTTACAATCTCGCGGCGGCGCTCAAATTCCAGGTCGCGTACGCGGTTGTTGAGGGTAAATACCTCTTCGGGTTCCATGTAAACGGTTTGGCCCGAGGCCGATTCATCGTGAATAAAACCTTTTAGCTTACGCTTGTTTTCGGCAAGTAGCGGGATACACAACCTGCCATCGCGTACCGTAAGCGATCCATCTGCAGTCCAGCCGCTTGATGATGCATTTTTAAAAATCTGGTCGATTTTTTTGCGGGCTTCCTGCTCGGCTTTGGCTATGCCCGATGTTATTTCCTGCAATTCGCGCGATGCATTGGGGCGTATTTTCCCTTTGGGATCAATAACGGCATCTATCTTTTTCAGGATGGCTTTCTCAATAGGCAGGTGCTCAAAAAGCGCCTCCAGGTTAGGGTAAAGTCCTTCTCGCTCGCTAAAATAAGCGATAACGGCAAATACGGTTTGCAGGGAAGCCTGCACCTGGTAAAACTCCTCCTCGCTCAAAAAAACACCTTCTATACGGGCTTTATTGGCCAGGGATTTAATATCAAAAAAATGGTGAATGGGTAGTGCAGCGTCGTTTACCAGGATATTTTTAAACTCGTTGGCCTGGCTCAAAAACTTGGCAATTTGGTCGTAATTGCTCATCACCTGTATCTTATCAACCATTTGCTGGCCCATCTCGCTCAGGCAATGAGCTTTTATTAATTCCTTTACTTCGGTAAACCCAAGCTTATCTACACTATTAATTGGGTACAGCATTAAGTTTTTTTCTATGTTTTAATTTTTTTGCCGAGTCGATTTTTGAATTCATTGCTCGTTTAGTTTTTGCTTGTTTAGCCAAATCGGCCTTTAACGAATCGGCTTTGTGGGCCATTACCCTTTCCCTGATTTTTGCCTGCTTAACCGAATCGGCTTTTTGGGCAGGTGTTTTTGGTTTAAGGAGCGCTTTCCGTACCGAATCTGCTTTTAGCGAATCGGCCTTTTGGGTAGTTGCGCGTTGTTTGTTTTGAGCCAGGTTAACAGAATCTGACATGGTTTTTATCCTAACCTCAACAGAATCATATATTTTAAACAGCTTGTCGGGTTCGCTGGCGTAATACTGCATGCTTTTCCTGAACTGGGCCGAATCGGTATCGAATTTCCTGAAAGCATCTAAATATTTGCCCATGCCATATTTGTACAGGCTATCGCCCCCCTGCAAGCCGTTATACAACGATCCATCTATCAGGTGTATCTGCACCAGTAAGCCAGTCATTTTTTGGGGCTGGATAAATTTTGAGGGGACACTATCGCTTTTGCAACCGCACAAAAAAAGTGTTACTGAAAAAAACAAGGTCAAGTATTTATACATTCTGTAATTTAGCGGCTGATTAATTAAGCAAATTTACGGATAAATGAGCATTGCAGATAATATCAAAAGCTTAAAAAAAGAAACGGAGGCCGGCAAGGTAATATTGTTAGCCGTATCAAAAACAAAACCGGCTGCCGAAGTGCAGGAAGCATACGATGCCGGGCAGCGTTTATTTGGCGAAAACCAGGTACAGGAACTGGTTGAAAAGTATGAGCAATTGCCCAAAGATATTGAATGGCACCTGATTGGCCACCTGCAAACCAATAAGGTAAAGTACATAGCACCTTTTGTAAGCATGATACAATCTGTTGATAGCATAAAGCTGCTGCAGGAGATAAACAAACACGCCCAAAAGGCCGACAGGGTAATTGATTGCCTGCTGCAAATTTATATTGCCGACGAGGAAACCAAATTTGGGTTGGGTTTTGATGAAGCGATAGATCTGCTACGATCGGATGAATTTGCAGCTTGTAAAAACATCCGCATCCGCGGACTGATGGGCATTGCCACCAATACCGATAACGAGAAACAGATAAAAGAAGAATATTACGAACTGAAGACCTTTTTTGACGGAATAAAAGTGAGCTATTTCAGAAAAGATGATAGTTTTAACATTTTATCGATGGGCATGTCGTCCGATTATAAAATAGCCATTGAACAAGGCAGCAACATGGTACGCCTGGGCAGCACTATTTTTGGCACCAGGGTGGTGAAGCATTGGAAGAATAATTAGTTGGTGAGTGGTTGAGTGGGTTGATTAAGTTGGATTGGGTTGATTAGGTTGTCTGAATCAGAATTAGCAGAATTAAAGAATTTACAGAATTGGAAAACGAACAAATAACAAACAATATTAATCAAAAGCTCCCACATCAGGGGGCAGGGGGGCCTATCCTGCGTGTTGCCACCGTTGAAGACTGTCCGCGACTGATGGAACTGGTACATGAGCTGGCCCTGTTTGAACGGGCGCCGGAAGAAGTAACCGTTACTTTAAACGAATTTATTGACGCCGGTTTTGGCGCTAAACCTGTTTGGAAGGCTTATGTGGCCGAAGTTGACGGGCTGATAGTAGGTTTCGCGCTTTATTATATCCGCTACTCCACATGGAAAGGCTGCCGCCTTTACCTGGAAGATTTAATTGTTACTGAAGCCTGGCGCGGCAAAAAAATTGGTAAACTTTTGATTGAAAGGCTAATGGCGGAGGCCAAAGAACTTGGGTTTAGCGGCATGGTTTGGCAAGTGCTGGATTGGAACGAACCGGCCATCAACTTTTACAAAAAATACGAGGCCAGTATTGAGGCGGGATGGCTTAATGTGTCGTTGTCAAAAGAGCAGTTGGAGCGGTATTAACGAGAGCGGCGTTGCATGGCGGGGAAGACTCACCCGACGAGGCTACGCCCGTCATCCTCTCTTCACCTGCGGTGGAAAGAGGGGCTTGAAAAGTTAATAAACACAGCCAATGGCCGACTACACCCCGTCTTCAAGCCCCTCTTTCCGGCGAAGCCGAAGAGAGGGTGGCCAGCGCAGCGTAGCCGGGTGAGTCTTAGCCAGCGTTCAAAAACAAATGTCCTTGTAAAACCAAACCAACTATTGGTGTATTAAGCTATATAAAACATCATCTAACATGAAAACCCTAAGCAAGC
Organism: Mucilaginibacter ginsenosidivorax; assembly: GCF_007971525.1. NCBI lineage: Bacteria > Pseudomonadati > Bacteroidota > Sphingobacteriia > Sphingobacteriales > Sphingobacteriaceae > Mucilaginibacter > Mucilaginibacter ginsenosidivorax. The sequence goes on from NZ_CP042437.1 coordinate 980,702, forward strand.
TTTGTTTTATTTTAGTTGGATTTGCATTTGCATCGTGCCAATGGAGCGTTAAAACCAAAGAAGATAAGGTGGTTTTTAAAGATACGCTTCGTTATTCAACAGATGGCCTCATTACATTTCCGGTAACGCTTCCAGGACAACCTGCAAATCATAAGGATACGGTTGTAAAAGCCAGTTACGTGGTTTTTGATGGGCAACCAAGGCTTAATGATTCAATTATGCAGAAATTATCGGGCATTTTTACCAATGGCAATGCCGATATTAAATACCTGCATAACACATCCAAATTTTTACTGGCTTATGCCGATTATTTAAAAAAGCATCCCGGGTGGATTGTAAGCGCCTATGCCAAGGTATTGATGCAGGATTCCAGCATTACCACGCTTGAAGTTAGTGGTTATACCTACCAGGGCGGCGCACACGGATCATCAGGTACCTATTTTATCAACTGGAATACCAAAGCCAATAAAAGCATCACCTTAAATGATCTTTTTATTGATGGTTATGCTGATAAATTAAAAGCTGTTGCTGAACGCATTTTCAGGAAAGATGAAAAACTAAGCGATACAGCATCCCTGGCGCGCGACTATTTTTTCAAGGATAATAAATTCGCACTGAATGATAATTTCTCAGTTACACCAATCGGGCTTAAATTCATTTATAACCAATATGAAATCAAGCCGTACGCTGCCGGGATAACCGAGTTATTTATCCCCTATTCACAAATTAAAACATTACTCCGGCCAAATTCGGTTGTGGGTAAATTTATTAAATAAATGCTTGTATTTAAATTCGGAGGGGCATCAGTTAAGGATGCCGATGGTATTATCAATTTGGCCAATGTTGTTAAACAATACGATGGCCAACAATTACTCATAGTGGTATCGGCCATGGGCAAAACCACCAACGCGCTGGAGAAGCTTACTAAAGCCTATGTAGATCAAACAGAGGATATGCACGGGATCTTCGACAGCATCAAAAAATATCACTTTGATATTTTGCACGAGCTGTTTGAGGCCAACGATCCTGTTTTTGACGATGTGGCCAATACTTTTGTGGAGATTGACTGGGCCATTGAAGATGAACCGCATGATAGCTACGATTTTATTTACGACCAAATAGTATCCATTGGCGAATTGGTATCAACCCGCATCGTATCTGCTTACCTGAACAAAGCCGGCATAAAAAGCCAATGGCTTGATGTGCGCGGTTATATTCATACCGATAACAGCTACCGGGAAGGCATTGTACAATGGGATAAAACGCGGGCAAGCATCAGCAAGGATATTCCGGCTATGCTGCAAAAAGGAACGGTGGTAACACAAGGTTTTTTGGGTGGTACATCCGAAAACTTTACCACTACCTTAGGCCGCGAGGGATCAGATTATACCGCGTCCATCTTCGCCTCCTGCCTGGGTGCCGAATCGGTTACCACCTGGAAAGATGTTCCCGGCATCCTGAATGCCGACCCCAAGTATTTTGACGACACAGTAAAATTTGATGAGCTATCTTATACCGAAGCCATCGAGATGACTTATTACGGCGCCAGCGTTATCCACCCAAAAACAATAAAACCTTTACAAAACGCCAAAATACCCCTGCTGGTGAAACCCTTTACCCATCCCGATGCCCCCGGCACAGTGATTAAAGAAGATGGCTTCAACAAATTCGAAAAACCTGTTATCATTCTTAAACAAAACCAGGTATTGCTTTCTATATCGCCTATTGATTATTCCTTTGTTTCAGAAGATCATCTGAGTGGCATCTTCGGCCTGTTTGCCCAAAACCAGGTAAAAGTAAACGTAATGCAAACGTCGGCCCTTAGTTTTACGGTTTGTTTTGATTATTACGAAGAGCGCTTTGAAAAACTGCTGCGCAATCTTAAACAGGAATTTAAAGTAAAATACAATAGCGGATTAACGCTGATTACCACCAGGCATTACGATGAAAATTCGCTGAAAGAATTAACCGCCGGAAAGACAATACTACTGGAGCAAATCAGCAGGAATACGGCACAAATAGTGGTGAGGTAAGTATTTTAGGGATCGGCAGTGGATTCATCGGCACAAATTACCACCTCGCCGATACAATACACTGTATAATATGTGGCTTTGGTACTTTTAGATAAATAAAGGTTTAGTAATTAAAACATTCATCAAAAAAACTTAAAATTATGGGATTAGGAGCACCCGAAATAATACTCATCATTATTGCAGTATTGTTATTGTTTGGCGGCAAAAAAATTCCTGAGCTGATGCGCGGCATGGGCCAGGGCTTAAAGGCATTTAATGACGGTAAGACCGAAAAAGACGCCGCCATTAAAGAATAATTTAACTTAAAAAAGGAAAGCCAAAAAAGGCGCATGAGGTATCTCGATGCGCCTTTTTTGGTTGCAAACACGGTAAAACTTTTTACAGCAATATACTATCTACATAAACAAACGAGGTGTGGACATATCTTTTTAACAAAAAAAAATTGTCATTTCGATAGAGCTTGAGGGAGATAGAGGGGGGCGCGAAAGAGAAATCCTATATGATATGCATTCACTAAGCACTGTTGTATAGCATATCGTCGAAGATTTCTCCTCACTCCGGCGCTCAATTCCCACCCCGGTTCGTTCGAAATGACACCGTTTTATCATTGATAAGATCCAAAGAAGCGGTTACATGATAAGGCCTTGAGGTTGGGCGAAAGATTTTGAATATTTTATACCTCGCAATGCTTTTTAGCCCTCCATCTCCAAAACCAGCATCACCGCGCTATTGCTTAAAGCTTCCATATCAGCTTCTTCCACACCCCACAAAGCAAGGCCGTCGCGTTCGTGCATCAGGCGGCCTTGTAACTCAAAGGCGCCGGCAATTACAAACGCATAAAACAACGAACCTGGTGCTTTCAAGCGATAAAGCGCGTCGGCACGGCCATCAAACCGGCCAATGTGCAGGTTAAAAGGCAGCCTGAATAAAGTAGGGATAATACTTATCAATTCATTTTGCCTGCCCTCAAAATCAAAGCTGAACGTTTGCTTAAAAAACGGAAACACTTCTGTATCAGCATCTATCTGCAGCTGCAAAAAGTTAACCCAATGGTTTGGGTAAGGGTTATTTAAAGTTAAAACATCGCCGCTGTTTGCGTAATTAATATATACCTCGCCTACATCCACTACCGTACTTTTCCCTTCGGCATCCTCAACAAGCAGGGCGCCGGTTACCGGCACCGCTACAAAATAGCAGGCATGTTGTACCTGAATGGTAATTGATTTACCGGCAGCCAAAATCTCGTCGTTAAACACCCGCAGCGGGCCAAATGCTTTACGGTGCTCATTAAAATGCCCGTCGTAATTAAAAGTACTGCACCGCCTGAAGGTATTATTTTCGGTAATTACCCGCTGATCAGCAAGGTGAATCTGCCCGGGTGAGGTCTTTTCCATGTTGTTGCAATTTTTGGAGTGAATGAATGTTTACGTATGGCGGCAGTTTAAACAGGTTGCTCAGCACTTCTTCGTCGCCGGTTGCTTCGGGCCGGTAATCGGCTATCAGCAAAAAATCGGCAATGGTATCGTGCCAAACCAGTGTGCCTGTATAAAAATTAACAGCCACCTGGTGCCGGGTTTTATCGTTGATATCAGAGTTGATGATCTCGAACTGAAATTTATTGAACTTTAAAAAACGCTTACCCACGTTATTAAGCACATCGGGCACAATGCCGCCTAATTGCTGTAAATACCCGGTTATGGCCGGGGTAACCATACCGGCAAGCCTTTGCGCGTTTGGCACGTGTTTTAGCAGGTCGGCATAGCTGGTAAAAGCGGTACCGTGGCTATAGTTCTGGGCCTGCATTTTAAATTCCATGTACGATGCCTCAAACACCACTTTATCCCATTGTTTGGCTGAGTTTATATCGATGACCTTTCGGTAGCAAAGTGTAATTACGCGGGTATCCATGTTATAATACGGTTAAGCAGGTACGCTCATGCTGATAGATAATACAAAACCGGCTGTTTTGCTGCCGGTTATGGTAGCCAGTTCAAGGGTATAACCATCGCTGAACACGCCATCGGTAGCGTTGTAGGTATAACCGCTCATACCTTTACTATAGCCTGCCACAGTAGCTAAAGCCGTACCTGTTCCTTCAGGAAAAGCTATTTGTGTAACTTTTAATGATGTGCCTGCCGAATTGTATATATGCACGTGAATGTGCGTGGCACGGCCGGTATACCAACCCGGGAAGATGGATGTAAAAGAAACCAGGCCATTAGCATCGGTAGTTTGCCTGCCACGTAAAAAATGTACCGATGTGTAATTGGTAGATTGTGTGCCGCTGCCGCCATATTCTGAATAATTACCTTCGGCATCGCAGTGCCAGATATCAACCAGTGCGCCAGATAAGGCATTGCAGCTGTTATTGCTGTTGTTAACAGTGATATTAACAGTCATTTTATAACCGGTACGGTCGCCTGTAATATCGCTTCGTACATATGATGCTGGTGAATGGGTTGGATAAGGCCCCTCGGTTTCAGTTTCGATAACGCTGCAGGTGCCTGAGCTGGAACTTGACCCGGAAGAACTACTTGATGAAGAAGTGGTGCCTGATGTACTGCTGGTGGTAGTTGTTACTGAATCTTTTTTGCAGGCTTCAACCAATACAGATGTAGACACTGCGCCTATCATCAGGCTTTTTAAAAAATTTTTACGTTCCATGATTTTAATCTTTTTAGTTTATATTTTGTGATGCCGGTTAATGATTCAAAAGTAAAATGTATCAGGAAAGTGACACATGATGTGTCGGTAAGCGAGAGTTTTGTGTCGATGAAAAGGTAAGCCGGCTAAACAATTCGTTGTAAATAGCCTTATATTGGGGCAATACAAATCCATAAAAGCAAAAATGGCAATGCGCGGGTATTCAAGTTTCAGATTTTTAGTCATCGCGCTTCCATGGCAATTGCTTTTATGCCTGCATATTAACACCGCCGCTGCCCAGTTGCGTACCCCACGATTTGATGATGCCATCATGATAGATTTACAGGAGCACCGTACCCCTGCCCAAACCGGTTTTTTCCTGTTTATAAGCAATCACCTGGAATATGGCAATATTGGTGTGCCTGCAGGTTTGCTGGTTGGTGGTATTATTGGCAACGATAAAGGGATGCGGCAAAATGCATTATACGTGGCCAGCAGCACAGCCATCTCTGCCGGATTAACCCAACTGATTAAGGTGCTGGTAAAACGCCCGCGACCATTTATCCAGAATATCAATATCAGCCCCGTTTACCGTCCCGGAAACTACTCTTTTCCGTCGGGGCATAGCTCATCATCATTTGCCACCGCAACGGCTTTATCGGCCGCTTACCCCAAGTGGTATGTGATAGTCCCGGCTTATTTATGGGCAGGCTCAACCGCGTATTCAAGGATGTACCTGGGTGTACATTATCCTACAGATGTAGCTACCGGTGCAGGATTGGGAGCTGCGAGCGCATTGCCGATGTTGTTTTTGAAAAAGTAGTGATTTAGGCAATTTTTTAATTTAGTCCTGCTTTATAAAAAGGTATTTAATTTACCCCTTACAAAACGGTAGCGAATCTGGCAGTTTTAAAGGTTAAGATACCCGATTTTTCTGGCTGTTTTTTTTATTTTTTACAAAAAACCTCAATTTTATTTTTGTGTAAATAAATGCACTATTTGTATCAATAAATAGCGTATTTGTTGCTGAAAAGTTCTAATTAATTATCTTTTTTTACTTGTTTATACATGAATAAAGAGTGGTTTTGAAATATAAAAGGAAGCTTGTAAATTTGTACTGTATACCCACAAAAAACGGTTTCTATGTTGTTTTTTACCGCATTGGATTTACGGGTGCCACTTTATTCGCACGAATTAGTTTCTTTCAATTTTGACGCCAACGCCATGCGTCATAGATCAAAAAATCGCCTGCACATCTGAAATCTGCACATCAAAAATCTGCACATTTTTTCCCATCTTTACAGCCAATAAAGTTCTTTACTTTTTTTCTGCAGAGTGGTTCCCGGTGTTTAAAGCACAGGGATTAATAAGGAACCGTGTGTAAATCACGGGCTGTCGCGCAACTGTAAGTAACAGAAAAGGTTGTTGCCTTTAACAATGTCCATTGTTCGCCCCCGCGCGAATGAGAAGGACGGCAACAATGTTACAAGCCAGGATACTTGCCCCTATGTAAAAGACAATGCTTTCGCGCAATGAAGCAGTAGTCGAAGAAAAAAGAATGATGTACATGGCTGTAATACGCCTGTATGTTATGCTTTTGCCTTTTATTACCATTTTACTCCGAAAGCATACCGAAAACCGTAAGGAGCATTAAGTCAAATTAATGTTTAACCAAAAACGTTTTAGCGTATGCTCAAAAACAATCTCGGGTACCCTCGTGTAGGTGCCCACCGTGAACTCAAAAAAGCCAGTGAACAGTACTGGGCAGGTAAAATTACCCGCGACGATTTGTTTGCCGCCGCACGACAAATTCGCCTGCAAAACTGGCAAACCCAGGTTGATGCCGGTATCGACCTGATCCCCTGTAACGATTTCAGCTTTTACGACCAGGTACTGGATACCTCGCTTATGCTGGGCAACATCCCCGAACGGTACACCCCGGTATTAACCCAAAACAAGGCCAATACCGAAATTGACCTGTATTTTGCAATGGCCCGCGGCTACCAAAAAGACGGCCTGGATGTTACAGCCATGGAAATGACCAAATGGTTTGATACCAACTATCACTACATTGTGCCGGAGTTTGTACAAAACCAGCAGTTTAAACTATTTAGCGAAAAGGTTTTTGACGAGTTTATACTGGCCAAACAACACACCGGCAACACACCAAAACCGGTATTAATTGGCCCGGTAACCTACCTTTTGTTAGGTAAAGAAAAACAACCCGGTTTTGATAAGATAGACCTGATTAAAAAACTGGTGCCGGTTTATATTGAAGTATTAAAACGGCTGGCAAGTTATGGGGCTATTTGGGTGCAGCTTGATGAGCCCTTCCTGGCGCTTGACCTTACTGACAAGGAAAAAGCGGCCTATGCCTATGCCTATATGGAGATAAACAAACAATGTCCCGGTATTAAAGTATTGCTCACTACCTACTTCGAGAGCCTGCACGAAAACACCGAGCTGGCTGTAACACTGCCGGTAAGCGCTATTCACGTTGATTTGGTACGTGCGCCCGGTCAGTTATATAAAGTACTCACTGTATTGCCCGATAGCCTGAGTTTATCGTTAGGCGTTGTTGATGGCCGCAACATCTGGAAAAACGATTATGTACGCTCGTTAACCCACATTAAAAAGGCAATTGCTGTATTAGGTACCGATAGAGTGATGATAGCCCCAAGCTGCTCGCTGCTGCATACCCCGTTCGACCTGGACTTGGAAACTGCCATCATCCCCGAGATAAAAAACTGGATGGCCTTTGCCAAACAGAAACTAAACGAGATAAACGAGCTGGCGCAGATCATCGGCGGTAATAATGAACTGCTGCAGGAAAACCTGCGCGCCCTCACCAGCCGCAACCTTTCAAAACTCATTCATAAGCAGGATATCAAACAACGCGTGGCGGCCATTACTGATGCCGATGCACAGCGCGAAAGCGGATTCATCACCCGCCAGAAAATTCAGCAGCAACGCTTTAAATTACCACTGTACCCTACAACTACCATAGGATCGTTCCCGCAAACTGATGATATCCGCTCTTTAAGGGCAAGGCTAAAAAAAGGCGAACTAACCGAAAAACAATATGATGCTGAGATAGAAAAAGCCACTATTGATGCCATCCGCTGGCAGGAAGAGATAGGCCTGGATGTACTGGTACATGGTGAATTTGAACGTAACGACATGGTAGAGTACTTTGGCGAACGTTTAGACGGCTTCCTGTTCACCAAAAATGGCTGGGTGCAAAGCTACGGCAGCCGCTGTGTTAAGCCACCGGTTATTTATGGCGATGTAAGCCGCCCGGCGGATATGACGGTACGTTGGAGCAGCTTTGCGCAGCAAAACACCGATAGGCTGATGAAGGGTATGCTAACCGGCCCTGTAACTATACTGCAATGGTCGTTTGTGCGGGATGATCAGCCACGATCCGAAACTACCAACCAGATAGCTTTGGCCATCCGCAACGAGGTTGTAGCCCTGGAGGCAGCCGGCATAAAAGTGATCCAGATTGATGAGCCTGCTATTCGTGAGGGCTTGCCGTTGCGTAAAAAAGATTGGCAAAATTACCTGAACTGGGCGGTAAAAGCATTCCGTATTTCGGCCAGCGGCGTACGCGACGAAACGCAGATCCACACGCACATGTGCTACAGCGAGTTTAACGATATCATTGGCAACATTGCCGATATGGACGCTGATGTAATAACAATTGAAACCTCGCGCTCGCAAATGGAATTATTGGCTGCCTTCGCCGATTTTAAATATCCAAACGAAATTGGCCCCGGTGTTTATGATATCCATTCGCCACGCGTACCCACGGTTGATGAAATGGTAAGTCTGCTGGAAAAGGCATCTGAACTGTTGCCCGCCGGCAATTTATGGGTAAATCCCGACTGTGGATTAAAGACCCGTAAATGGCCCGAAACCCAGGTGGCGCTCATAAATATGGTGGCCGCAGCAAAACATCTTCGTCAGTTAGTTGTAGAAACAATAGTATCCTGACGGGTAAAAACAGGCAATTTGCGTATACTTGCCTGTTTTTTCAGATTTTTGGCATTTTATGAGATTAAAAAGTAACGCGGTTATTACAGGGGTTGGGGGTTTTGTTCCGGATAATATATTAAGTAACAGTGATTTAGAGAAGATGGTTGACACAAACAGCGATTGGATTGTATCACGTACAGGAATTAAGGAAAGAAGAATTTTAACCGACCCTACGCTTGCCACCTCGGATATGGCCGTTGCCGCTGTGAAAAATTTGTTAGAAAATACAGGTGTTTCCGCAGAAGAAATTGATTGCCTTATAATAGCAACATCAACCCCCGATCACCTGCTTTTATCAACCGCCAGCATCGTGTGCGATAAAGTTGGTTTAAGCAATGCCTGGGCTACCGATGTAAATGCTGCCTGCAGTGGTTTTTTATATGCCTACACGCTTGGTGCAAGCCTTGTAGAAAGCAACCGGTACAAAAAAGTTATTGTAATTGGCGCCGATCAAAACAGTGCTATCATTAATTATAAAGACCGCAATACCTGTATCCTTTTTGGCGATGGCGCCGGTGCTGTTTTACTGGAGCCAACCACAGAAGATATTGGTTTAATGGATAGCGTTTTTAAAACTGACGGCCATGGCCGCGAATACCTGCTGGTACCTGGCGGCGGTTCAAAAATCCCGGCTACTGTTGATTCTGTTGAGGCTAACCAGCATTACATTCGCCAGGAAGGCAGGATTGTATTTAAGGCAGCCATTAAAGGCATGACAGAAACCTGTACCGAGGTGTTAAAACGCAACGATATGACGATTGATGATGTAAACTGGCTGATACCACACCAGGCCAATTACCGCATCATCCATGCTGTTGGCGAAAACCTGGGTTTATCCGAAGACCGTGTTAAGGTAAATATTGACAGGTATGGTAATACCACAGCTGCAACCATACCACTTTGCCTTTGGGATTTTAAAGACGACTTTAAACACAACGATAACGTTATTTTTACCGCATTTGGCGCCGGCTTCTCATGGGGTGCAACCTTGTTAAAATGGGGTACCTTGAGGAAAGCGTAAGCTCCGAAAATATTAAATTACCGTCATTGCGAGGTACGAAGCAATCCACGACATGCTAAGTACCAAATAGTTCGGGATTGCTTCGTACCTCGCAATGACGGTAGTTTTAGGACATTGGGTTTAACTATATTTCGTTGCACTTCATAATTTTTTTTTCAGGTTTGCCTGATGTGAATACTCCCAATGACGTTTTTATTTGGCATAGGCCATCAAAATACCTCTCCATGACCATCGAAGAAAGAATAAAAGCATCCGAAACGCGGATTTTCAAAACCGTGTTTCCTAATAATACCAACCATTACGATACGCTGTTTGGCGGTTCGGCTATGGCCATGATGGATGAGGTAGCATTTATAACCGCTACCCGTTTTACACGAAAACGGATGGTTACCGTATCATCCGACAGGATTGATTTTAATAAACCTATCCCGGCGGGCACCATTATCGAACTGGTGGGCACCGTATCGCATATTGGCAACACCAGTATGAAAGTTTTAGTGGAGATATTTATTGAAGAAATGTACTCTTTTGTGCGCGAAAAGGCCATTACCGGCACTTTTACGTTTGTGGCTATTGACGAACATAAACACCCTGTAAAGGTTGTAGATTAATACGTTTATGTTAATACCGCTGATAACATTGCCTATTTAAAGCCAATTAAGTTTTATAATTTAGTTGCTTATAAATCTGCACATCGGCTTCATGAACAAAAAAATAGCAACCTTATTGATGGCGCTGACGCCATTCACGGCCTTTTGCCAGCAAAATTTAAAACTTTGGTATAAACAACCTGCAAAGGTTTGGACAGAGGCGCTGCCTTTGGGCAACGGCCGGCTTGGTGCCATGGTATTTGGCCGTGTAGGCCACGAACTCATCCAACTGAACGAAGCCACTTTATGGACCGGCGGCCCCGTGCGCACCAACGTAAACCCGCATGCTTATGACAATTTACTGCTGGCAAGGGAAGCGCTGTTAAAAAATGAAGATTATGCCCAGGCCAACGAGTATGCAAAAAAAATGCAGGGCTATTATTCAGAATCCTATTTACCACTTGGCAATCTCACCATCACCCAACAGTTAACAGATACCGTCCCCACGACTTACTACCGCGACCTGGATATCAGTAATGCTATTGCCACAACCCGTTACACAATCGATGGCGTAGAGTACAGCAGGCAAATCATCAGTTCAGCACCCGACCAGGTTATCGCTATCAGGTTTACCGCAAGTAAAACCGGGCAATTAAATTTCACCCTGGGCATCGGCAACCAGTTGAAATACCAAAACGTTGCTGTATCCAACAACCAAATTTTAATGAAAGGGCAAGCCCCGGCGCACCTGCAGCCTAACTATGTTGATTTCAAAGATACTGTTGCCCTTAATGATAAACCTGGTTGCCGTGGCATGCGCTATGAATTACAGGTTAAAGCCATTAATAAAGATGGTGTAGTAAGTGCCGATGCCAACGGCATTACAGTGAAGAACGCAACCGATGTAACTATTTTTTTATCGGCAGCAACCAGCTTTAACGGCTTTGATAAATGCCCGGATGCCGAAGGTAAGGATGAGCATAAATTAGCTAAAGATTATCTGGATAAGGCGGTAAAATATAGCTGGCCGGCGCTACTGGCGCATCATTATGCCGATTACCATAAATATTTTAACCGGGTATCCTTTAATCTTGCCACTCTTGCCGGTGATGCAAACGCATTGGTACCAACAGATGAGCGGCTGTTTAACTATTCGGAAGGGGCTAAAGATCCGTCATTTGAAACATTATATTTCCAGTTCAGCAGGTATTTGCTGATCTCCTGCTCGCGCCCCGGCGGTCCGGCGGCTAATTTGCAGGGTATCTGGAATAAGGAGATCCGGCCGCCATGGAGTTCAAATTACACCACCAATATCAATGTGCAAATGAACTACTGGCCTGCCGAGGCAGCCAATCTGTCGGAAATGCAATTGCCGTTTATCAACTTTATAAAAAACGCTGCTGTGACTGGCCACGTAACAGCCAAAGAATTTTACCACACCCGGGGTTGGGCCGTGCACCACAACAGCGATATATGGGCATTATCAAACCCGGTTGGCGATTTGGGTCATGGCGACCCCATGTGGGCCAACTGGACAATGGGATCGCCATGGTTATCGCAGCATTTATGGTGGCATTACCAGTTTACCAACGATAAGACCTATCTTAAGGATACTGCGTACCCGCTTATGAAAGGTGCCACCCATTTTTGCATGGATTTTTTGGTGCCTTACAAGGGTTACCTGGTAACTGCCCCTTCCCTATCGCCAGAGAATAGCTTTATTGACGATAAGGGCAAACAAGGTACCGTATCTGTAGCCACTACCATGGATATGGCCATCATCTGGGATTTGTTTACCAACGTGATAGATGCCGCTGGTCAATTAGGTACAGATAAGGCCTTCCGCGATTCGGTTATTGCCTACCGCAAGCAATTATACCCGCTGCACATCGGCAAAAAAGGAAACCTGCAGGAATGGTATAAGGATTGGGAAGATACCGATCCGCATCACAGGCACGTATCGCATTTATTCACCGTTTTTCCGGGCCATGAGATCTCTCCTATCCAAACACCGGAACTGGCCGCTGCCGCAAAAAAAACACTGGAACTTAGAGGAGATGCCGGTACCGGGTGGAGCCTGGCATGGAAAATTAACTTTTGGGCTCGATTGCTGGATGGTAACCATGCCTACAAAATGATCCATTACCTGTTAAGGCTCACCGGATCGTCAAAAACCAATTATGCCAATGGCGGCGGTTCATATGCCAATTTGTTTGATGCCCATCCGCCATTCCAGATAGATGGCAACTTTGGGGCATTATCCGGAATGTGCGAAACGCTGGTGCAAAGCCAGTCGGGCGAGATCAGCCTGTTACCAGCCATTCCGGATGCCTGGGCCGAAGGCAATATTTCGGGCTTAAAAGCTCGCGGCAATTTCCAGATAGCCATGAACTGGAAAAACAAGCAGATAGTTACAGCGTCAGTTTTATCGGTAACCGGCGGTATATGCAAATTGCGTACGGCCACGCCGTTAAAAATTACGGGGGTACAGGCAAGGTCGGTAAAAACAGCTAATGGTTATTTAACCGGCTTTAATACTAAAAAAGGAATGTTGTATAAAATAACCGGCTCAAAAATATAATCAACTTCATAGGAACGGGTAACCTGCCAACAAATACAAACAAGCGAAATGACGAACGACAAAACAAACCAACGACGCGATTTTATAAAAAAGGTTACTTTAACCGCCCTGGGCTCCATTGCTGCACCCCATGTTTTTGCCACGCCTTTATCAACGGTATTTAAAGATAGCACCAATGCCAAAACCATCCTCTTCCAGGGCGATTCAATAACCGATGGCGGGCGATCATATGATAAAGACTGGAACCATATTATGGGCCAAAGTTTTCCGTACCTGGTAGCGGGCCGGCTTTGGTTTGATCATCCCGACCAGCAAATGATGTTTTTAAACCGTGGCATCAGCGGCCATACCGTACGTGACCTGCAGGCCCGCTGGCAAAAAGACACATTAGATTTAAAGCCCGATATCCTGAATATTCTGATTGGTGTAAACGACGTACACCATGTAATCCACAATAACAATCCTACTACGGTTGATCAGTTCAGGAACGATTATGATGCCCTGCTTAATCAAACTAAAACCGCGCTCCCCGATATAAAATTGTTGATTTGCGAACCATTTATTTTGCCGGTTGGCCAGGTAAATGCTGATTTAAAACGCTGGCAGGACGAATTAACACCACGACAATTAGTGGCTAAACAACTGGCGCAAAAATACAATGCTGTTTTTGTACCGTTACAGACCATATTTAATGCAGCGCTCAAAAAAGCGCCCGCCGAATTCTGGATATGGGATGGCGTGCACCCCATGCCGGCCGGGCACGAATTGATAGCCCGTGAATGGATTAAAGCAGCAAAAAAGAATTACGGTTTCCCGGGGTAGTTAAACCGCAAACAACTGCCCTATATCCTTAAAAGCTTTAAACTCCAACGCATTTCCGGACGGATCAAGGAAAAACATGGTGGCCTGCTCGCCCGGCAGGCCTTTAAAACGGATATAGGGCTCAATTACAAATTTCACGTTAAGGCTTTTTAGTTTCGCCTCCAGCGCAACCCAGTCATCCCATTCCAGTACCACGCCAAAATGAGGTACGGGTACATCGTGGCCATCAACCGGGTTAAAATGATGTTTGGCATCATCAACCGGTTTAGGCTTCAGGTGAATAACAAACTGGTGGCCGTATAAGTTAAAGTCTGTCCAGTTAGTATCGCTACGGCCCTCGCCACAGCCTAAAACTTCGCGGTAAAATTTGCGGGCCTCGTCCAAGTCATAAACCGGCACAGCAACGTGAAAAGGTGTTATTTTATCCATAACTATTTAAACTCTAAATTAACCGCCCATTTTAATGACAACTCACAACTAATGTAATCCTTTGCGTTTTAACAATCCCCCGGTGGTATCATCCACGCTTTGCTGTACAATAAATGCCTTGGGATCTATCCGCAGGATGGTTTGTTTTAACGATGGAATCTCCAGCCGGGTGGCAACGGTAAAAATAATATCCCGCGGGTCGTTTACGTGGCCATCCTTTCCGTACCCGCTTTTACCCTGGTAAATGGTAACACCCCTGCCCAACGTAAGCGTAATTGCCCGGCGAATAGCCTCGCTATGCGTAGATACTACCGTGATACCCGAATACTGTTCAATACCGTTCAAAATAAAATCGATCATTTTAGCGGCAGCCATATACGTTAATATGGAGTACATAGCCGGCTCAACGCCCAGCAAAAAGGCAGCAAGCCCAAATATCACTACGTTAAGCAGCAAAATAAAATCGCTCACCTTTAGCAATTGAGTTCGTTTGCTGATGAGTACCGCTGCTATCTCGGTACCGTCAAGCACGGCGCCACCGCGCATGGCCAGGCCGCTGCCTGTACCTATAAATACGCCGCCAAAAACAGCTGTAAGCAGCTTATCATGCGTTACATCCGGAAAATTAATTACTACCAGGCTTACCGACAGCAAGCCAATGGCAATGGTGCTTTTTATGGCAAACCACAGCCCAAGTTTTTTATAACCGAGCCATAAAAAAGGCACATTAATTAAAAAAATAAGCAAAGAAATGGGTATGGCCGAAATATCTGCAACCAGCATTGATACACCCGTTACCCCTCCATCAATAAAATGGCTGGATAACAGGAACCCCTTAAGGCCAAAACCGGCCGCCAGGATACCCAAGCCAATAGATATTGATTCTTTGATGATCTTCATTACCTTCATGCCCAAATATAATTTATCCGGAGCTAAAACGGGTTTTAATAAATCAGATAATTAAGAACGGGTTGGTTTTGAGGTATAAAATGTAAACAGTTTAACGTGCCGGAACCTAAATATCCCGGCTATTCAAAAAAGTGCTAAACCTATAAACCCAGTTTAGCAATAATCTCATCTGTGGTACCTACTTCGCCAATCCTGGGGAAAATATATTTAAAACTGCTATCGTGTGCATCGGCAAACCTATCGCTCATGGCATCACTGGCAAATGCAATATTATAGGCAAATTCATTGGCGCTGCGGGCGGTAGCTTCTACACCTATGCTGGTAGCCAACCCGGCCAGCACAATCTGGGTAACGCCGCGTTTTTGCAGCTCGTCATGCAGGCCGGTTTGGTAAAAAGCTCCCCAAGTTTTTTTTGTTATCCTGATGTCGCCGTCCTCTACTTTAATTTCGGGCACTATATCCAAAAAATCGGGACCGGGCACCGAACCGGCGTTTGGGTTACTATCCCTGCGGGTGGCAAATGCAGCCGAGCCTGCAGGGTTAACATTTACTATTACAACCGGCAGCCTTGCCTTACGAAAAGCGGCAAGCAACTTAGCCGAGTTTTCCAATACCTGGCTCATAGGATGCGCCGTTGGCATTTGCACAACAGCCTTTTGTAAATCAATTAACACGAGCGCGGTGTTTTTATCAATTGTAGTTATCATATAATTTGTATTTATTTCGATTATCGCTGTTAGTATCTATTCCATTCGTGTTCATCAAACTCGTGTGTATCAGTTTGAGGTTAGTGAATTAACAGGCGGGTGTTGTAAAGTTGCTTCGGTAGTCTTTTTAAGCCTGGTTTTCCTCAGATAGCTCAGTTGCAATAAACCCAAAAGCAGCGCTACAAGGCCTTCGCCTAAAACGGTATCCGGAACGCCTATTTTTTGCGAAATAGCTCCTACCAGCAAGCCGCCCAAGGGCTGCATTCCAAAAAATGCCATGGCATAAAAACTGATTACCCGGCCGCGCATAGCCGGATCAACCGTAGTTTGAATGAGTGTGTTGCTGATGGTGATCTGGGCCATCATCCCAAAACCTGTAACAGCCGCAAACAAAAGGGCGATGTAATAATTAGGCATATGAGAAAAGACAGCCAAACCTCCGCCGAAAATCAGCGTACTTAAGGCCAAAATCTTTTTAAGGTTTCGGCCCGCTTTTATTGAGGCCAGGAATATAGCTCCCGAAAATGCCCCTAAACCTATCAGGCTGTCTATTACTCCAAAAGTTGATGCGGTTCCCTTAAAAATATCCTTGGCATAAACCGGTATCAGCGTATTAAATGGTAAAACCATGAGGCTTATTAAAGCCAGCATCACCAACACAAACTTAATTGAAGGTGTATTTTTGATATAACTAAAGCCCTCTTTAAGTTCAAAATAGATATTGTGCGTATGTGCTTTGGGTTTTGATTTGGGCAGCCTCATTAACAACAGCGACCCAATTACAGCAATAAAGCTGGCGGCATTTGCGCCAAAACACATTACATCGCCAAACTTCTCCAGCACCAGGCCTGCAATACCCGGCCCAACCAGCCTCGAAAGGTTCACCATAGATGAGTTAAGTGCCAGCGCATTGGGCAAGTCGGCTTTATCGTCAACCATCTCATAAACCAGCGATTGACGGGCAGGCACATCGAAAGCATTAATGATACCCAGAAGAGCGCTTAAACCGATGATTTCCCAAACTACATATCGTCCAAAAAAAACCAGCGCCGTAAGTAAAATAGCCTGCACCATTGATGCAGCCTGGGTAAGCAGCAATAATTTATACCTGTTATACCTATCTGACACTACCCCGCCCAAAAATGAAAATAAAAACGACGGAAACAAGCTTGCAAAAAGGGTAACCCCCAATAAAAATTTAGAATGTGTTTGCGAGTATATTACCCAACTTACTTCGGTTTTCTGCATCCAGGTGCCCACCAGTGATATGGATTGTCCGGTAAAATAAAGCCTGTAGTTGCGGCTTTTAAATGCATTAAAAGTGTTTATATTCATTACTCCCCTATCCTTTGCACAAAGGCCTTATTCAAAATCAACAATTTTTGTTAGCGGGCCAATAGCTTTTTTAATAAGCTCCTGTTCCTCGGGTGTACAGGTTGCAGCTATGGCATCATTAAGCCAGGCATTGCGCTCGTTGCGTACCTGGTACAGCATATCGCGACCAAGATCAGATAAACTGATGATGGCTTTACGCTTATCGGTTTCCGAGATACGCCTTTTGATTAAACCACGCTGCTGCAGGTTTGCTAATATCTGCGACATGCTTTGGGTAGTTATCTTTTCCATGGCCGCCAATTCGTTAGGCAACAATTCCTGGTGTTGATCAAGCAGGGCAATCGTCGATCGTTCGGTTAACGACAATTTATCGGCGGTTACCGAATGCTTCCGCAGTACCTTAATAAGCCTGGTTACCACCGTACGCAGGTCGGCCGCCAGTTGAATATCTTTTTGATCTGTCATTTTTATAATAAGGTAAACTTGTAAGTTTACCTTACAAATATAACACAATTTTAGGATTTGTCCCTATTGTCCGCTTTTTTTACATTGGTGTTATATGACATTGGGTAGCTTTGGTGTGGAATAACAGGTATAGCCATGGGTATAAAACACGATATAGCTTCATTAGATGATATTAAACTGTTGGTTGATACGTTTTACAATAAAGTTGGCGAAGACGTTTTACTGGCTCCTGTTTTTAACCAACGCTTAGGTGATGGCTGGTTGCCGCACCTTGAAAAAATGTATACCTTTTGGCAAACCCTGCTATTGCAAGAACATACGTATAACGGTGCGCCGTTTCCGCCCCATGCGCGCTTACCTATTGACGAAAAGCATTTTAATGAATGGCTGAATTTATTTACAGCTACAGTTGATAACCTTTTTACCGGCGAAAGGCCGATGAGGCCAAATGGAGGGCCGGTAAAATGGCCGAAATGTTTCAATATAAAATAGCCTATTTTAAAAATAATCCGCTTAATATTATTTAGCTATTTATTTACCGGGCAATATGCGGGCTCATTTTAGTAATTTTGCCTTGTGCCGCCACCTGTTAAAAAAACACCTCCTAAAACCACAGTTCCCGCAAAACGGAAAGCTGCCGCGAAGAAAAAAACATCTTCCGCAGTTCCTACAGGATGGATATTTGCCTCTATTGGCTTATTGCTCATAGTGCTTTCGCCTTTTTATTATGGCTACGTTTTAAAAACGGCAACCGCAACCTGGCGATGGATACTTGACGCCGGCGAACCTACCAATTACCGCACTTACAAAAGTTTTGGTGTACGCATACCGGCCAACTATACAGTGCATGGCATTGATGTGTCATCGTACCAGGGCAAAATAAACTGGCAAAAGGTAAAGCAGATGAACGAGGATGGTGTACATATCAAATTTGCCTTTATTAAGGCAACCGAAGGCGTTTTAATGACCGACCCCTATTTTCAACGCAACTGGCGCGAAGCTCCCAAGGCCGGCCTCGTTTGTGGTGCATACCATTTCTTTTTGCCGCAAAAAAGTGGATTATGGCAGGCTAAATTCATGCTGCAAACGGTAAAAATTGAAAAAGGCGACCTACCGATGGTTGTAGATGTGGAGAGGCTATACCGCACTACGCCCGAAAAAATGCGTATCCAGCTTAAGCTGTTCATTCACCAAATAGAAACCAAAACCGGTGTAAAACCCATTATTTACACCAACCTGAGCTTTTACCAGGACTACCTGCAAGGTTATTTTGACGAATACCCGCTGTGGATAGCCCATTATTACCAACCCCAGTTAAATGTGAGCAGTAATACCAATTGGCAATTTTGGCAACACTCCGATAGGGCGCACATCAATGGCATTAATCAAAGGGTTGATATGAGTATTTTTAAAGGCGACACTACCGCGTTTGAAAAATTGCTGGTGAAGTAAAAATCACCCCGTTACCCCTTCCTTCTTATAAACATTCATCAAACTATCGGCCCGATATCTGTGCCCCTCCTTTAAAAAGGTATAGTAAGGCGCTACCAGTTTAGCGGCAGCGGATGAGGGGTATTTATCTGACAGGTAGTTGTAGGCTTCTTTAAAATAATCGCTCAAGCGGTTCTGGTCATCCATAACCCAGGTGTTATCGGTTCCCTGGAGCAGTACCTGCAAATAACTTTTTTGGTTGATGGCTGCGTCGGCAATGCTTATAAAACCAAGGTTTTCCTCAACAAATCGCTCCCACCATATTTCCCTGTCAACCAGCTGTTTTGCACTTATAATTATCGAAGCATCTTCCATGTAAACAGCTTTATTCTCCTTATTCAATTGCTCCAGATATACCTTCATCACCGGCGAAACATAATCATAAAACCATTTACTGATAAAATCCCGGTCTTGCCCTACATAGGTATCGCCTTCTTCCATAATAATTGTAAAGCCGTTATCATTTAATTGCGTTAGGTACTTTGCAACTTTTGCCGGCAGTTTGCCCGGTTTTACTTTACCAACAAGTATCGTGTCGCTCCTGTCGGCACGGTCGTAGTGAATATTGTCCAGGCTATTATCCAACTTATCGTAGTACGCGCTAAACATCAAAAAAGCAGTATCGCAGGTGGCAGGGGCTTGTCCGTTGAATAGGTCTGCATATTTTTTCGCGGCCTTTGTGGCATTTTCAGGGTCCGTAAAATTTAAAGATTTAATAAATACCACATACTGATTAAACAAGGGGTTTGTATATTGCGGCTTATTGATGGTTGAAGTTTTAGCCGACTTATTAGCCTTAACAACATGTTTTGTTTCTGCCGAAGGTTGCTTTTTATGTGAACAAGCGCACAACACAGTTAAACACATACACAGGAGTACACAGTTTTTCATGGCAGAATGAAAGTATCTTGCATAAATATGAGCAATTTGTTTGGAAACAGAAAGCGCAACCATAAGTTGATGGCTACGGCATATACTTCGCAAGCCTATCATATATCAAAACTTTCAGCGCCAAAAAGGCCTCCATCATCAGAACATCTTTTACTATGAAAATATCTACATTATCTTTTTGTGTTTTAATTATCGGGGTGGTTTCCGCCTGTCATTCGGTTATTACCGATAGCACTGGGGGCAGCCAGGAGCAAACCGATATGCACAGTACCTATGACGATAGCACCTTAAACAATAAGATATTACCAGTAATGATGCCTTATAACCGGCTGATTGACCCTGCCGGCAAAGTGGTGCGTTTTGGCGACCCCAATTTTGAAAACCATAGCCTTGATATCAAACTGATTCCGGGAACCTCGGTTTTAGCAGTTGAAGACCGGTACGGCATTACCCTCATTGATTCGGTTGGCGGAAAGGTTATAGCACAATGGACTTATAACAAAGATAAACGATACAACGCCCTGATGAGCACTTACTCGGGCTTAAAGGTTCATAAAAATGGTTCGGAAACGCAGATTTTCTGGAGCGCTGCCAATGGCGATTCGCATAAATCGTTTGTAATGCAGGGCGCATGGAACGGGCAGGATATCAGCATCAAAAACGCATTTGAATTTAAACCCGTTGCGCCATCACCACTGGCATTACCCAACGAACTGGTAATTAATAATGAGGCTGGTACCGATTATTTATATGTAGCCTTAAATGGAAATAACCAGGTTGCCAAAATCAATTTATCTACCCAACAAACCGTTTACACCAAACCAACCGGGGTAGCGCCGTATGGCCTTGCGCTTGTTGGGCAACACCTGTTCATTACCAACTGGGGCGGCGCCGAACCTACCGATACTACCGGCCGGGAAACCGCGGGTGTACCCTACGGAAAAACCTACATCGACCCCAAAACGGGCGCTACGAGTACAGGCAGCATACAGGTAATTGATATTGCAAGTGGCAATGTATTGAAAGAAATTTCTGTTGGCCTGCACCCCAATGTTATTATAGCCGATAAAAGCAACCGCTTTTTATATGTTGCCAATGCCAACAGCGATAACGTATCTGTAATAAACACCGCAACTTTTAAGGTGATTGAAACCATCCCTGTAAGGTTGATGCAGGATAAAAATGGCTATATCGGCGATTCGCCAAACGCACTTGCGCTTAGTAACGATGGTAACACTTTGTACGTTGCTAACGGGCTTGATAACGCGGTTGCGGTAGTTGAGCTTGGTTCAACTTCATCAGCCAACGGCAAGGGCAAAACATTTGTTAAAGGCTTTATCCCTACCGAGGCCTATCCCGGCGGCTTGCTGATTGTTGATAAAACACTTTTTGTAACCAACCTGGAAGGCGAAGGATCAAGGGTAAGTACCAAAGAGTTTAAAGCTGGCTCGCAGGTACCTGATGATGTTACCGCTTATAACTCGCACCACGAAAAAGCTACGGTATCTATCATTCCATTGCCTGATGATGAGTTATTAAAAATATATGCCAATCGGGTAAAAACGCTTAACCTAACCTTCAGGCAGGATATTGCGCAGCTGGTACCACGCAAAAACATTGCTCCAAAACCCATGCCCGACCGTATTGGCGAACCATCGGTATTTAAGCACGTACTATATATCATCAAAGAAAACCGCACTTACGACCAGGTGTTAGGCGATCTTCCACAAGGCAAAGGCATGCCCTCTTTATGTATTTACGGCGATAGCATCACCCCCAATCAGCATAAGCTGGCTAAAGATTTTGTACTGCTTGATAACTACTACGCATCGGGCAAATGCTCGGCGGAAGGGCATCAGTGGACCGATGCCGCTATGGTTACCGACTACGTGGAGAAAAACGTTCGCGCCTGGTTCCGCAGTTACCCGCATGTGCAGGAAGACGCCCTGGTGTACGACAAGAAAGGTTTTATATGGAACAACGCCGCCGATCACGGTAAAAAAGTAAGGATTTACGGCGAGGCATCGGCACCCCATTATGACGAAAAATTAAGCTGGACGGATATATACAATAACTATAAAGCCGGCATCCCGCTTAAGTTTTATAACACCAGCACCATATCAAGAGTGAGGCCCATGCTATCGCAAAACTACCCCGGATCGGACGAGTTGAAAATAACCGACCAGATACGGGCCTCTGCTTTTATCAGCGAGTTAAAAGGTTATGAAAACCAACCCGGCGACGAACTGCCTGAGCTGATGGTAATGGCCCTATCAACAGATCATACGCAAGGTACCCGGCCAGGCCTTCCTAAACCGGAAGCTATGGTGGCCGATAACGACCTTGCCCTCGGCCGCATCATTGAAGCCGTATCCAAAAGCCGTTTCTGGAAAAACACCGTAATATTTGTTACCGAGGATGACTCGCAAGCCGGGTGGGATCATGTATCTGCTTACCGTACAACAGGTTTTGTGGTAAGTCCGTACAGCCAGCTGCAAAAAACCGTATCAACAAATTATAACCAAACTTGCGTTGTAAGGTCGATAGAGCAAATATTGGGCATACCGCCAATGAATATTATTGACGCAACCGCCCTGCCCATGTTCAGCTGCTTTAGCGACAGGCCAACTGCCTACACTTACAGCACCGTGCCAAACCGCATCCCGCTTAATGATATCAACCCAAAACTTGCCGTACTTAAGGGACAAGCTTTGTATTTTGCCAAAGCATCCTCAAAACCGGAGTTTGACCATATTGACGGCGGTAACGACGACATGCTGAACCGTATTTTATGGTACGCCGCAAAAGGTAAAAAAACTTACCCTGTTAAATTAACCGGCAAAGCCGACAAGGATGATGATGATTAAACAGGGCTACTTATTTTTTGACGAAATAAACCGTATACCATCGGTATGTTCGCCAATGAGGATATTGGCCATATCTGCCGTTTTATAATAGGACGGCTTTCCGGGCATATCATCGGCAATGCCAATACCGTTAATCTTTAAATTTTCAAATACAACATTTTTTATGCGGCGGTCATTATCGTACCCGGCAATTACCGAGATATTGGCATGGCTACCTTTGAAATAAATATCTTTAAAATAAATATTTTGTATTCCCCTACCCGGCGAAGTATTGTAATAGTGATTAAACATTACCCTGATATTAACAAGCTGCCCCTCCCTGAAATCTTCCACCCGGATATTTTCAAAGCTAATTTGGTTCAACAGGTTGCTGTCGCCCGCATTTAGCGCAATACATCCCTGGTAATCAATCTGATGCTCGTGCTGTTCCAGTATATCTATATTTTTAAAAGTCATATTTTCAAGCGTATCCGGGTTGTTGGTGTCTCCGTGGGTACCAATTAATATCGGGTGGGCAACATCTGCCCAAAGCGTTGCGTTGGCAACAGTTATGTTTTTGGAGTTGCCATAATAATTCCACCTGTGGCCGTAAATGGCGATGCAATCGTCAGAATTCCGCATGAAAATATCGCTGATGGCAACATCCGAGCTACAAAAAACATCAATACCATCGGCGTTTCCTTCAAAGCTAAACGACTTAAAGTTACTGATCTTCACCCCTGCCGACTGGCCGATAAGCACGCTGTACTTATGTGGTAAAACGATGATTCCATTTACTTCAACGTTTTTTGAAAAAGTGATGGTCAGCTGATCATTACGGGAACCGGGTATAATAGCTGGGCTGGTGTTCTTAATATCCGCTTTTGGTGAAACGGGCAATTGGGTCAAAATTCCACGGCCGAGTACACGTACATTCTCTACTTTATCAATAAGTATTTGCCCCTGTACTATGGCACCTGCCGCTATATAAATAGTTTGATTTGACCGCGCCTTTAAAACCCCTACCTGGTGTATGCCCGGGCCAAAATAGGTTACACTGGTATCGGCCCACGATGGACGAAAAGTTTCAAGTGGATTTGCAAACAACTGGAGGTTATGAAATATGTCTCCGTTTATCTCGATGGAAAGGTTCCTTGGTTTGTCCAAAAAAAAACTGACTTTATTTGATTGTATTTTCGGCGATATGCCAAAACTCAACGGCCTCACCCGGGCTTGTTTAACGATGCCTCTGTTGTAAGTAACGGCAACTTCAACTACACCAGAAAAATCAAAATAGGCGAAAGAACTAAGCTGATATTCGCTATTTGTATTTACCTTATTAGTAACCTTAGCCATATAGGTAGGCACGGTTTTCCATCCCTTTCCATTTTGCCTTACTCTTACAGTAAAATCGGTGGTTAAGGCTGCCCCGTCAGGAGCGTTACAGGTTATAAGCTGAGCTTTTGCAAGGTTACCAATACACAACAACAATAAAAACAGGGTGATAATTCTTTTTTTCATTAAATATAAATAGTTAAAACTCCCGGCGCATACTTCCCGTCGGCACAAATCTTCGCGTCAAATCTATCCACATCTAACTTCCGGCCGCCTCCTGTAATGTATCCAGAAAAGCAAATGGGTTGGTAATGGTTACTGATTGAAGATTTTATAAAAATCGCCCGAAAAAAAAGAAGAGAAAGGCGGTTGTCAGGCCAAACAGAGGGGGTATTTTTAGTGTATCACCGTTAAAAACAAGCAAAAATGGCCTATCTGGTCCTATTTAAACACCAGGCACCCAAAGAGCATAAGTAACAGTTATAACTTAATGCTTACTTTTTAATTAAACAAACTATGGTTGCAGCTCCAATTATCGGGCTTTATTTTTCCAGATTTAACAAACGTATTCTTCATATTTCATATAAAATATCGCCGGTTACCACCCTTTCATCACCACAATAGCCCCGTTTATCGATAACATCTATCGTCCGAAAAATATTGACAATACTTTCGGATAAGTAAACGATAACAAATTATTAAATAATTAAATCATGAAAAAGTTAATACTTTCTGTAGGGTCAGGCTTGCTACTGACGGTCTGCATCCTGGTAGCTTGTAAAAAAAGCAGCTCAACTGATGGAACAACAACTACTACTACCACAACAACCACAACGGCTTCGGTTTCTGCTTTAACCTGTGGTTCGGCGGTGGTATCATCAACAGCAACCGTTAACACCGTATTTAGCGGCAGCGCCACCATACCGTATACAGGGGGCAATGGGGTTGCTTATACCGCCGGTAGCGCAATATCTTCAACCGGGGTTACCGGCCTAACGGCAACTTTGGCTGCGGGTACCCTGGCCAGTGGGGCAGGTAATATTACTTATGCCATTGCCGGTACGCCCACATCAACAGGCACTGCCTCTTTTTCAATTACCTTTGGCGGGCAAACCTGCAGTTTCACAGTCACGGTAGATGCCGCCAGCACATCTACAACAGGTTGCTCTACCTCAAACACCATTGCATCAAAAGTAGTATGCCTGGCCAACGCTTTCCTGGCAACGCTTAGTACCTCGCAGCAATCGTCTGTTGTACTTACACTCAACCTTAGCAATGCAAAAAGATGGTCGAACCTGCCTTGCGGGCTTTCATGCAGGAACGGATTAGCATTCAGCAGCTTAACCAGCACTCAATTGGCCGCTGCAAAAGCTGTTGCACAGGCTGCTTTCGGAACAACAACCGGCGAAGGTTATGACGAGTTTACACAAATTATGGCCGCTGATGATTACCTGGGCCAAACTGCTTCCGGCTATTCTTCAGGTAACTATGTTATTGCGTTTTTAGGCACCCCAACTACAACTGGAAAATGGATGCTGCAAATTGGCGGACACCACTACGCGCAAAATATTACTTATGATGCCGGTGTTGTTACCAGTATTACACCTTTGCACCAGGGAGTTGAACCCAAAGGCTCATTTACTTTAAGCGGAACTACTTACAGCGGCCCGATGGAATCTGAACATAGCGCTATGCAGGATATGCTTGGCTCTTTCACAAGTACCGAATTGGCTTCGGCAAAAATAACCAGTACTTTTTCAGATTGTTTGATGATACCGGGCTCTACCACCAATACGTTCCCAACTACCAAACAGGGTATTAAAGTTAGTACGCTAAGCAGTGCCGCACAAGCTAAGGTACTGGCAGCCATGATGCCGTGGATAAACGATCTGGATGCCACTTCGGCCGCCGCATTTACCACCATTTATCAAAATGAGCTTGCAAGCACCTATGTTTGCTATTCAAGTAATACATCTGCCGTTGCAGGTACTGCCAGTTCATTTTTAACAACCAATACCGATTATGTAAGGATAGACGGGCCGAGCGTTTGGATAGAGTTCATCTGCCAAACGGGCGTGGTACTTTCGGGCATTCACTACCACAGCGTTATGCGAGATCATAGCCGCGATTACATAGGTTTATAACAAGAATCATAGAAATTATGCAAAACATCTTTTCGATAAACAGTCGCCATAAAAACAGTTGGCGGCTGTTTATTTTTGTATCCGTTTTTGCTGTTACAGCATTAAGGCCAACCATTTTACACGCGCATCAAACGCCAAACACACTTGTTTTTTTAGATGCGGGCCCGAACAGGGTTGCCCTGGAACTCCAGATGCCGTTATCAGAACTTGAACTTGCTTTTGGCAACAACATATCTAAAAACCCCGAAACACTTATCGAAAAATTTGGGCCGCAGTTAAAAGAATATCTTAAAGGGCACATCCATGCCTACCTGAAAAAAACTGCCCCATGGCACGTTGAAATACAAGCCCTGAGGATGGATAAAGGCACATATATCGAAAATGGCATTAATTATTGGGAGGTAGTAGCCAACGTTGTTATCATCCCGCAGCCCGGCGAAAGTACGCGGAAGTTTATGCTCGATTATGATGTGATCATGCACCAGGTTATTAACCATGCAGCTCTTCTTTCCATCCGCAGTGATTGGGAGACAGGAAATTTGAATCCCACTTCGGCCGATGCCATGGTTATCAGCTGGAATACCAAAGATAATGTGATATACCCACTGGAAATAAATTTGCAGCAGGGAAGCTGGTTTAAGGGTTTCAAAAGCATGTTTGCCTTAGGTATGCAGCATATTAAAGAAGGCACCGATCATTTGCTGTTTTTGATAGTTTTACTGTTACCTGCAGCACTATTGGCAAAAAACAAGCAATGGGGCAAGTTTGGTGGCGCAAAATACAGTATCATGAGGCTTTTGAAAATTGTCACCTCGTTTACAATTGGCCACTCTGTTACGTTGCTCATTGGCGCATTAGGCTGGTTAAAACTGCCTGCGCAACCCGTAGAAATAGCGATTGCGTTTTCCATTTTAGTTTCCGCGGTTCATGCTATAAAGCCCATTTTTCCGGGGAAAGAGATGTTTGTAGCAGCAGGTTTTGGCTTAATACATGGCTTGGCGTTCGCGTCTATATTAGCTAACCTTAACCTGGGCGCTGGCACCATGGCCCTAAGTATTTTAGGCTTTAATTTGGGTATAGAGGCGATGCAGCTTTTTGTTGTTTTAATTACCATTCCGTGGTTAATTTTACTAAGCCAAACGTCAATTTATAAGTACGTGCGGGTTGGCGGCGCCGTTATCTCGGGTATAATTGCCATGGCATGGATGCTGGAACGTGCCACACAAACGCCTAATTTTGTTTCGGCTTTTGTAAATAAGGCTGCGCAACAGGCCGTGTGGGCCATACTATTGCTGGCAATTTTGGCATTGGCAAGCTTCGTGTTAAACAGGCGTGTTGCCCGTTCATAATGAAACAGGTACCGCCGGTTGGCGACATTATTTGAAGCGGAGCCGACTGTGTTCCAGGTTACACGGTTGGGTCAGCAATCGCTTTTAAACCCGGGTTAACATAACTTAACACATTTCAGATAAAATATTTACAAATACCTAATAATCAATATTTTATATTTTATCATGGTTAACATTAAATTGATCGCGCAATGTAGAACGATCCAAATATTTGTGCCCGTTGCCGGCCAATTCAAGTCCCTTTGGTACCTGGATCATTTAACTACGATCAGCCAATAAAAACAAAGGTATCGACGCTTTAAGCTTATTCCGTTAGCTATTATTAAATAACTGCTTATCGCCGTTAACTATTTAGATGCCCGGGGCGTTGGATGAACTATTTTGCCATATTTTCAGAAAACTCTATATTTGCACATCCGTTCACGAATATTACTCCAATGAAAATAACAAAGTAAAACCGATGGTCATGTGCCATCATACAATCCGCAGCCCGCGGTAGTTTTTGGTCACCGACTTTTCAATGCTTTTACTTTGTTATTATGAGTATCCTCATCCGTTCACTCGCGTATATTCATCCCGATAGGGAAACCCTTTTTGAAAATATAAACCTTGCCATAGCTAAAGGCGAAAAAGCCGCACTTGTAGGTTTTAACGGCACCGGAAAATCAACGCTATTACAGTTGCTTGCCGGACGATTACAAGCCACCGGCGGAACGGTTACGCTTTCCGAACCCTTTTGGTATGTTCCGCAGCAAGTGGGTAATACCAACCAAACCATTGCCGAAGCTTTACAGGTTGGTAAAAAGCTCACGGCCTTCAGGGCCATCCTGAACGGCGATGTCCACCCTAATCATTTTGTTGAATTGCATGACGATTGGGAAATTGAAGAAAAAATAAAGGCGAGCCTGGCACACTGGCAACTGCAATACCTTGAGCCGCAGCAAACCATGAGCATGCTTAGCGGCGGGGAAAAGGCCAAAGTGATGTTGGCAGGCATCACATTGCATCAGCCGGGCATTATTTTATTGGATGAGCCCAGTAATCATCTTGATACACAAAGCAGGGAGCAACTTTACCGGTTAATTGAAACCAGTAAGGCCACTATCCTTGCGGTAAGCCACGACCGCACCTTGCTAAATTTATTGCCCCTGACTATAGAATTAAGCGCTGTTGGCCTGGAGCGGTTTGGTGGTAACTATGATTTTTATGAAAGCCAAAAACAGCAGGACATCGATGCCCTGCAGGCCCGCGTTCATGAACAAACTAAAATTCTTAAACAGGCCAAAGCAAAAGTCCGGGAACTAACAGAACAACGCCAGCAGCAGGAAGCCCGCGGCAAAGCACAGGGTAATAGCGGCTCGTTGCCCCGGATCCTGGCCGGTCGGCGCAAAGCCCAGGCACAACAAAGCAGTGCCAGGATAAGCGGTGTTCAGGATGAAAAAATAAGCCAGATTGCTGCAAAGCTCAGCGAACAAAGAGCCAGCCTTCAAACGTATCAGCCTCCTGTTATCATGCTCAAAAGCTCTGGCCTGCACGCCGGCAAAGTATTGATTGATGCCCGGGAAATCAGTTTCGGGTACGGCGAAATCTCCTTATGGCAGCCCTTAACGTTCCAGGTCCGTTCGGGCTACCGCGTGCAGGTTACCGGGGCCAATGGTTCCGGGAAAACCACGCTGCTCAGCATACTCATGGGCCAATTACAACCCACCACGGGTTATATTAGTTGCGCCGCTTTTAGCTACGCATATCTTGACCAGGAGTATACCCTGATTGATGAAAAGTTAGGTATTTTTGAACAGGCGCAACAATGCAATAGCCGCTTGTTACCTGAGCACGAACTGCGGTCGCTGTTGGTTTATGCCCAGTTTCCCGCCGAAACCTGGAACCTGAGATGTGCAACTTTAAGCGGGGGCGAGAAACTGAAACTGGCCCTTTGCTGCCTGTCACTCCGCCACGTTGCTCCCGATATACTCATCCTGGATGAACCCACCAATAACCTTGACCTGCAAAGCATGGAAATGTTGATCAGAACGGTAAGAGATTTTGGTGGAACGCTAATCCTTATCACGCACGATGCCTGGTTTGCCGAACAAACAGGCATCAACAGTATCATTCGGCTGACCTGATCTTCTCGCGGTGTTGTTTACCCCACTTAATCATCTCGAGGATAATATCGCCGAAACTCCGGCAATATTCCGTCACGGTATATTCCACCAGCACGGGGGTGTCTGGTGTTACCGTGCGTTTAAGCAACTGGTTAGCCTCCATTTCTTTAAGTTCGCGGGATAACATGCGCGTTGTAATACCCGGTATGCTCCGCTCAATATCGCGAAAACGCTTATTGCCGTTGCAAAGTGAGTTAATGATCGGCAGCTTCCATTTGCCGCCAATAACATAAATTGTGTCCTGTAAGGCCCTTACTTCCTCTTGTTGGTTACGCGGTGTGGATAAAACTTCTGCCGCTTTCTCTGCTACTCCCATACTGGTATACTCTGTGATACTGGTAACAAAGTTATACCATTTTCGCCATAAATTTGTATCATGGAAACTTTAAAAAATAAAATAGCCGTTATAACCGGCGGCAACAGCGGTATAGGCTATGCCACCGCTAAAGAAATGAAAGCGCAGGGTGCCACAGTAATCATAACAGGACGAAGGCCGGAAGCCTTAGATCGGGCTGTAAACGAACTCGGCGTAACGGGTTTTATCGCCGATCAATCAAGTATAATACAGACTGAAGACCTCGTAAAAAAGATCGAAACACAATTCGGCAAAATAGATATCCTGTTCATCAATGCCGGCATTGCAGGTACCGCGCCCATCGAACAGGCTACCGAAACACTTTTTGACAGCATTATCGACATCAATTTCAAAGGTGCGTATTTTACGCTCAGCAAATTTATACCGTTGCTGAACGATGGTGCATCGGTTGTGTTCCTTTCATCCAATACGGCCAGCATGAATGGGGTACATTCATCTATTTATTCTTCGGGTAAAGCTGCGCTGAATTCGGTCATGCGCATCGCCGCCCTTGAACTGGCTCCCCGCGGCATCCGCGTAAACTCAGTTAGTCCGGGCCCCACTCAAACAGAGATACTTAATAAAATTGGCATGGATGAAACAGCGCGAAAAAACCTGGACAACTGGATGATTGAACGCATCCCTTTAAAGAAAATGGGCCAGCCCGGGGATGTGGCCAAAATGGTGGCCTATTTCTCGGGCGACGCAGCAAAATTCATAACCGGGGCCGAAGTTGTGATGGATGGCGGCATGAGCCTGGCATGAGGTAACAATAATAACTGGCGGCAGGCTGAATTTAAAGCATCCGCCAGTTTAACTTTATAACCAACAAACATAGCCAGAACATCGGGGCGCAACAAAAACCGTGCTTAAAAGCTTTTAAATAAAGCCACGCTTTTAGGCGTCACTTTGCCTATCCTTTTATCTTTATGCAATACCAATTCACAAAGCTGTATGGCGGCACTCTCAAAATCATCGTGGCTGTTACTGAGCAGCAACCAGGCTGTATCAAATGACTCGCCCTCATCAAAAGAAAAATTCGTGATCGCCGGAATTTCCGCCTTCAAACTGGCGTGATCATCCCGTTTTGTACATATCCAAATGCCGTTATGCTGCGGATTTTTTTCGGTCTCCCGGAAGATTAGTATGATCTTTCCGTCGAAATAGAGATAAAACATACCCACCGCCGGCTTAACAATTACGCCGGCAGGCAGGTAATCCAACAGGAAGTCAAAAGGCATCGCTTTTTTCATTGGCAGTATTTTGTCCATTAAATATAATCAATTGGTTTTGCTTATCTTTAGTATATGAGCATTACGGAATTTATCAGCGATGCGCCCGCAGAAAGGCAGGCCTTTTTGATCACTTTGCATGAAGCAATCATAGCTAACGACCCAACAATCACCCCTGTAATCAAACTAATGATGGGCAAAGAAATGATTTTATACGAGGAGCGTGGCTTTATGAAATACGGACTGGCGAGTGCAAAGGCTTATATGTCGTTGCACTGCCTGCCCATGTACATGAACCCCACACTGCACGGGCAATTTGAAAATTTGTTGCCGGATGCGAAATTCCAGAAGGGTTGCATCAATTTTAAAGATGAATCTGAAATGCCCGCCACGGCCCTCGCCACACTGATCGCTGCATGTTCGGGTATAAGTATCGCAGACATGCTGGAAAAACGAAAAAGAAAATAGCCAGCCAATGAACTATACTCGTCCCAAATTTGAGGGCTTGTTCGGCGCGGTTGCATATGTCTATGTGCCGCACCTATAAATGATAGTAAACAGGGCCATGGTCAATAAAAGTGGGATTATCTCTCCAAAGTTACCCGATCAAAGCTGATGGTAGTAGGCGTTGCCATTGAGCCGGAAGAAACAGCCAGGCCTGCTAATAACATTTTTTTTGTTTGGCCAGTTACTGAACCAATTTTTGTCCAGTTTTTTCCATCAACTGAAGAGAAGCCAGAAACAACCTCCCCTTTTCGTTGTAAACGGAGCCAATAATACCCCGTGAGGCGGCTGAAAGTAACTACCGGCTCAGCAAGCAACTGGTTTGATGTAACAGTTTTTGTTTGTTTTCCCGCTAACTCCCGGGAAAGCAAACAGGTGTACCAGCGTGGCGCCTCCGCCTGACCCGATGGTTCAGGTTTTACCATTAAAGCTATCTGCGGCACATTAACCGTTAATCCTTCGCGGATAACCAGGCCAAAACTGGTAAACTGCGAACTGACCTGCGGAACGTACCGGCATGTGATGGCCCCATCGTCGTTTAAGGTAGTGTAAATAAACTTAAACTGATTACGTGAGCTGTCGATACCCATTCCGCCCGCTGTTATGGTAAATTGCTGTCCATCAAAAACGGCCGTACTTTTTTGTCCTAGTCCTACGCTATCTCCAACATCTGCCTGTTCCCAATTTGCCCGGAAATCCGTTGTGATGCTAACCGGATAAGCAGCTTCGCCCCTGCCCCATTTATTAACCGCCGACACTACATAATAATAAGTTTTCCCTTTTACCACTTTATTATCCTGGTATAACGCATGAGTGAGATGGTCTGCAATGACCAAATAAGGTCCATTTCTATTTCCTGCTCTTTTAACGGTATAGTAATCCGCTCCTACAGCGGCTATCCAGGTTACAGTATTGCTGTTTAATGACGTTTTAGCTAACAGACCCGACGGTGCTTCCGGAATGG
This sequence comes from Mucilaginibacter ginsenosidivorax, assembly GCF_007971525.1. Lineage (NCBI taxonomy): Bacteria > Pseudomonadati > Bacteroidota > Sphingobacteriia > Sphingobacteriales > Sphingobacteriaceae > Mucilaginibacter > Mucilaginibacter ginsenosidivorax. Next base: position 1,013,551 of record NZ_CP042437.1, read on the forward strand.
TATTTACATCATATTTCCCTTTTACCGATGCCGTCCTGGAATAAAGCAGCGTTCCAAATCCCACATGGTCGGCGCCCGGTAGCCCCTGTTGTTCCGGCCTCATCTTTTCGGCAGCCTGCCTGGTATAGGGGGCTGCTAAACCCATCCGGTTTACGTAATGATTATAAATTTGTTCATACACCGCCCGCAGTCTCCCCCTGCCTTCTGATGATAGCTGCTGATGCAAATATTTACCTGTTCTGTCCATTGCGGGTGTATAAGGAACATCCAGCCCCAGGTTATACCTGGCGGTATATTCAAAACCTTTTAATAAACGGTTATCTGCATAAGCATATAAATTTAATCCCTGCTGCCAGGCCATCTCGGCACAATCACCCAAATGGGCTATGCCCAACTGGGTATGACTTTGATCCCTGCCGCTTTCCTGGCATTGGCCCGCATCATTAATAATATAATTAACCAAACTTCCGTCGCCTGCGCCATCAATATAATAATGTAAAGCCCGTTCAAATATGGGGCGGTCGTTGCAAAAAACGCCTATCGCCATCATGGTTTTCATGGCAGCCGCATCCCAATTACCGTTGGCAAACGGAGCAAAATCTTTGATAACCGGGTATATCACTTCATGAAAATGATGCTCTGTTTTTTCGATATCCGCTGCAGACCAACCCGAATGGGTATAGCGCAGAATTTCGGCAGCATTCACCATTTTAAATGGCCCAAGCCCGGCCATTAATACAGCATCGCGCCCGGTTATTGATTTTAATGTTGATGACCAGGAATTAACAATTTCAATAGCTTTATCAGCATAAGCCTGTTGACCTGTAAGCGCCCACATCAATGCATTTTGATAAGCAGCATTAGCATCCGCATCATAAACAGCCTGCCCAATGGTGGGGTTCCGGCCTACTATTTCCATAGGCCCCTGCATACGATAGGTATTTTGTGATTGCGGATGCGCCTGAAGAACCAGGAACCCGCTGTATATAGGTTCCTGTTTTTCTCTTATGGCTGTTTTCATCCGCTCTATATCCTGCGTGTTTTGCAATAATCCGGGATGTGTAAACGACTGTGCTTTTGCAAAATCAGCCAGCAACAATAATAAAAAGCAGCACAGAAGTAAACATATTCCTTTTATATAATTCATGATTTATTTATGGTATTGTAATTTATAAGATGCTCATTTTATGGCTTTAATAGCTAAAAACTTTCTGCCTTGTGCTTCGCGATATACCAATAAGATTCATCGCCTGGTTACATAAAAAGTTTGTTCAACCGGTTCTGCAGATTGATATAAAGGTGCTGTTACCCTCCCCCATTGATAAGCTACAACTTTAATCTTTACGGGGTATTTACTTTTGACAGGGATAGGTGTAAATTTAATGACACTATTTTTCACATATGCCGGCCCCGAAATAATATAATAATCCACAGGTAATGCCGAATCTGACGTGGCATGTAAAGCAAGTTCTTTGGTGCCATATTTAACATCTTGTATCTTTTGAAATGTTATTTTCTGGGGTTTACCAGTTGTTAATTTAGCTGGGATAGCCATCTTACCAGGTTGTACCGCATGCCGATATTCGGCATCGCCTGCATTTTCTTCCTGTATCCAAAGATCACCTCCCATGCCCGACCGGTCAAATTGTAATCTGAATGAAGAGGCGCCTGTTTGTATTGCCGGACCAGTGATTACCCTAAAACTAATGGCGCCTGCCGCATGCCCCAATTTTTGGCCACCGCCAATAAGTTCCGGCGGCATTTCTGATAAAAAACCTCCTTTTAGCTGGAATGAAACACCATCCTGTCCTGGTTCAAATCCCAAGGCCGCAAAACCCAATTTAGCAACCGGCAATAGCTGATCATCTTGTATAAAAGTAATCATTTGCCTTTTGCGCTTTACACGGTCGCCTTCAAATCTCATAGCTGCCACTGCTGTTTCCTGATCAAAAAACCAATATGCATTGGCGCTATTTCCCTTAAATGATTTATAAGGGGCAGGTAAAAACTCATCCTTTTCCATACCGCCGGTACCTGTTAACCATCCCGATGATCTTTCAATAGGGTTTAAAGCCGACTGTCCGGGTTGCGGCAAACGGTACTGACATGCTTTACGGATATACAACGCGATAAACTTTGCCAGGCGTGCCGACCAGTCAAAATGCCCGCCACCCGGATCAGTTACTACGCCAACCAAATTATCTGAATCCTGGCTGCGCAAGGCTAAAGCGGTTTGCTTTACCACAGGCCAGTAAAAGTCACGATCTCCTGGCTTCGTAGCGGGGTCGGGCACACGGTATTGCGGCCATTCGGTAGTTTCTCCCACTACGTAACAAAGCGGGATACCGCTAAATTTCAGGGAATCCGGAAGCGGTATGGTTTTTACGGGGATGCATGCAATGGTACGTTCAGGCAAAGCATTCGCAAAGGTCCAGGCAAAATGCCCGTTAGCCGAGTGTCCCATGGGTATAACCGGGGCCGTTTTTAATTCCAGATAACCCGATTGCAGGGCCAGGTCATCCATCATTTGCTGAAAAATATTTTCCATTCCGGGTTTCATATCAGCAGTTAAAGATTGATCCCCCCTTTGTGCAGGCCCAATCCAAATGATACCCAAACCTATCTCAGCAGCCGTGCGCCGGATGAACGGATCCTCCAGCCAGTTACGTTCCAGCAAATTAGCAAGGGATACAATTACACCGTTAAGCTGTTTACAATTTGGTGGTATCCATAAATAAGCATTCCGGGTACCAACCTTTACACTATACTGGTAAACGTGATCTTCAGGCCTATACTGCGCTTTACAATTGCTAACCAAAACAAAAACAGCCAGCAACAACAGGGTGATATTACGGATCATGGAGCTTACAATTAATTTCTATTATTTTTTAACCAGGATTTGATTTATGGAGTTATCCTAAACCAGTCAAAATCGGCATAACCTCCCATGCGTACATCAGGCTTGCTGATACAAAATAACCCCACCTTGGCTCCTATCCATTTATCGGACTGCGCAGAAAACGGCTGTCCAATATCCTTAAAATTTATCCCATCTTCGCTATAACTAAAACTACACCGGGCATCGGGCGAACTCACATGCACCCGGAAGTAAACTGCGGATTGATTGATCCTATCCTCAGCCAAAACCTCCTCCAAATTGCCATTTAATGATCCCCTACAGATGATCTGGTTTACTTTAAACCCTTTTTCATCTTTAGAAACACACAGGTACGAATAGTCATTCCCCATAATAAGCAAGCCTGTCTTCTTACCTTGCCATATTCCCCATTCCACTTGATAGTCTACTTTGGTGGTTGCCGTAAAATCAGCGGCCGGGAACTTTTGCAGCAGCAGATTGGGAACAGGCCAAAGGTTTGAGGCATCCTGATCTGTTGGATAAGCAAACAACCGTAAATAACCCGAGCCGGGAATCAGCGCGCTCCATTGAATTTTGGGGTTGGCGTGCCATTGCCATTGTAAACCGGGCTTATCAGCATTAAACTCGTCACTTTCAGCAGGAGTTGCCATCGGATAGCGTTTACCCACATCGGGCTTTTTGAAAACAGATACCGGTTCTCCTTTTCCATCGCCATCATCATCTTTTCCAATCGCCGGCCAATTATTTACCCATTTAACAGGCTCCAGATGCAAAACTCTGCCATAAGGTCCTTTATCCTGAAAGTGAATAAACCAGGGCTCACCGGTTTGTGTCTCTACCAGCGCACCCTGGTGTGGACCATTTACAACCGTTCCGCCCTGATCCATCACTACTTTGCTTTCATACGGGCCGTATAAATGCTTTGAGCGCAAGGCAAGCTGCCAGCCGGTAGCCACACCACCCGCTGGCGCCAGTATGTAATAATAACCGTTGCGCTTATAAAATTTAGGGCCCTCTATGGTATGGTTATCACCGTGTCCATCATAAACATGTTTACCATCATCGGTAACGCCAGTGCCTGCCGCATTTAACCGAAAGACGGTCAGCAAACTATTAACCCCGGCACGACTGCCCGCCCAGGCAACTGCCAGATAGCCTTTACCATCATCATCCCAAAAAGGACAAGGGTCAATAATTCCCTTGCCAGGCAGTACCAATAGGGGTTTACTCCACTCACCAGCCGGATTTTTGGCTTTCACCATATAAATACCATAATCAGGATCGGGGTAGTATATATAAAATTCGCCCTTGTGAAAACGGATGGCGGGAGCCCAAACGCCCTTGCCATGCTGTGGCTTATCATAAACAGCTTCCGGGATTTGCCTTGTCAGCGCATAATTAATCAGCGTCCAGTTAACCAGGTCTTTGGAATGCAAAATGGGCAAACCGGGCATACAATTAAAACTCGATGAAACCAGGTAATAATCGTCTTTAACACGTATGGCATCAGGATCTGAATAATCTGCATAAAGAACAGGATTTTTATAGGTACCGTTTCCCTGATCTGATACCCATGTTTTTGAAAGGGGATTTATTTGCGCTATTGCATTAAACGTAATCGTTATGACGCCTAATAGCGCAACAAAAAAAACCACCATCTTATTGTTCATAGCCAAATATAGTTCGAAATTAGTGTAAATGAAGGGTTCACATGGGGGAGCAACCGGTCAAACAAGGGGGATAAGAAGCGAGGTTGGCAAGAATTCAGCAATCTTTGTTCAAAAAGATGAAAAATCTTAAGCCCTCTATGGTATAAACAACACCCGGGAGCTTTTTTTGATTTCCCCTTCGCTTTATTTACTATGAGAGATGTATTGCAGGGCAATTTAATATCTGATGTAACTTATTTCAACCGCCCGATATTGGCTATTACGCAGGTATTAAGCCATTAGCGGTATGTTGTGCTATTCCTGCCATAATTCTGTGTCTTTCCTTTATCTTCGCACAATTCAATATTTGCATACTGTGATTAATGTCAACAACATCTCCGTTTCATTTGGCGGAACCACCTTATTCAGTGACGTAACCTTCTCCATAAACGAGAACGATAAGATTGCCCTGATGGGTAAAAACGGCGCGGGCAAGTCTACCATCCTCAAGATCATTGCCGGCGCGGCCAAACCTACTACCGGCAATGTAACCGGTCCGAAAGACGCGGTAATAGCATATTTGCCCCAGCATTTGCTCACTCACGATAATGTTACCGTTTTTGAAGAAACGATGAAAGCTTTTGAAGAGGCCAATCAGATGCAAAAAGAGCTCGATGAGTTGAATGAGCAGCTTACTATCCGTACCGATTACGATAGCGATGATTACATGAAACTGATTGAACGGGTATCGGAGCTGAGCGAGAAATTTTATTCGCAGGAAGAGGTTAACTATGATGCCGAGGTTGAAAAGGTGTTGAAAGGCTTAGGCTTTGAGCGCAAAGATTTTACCCGCCAAACTGCCGAGTTCTCGGGCGGTTGGCGCATGCGTATCGAACTGGCTAAAATCCTGTTAAAGAAACCGGACCTGATCTTGCTTGATGAGCCTACAAACCATATGGATATTGACAGTATACAATGGCTGGAGGATTTCCTGATCAATTCGGCAAAAGCAGTCATGGTGATATCGCACGACCGTGCTTTTGTAGATAATGTTTCCAACCGTACCATCGAGGTGACGATGGGTAGAATATACGATTATAAGGCCAAATACAGCCATTACCTGCAGTTACGCGCCGACCGCCGGGTGCACCAATTAAAAGCCTACGAGGAACAACAGCGCTTTATTGCCGATAACCAGGAATTTATAGACCGGTTCAGAGGTACCTACTCCAAAACATTGCAGGTACAATCACGCGTAAAAATGCTCGAAAAGCTGGAGATCATCGAGATTGACGAGGTAGATACGTCGGCCTTACGATTGAAGTTTCCGCCATCGCCCCGTTCCGGTCAGTATCCGGTGATGGTTGAAGAGCTGACAAAAACCTATGGAGATCATGTAGTGTTCCAAAAAGCAGCAATGGTGATTGAGCGGGGTGAAAAAGTAGCTTTTGTAGGGAAAAATGGTGAAGGCAAGTCGACTATGATCAAAGCCATCATGGGCGAGATTGATTTTGAAGGAACTTTAAAAGTAGGTCACAACGCTAAGATAGGGTACTTCGCCCAAAACCAGGCGTCGTTGTTAGACGAGAGCTTAACGGTATTTGAAACCATCGACCAGATTCCCTTAAGTGATGGCACAATAAAGATCAAAGATTTGTTGGGTGCATTTATGTTCAGCGGTGATGATACCACCAAAAAAGTAAAAGTACTTTCGGGTGGCGAGAAAACGCGCCTGGCCATGATCAAGTTACTTTTAGAACCGGTAAACGTATTGATCCTGGATGAGCCAACTAACCATTTGGATATGAAAACCAAGGATATTATCAAAGACGCCCTGAGGGATTTTGATGGAACCCTGATTTTGGTATCCCATGACCGGGATTTCCTGGACGGGCTGGTGAAAAAGGTATTTGAGTTTGGGAATAAACGCGTCCGTGAGCATTTCGAGGACATCAAGGGATTTTTAGCCTACAAAAAAATGGATAGCTTAAAGCAGATAGAGCAAAGCTAAAATGAAAAGCCGGGAAGATTAAAATTTTGCATACGATGTTCTAAAAGCAGGGCAAACGCATTAAATTGGGTTAACATAACTTAACACATTTCAGATTAAATATTTATAAATATTTAACAATCAACACTTTATATTTTATCATGGTTAACACTAAAATGATGATACAATTTCGGCGCATCCAAATATTAAAAATGGTTTTTTGTGTTAAAACTATAATTCCGTCATTGCTTTGTAGCTTACACTAGCTATATTATCTGGTTTCCCCTTTAATGCAGGGGTGATTGTACCTTTTAATTTCCCGTTTACTTTACTCACCATGATCGTCCGGAAGGTGTAATTACCTCTTTCATAATCATAGGTTTCTCCGTCGTCATCATATAACGAATAAGTACTTGGTTTGCTGCCATAATACCTCACCTCCAGGTCAACCTTCTGCCCTGCTTTGGGTGCGTGCAGCATTACCGGCATCATGGGTATAATGCCACCGTCCTTTACATAAACCGGTATTTTATCCAGGCCCGGTGTAACGTTGATGACCTCACCGTCGCCCGCGTACTTCCCGGTATAAAAATCGTACCATTTACCCTTTGGCAATATCACCTTTCTGCTGGTTTGCCCGGCAAATATTGGGGCTACCAGCAAATATTCGCCGGCCATATACTGGTCTTTAACCTCTTTGGTTATGGCCTCTTCATAAGGATTTTCCTCCAGGTTTACTTTTTTGTTTTCATTTTTGGCATCCCCTCCAACAAAGCCATCTTCCAGGTACATGGCCCTGAAAGGCGGGATGCCTTCAAAATGATATTTGGCAAACTCACTATACCAGTAAGGCATCATCTGCATGCGCATGTTGGCCATTGTTTTTACCTGTTCGGCAACCTCCGGAAACGACCATGGCTTTGTACCGCTGGCCCAGGCATTGATCATAGCCATAGGCGAAAAAACATTCGACTGAAACCGGCGTAACCATTCCTCGCCGGTTTTTGACGAGCGTACCTCGGGCGTCCATAACACACCTGCAAAACCACTGTTTACCAATGCAGTTATAAAATCCCTGTGATCGTAATAGTCGTTATAGATAACATAAGGGAACGATGAACCACCACCATTTGAAGCACGCACCAGGCCAAATGTACGCTGATTGCGTTCATGGTAAATTTCGGCGGTATAGCGTTGCATCATTAGGCCAAAGGTTTGGCGCATTTGTTCGGCATCGTGCCCCGATGGAAAAGTTGCCACATCGGGCCATAAATAATTATCCCCGCCATCAACCTCATCCATTTTATAACCGCTGATGCCAATATCTATTTTACCTTTTTCCAGTTCGCCAAAAAATATCTTACGAGCTTCGGGCATACTTATGTCGGGTACTATGCCGTTCCAAACGGTATGCGAGCCACTGTAAGGCAAAATACTTTTATAAACCGGCGCCCCGGGAGATACATAAGGATTAGTCCATAAATTAAGCCTGATGTTCTTTTTCAGCATGTCCTGTACAAAACCTTTAGGATCAGGAAACCGGCTTGTGTCCCACCCAAAAGTACAGGGGTATGATTTACTTTGCCAGCCTGGTTCAAGCCCGATAAAATCAAGCGGGTAGCCTTTTTCCTCAAATGCCTTTGCTTCAGCCGCAACGCCCTGCGCATCGGTTAAGCGCTGCATACGCTGTGTAAAGCCCAGGCCCCAGCGTGGTGGTAAACAACCACCGCCGTTTAGCAAATTATAACGCCGTACCGCATCTAAAGTAGTTGGACCAGCAAATACATAAATCTCAACCCCAGACGCGGGCACCAGCATTTCCACACCATCTGAATATGGATGCGAGCTCCATGTTTTATCAAGGTTCCTGTCTTTTACTTCGGGTGGTACTTTACTGTCGCGCCTTACTGCTGTACCTGCGTATACACTGATGTACCTGGCCGAGTTGATAAACACACCATAACCATTTGATGATACATAAAAAGGTGTAGGTGCATGGGTGCGCCCGTTATCCTTGCCGGCATAATTGTCAACATGCAGCGTAAGCACTTTGCCGCGCTGAAATACAGTCTGGAAATTTAAGCCGAAACCAAACAACTGTTCTTTTTTTTCTAACGGAAAGCGCAGGTAAGTTTTACCACCCTGTACATTACCAGTGATTTCCTGCTGTGGCAAGGGGAAGGCAGCCTTTGGCATTTGCGCTAAACCGGCATGATAGGGTTGCCCCCCCGCCACTTTCAATAAGTCATATTCTTCGGGCTTGCCTATAATGCCTTTCCATATACCGGGTTCTACTTCCGTCCAGGCTATAGATTGCGCGTGAAGACCTGCGGTGAAACTCCAAAACAAACAAATCAGCAAAAAGCGTTTCAAATTTTTTATCATGTTAGTTAGGTATAATGGTATAGGTTTTACCTTTTTCTGTAGCAAAATCAATTATATAACCTTTGTTAAAGGATAGCTCCGGTAATTTGGCATCAGCAGCTTTCTGATAAGCCGGTATTACCGGTGGCGTATCTAAAATATTTTTGTTAATACCGGTAGCCGCTTTACTGCTTACCTCAACCACTTTTACAGGTATCGGGGTTCGTAAGCGGCAATTGCCTCCAATGTTCGATTTGATCAGCGCTTTGCTCAGTTTTCCTTTTTTCCAGTCGATGGCTACCTCAAAATTTCCGCGGGCTTTGATGCCTTTGATGCTGCCATCGGCCCAGGCATCGGGCAGGGCGGGCAACAATTCTATTTCGCCATCCTGGCTTTGCAATAACATTTCGGTCATACCGGCCGTTCCCCCAAAATTTCCGTCAATCTGGAAGGGCGGGTGGGCATCAAACAAATTGGGGTAGGTACCGCCGCCGCTCATTTGTCCCTTTTTTTGTAAGGGGTCCATATAGTTAAATGCGGCTCCTAATATTTTATAGGCATGGTTGCCATCGTGCATCCGCGACCACCAGTTCACTTTCCAGGCCATTGACCAGCCTGTGCTTACGTCACCCCTATAGATCATTGATTGTTTTGCCGCAGCTGCCAGCTGGGGCGTATTAAACACAGAGATCTGCCTGCCCGGAAATAAACTAAACAAATTTGATATGTGCCGATGTGTATCCGTGGTGTCATCCCAATCCTGGAACCACTCCTGTACCTGGCCATGTTTACCTATATGAAATGGATAAAGTTTATCATAAGCAGCTTTTACCCGGGCTGCAAACACTTTATCGGTACCCAATATCTCCGCGCTGCTTATACAATCCTGGAACAACTCGCGGATGATAGACATATCCATTGTAGAAGCCATACTTACCTGGTATTCCTTACCACTGATTTTAATAGTATTTTCGGGCGAGGTAGAAGGATTTGTTACCAGGTAACCTGTTTTAGGATCGGTTACCAGCCAGTGCAGCATAAACTGTGCAGCGCCTTTAATAATAGGGTATGCGGTTTTGCTCAAAAAAAGCTTATTGCTGGTAAAAAGGTAATGATCATATAAATGAAGGCTCATCCAGGCACCGCCCATTGGCCAGGCTGTCCAGCGTACCGCGCTCCTGGGGTCGTGGTCAAAATTACCAACGGTTGATGTTTTAGCCCAGATATCGGTGTTATGGTGTTGTACCCAGCCTTCATTAATGTTATAATTTACTTTGGCTGTAATTGCGCCGTTCAGGGCAAGCTCTTTCAGAAAATCAAATAAGGGTTGGTGGCACTCCGAAAGATTGGTATTTTCGGCCAGCCAGTAATTCATTTCGGTATTGATATTGGTGGTATAATTACTGCCCCAGGGTGGTATCACCTGGTCGTTCCAGATACCCTGCAGGTTGGCGGGCGCGCTGCCCGGCCTTGAACTTGCAATAAGCAAATACCGGCCAAACTGGTAATACAGGGTTTGTAATTGCTTATCGGGATTGGCTACACTGAAACTCCTGAGCCGTTCATCCGTAGGTTGTTTTACCATCCCGGCATCTGCACCCAAATTAAAATCGACACGTTTAAACAGGCGCTGATAATCGGCAATGTGCCTTTGCCTGAGTTGCTCATACGTTTTTTGCGATGCGGCAAACAGGCTGGCGTTAGCTTCAATGGCCGGATCTTTACCCTGCAACCCCGGCGACTTATTAAACCCGTTAAAGCTGGTTGCCTCGGTTAAATAAAGTATAACCTGGTTGGCGCCTGTAACCTGTAATGCGTTGTTATCGGCTGTCACCCGCCCGCCATCATTTTTTATTTTGAGGTTGATCTGGAAACTCATGCCCTCGCCTTTGGGCTCATCGTAAATTACCTGCCGTGGTTCGGATTCCCGGTTGGCCACATAACTTGGGGCTTTCCCCTTTAAAATCAGCTTATTGCTACCATCTTTTTCGATGCTAAAGCGAAGCTTGCTTTGCAAATTAGCTGTGAAATTAATAGCGCCTTTTTTATCCGCGGTAATACGTACCATCATTACTTTATCCGGGTAGCTTATAAATGTCTCCCGTTGATAATGCACGCCGCCGGCCTCAAACCTCACTGTCGAAACCGCGTTGTTTAAGTTCAGGTCGCGGTAGTAATGTATACTGTCTTTCAGCTTAAAGTTAAGCAGCAGATCGCCTAAGGGCAGATACCTGGCCGTGTATGGCCCTTGTAAATACTTTTTCCAGATCTCTGCTGCCTTTTCAAAATCGTTATCAAACACGGCCTTGCGTACTTCGGGCAAATGCGCTATTGCCTGTGGATTGTTCCCGGCTTCGGGGTAGCCCGACCATAAGTTATGGTCATTAAGCTGGTAATGCTCGTGGTTAACACCGCCAAATACCATAGCGCCGGTGGTGGCATTACCCAGGGGCAAGGCCTCTTCCCAGGCAACGGCCGGTTTAATATACCACAGCTTCAAATCTTCATCATTACGCTGTACCTGCGCCGCTGCAAGTTTGGCACTTATTAAACCTGCAAAAATCAAATATTTTTTAAGCTGATGCATATTTAAAGGTTTAAGAATACCGTTTGTAATCCGGGCGATTGCACACCTACCACACTTTTGCCATTATTGGTTTGCACTTTTATAGTAGCCCGCCCGTTATAAGCCTGCACTTTTCTTGACCCGCCGGATGTGCCCAGGTCATCCTGCAATACGCCATCGCCGCTTAACGAGAAACTGATCCAGTTTGCAGCATCAAGGCATTGAACATTATTTTTATCAAATATTTTGACCTGCACCGTGGCAAAACCGTTTTCATCTGCTATTTTCTCAAGTATCATTTTGGCCGGCCTATCCCATTTATCAGTTTGATAAACCTGGTTAATTTCGTCGGTTATAATGGCTTTTCCTTTTTGCGCAACTACACGTATGCTATTGGGGCCTTTATTAAAGGTAACTACCCAATGCAAGCCGGCGGCAGGAAAATCCTGGCTGTTACGCTTTTTTACGCCGCAGCTTTTACCATTCAAAAAAAGCTCGACCGTTTCACAATTTGAATAAACCTTTACTATCTTTTGCTCTCCCGGTTCTCCCCATCTTACAGGCCAGGTGTGTCCATATATATGCGCCATAGGTGTAGTTGTCCAGTATGACTGGAAGACGTAGTACGACTCTTTCCTGGTCATGTCGCGTTCAAGAACACCTTTTTGGTTCACGTAAGGTATTGGGTTGTCTGGTCTTGAAGGCGTAGAGAAATCTTTAAATATCCAGAAGGCCGATCCCGTTAACCATGGCATCATTTCCTGTTCTTTTAAATGCCAGTCGAACAGGTTACATATATATGTCTCGCTCCAATCACCATCCTTCGAAACACGCGCATCTCCACCAGAAAGCAGCGCGTCGCCCGCACGTTCATCTGCACCATTGCCTGTTTTAATATTCACAAAAGCTTTATCAGGATCTTCAGAATGGCGCAACGCGTGGCTGTCTCCCCCCCATTCGGCATGAAAAAAATGCTTTACCTTGTTAAATTCTTCCAGGGTGGTTTGCTTATACTCGTTATAAGTGCCGCGATACCATCCTGCCCATATTGATGGTGAGTACACATCAACAATATCCTTACAAAAATCGCAACGTCGAATAGTGGTTTTACGTGTGGAGTCAAGACGATGAGCGCGGTCGTTCTGCTCGCTCATAAATGCCCTGATCTTTTCTTTATCAAACGTTGAAAAATCTCCCTCCCAGTCGTTTTCGTTTCCCAGCCCCCATAAAATAATAGACGGATGATTATAATGCTGTTCAATCATGTTGGTAAGCATTTGCCTGGCCTGTTTTTTATAAACCTCGCCTCCTAAACCACCACGGCACCAGGGTTCTTCTTCCCAAACCAAAATCCCCAGGCTGTCGCATAAGTTAAGTACTATACGGGATTGCTGGTAATGGCCCAAACGGATAAAATTAACACCCATATCTTTCATCAGCAGCATTTCCTGCCTTATCATACCTTCTGTCATAGCGGCTGCCACTCCTGCCTGGTCTTCATGCCTATGGGTACCTTTTAACAATAAGCGCTTTCCGTTAAGCATAAATGGGCCATGGTCGACAAATTCAAAATTCCGGAACCCTATCTTCTCGGTTTGTTTAAATGCACCGCCACTTTCACTTGCAGTAACCTCAACGGTATATAACGCAGGGTTATCCGGCGACCATAATTGCGGTTTTTTTACAGTAAACAGGCCAAGAGGAATATCTCCAGCAACTGTGTGTAAATTATACTTTGATTGTTGTATAACTTTACCCTGTGGATCAATGATCTTTATAACCCCTTCATCAGAATTAACTTTTGCGGCATCGTTAAAGCGGACACTTATATTTAATTTACCTTGTTTGCCTTCCTTGTCTACCTCCGTTTTAACAAAAACTTTATCGAACGATGTAGTTGGTGTATATATCAGGTTTAGATAACGGTATATTCCGCCGTACACATTAAAATCAGATAAGCGCGAGGGTATACTCTCCAAATCGCGCGAATTATCACACCTTATCGATATCGGTATATTTCCTTTAAATTGTTGTTGAAAGGCCTCTGTTTTTCTAAAATCGTTAACGGCCTGGGTTATATCTACTATCCATTCATCATAACCGCCAACGTGCGATGCAACCCTGGTGGTATATACATATACATCTGTTTTTTGCCCGGCTCCCTCAAAATGCAGTAATGTGTGGCCATCCTTATACGGATTTTCAATATTTAAACGGGTGCGGTACCACCCTGCTCCCTGATAGTAGTTCATATCGGGATCAACGGCATCACGTGCATTAAAGCAATGCGGAAGTGTTACCTGCTCCCAACGTGGTATACCCGGCGGAACTCCTTTTTCTTCGGCACGCACGGCTTCCCATATGCCGCCCAAATCCTTTTTTAAGAACTCCCAACCTGTATTTAACCGAGCCTTTTGCTGGGCAAATGCAGGCCTGCCGCCATAAAGGCATATGATCATTAAATACAACCTTAAATACTTTATCTGCATATTAGGGCGCGGTTATTAGTTTAAAGGCCATTACCTTTTTAGCCCAAAAGGTGGGCACATACAAAATGTGTTTCACGGTATCATAGGCCAGGTCGGCAGTATTTATCTTTTGCTCCTGTGTATCAAGCAGGGTTTCTATTTTTCCATCGGTAGTTACATAAAATATATGTCCCGACCAGCAGGTGACCAGGAAATCGCCGTTACCAACAGGTTCAAGGCCATCACCTCCGCAGCTTAGCATGGTTATTTGTGTTAAATTACCCTGGCTATCTGCTTTCATAAATTTTTGTCCACCCAGTATGTAAAGATCGGTACCGATGGCTTTGAGCCCGTTTACGCCGCTTACGTTTGTTAAAAACGTGATTGAACGGCCATTTTCAATACGGTGTATTTTTTTTGTTTTACTATCCGATACATAAACAATGCCTTTATCATTAACAGTAATGTCATTTAAGGCTTTGGCACTATCAATAGCAATCTTGCTTTTAACCTTACCCGTATTGATATCAATAACTACCACCTCCGACAGATCTGCTACGTATAACTCACTACCAAACCGACCCAGCCCTTTAGGTGCATTTAAACCGGTTGTAAAATCAAGGTTAATAATTTTTCCATCAACTGTAATTTTGGCTACACCACCTTTACCATCAACAGCATTAGGGTTTCCATCAATCTCTGATACATATAATATACCTTTTTTAAAATCCGGCAAAACTGATTCGGGAACCCTTATAACCGTATCCGTTTCCCAAAGCTTTTCCAGTTGATGTGTTTGGGCATTACTGTCATAAACAGTAACTATCATTAAAACAGGCAGGATGTATTTAAAAAGTTTGCTTTTCATCGTTATATTATTTATTGGTTGTTGCTACTTACAAAGTGACCGCTTGTGTACCCCCGTCATTTACTTTGTATTTGATTGTTTTGCTACCCTCGGTTATGGTAATATTTACCTTCTCCTTATTCAGCCTCGATATTTTAAGGTTGAACACGTGCCCAAATGAATGGATATTATTTAGTGCCATTTCATTCCAGCCATCAGGTAGTCGTGGCGTGCAATTAAAGCTGTTAAAGCCTGTTGGCCGCATACCAAACAACCCTTCGGTGAATATTCGGCAGTAAAGTCCGCTCTCGGCAGATAGATGCCTTTGGTTACCCTCGGGATAGGCTTCAACCGGGTAAGGCACATGTTCTCCCAATAGTCGCCTGCGCGAATAATAGCGCAGGTAGTCCATTGCTTTTTCTGTTTTACCGGCCTGCAGTACGCCACGAAGCGCATACAGAGTTGAGCGGTCCCAAAAAGTTTCTTTGCCTGCCTCGGTAGCTAATCCGTCAGCCGTCCACAAGCGAGGCGAAAACAGGGCATTGATGGTTCCTTCGTTCCTGTCTAAAATACCCATGGTAAGGGGCAGGCAGATCCAGGCACGCAGTACATCATTGGTTTCGTAGTATTTATAGGTTTTAAAGCCTTCTATGGTTGTCCCGAAGTATTTTTCGATATTACTTTTAAGCGTTGCGGCTTGTTTTAAATACTCGTCTGTTTGTGTTTTTGGCTGATGCAATTGTTTGCCAAGGTAAGCCGCCGATATCAAGGCGTCATAATAAAGACAGTTGGTTGACAGATTGGCTTTACCTGATGGAAAGCGACCTTCCAGCTCATCATGATCTGAGGTAACCACACCCTGGTCGTTTAGCTTCCGGTGGCTATATTCCAGGCACCAGGTAATGAGCGGCCACAATACTTTTGCGGAGTCTGGACGGCCATAGGTTAATGCATACCGCGAAGCGCCATAGGCAATCATGGCCTGGTCGCCACGGTCACCCGCGCCTTTCCATACGGCATCACCTTCGGCAACTATAGAGCTGGGTATAGCTTTGTACTCCGGGTTCATATACCTGGCGAATAAACGGTAACAGGTCATGGCCGACAGGTTGCCGATGCTATCTCCGGAAAACGCGAAGAAAGGACTAATATACTCGGCCTGGTCATTTGCCCAAATGGCGGCATAGTATGCCAGCCCGCCCGGCCCATGCAGGTAGCCTGCTTTGGTTTTGTAAATACTCTCTGTTCCCCTGATTTTGGCAAATGAGAACGCGGTATTCAACAAGGTATCGGGTGTTTTTAATTGCAGCGGCGATAAAATGGTATTTACACGATTTTCACGGGCTTTTTCTTCCGCATCTGCATTAACGGCAATGGGCCGGCCGGGAAAATCTGTTGCCAAATAGTAAACCGCGAAAGTTGTATGCTCACCGGGTTGCACTACACGGCTGCCACTATTGGCAGATCCCATGATGATGAAATGGGGCCTTACTTTACTTTTAAGGCTATCAGTCCTCACCTCATGCCTCACGTACTCCATAGAAATGTTTTGTGGCTTATCGGTAATATTAGTGAACACAAACTTTTCAATAGCCATAGGCTTATCAACCGATGGGAAAATACTCCGCTCAATTTTTACCAGCGCCGAGTTACTTGTTGTCGCCTCAATCCGCATAATGCCCTTGTGGCTGATGCTTTTGATGTTGTACGAAAGATCGCCCGATTTTTTCCCGCTGGCCAGGTCGGTTTTTAACTGCCGGTTATTAATGTAAAACCGGGGCAGCCCGCTATCCTGAAAGGTATAATCAATATGGCTCCGGGTGGCATCGGGCAGCATCCTGAATGTTGGGAACACTACTGTTCGCAAAACAGATGATCTGCCGGCGCTATCTAACCCATACTGAACCCA
Organism: Mucilaginibacter ginsenosidivorax; assembly: GCF_007971525.1. Taxonomy (NCBI): domain Bacteria; kingdom Pseudomonadati; phylum Bacteroidota; class Sphingobacteriia; order Sphingobacteriales; family Sphingobacteriaceae; genus Mucilaginibacter; species Mucilaginibacter ginsenosidivorax. The sequence continues at coordinate 1,030,222 of NZ_CP042437.1, forward strand.
AACAGAGACTTTCTCTCCCGACATTTCGATATGATCTGTATGCGGCAGCCTGCCATTAATGGTCCATTTGATACTTCCATCTGGTTGGATGGCCCAGCGGTCGGTTTGTTTTGGTAATGCACTCTGCTGGGCATAAAGCCTGCAGGGCAGCAGAAAAACCAAGCCTAAAAATATTTTGCAAATAGTTGCCTTCATTTTATATTGATCATCAATTTATTATTCTAATCCAAAACAGCTGTTCCGGCTTTCAGATCGGCAGATAGCTCAACCTTTTTTTGTATGCCGGGGATTTTATTTTCCAGGATATGTACATCACGGCTTGCATTGCCTTCAACACGCACAAACGCATCCGCAGATCCGGCTACCGTAGTATTATTTATGCGGGCCCCGGCAACATTCTCTAATCTTATTACCGCCTGGGCACTAGTAGTTTCTGGAATGATGCAGGAATTGAGTTCTATATTTTTCCCGTCTTCACAAATAATGGCTGGCCGAAGATCATTATGGCTTAAGGTAAATTTTACATTGCTAACCTTTAATCCATCCACATGCCTAGCCCAAACACCATAGGCCGGTACCAACGGACCAAATGTTTTTACTTCCGGATATTTATCAATGGCCTCGGGTACAACCTGCCTGGCATTTTCATTGTTTCCGCCGCCTGCAAGGTTTATCTCTATGTTTTCTAATGCCAGGTTTTTAATGTTATGCCCGGGGATACCCGTTATAAGGATACCCGATGGCGGCATCAGCTGCGCGTTATCTGCCGCTTTTGCTTTTACATTTTTGATGGTTACGTTTTCAAGCGTCCCTATAGGTTGCTGGCTATCCTGATCTTTACGGAATACACTTAACCTGGCACCTAAACGAATGAGTATAGGCGTTTTTACCTCAACCATAGTAATATCGCTGATTTGAATGTTCCTGATATTTGCACCATCAACCGAAAGCAGCTTGATACCGCCATTGGTTGTATCGTAAATATAACATTGTGATATGTTGATGTTCTCAAATGCCGCCATGGATTCAGTTCCGATCTTGATAGCTCCCTGGCCGCTTTTTAACCGCAGGCCCGAAACAACAATATCTTTACAGGCCATTTTACTTGAGGTTGTTTTAAAACACAAAGCGTCATCGCCGCTTTCCACATCACAATCTTTAATAGTAACATCCTGGCAGCCATCTATATCCATACCATCATTGTGCGCCACACCCCTGCTTACAATTTTTACATTTTTAATACTTACCTGTTTGCATTGAAAGTAATGCGATGTCCAGGCTGCGGCATAATTTAGGATAACACCATTTAAAGCAACATTTTGGCAGCGTACAATACGCAATAAAAACGGCCGCCTGCCCCAGCGCTGCGACTCGGCGCGTGTATCGGTTAATATTTGCTGCGCTTTGAGTTTTGATCCCTGGCCATCAATGGTACCCTCGCCCGCTATGCCTATATTTTTTTTATCAACGGCTACAACCAGCGCCCAACCTACACTTATGCCAAGCCCATCCACAAACGGATCAAGATTTTTATAATCGTTAACATCGGTGCTACCTAATAAAACAGCACCTTTGTTTAGCTGCAGGGTAATATTATCATTCAGTGCGATTGTACCTGTTAAAAACACTCCCGAAGGGATAACAACTTTACCACCACCGCTCTTATAACAAGCGTCAATTGCTTTTTGAATAGCATCGGTGTTTAAAGTGGTGCCATTACCTACTGCACCGTAAGCCGTGATATCCACATTGGCAGCAAACAAACTTAAATTGCATACCGCTGTAAGGATAATACCCAGCAATAGCCTGGTTAGCTTGTACATGGTTATTTTTTCCTTTCTGCTTTAAGCACTTCTGTCCCGGCCAGTAATAAGGCTCCTAAACCATGTGTATCGTTTAGCTCGGTTGGCCTGGTGTAGTAAAATTTAATATCGGTATCCATGTTGGTACCAATGCAAACATCCTGCAGTTCGCCGTTTGCAGTAATTTTGGTAGCCAGGCCTTTCCAGCCTTCCTGGGCTATAGCTATATATTTTTCATTTATCCAGCCCTGGTTTACTGCACGTGCTACGGCATAAGTGTACATAGCTGTAACTGATGTTTCCAGGTACGAATCGGGTTTATCCAATAACTGGTGCCATAAACCGGTTTGGTCCTGGTAGCGCGAGTAACCCACAATTTGCCTCAACAGCAATTTGATCAGTTCGGGACGTTTGGGATGGTTTGCCGGCAAATTATTTAACAGCTCAACCTGTGCCATGGCTATCCAGCCATTGCTGCGCCCCCAATGACCTACACCATTGGTTTGATCGTCAGAATAATAATTATGAAAGAAAAGGCCGGTAGCAGGATCATACAAATATTTGTTAAAATTTTCTACCTGTTTTATAGCGTCATCAAAGTATTTGTTGTCGCCTGTAAGTTTGCCCATACGCGCTAAAAACGGGATGCTCATAAACATATCATCGGCCCAAAGGGTACCAAAACGAGGTTGCGGGCGGGCAAGTGTTCCGTCTGCCAGGCGCATCTGTTTAGTTAAAATATAAGCTGCGGATCTTTCTAAATAGGCCTGGTAATCTTTTCTTTGTGCAAGCGTATTTACGTCAAACAACCCGGCAGACATTGCTCCGCAAGCATCAAGGTTAGTGATGTTGAATACAGAGCCATATTCTACCCTGGGGGTTTTAGCTTTTTGAAGCGTTTCAAAATAATTAAGGTTATCAAAAATGAATGCAAAATTGTGCTGGGAATAGTCCGAGTACTTTTTATCCTTAAGCACATCGGCGGTTTGCACCATGCCAATGGCCAAAACACCGTTTACATAAGCCCACTTATTGTATTTGCTATCAGCTTTAATATCAGCCGATGATGCCAAACCTTTGGTGGAATCATATTTTTCTTTGGTAGCCGAATTGATAAATTTAAATGAAGTGTTTTGAATTATATTATCAGCAACCTTGCGAACAATTGTCTCGGTATTGGTTTCCTGCCCAAAAGCTATCGCCGGGCAAACCAGTAATAACAGGTATAAAAATGATTTCATAATCAGGTATCTGTTTTAAAAAATTATTTATTTTTTGTTAGTAGCTCTCACCGTTTTTACCTGCACTGCAGTTATAGCGCCGGCTTTATTGGTAAAATTTTTCCTTATGTAGGTTAACACCGCCGCGATTTCCTGGTCTTTCAAAAAATCATGGGCCGGCATCACGTTAGAGTAGGATTCGCCATCGATATCAACATTTTCCGAAAACCCGTTAAGCACAACTTTAATGAGGCGATTTTTATCACCCAGCACATAAGATGTTTTTATTAACGGGGGATTCATATTAGGCACGCCTCCCCCATCGGCCTGATGGCAGGTTAAGCAATATTTTGTGTATACAGCTTTACCATCAACCGCCGGCTTTGCCAGGCGTTGCCGGGGTTTAGTCCTGGCTTTTGCCGGAGTTTTAACCTGGGCTATTAACTGGGAGCAGCTAAGAATGAAAATAATGATTAAATATTTTCTCATTGCAGCAATTACTTTTTAGTGTACATAATGCGGTATATGGTACCTTTTGAATCATCAGTAACATACAAAGAACCATCGGCACCCTGGGCAAGCCCGCAGGGACGATGATCGGCCCGGCCAGCCGCAGTTTTTTCGGGCGAGCCCGAAAAACCATCTGCAAATATTTCCCAATCACCATCGGGCTTTCCATTTTTAAATGGCTGAAAAACTACAAAGTATCCGGCCTGCGGTTCGGGAGCCCTGTTCCATGAACCATGAAATGCTATAAAGGCCCCGTTTTTATATTTCTCAGGGAACTGATTGCCGGTATAAAACAGCAAACCATTGGGCGCCATATGGCCTGGATAAGCAGCTGCCGGATCGATAAATTTAGCATCGGCTTCTTTTTTTCCATCGCCGCCATACTCAGGGGCTTGTATCTTCTTATGCTGAATCTGGTCATAATACATAAACGGCCAGCCGGCATTATCGCCCTTTTTAAGGGCATATAAGCATTCGGCTGGTAACTCGGCAGATTGCTTGGTGGTATAAAGTTCGGGCCATGAGCTGTTGAGGTTATCCCTGCCATGCTGCATTACAAAAAGCTGGTTGTCCTGCTGGTTCCAGTCCATACCTACCATATTTCTTAACCCGGTTGCATACCGCACACCATCGCCATAGGTTTGGTTTAATTTATCGACTTTAAACTGCCACACCCCACCCATCGAATCAAGAATAGGGCAGCCTGGTATCCCCGGAGAATGTAGCCCGCGGTCTTTTTCCTGGCACGAATTAAACCAGGCGCCTATGTTTACATAAATATTGCCATCGTTATCCAATGCAAACGATTTGGTTTCATGCTGGCGGCCCGCCTTTAAACCGGTAACTATTTTTTCGGGCTGATCCGGGTTAATAACTTCATTTTTATCATTCACCTTATACCTGAATACCTCGGTATTGGATGAAGCATACAGGTAACCGTTTTTTAAATAAACCTCGGTACCACCGTAAGTGCCAAAGCCCGATTTGAGTTCGGCCTTGCCATTTGCAGCTTCATGAAATACTAAAATACCTTTACCTTCTTTATTAACCTTTGCAAGCTTTACATAAATATCGCCCTGTGGTGTAACCACCAAATGCCTTGCCTTGGCACCGGTTTCGGCAACTTTTAAGGCGCCAAATCCGGCGGGCAATTTTAAACCGGCATTATCGGCATCTGGCACTACATGGGCTGCCGGTTTTAGGGAATAAAGTGTTACGCTTATAGCGAGCGCTGTAAGTATTATTATTGACCTGGATAGTTTACTTTTCATGCAATTATTTATTTTATTAAAGTTCCTTTTTATTCACATCCGCCATCCTGGTGTTTGCTACCGGAAAGCTGTTATATATGTTAAAATCCTTTACTTCATTTAAAACAAATGCCGGTGCATTGGCCGCTTTCTGCGCTTTGATATGCTGAAAATCGGCACCGGTTACATGGTCAAGTATAAATGCCGGGCGCAGGTCCTCATCAATATAACTTACCTCCACATCGTTCATTTTAAGATCTTTAACATTGCGGATAAAGAAACCATAGGACGGCATTGTACCAAAACGGTATGGTTCGGGATATTCTTTTTCTAAACCAGGCACTTCACGTGTTGATTGCTCTTTAGTACCGCCACCTTTATAATAAATCCTGATGTTACTTAACCACAGATCTTCAATGTCATGGCCAGGGATTCCGCTTATGATTGCGCCGTGCTTATTATCGGCATTATAACATACCACATTGCTGATGATAACGCGCCTGAGCACGCCAACCGGTGTACCTTCGGGTCCGCGCATACGTGCTCCTAAACGAACAAAAATTGGTGCGTTTACAATATCGCGCATGGTAATGTTGGTAATGGTAACATCTTCTAAAAGCGCGCCATCAACAGTTTCAAGGGCCAAACCACGGCAATAATCAAATACACAATTTGAAATGGTGACATTCTTAAATCCGCCATTTGATTCGGTGCCCATTTTTATACGGCCTGTAGGATTGCCGTCGGAGTATTTCTTTTCGTTCCGTTTAAAAGTGCCGTCTAAAAACGAACCTTCATCATAACCGCTTACCTGGCAGTTGGTGATGGTAACATTTTCTGTAGCGCGGGCAAAGCCAAGCCCAAAAGTGCTTTTCAAACATATACCATCATCATAGGGCGAGTTAACGCTGCAATTAGAAATACGCACATTACGACAGCAGTCAATATCCATCCCGTCGCGGTTGGTATCCATCTTCACATTATCAATAGTAAAGTTATCTATCCCGGTAGCCAGGATGCCAAACCAGCCGCCATGCAATATGGATATGTCTTTAATAATCACATTACGGCATAAATAAAGGCTGATGGTTTTGTTCGGGCGCTTGTCATCCTCTCCTTTATTACTCCGTACCAGGTCTTTTCCCCAAAGGGTACCGGGACCTAATATGGAAATATCATGCAGGTTTTCGCCCCATATTAAACTGTTATGCCAATGCCTGTGCCCAAAATCCTGGTATTTGTTGTCGATCTTGTCTTCGGGTAAATCATAACCGGATTCATCAGCAATGGGGGCCGCTACAATAGTGGCCCCCTGATCAATATATAAAGAGATATTGTTTTGAAGATGGATAGATCCGCATAAATAATTCCCCGCCGGAAAGTAAACAGTACCGCCGCCGGCGGCAGCTGCAACCTCTATTGCTTTATTAATACCCTTGGTATCAATTGTTTTACCATCACCTTTTACACCGTAAAGCTTTACGTTATAAGGAGATGTTTCGGGCGCCGGGAAAGCACCTGCATAAGCTGTAAGGCCATAAAAAAAGAAAAGTAAAGTAAAAAGAATACCAGTAACCGGGTTATGCTTTTTCATATGGTTTTAATTATCGCGTTCTGTTTGTTATAAATAGATGTTAAAAGTACCCTGGTTTTACCAACCAGGGTTTTGAGGGTAAGGAGTGCCGGTAATAGTGGCATCGATTTGTGTTTGCGGAATTGGGCGCAGCACATGAAATGGTTTGATATTGCTTTTACCATCGGTATTATGCAGTTTCACCCTTTCCAGTAACTTGCCTGTGCGCACCAGGTCAAGCCAGCGTACCAGTTCGCCGCATAGCTCTCTTGAGCGTTCATCCAAAATAAAATCTAATGAAAGCTTATCAGCGGTGATATCCATTGCTACAACATTGCCCGAAGGGTAAGCAGCTCTTTCGCGCACCGCGTTGATATATGATACTGCATCAGTCGCACGGCCATCCATATATAATGCTTCGGCGGCTATTAAATAGGTTTCGGCCAGCCTGTATATAATGATAGGCCTGCTGGATGGTGAATTCTGGTCGGGCCGCTTGGTATCAAAATATTTAATCATGGCGGGCGATAGAGCAATACTATATTTACCTGGCGGAATTACCTGGTAACGATACCCAGCAATTTGGCTGGAGGTCATGGCGTAGCCTGGCATCCATATAGCGGTATCGCCTACAGTATATTTAGGCGCACCTGGCTGCGCGCCTGCCGGAGCACCTGCCGGCAAAGGATTGGGCCAGTTAGGTATTGATGCGGCATTGTTACACAACCACATGGTTTGAAACGTTTTATTATACCGCTGATCGTTTACCCTTTCTTTAAACACAGTATCGGTAAGCCAGTGGGTAGGCACAACACGTATATAAGGGCGACCGTAAAGGGTACTGCGCTGCATACCCGGCTGTACTTCATATTTAGGCACAAACAAATGGCAAAGCAGGTTATCAGGCCCGCTGTTGTTTTGCGTAGCCGAACCGTTGTAAGCCAATGTAGTTGTATGCTGCACTGTCCACAATATTTCACTGTTGGTTTCATTGCCCTCGGCAAAAACCTTTCCAAAATCCTGTTGTAGCTTTAAGCCGGCACCGGGAGCAACATTAGTAATTAAATCAATAGCGTTGGTATAGGCGTTTTTGTAATCATCCGCTTGTTTGGCCGATGAGCCTGCCCTGGTTAGGTAAACTTTTGCGAGCATATGTTCGGCAGCAGCTTTGGTTGCCCTGCCCGGCTGTACACCATTGGTTAATGGCCCGGTGGGTAAAGCTGCAATGGCATCTTTAAGGTCCTGAATTATAAAAGTATACACATCGGCCATGGGCGCGCGGGTGGCAGAAGTTGTTGGGGTTGCCTGGAAGCTTTTGTTTAAAGTAACATCGCCCCAAAACTGAACTAATATAAAGTAATAGTTGGCTCTCAGAAATTTAGCCTCGCCAATCAGGCTTGCTTTGGTAGCAGCATCCAGCCCGGACGGGGCATTATCAATCAGTCCGTTGCAGGTGTTGATATAAGTGTAACAGTTTTTCCAGATGCCGGCTACTATACCATCGGCAGTATTAAAATTACTGTTGTATTTAACCAGGCCGTTATTACCATCGTTACCGGCAATAAACTCGTCGGTACCGGGTACCGTCATTTCAAAATAGGTATCTGGTCCCCAAATAGTCCTGAACCCTGCATATGCTGCTGTAAGACCTGCCTGGAAACCCTGCGTTGTTGTAAAAAAAGCAGGGGTCAAGGTTGATTTAGGAGCTTCTACCAGTGTTTTTTTACACGCGGTAAGCATCAGACCTAAAAATAAACAGGTGTATAAATATATAGATATCCTTTTCATCTTATTTTAATTTAAAGTGTCATGTTAATACCGAACGTAAATGACTTGGTAGGCGGCGTATCAACGTTTAAGCTTCCGGCTGTTTCGGGGTCAAGACCATGAAAGGTATTGCGGTACGGCGAAAAAAGTATAAATGGGTTTTGCGCTGTTGCATATATCCGTAATGACCTTGCTTTGATACGTTTTGTTATCGACTCGGGCATATAATAGCCCAATGTCGCGCTCCTTATTTTAAGGAAAGTACCGTCAAAATAACTCAGCAATGATGAATAAGGTGTATTGGTTGATGCAGAATTTGGTTTAGGGTAAAAATTCTGATGATTGGTTGGGGTCCAGTAGTCTTCGTTTATATTATTATAGTTACCCTGGAAGGTATTGATAAAACTGCCGCTCTGGAATAATTTGGAAGTAATTAAACCACCTACCCTGTAAACTCCAACTACAGTAAAATCAAAACCTTTGTAAGCAATACGGTTGGTAAATCCGCCGGTATATTTAGGCTGATCTGACCCAAGTACTATCCTGTCGCTTGCACTGATCTTTCCATCCTTGTTTACGTCTTCTACCCTGATGGTACCTATAACAGAACCGGTACCGGTAGTGGTAAGCCCAAGGCTTTTTGCCTGTGCGGTATCGGCGGCAGTATTTTGCCAGATTCCAACTTTTTTATAATCAAATATGGCATTAATAGGCTGGCCAACAAAAAGGCCATTGGTAATATCCTGGGTTACACCACTTGCTAATTTGGTTACTTTTCCGCGGTTGAAGGTAATATTGGCACTGGTAGTCCAGCTGAAGCTGTTTCTGCCGTTACCCTGTATATTAACACTGGCTAAACTTATCTCGATACCCTTGTTTTGAGTTTGGCCAACATTGGTTAAAATACTATTGGGAATACCAGACGTCGGCGGCAAAGATAAAGGAAGCAATAACGACCTGGTATATTGATGGTAGGCTTCAACAGCACCTGTAATTCGTCCATCAAGAAAACCAAAATCGGCACCAGCGTTTAATGTAGATGTATACTCCCAGGTAAGATTAGGGTTAGGAACGTTGGTTGGATAAGCCCCGGTGAGGTTTGTAGAACCAAAGTTATAGTTAACCGATGTTAAAGCACCCAATGTTTGGTATGGGTTAATGGCCGTATTACCAACGGTGCCATAACTTACACGTAATTTAAGATTTGATAACACATGCGAATCTTTAAACATAGGTTCCTGTGTAACGTTCCAGGCAGCTGCAGCCGAAGGGAAGACATGGTATTTATTACCTGGCGCCAGGCGCGATGACCCATCTGAACGCATGGTTAATGTAAGCAGGTATTTATTGGCAAAGCCATAATTTACCCTTGCCATGTATGATATAATATCCCATTTTGAGTAGGAGCCGGATCCGCTCAAATTGGCCCCGTACTGCGGGTTAAAATACTGAATCCCATCTGACAGAATATTATTATAGCTGAATGAGTTAGACTGCGATTGGCTTTCCTGTAAACTGTAAAGCCCGGTAAAATTGATATGGTGCTTTTGGGCAATTGTTCTGTCGTAAGTTAAAATGTTTTCAAGCGTATAGTTATAACTGTAAGTACTTTGGTTATTTGCTGTTGATGCGCCGCCCAGGTTATTGGTGGTTGCGCTGGCGTAGTAATTGCCATATATATCGGGCCTGATCTCGGCACCGCCGTTGAACCTGTATTTCAGGCCGGGAGCCAGGTTAACCTCTGCATAAGCGGTGGTAAAAGTTCCGAACCGCTTACGGGTTTCAACCGCCGCACCAGGCACAAAATTGGCAAGAGGGTTCCATACCTGGTTGGCACTGCCTGCTGTAAAACCTACTAATTGCCCGGTAGCATCATCATACGGGGTAGAGAGCGGGCTTGCCCTTAACGCCTGGCCAAGTGGGTTGGCATTTTCGCCATTGGTATAACTTAAAGTGTTTAAACTGCTTAGGCCAATTTTAACATTTTTGCCCAATTGCTGATCGATACTTAACTTGATAGAGTACCGCACAAATGATTGGCCAAAGTATATACCGGTTTCATTATAATACCCGCCTGATATGGCGTACTGGGTTAAATCGGTACCGCCCGAAACACCTAATTGATGGTCGGTCACAAAACCCGTTTTATAGATGAGCTTTTGCCAATCGGTACTGCGCCCGCTTTTGATTGAAGCTACCTCCTGGGGAGCAAAAGAGCCATCTGTTAAAAAGGCAGGATCATCTAAACCCGAATATTTGCCAGGATTTCCGTTGATAAGCCCCCATTTTTTCAGATCTTCAAATTGCGGGCCATTCATGATATTATAATTGCCTAAAGGTTTGTTGAAACCGGCATAGCCACTATAGGTAATGTTTGTACCGCCTTTTTTGCCACGGCGAGTAGATACTAATAAAACACCGTTGGCACCCCTTGAACCATAAATAGCTGTTGAAGAGGCATCCTTTAACACCTCCAGCGAAACAATATCATCGGGATTAATATCGTTAAGGCTTCCGTTAAAAGGAAGGCCATCAACTACAATCAACGGAGCGTTTGAGGCGTTTATTGATCTGTTTCCCCTAATCAGAATAGACGGTGTTGCCCCTGGATGGCTGTTTCCACCGCTTTTTTGAATATCAACACCGGCAGCCTGACCTTGTAATGCCTGGCCAATATTTGAAGCCGGGATATCACGAAGCGCCTGCTCATTAACAGAAACTATTGCGCCCGTTATATCCGATTTTTTTTGCACACCATAACCAACCACTATAACATCACTTAACGACCTCAGATCGCTTACCATGGTTACATTTATTACCGTTTGGTTGTTGATATTGATTTTTTGCGTTTTATAACCGATAGAAGAAAATATCAGCACTGCATCAGGAGCAGCTTTAAGTGAATAGGAACCATTAGTATTGGTAATAACACCTTTTGTGCCGCCATCAATAACGACAGAAACACCCGGCAAAGGGCCATTTATATCAGATACAATACCCGTAACTGTAATATCGGCCGATTCTGTTTTTATATCCGGCCCGGAGGATTTATCGGTTAGCAAACCCGTTTTTAGCGTTGCCGTTTTGTCGTATATTACAATACCATCACTAATTTCTTTAAACGTGAGCTGTGTTTTAGCGAACAGATAATTAAGGATACTGCTCAGCTTTTCCTCTTTAAATTTATTAGGTTTAACCGAATAACCCTTTAAATCTTCGGGGTTATAGGAGAATTTGATGCCCGTTTGTTTTTCGAGCTTATTGATAGAGCTCTGAAGGCTTTCCTTGCCAAAGGAAATTTTGACAAGCGTGGCCGAAATTTGGCTCTTTGCTGTCTTAGCAAGCAGTAGCTGGCAACACACCAGCGAGCATACTACTACAGTTATTGATACTTTCATGAAAAAAGTAAAAAATTTAGTCAATTTTTTTATCATCTTTACAAAGTTTTTGTCTTAAAAAACTATGTAAATCATTGGTTTAGCTTGGAACCTGCCAATAACTTACATTAACTCAGTGCCAATGTCTGCTAAGTTTTGCTTACAGACATTGGCATTTTTTTTTATTATTTGTTATGTGTTTTTTCTAATAAAACCTCCTTTCCGTTTATCGTATAGTTTACACGATGTATTGTTTTAATAATTTCGAGTACCTGTTGCAGGTTATCGTTATTTGAAAAATGAATGGTTGTTGGCAACGCGTTCAATTTTGCATGATCGTAGGTGATGTGAACGTTATAGATATTTTCGAGCCTGAGCATCAGTTCGGCAAATGAAACATCATATAAATTAACTTCATTTGTTATCCAGGCTGCAATTTTTCGCGAGTCGACCTTGCGAATGGTGTGCTGATTGCTTAGCTGATCATAAGAAACTTCGTTATCATGCGCGAGCACGCCGAAACTTTCGCGATTTTTCCCAACCTCAACAAGTCCCCTTGTTACGGTTACCCTTACATCACTAAGTTTTTTAAAGTATTTTATATTAAATGCCGTACCTAAAACACGTGCATGCAAACTACCATAATGAACAATAAAAGGACTCTTTTCATCATGTTTTATGTCGAAAAAAGCTTCGCCGTTGATCAGCTGGATCTCCCGGGTTTTATCAAACCTGTCGGGATAACGAATGGTACAGCCCGAGTTTAACCAAACCTTCGACCCATCGGGTAGGTCAACAATGTTGATATGGCCGTTTGCCGCAGCTACCGTAACAAAATTGATTTTACTTTTTAATGAGAGTTTAAGGCCTAATGCAATTGAGCAGCATAAAAGTACAAATGATGCTGCAACAGCGTATTTGCCCGATGTTGTTTTTATAAAATACCATTTGCCATAAATTTCTTTATGAATAGCATTTAACATCTGCTTTTCTATCGCCCGCATAGCCGCCTCATCATGCAGATGTGCTTCACCGCCAATAGGCTTATGACCAGGCTTCAGCCATTTTATCATTATTATAAAATTGTATTTTGGTTTTTAAATATCTGCCTACAAGGCAGTTTATGCATTGGCACTTATAATACAAGCGCAACTGGTTTTGGTACCAGATTTATTTTATAAAAAGAAAAGTTATCACCAGGAACACATCCAATCCTGTACGTAATATTTTAAGTGCGTTTGAGATTTGATTTTTTACTGTACGCGGGGCTATATCAAGCATTTCAGATATTTCGCTGATGGATAAGTTTTGTTGGCGGGATAATACAAACACCTGCTGCATTTTGCCGGGAAGTTCTTTAATACGGCCTTCAATGGTATTGGAGAGTTCTTTGGCAATTAAATCATCTTCATTAGTAAATTCGTTGCTGGTGCTTTGCTGCATTAATTCATCTACTCCCCTTTTTCTGATCGCGTCCTTTTTATAAAAATTAATAATATTATTCTTTAGGGCTCTTAACAAATACGATGAATTGTATTGTTCGGGGCAAAGGGTAAACCGGCATTTCCATAAACTTATGAAAACGGTTTGCACAAGGTCCTTGGCGTCATCAGACGAACCTGTTGAGCGATAAGCAACCTGGTATAAGCCGCGCCAGCTTCTTTTATAAAACTCGTCGAAAGCCCGGATATCTCCCTGCTTAATTAATGTTATTAATTCTACTTCAGACAGCATCTTTTACGTATCAAATAATACACTCTGCTTTTGCCAACTTTGTACTATTACTAATTGGTTTTTATAATTGGTACTGCAATTAAATTATAATTACTGCTTGTTTATGCAATTAATTTAGCAATTTATTCATCTATATTGCTACCCTGTTGATTACACTAAAGTTAGTTTGCAGGCTTTAATAGGTTAATTATTGAAATAAGTTTAACTGGTTTATATTTTTTTCGACGCATGGGCAGGCCGCCATCTAAAAGTATATAAAAATTAAATCAGCACAAAATATTCAAATAAAAACAATTCCAAGTTTGCATTAAACACAATACTTAAAACATTCACTCAGTGCGTTTTACTTTTCTGCAAACAAACTTAGTTTTAATGTAATGAGTTATTGCTTTTTAGGTATTTGCAACAAAAGCCATTGGGTTATATCCTCTGCGGCCTTATCGTTTTCAAAACCCATTGAAGGCGTAAGCCTTCCGTTGGTGTATTCATTATATATCCATGGGTCGCCAACTGCAAACACTATCCCCCTGCCATACCGTGCTATGGCCACAATTACTTTACCGCTATCTGTAAGCGCCGGCCGGGCATTTAATGATAGTTTCAGGGTTGCTATATCTTTTAAATAAACCTTGCGGGCCGTTTTAAATATGGGGTTACCCGGCGAAACCGTTATTGCTCCCATTTCAAATTGTTTGTCAATAACGTGCTTATATAAATCGTCATTAAAATGGATCCCGAATTTTTCTGCCAGGTTATTTAAATGAGGAAGTTCGGCATTAGCGCTGTCGTTTGCAAGCATTACCAATACACCGCCCTTTTTAACCCAATCAGTTATAGCTTTAATATGCCTCGATTCAATGTAATTAGGATTAGCCGTTTCCTTCCTGGTATCGGGGTCAACAATAATATAAATATCAGTGCCTTTTAAACTTTCTGCAGTGGGTTCCGTTGTAAGGCTTTGCAGGTTTGCGCCATTCTGTTTAAAAATATCTCCCCATATTGAGTATCCCGAACTTTTGGTATCCTCCCAGGTATAATGGAAACGCTCCGTTGTACCGGATGCATTTTTACGGTATTCATTATTAAAGAAACAATCAAGGGTAACCGTTTTAGTTTGAGCCTTCGCCGCAGGTATAATTAATCCTGCAAGCAATGCTATTATTGCATATTGTTTAAATTGCATCAGTAGTTTATATTAATTTTATCAATTCTCTGCATTTATCTCTATTACCATACTGGTTAACGGTATTAATTTTCCCGGGGTTAAATTAAGCCCCATAGTCATCAAATAATCACCGCTAAAAACACGGCCGTTTTCAGCAAGGTTTGACGTGGCACCCGGCATAAGGTTGGTTTCTTCCACCTTATATAGTTTTTGATCGTCTAACCCCTGTAACCGCACCCTGTTAAATACTTCCTTATACCTTGTGTTAAGGTTGTAATTAAACAAAACCGCCTTTGACTTTTCTGCATTTACATACATAGCCACCATACGGTTTTCATCGTAGGGAGAGATAATACGGTACAGATTGCCAAACCAGATTGTATTGCTTAACCGGCCATAGTTTTTAACAGCCTGTTTGCTAAACTGCAATTCCTCATCGGTCATTTTGCTTACTTTAATATCATACCCCAGCTTACCCATCATGGCAACATCTGTGCGGAATTTGATAGATTGTTTTCCCCAGGATGTAACGTGGCTTGAGATGGTTAAGGCCGGGAAAAAATTACTATACCCCCATTGTATATACACACGCTCCAAAGGGTCAGTATCATCACTGGGCCAAAACTCGGTGAAGTATTTTAAAGCCCCATAATCGGTACGCCCCCCGCCTCCTGAACACAACATAATTGGCAAATGCGGGTATTTTTGCCTTATACGATCTAAGATTTTATAAAGGCTTAAAGTATAATCAACAAACAGAGCCGACTGCCTATCCTTCAAATACGGGGACCATACATTACTCATACTTCGGTTGCAATCCCATTTAATATAAGCCAGGCCAGGATTTTTGGTAAGCATATCAATCACGGTATGGTATGCATAGTCGGCTACTTTAGGATTTGTAAGATCCAATACTAACTGGTTGCGCTGATAATTTTCATCCCGGTTAGGTAATTTTAAAATCCAATCCGGATGCTGCTCATATAATTCACTTTTAGGATTTACCATTTCCGGTTCAAGCCAGATGCCAAATTTTAATCCTTTAGCTTCAGCTTGTTTAACCAAATAGCCTATCCCGTTTGGTAGTTTTGCCCTGTTCTCCTGCCAATCTCCTAATCCGGCTTTGTCGTTATCGCGGGGATATTTATTTCCGAACCATCCATCGTCAAGCAAAAACAAATCAACACCCAGTTTTGTAGCATCGTCAAATAAGCCCACCAGTTCTTTTTCGTCAAAATTAACATGTGTGGCCTCCCAGTTGTTTAACAGGGTGAGGCGCGGTTTATTACCATCCAGCACACCATAATTGCGCGCCCACTGATGCAAATTCCTGCTCGCCTGTCCCTTTCCTGTAGTTGAGTAAGTAAAGACAAATGCGGGGGTTTTAAAAGTTTCGCCTTTTTTTACCTTATAGGCAGATGCATAAGGATTAATGCCCGATATTACCCGTAACGCGTTACGTTCGTCTATTTCAAAATGAAATTGAAAATTTCCTGTCCAGGCCAAGGTGCCTGCAATTAACTCCCCGCTTGTTTCATCTGCCGGTTTATTAAGTGCGAGGAAAAATGCCGGGGTTTGGTACATATCGGCACGGGTGCCCAATTTACTGTCAATCTCTTTTACGCCGCTTGTAAGCTTACTTTCCTGCATTTTCATTTCAGAAGCCCAATCGCCGTGAAACTGCGTAAGCCAATAATCATTAGCCTCAAAATGAAGCATTGACGAGGCATAATTTTCTAAGGTTATTTCGCCTTTTTCATCATTTTTAATTTCGGCCCATGATATTATGATATCCTCTTTATTAAACGCCTGGTAATGCAGTACTACCTTGACCGGATATTTGGGATCCTGCAATAATATCTCGGTTTCAACGGTATTTTCATCCACACTTTTTGTGGTACTGTTTAGATATTTTAGTTCGAGTGATGGATTACCATCACTGTGAATTAAGCGGATGGCAGGTTGCAGCTGGTCTTCCATTCCCCCGGCAATATAGGCCTCATGTTTACTATTCGGAAGTAAGTGATTATCTGCCTGGTTTAAAAAACGTTTGCCCAGGTATGCCTGGTACAACTTGATATTACTACCCACAACAAACACCAAATTTACATTTTTTGTCGCGATAATTATTTGCCTATTTGTTTGGGCGTTTAAAACGGCACAGCCGTCGAAAAAGACCAGGAAAATGAAAAGTATCAATTTATTCATATGAAACCTTTGATTTTACCTGGATAAACTCCCGTTGATAGTTCAAAGGGCTTTTGCCGGTAATCTGTTTAAAGTATTTATGAAAGTTTGCAAAGTTGTTGAAACCGCTTTCGTAACACAGCTGCTTTAACGGCAGCCTGTTTTCAATAAGTAGTTTACAGGCATGGCCAACTTTTATCTCCAGTAAAAATTTAGAATAGGTTTTTTGTGTACGGGCTTTAAAATACCTGCAAAACGAGTTGGGGCTAATGCCGGCCAGTTCGGCCAGCTCATCAATTGGTATTTTGTTTTTGAAGTTTGCCAGCGAGTACTCATAAATTATATTAATACCATCGTTGCGTGATTCCTCAACATTCGGGCTAAAGCCAATTGATGATAAACAATTGGTGTGGTCGCCTTCGGCAATTGTATTTAACACCTCTATTAATAACAATATTCGTTTTGCGCCTTCGGCAGCCAGCAGTCTCTGCATAATTTCGGCAACTTGTTTTTTTACTTTACCGGTAATTTGAATGCCACGCCGGGCTTTTTCCAGCACGGTTTTTATGCTCTTGTTCTCTGGCAACTGTAAAAAATCATTCCCCCAAAAATTCTCGCAAAAATGGGCAACCCTTATGTCAACCCCGGCATTTTTATCCAGCGAAAAATAGATATCATCAAAACGCCAGTAATGCGGTAAGTATGCCCCTACCAAAACAATATCGCCGGCGTTAAACGGCCGGATGTTATCACCTATAAATTGAGTTCCGCTACCTTTTTCAAAGTGGAGCAACTCTACTTCGGGATGATAGTGCCATTTATTATTAATAGAAGGAACCAGATCCTGCCGTACACTGAAGGACCGTGCAGGACCGGATGATACTTTTAGCAATTGTGGTCTCATTTAAGTTGATTTACTGTTAACAATAGTTCAGTTTATTAATCCAGCGCACCTGTTTTCATTTTTTCAGCAGGCTTTGCTGCCTGGGTATCTATAAGCCCTTTTACTTCCACCTTAATTACTGAGGCAATGCTATCTGTGGCTTTATCGGCTACATTTATAGTGATGCCGTCATTACTTAAACCTGTTTTTAAATTGCTGCCACCGTTAAGCATTATGGCGCTAATAACTTCATTTTTCAATCCGGGAATGGTCAGTTTCCCATCTATAGGCCAGTTAAATACAGAAAAATACAGGATAGTATTTTTACCATCAGGCTTCATTGTACAACGCCCCCAGTTTAGCGGCTGCAACGGGCTTGCCTTGGTAGCGTAAATAGCTTCGCTGTTTACTTTCATCCATTCGCCCATCTTTTTTAAAGTGGTTATACTTTCCTGCGGAAGCTCGCCTTCGGCAGTAGGGCCAACATTTAACAGGTAATTTCCTCCTTTTGAAGCTATATCAATCAGGTTATGGATCAATGTTTCGGGGGTTTTCCATTTATGGTCATAACTTTTATAACCCCAGGTACCATTCATGGTCATGCAGGTTTCCCAATCCTTTCCATCAAGCTCGCTAAGGTTTGGAATTTTTTGTTCCGGGGTTTTATAATCACCTGCAAAATTTGGCCGTTTCAGGCGGTCGTTGGTTATTATATTGGGCTGTAATTTTAACAAGTCCTGCAGCTTCTGCGCAAACTCATCCGTCATGGCGGTAGGTGTGTCCCACCAAATTACCGCAACATCGCCATAGTTGGTAAGCAGTTCTTTTACCTGTGGTACAGCTACCTTATCAATATACTGAGCCATGGTGCCTGAAGTTTGTATGGGGTCCCAATGACCGCTGTTTTCTTTAGTATAGGCATCAATCCTGGCCGAATCGGGGTTTGGCCAGCCTTCGCTGCTCACTTTACGTGCCGCTGCCCCACCGGGATTATTCCAGTCCTGGGCCTGCGAATAATAAAAACCCAGTTTTATACCATACTTACGGCACGCTGCAGCCAGAGGCTTTAAAACATCTTTGCCGTAAGGAGTAGCATCGGCGATATTCCATTTGCTGGCTTTTGATTTAAACATGGCAAAGCCATCGTGATGTTTTGCAGTTATAACAATATATTTCATGCCTGCTTCTTTGGCCAGCTTCACCCAGGCATCGGGGTCATATTTTACAGGATTAAACTTTTGAGCAAACTGCTGATATTCGGCCACCGGAATTTTAGCCCTGTTCATGATCCACTCTCCGCCATGCCCCACTTCATATCCCTTATACATACCCGCCAATCCGGCATAATCGCCCCAATGAATAAACATCCCGAAACGGGCTTCGCGCCACCATTTCATCCGTTCGTCGCGGCTAAGTTCTTTCTGAGCAAAAACAGCGTGCGTAAAAAATAGCAATAGCAAACAGGCTATAAAAGGTTTTTTCATATTGGTTATTTAGGGCGTCACCGCCTTGGTTTATAATGACTGTGATTATGCTGATTGGTTAATGAGCAGGTGTTATACTGCTCATGCTTATCAATACAACAGCAATGATGTTTGGTACTATATTGGTTTATAACAATCTACGCAAACGTTGTAGTAAGCGTCAAACTTTACTGCAACGTTTAAGCCTTCAATTGTTTACATGAAGAAACATCTGCAATCGTTTTCTTCTTGTTATTTTATTAATAATCAATACTTTAATACCTAAAAGCCTTTGAATTCAGGATACAAACATGTTGTTGTAATGAGCTTTAAACTCCATCGGGTATTACGACAACGTTTGCGTAGAATTAATACCCATTTGCAATGCAAGTAAAGAGAATACATAGTAATATTGGCTATTGCGGTATTGTTTTGCCAATAGCTGTATGGGTTAGTTTACTAACTAAACCAGTGAAAACAATAAAAATTTATCCTTTTCTCCGGTTGCTGTTAGCCATGATATTTTTTATAGCTATGGCAAACGCCTAATTTACCGCTCAAGTTAAGGACGACAACATAAACCCAAAATCAAAATAAAAGCGGCCAATTAATGCCGGTATTTTTTAATTAAAGTACGCTATGAAAGTTAAACATCTATTTCTGCTGGCTTTGTTAAACGGAACAGTGTTCCCTCTTTTTGCGCAAAATAGCACTGCTAAAGGCTTTATTTTCGCGCAACATCAAACCAGGTTATTGCTTAATGAAACAGAAAAAGCAAAAAAAACAGCTGCTAACCCAGGCCTTTTATCACCGCGCACATTAAACCCCGCGGGCGATGTGGTAATTGTAGCTCCTAAAGATTGGTGTAGCGGTTTCTTTGCGGGCAACCTTTGGTTCCTATTTGAGCACACCGGTGATAAATTCTGGAAAGAACAGGCCACTCCTTATACAGCTACTATGGAAACTGAAAAAAACGATGGAGGGACACATGATATGGGCTTTAAAGTTTACAATAGTGTGGGTAATGCCTATCGCCTTACGCACAATGCGGAGTATAAGGAGGTTATCATTCAATCGGCCAAAACGTTAATAACCCGTTTTAATCCGGTGGTCGGCTGTCTTAAATCATGGGATAACCGTAAAGACTGGAAGTTTCCTGTCATCATAGATAATATGATGAACCTCGAACTGCTGTTTGAAGCAACCAAATTAAGTGGCGATTCCAGTTTTTACAAAGTAGCTGTAGCGCACGCCAATACTACCATGAAAAATCATTTTAGGCCCAATTACAGTTCGTTCCATGTGATTGACTATGACCCGCAGACCGGGCAGGTACTCCATAAACAAACTCACCAGGGTTTTGCCGATAGCTCATCCTGGGCCAGGGGACAAGCTTGGGGATTATATGGCTATACCATGTGCTACCGGGAAACAGGAAATAAAATATACCTTCAACATGCAGAAAAAATTGCCAGGTTTATTTTCACCAACCCAACAATGCCTGCCGACCTTGTTCCTTACTGGGATTATGACGCTGCAAAATTACCCGGCCAGCCCCGTGATGCATCGGCCGCAGCAATTGCGGCGTCTGCCTTATATGAGTTAAGCACCTATAGCAAAAATGCTCGGTCATATAAAAATACAGCAGATAAAATAATGAATAGCCTGAGCAAATTTTACCAGGCGGAGCCCGATAGCGCTAAAGGTTTTTTACTACTTCACAGCACCGGTCATAAACCGGCCAAAAGCGAGATAGATGTACCAATTATTTACGCTGATTATTATTACATGGAAGCATTGTTACGCCAAAAACGACTAACCGACAAAAAGCCTGTTATTAACGTGGAGGGGCTTTTAAAGAACTAAGCACTATGATACAAAGTAATTTATTTCAGTACGGCGATGAGGTTGAATGGCAACAGGCCGGAGCAGGAGTTTTACGCCAGGTTTTAGGATTTGATGATAAACTTATGCTTGTAAAGGTAAAATTCAGCAAAGGCAGCCGGGGTACTTTGCACAGCCACGCACATTCGCAGGTGAGCTATGTAGAAAGTGGTGTTTTTGAAATGACCATGGGCGATACCATCAAAATTATTAGCAAAGGTGATGGTTACTATGTTCCTCCGTTTACCGTTCACGGCTGCGTTTGTTTAGAAGAAGGTATGCTGGTTGATGCTTTTAGCCCCGCGCGATGGGACTTTATTACGCTCGATGGCAAAAATTACGTTTTATAAGCTGCACATATTGTTGAATAGCTAAAAATTAGAACTTTTAAAATTGATGAAGAAAATATTATGTGGTTTAGGTTGGATAGCAATGATGTTGCCGGCAAAAGCACAATTGATAAGCTTAAATGATAAAGAGTTGATTGTAATGCGTAAAACTATACATATTGATGCAAACGACTCATCATGTTATAACAAGGTTTTTGAACCGTACCTGACGGCCGCAAAACAGGCACTTAGCCAATCGCCAAATCCTATAAAGGAAATATTATCGCAGGGATTATTGGAAGGCGACCCCAAAAAAACAGCAAGCCTAAAGGCCGTTGAGGATGCCTATAAAGCATATGCATTGGCAATTGTCTATAAATATAATAGTAACAATAACTATTTGAATAAAGCTACCGAATACCTGCTTGCCTGGGCAAAAACCAACATGGCCACGGGCGATCCAATTAATGAAACAAAGTTGGAGGATATGGTTACAGCTTATGACCTGGTTAGGAATAATATACAATTGACCAATAGGGTAATAATTGATAAATGGATGCAAAGTATTGCCGATGCCGAGGTAAACAGTGATTCGGCAAAGCCCGGTAAAGGCACCGCGATAAACAACTGGAATTCGCACCGTATCAAAATGATCACACTTATTACCTATACTTTGCACAATCATCAGTACGATAGCCTCATCACCAATGAACTGGAAAAACAACTGGCCGTTAATTTAAATCCCGACGGAACTACTCATGACCTCCTGGAAAGAGATGCTTTTCATTACCACATTTATGACCTTGAACCGCTGCTAACTACCTGTATTGCCATTTACAGAGCTACTGGCAAAAACTATTTTACCTTTAAAACTGCCAATGGAGCCTCTATCAAAAAATCGGTCGATTACATGATACCATATATGACAGGTGAAAAAACACATCCCGAATTTGCGAATAGTAAAGTGTCATTTGATCAGAAACGCGCTAAAAATAATGAGAAAGGCTATATTCCCGGCACGTTGTTTAACCCTCAAAACGGTTTACAGGTATTTGCATTAGCTTCATTTTTTGATGAAAGTTACCTGTCCGTTATCGCCAGGGTCGCCAGCGATGGGAGTAAATTTTTCAACTGGCGCATGGCCATTAATGATTTCACAGGGAATAGTAAATAATTGAACTTGATTTATCTAAACACCAAATTTTATAAGCGTAATAAGCCAGTACCGGCAGAACAACATCGTTATGGTGAATAATCTCAATAATTTTCTATCGGTATTATTTGGAGCATATTTATAATGTATCGGTATAGCAAATTTATATAAAAACAATATGAGCATTGTTAAAACATTAGGTCAGTTTATAATTGAAAGGCAAAAAGACTTTCCATTTGCCAAAGGGGAGTTGTCAAGGCTACTCCGGGATTTAGGTATCGCCGCAAAAATTGTTAACAGGGCTATTAATAAGGCAGGGCTTATTGATATTTTGGGCGAAGCCGGCTCCACCAATGTACAGGGTGAACATCAAAAGAAATTAGACCTTTACGCCAATGAGCAATTTATCGCGGCCCTGCAATGCGGAGGTGAGTGCTGCATAGTTATTTCAGAAGAAAACGATGAATACATTTACATTGATTCTGAAGTATCAAAGGATGCAAAATATATTGTGGCGCTTGACCCATTGGATGGCTCATCTAATATTGATGTCAATGTAGGAGTTGGAACAATTTTTTCTATATATCGACGAAAATCGCTAACCGGACATGCTACACTCAACGATGCACTTCAAAAAGGAACAGAACAGGTTGCTTCTGGCTATATTATTTATGGGTCATCCACAATGCTTGTTTATACCACCGGAAAAGGGGTAAATGGTTTTACACTTGATCCGTCGATTGGCGAGTTTTGTTTATCTCACCCAGATTTGAAAATACCAAATTCCGGAAATATTTATTCTATAAATGAAGGGAATTATAATTACTTCCCTGATGGAGTAAAAAAGTATATAAAATATTGCCAGGTAGAAGATAAGCTAACCAACAGGCCCTACACTTCAAGATATACAGGATCAATGGTAGCCGATTTGCACCGGACCTTAATAAAAGGCGGTGTTTTTATTTATCCTCCTACTTCGGGCGCTAACAAAGGTAAACTACGATTAGTATACGAATGTAATCCGATGGCATTTATTGTTGAACAGGCTGGTGGACGCGCCTCTAACGGTTACAACAGAATACTTGATATTGAAGTAGAAGAACTTCACCAGCGATCAGCTATTTTTATTGGCTCTACCGATATGGTTAAGAAAGCAGAAGAATTTATGCTTTCCTTTTCGCCTCAAACCTTCAAAAAGTCTTTCGAAGGAAAAATTTCTATTCAATGATTTTTTGCAGGCAACGTAACGTCAGATTACCCCATGGGAATAAAAAAGCCTGAAAATCATATGATTCAAGGCTTTTAATCTATTTTCATTATGGCTGATACCCCTGTCTGGTGCCGGCAAAACAACCATTGCCGGGCTATTGAAGGAGAAACTGACGGATGAAGACTTCTTCGCCATTGTTCTTGACGGCGATACGATGCGGGAGACCATCAATAAGTACCTGGGGTTTAGCACGGAAGACAGACTGGAAAATGTGCCGAGTGACCTTAATAGCCCAGATGCTGGCATAAAACAATATAGTAGCCATTTGCCCGCTCATTACTCCATTACCCATTCACCAACAAACGAGGCCGCATCATAAATCAAAATACCCCTCTGAGAATCGCCTGTACGAAAATAGACTCCATCAGGTACCCGAATAAATCACAAAAAAAAGAAGCTTATCATGATTTATGATACAGCCCCGTTAAAACTAACTACTTTGATGTTTTTGTTGATTGCCCGATAGCTATTTGCGAGGAAAGGGATGTAAAGGGATTATACCAGCTGGCCCGCCAAAATAAAATAAAAGCCTTCACCGGCATCTCGGCACCGTTCGTTTCGCCGCTTCATGCCAATTTGGTGTTAGACTCATCGCCGGAATATCCATATCAAAGCATAACCAGGCTTTACAACAGGGTAATATCATTAATAAAGGCAGATGAATTTTAAAAACTATTTTACCTCCGGGAATGATCTTTTTTAATCTGACGGACCGCTATCTGCCTACTATATTTGGCCTTTTTTAACCCTCATGTTTTGTGCGTAAATAACCATTCGTGCCAGAGTTGAAAGCAGGGGCCATAAGCTGATCACAATCGTTGAGTGGATTCTCTGACGATGAGTTTTGTTGGCAGAATCACTTCTTCGGCAATAAAATATTTTTTAAAAATATGCTTCATCAGTAGTTCACAACTCCTTCTGCCAATCTCCTTCGCGGGTTCTTCTACGGTGGTTAAGGTAGGAGAAATAATTTCAGACATCGGATCATTTGTGAACCCTACAATACCTATTTGCTTCCCTATTTTTATGTTCTTTTTTTTAAGGGTGAGCATTGCTCCAATCGCTTTTCTGTCGTTAACGGCGAAAACGGCATCTGGTTTTTCTTTGCACTTTAGTAATTGCATCATATCTGCCGTGCCGCAATTTTGGGTGAAGCCAGAATGAATGATCCATTCTTTTTTAACAGGAAAGTTATGTTCTTTTAATGCCAAAAGGTACCCTTCCATCCGTCTTTCTGTAAACAACAATCCTGGCGGGCCTGTAATGTGTGCAATTTTTTTATAGCCATTTTTTATTAGATGATCTACTGCTGCATATGCGCCGTTAAAATCATCCTGCATTACTTTTGATGTATCTATATTGGATGCTACCCTGTCAAAAAAAACGATGGGTATTCCCATATTTATAATCTTGGTAAAGTGCTCGTCCTGGTCCGATTCGGATGATACACAAAGTAAAAGTCCGTCAATATTCCCTGGCGAAATATCATGTAGAATATCCCTTTCGCGTTCGGCGGAATCATTAGTTACATAAAGCACGATATTATATCCGTTTTTATAGGCCACTTCCTGGATGCCGGAAATAACAGTAGAGAAATAATAATTCACAACTGCCGGCAAAACAATACCAATGTTATGAGAGCTATTTGTTACCAGGCCAATCGCATTATAATTAGGCTTATAATTCATTTCGAGGGCTTTATTCAGCACCAGTTGCCTTGTTTCCTGATTGACGTCATAAGTGTCTCTTAACGCCCTTGAAACAGTGGCAACCGATATATTTAATTCTTTTGCGATATCTTTTATAGTAACAGCATGGGGCTTCATTTTTAAAAGTGATTAAAGAGATACAATTTAATCTTTTAAAACACTAATATTCAATTTAAGTAGAAAATGATTTGAAATATATTATTAAACGTACTGAACTTCACCCTTCCATTGAATTAAAGCCTCTTGATGTTTTATAATAAATCAACAGGAATTACCATCGGCAGCTACTTTTCTGATACAACAAAATGATAAATCCCCGACCCCAATGTAAGCACCACGTAACCGCTTTCAGGTTCAATTTTGGTAGATGATGTTAACGCTGCGCCACTTTCTGTTACTTCATCGGCACTGTTTGCAGGAACAAAAACTGTTGCAGTGGTATTTGCAGGAATTTCAACATCCATCAAAACCTTGCCTTTCTCAAGCACCCAGCTGCTGCTCAGTTTGCCATAATAGGTTTGTAAAGCAGCGGAAGCGTTTGTAAATCCTCCGCCAATATGAGGCTGAATTTTAATATGCTTATATCCCGGCCCGTCATCATAACTATCCAGCCCGGCCATAACCCGGTACATCCAGTCGCCTATGGCGCCATAGGAGTAATGGTTAAATGAATTCATAGCAGGCGACTCAAAAGTACTATCGGGTTTTATCCCATCCCATCTTTCCCAAACTGTTGTTGCCCCCATTTTTACTGGATACAACCACGACGGGTAATCTTGCTGCAATAAAAGCTTATAAGCTATATCTGCATACCCGAACCGACTTAAAACATGACACAGATAAGGCGTGCCTAAAAAACCGGTAGTGAGGTGATTACCGTAACTTATAATATTTTCTACCAGGCGCACGGCGGCTTGCTGCCTAAGCTCGTCGGGAAGCATATCAAAATTCAAGGCAAGTACGTAGGCTGTTTGTGTGCCGGATACCAACCGCCCGGTGGCGGTTACATATTCCTTTACGAATGCCTGTTTTACATTTGCCAGCAAAGCCTCATAAACAGGTATATCTTCTTTGTTTCCTAAAACCCTGGCGGCGTTTATCAGTAATTGGATAGAATTGGCGTAAAAGCATTGTGCTATCAGAAATTTATCTGTTACAGCCGCTTTGCCGTCCCTATCATCATCCGGGCTGTAAAATAACCAGTCGCCGTAATGTATGCCTGTATTCCACAAATTATTGTGGCTGCTATTCCGGATAAATTCAACCCACTTTTTCATACCCGGGTATTGCTGTTCAAGAACTCGTTTGTTACCGTAAGCAACATATAAATTCCAGGGCACAATACAGGCGGCATCGTCCCAACCGGCCGATCCGGACCTGCGCTGGCCCAATACATCCGGTATAACAAAAGGAACGCTGCCATTGGGCAGCTGATCTGCGCTAACATCTTTTAACCACTTGGTAAAGAAATTATCGACATTCATGTTAAATGCGGCGGTCCTGAAAAAAACCTGGGCGTCGCCGGTCCAACCCAAACGCTCGTCGCGTTGCGGACAATCGGTAGGAACATCGATAAAGTTACTTTTTTGCCCCCACTGAATATTATGCTGCAACTGGTTAATCAAAGCGTTTGACGAACTGAAGGTGCCTGCAGGTGGTATATCTGAATATAAGGCAGTCGCCGTAAAGTTTTCCGGCTTCAACTCTCCTGGATATCCTTCAACCTTTATATAACGGAAACCGTGCCATGTGAAATGCGGTTTAAACGATTCCTCTCCACCCCCCTTTAAAATATATGTATCCTGCGCTTTTGCCGCGCGCAGGTTGGCAGTGTAAAAATTTCCGTCCTTGTCCAAAACTTCGGCATGCGATACGATGATCTTATCTCCTTTTTTGCCGTTTACTTTAAGCGTCACCCAACCCGCCAGATTCTGGCCAAAGTCAACTACGTGCTCACCGGCAGGGGTTGTGAATATCTTTGCGGGCTTAAAGCATTCTTTCTCTCTGATAGGTTCATTAACGGTGGCTACCAATATATTCATAGGATGATTGGTAACCTTTACACTGGCCCAGCGGGTATCATCATATCCAGGCAACATCCACCCTTTTTTCTCGCACCCCGCGTCAATTGTTTCGCCGTTGTAAATCTGCGAGTAAAGAATTGAGCCGGTGGATGATTTCCAGCTATCATCGGAGGTAATGGTAGAGGTAGTTCCGTCGGCGTATGTAATTTCGAGTTGAAAAAGCAGGGCTATATCGTTTCCATACATGTTCTCTTTATTCTTAAAACCGATAATACCACGGTACCAGCCATTGCCAAGGGTGGCTGTTATAGCATTATTGCCTTTTGCTACCATATTGGTTACATCATACACCTGGTACTGTAACCGTTTATTATATGATGTCCATCCCGGTGTAAAATAAGCATCACCAATCTTAACCCCGTTTATTTGTGCTTCATATAACCCGTGGGCCGTTATATACGCTATGGCAGATAAAATTTTTTTATTGGCCAAAAACACTTTCCGGAATAGCGGGCTTGGGCGCATTACGCTATCTTCTGTATAGCCCGGTTCTATCCATTTAGCTTTCCAGTCACTTACGTTCAAGAATGCCATCCGGAAGGATGCCGTGTCGCTAACCGCAGGCTTTTTATTATAGTTATCCCAAACTTTTACTACCCAAAAATACGGCTTACCACTTTGAAGCGGGCTGCCGGCGTACGGTACAAATACAGATTCGGAAGTCAGCACTTTACCCGAATCCCAAAAAACTTTGCCTTTTGCCGAAGTGAATACCTGTATCTGATAAGCTGCCTGGAAAACGTTCCTTTTGCTGCTTGACAGTTGCCAGCTGAAACGGGGCATCGTCTCATCTAACCCTATTGGATTAGTTCGATTTTCTGTCAATAGCTTATAAACGGAAAGCTGTGCAACCGAACTGGTAACAATAAGCAGCATATTGATAAGCAGGCAAATGATCTTTTTCATGGCGGGCATCATTCAATAAAAAGAATTTTAGGGGGCTAAAGGACAGCTTTTTGCATTTTGGGTATTATAAAATGAATAATTACCCAGGCCAGCATAAACGAGCTTCCACATACGATAAAGATAATATTGTATCCGGCCACAATGTTGCCTGCATTTTTATAAAAATCAAGAATATAACCAATAAAGACTGGAAAAAGTACGCTGCCTATGGCCCCTGCCATGCCGCCTAAACCAACAACCGAACTGATGGCTTTTTTGGGAAACATATCCGGAACTATGGCAAAAATATTTGCGCTCCATGACTGGTTTGCTGCAACTGAAATACTTATTAATGTAACCACAACCCACATATTGGTAGTATACCTGGAAAGAATGATGAGAATAACACAGATTGCTGATATAAACAGCGCAATTTTCCGGGCTTTATAAACAGGATAACCTTTTTTTATCAGCCAGGATGAAAGATAGCCCCCGCCGAGGCTGCCCAACATAGCCCCTGAATAAATGATGGCCAACGGTAAACTGGGCTTTTTAAGGTCGAGATGAAAATAGGAACTAAAGTAAGATGGAAGCCAGAACAGAAAAAAAAACCAAATAGGATCGGTAAAAAACTTGCCCGCTATAAACGCCCATGTTTGCTTCAATTTAAGCAGCCTGCCCCAGGTTACATTGCCGGTAGTAACCTCTGCATTATATTCATCGTCGCTATGGATATAGTCAAATTCGGACTTTGTAAGGCGCTTTTGTTTTGCGGGTATTTCGTAAAAAATGAGCCATAATGCAAGCCAGATGAAACCCAATGATCCGGTTATCAGAAACGCCGCCTGCCAGCCGTAAACCGCCAATAACCATGGCACCAATATAGGACCAACACATGCCCCGATATTAGAACCTGAATCAAGTATACCAATAGCCAGCGCTCTTTCTTTTTTAGGAAACCACTCTGCAGTAGTTTTAACGCCCGCCGGGTAATTTCCGGATTCACCTAAACCAAGAAAGCCTCTCACCAGTCCAAAGCCAAGGGTACTTTTAACAACGGTATGCAGCATTGCGGCAATACTCCATAGCGTTATAGATATGGTGTAACCCATTTTTGTACCAATTTTATCAATTATCCTTCCGTAAACCAACTGGCCCAAGGCATAACAAGCGGTAAATGCCATCACAATCCGGCTGTAGTCCATTTCAGTCCAACTGAATACTTTCTCCAGTTCCGGTTTTAACAATCCGAATATTTGCCTGTCGATATAGTTTATTGTGGTAGCCGCAAAAAGAAAGACACAGACAATCCACCGGTAATTTTTGATCTTTGATCCTGACATTATTATTGATTTATATTTATTTGTATTTTTTTACGCTATCCTTAATTCAAGATCGTTTGTTATCTAATCTCCAATACATATTCTCCACCCTGGCTTAATTCCCTATTACTTTGGGACCCCGGGGATCCATTTTTGAGCATTTTTATAATATATTTTATCAACCACCGTGCGCGGTAGTTTTAAACCATAAAATTCTCCTTCAACTTTAGGAACCCGCATTTTTTGGTTGGTTGTAAAAAATCGCCAATGCCTTAGCCAAACTTCATGCGCATGTTTTCGTAGCCCTTCGGGTGTTGTTATATGTTCATTTACAATATCCATTGCATCATGCCGCATATCTGTTCCGTATAGTATTCTGTCCTGGTATTTTATAAAAAAGTCGTGCACGCCCTGCCAATTTGTTTTTGCCTGGTATTGCAAATGCGATACCCGCTCGGCCATATCCACTGCCATATTGGGATATTTATCCAGTGTTTTGCCCAATTCGGCCACGCTCCATTCCAAAGCCCCTAAATGCGCCCCGATAAATTGCAGCTTGGGGTTTTTATCCAGCATATGATCTCTTACCTTCAGGTAATACTCGTACGATGGGCGGTCGGGATGTAAGTACATATACTCCTCACTATGTGCTGCAGCATAATCGCGGTTGCCTTTTACCGTCATTTTATCCAGCGGAAGCCATGAATTTTTATGTTCGCCTAAATGGCCTATAAGTGGAATATGATTAATAGCAAGGTAGTTAAATATGGTATCGAACCTTGCATTATCAACAAAAACCAATTTGTTATTTTTATCCCTCAGCTGCATGCCCACGTTTTTCCACACTTTAACTGCAACTGCACCTTTGGCAAATGAATTCCTCAAATAGGCGATAACCTCACTTTGCCAGCCAGGTTCATTATAGTTTTTTAAAGAGAAGGTAGTTGCATAGGCAACAAGCCCCGGATAGGCCTTTACCAACTTGATGGCATAATCCTGCTGTTCTTCAATGGGTGTACCAGATGAGCTGTATACGTTAATCGTCAGCATCCTAAAATTGTCTGCCTTTGCCTGGTTAATAAATGCCGTATCTATATCCTCGGTTAAATGTACATGTGAGTCAATCTTTTTAACCTTCTTAAAATCATCAAAAGTATAGTATTGTCCTCCCAAAACATCATTTGGTAGTTTGTTCGTTTTTTTCTGCGGATAATCTTGAGACGACAGTAAAATTACCGGCAAACCCAGGCAGGTAAGCCTTGTGATCATTTTAAGCATTGATGTACCTTTAATCATATATTAAACTTGTTTTGTTAAATACTAAGCCGTTAAACCTAAATTTTGATAAATACCTTTTTCCTGAACATGTACCAGCACAAAAACCACTCAAGTAAAAAGGTTAGTGCAGACGCAATTATCCCGATGAACAATACCGGCAGATGAGTTGGGCTGAGGAAAGCCGCCGTTATACTATTAACGTACTCGTTAATTCCGCTGGAAATGGTTTCTATAAAAAGGTAAATAAACAGCGAATTCATGCCCACTACCGTAACGATCCAGGCGTATCGGGTATGCCCTTTAATATCATTCCACCAGTATAAAACGGCCAAAGCAAGCAGGCACCATCCACCCGAAACCAGTACAAATGAACTTGTAGCAATCCTTTTAATAATTGGGGTAAGAGCAACTCCTTCCACGTATCCCATAGCAAGCAAAATAATTCCGGCCATCATTAACCACTTTAATTTTAAACCGGCTGGTTTATTTGACAACAACAGCGACCCGGCCATCATTCCCCAGATGGTATGGCATGCTGTTGGAATAAAATTGATGGTAACCCAGCCACCTTTACTGATCTTGTGCACCAATAAAAGGTCGACATAGTTCCCGAAGTTATGCTGATTGGTAAAGGGCTGATTAAAGCCGCTTACATTGGTAAAGCGATATACAATTTCGGTAAAAAGCAGCAAAAAAAAACTAAAAAGGATTTGGTTTTTAACTGACCAGCTAAAAATAAGGAAGGCTATCAACGTGGTAAATGCAAGCTGAGCCAAAACATTCCACAGCTCAAAATTAAGGCCTTCGGGTTTTACAATCCTTGTCCATACACCCCAGAACAACAAAAGGGCCGACCGTTTTAATGTTTTTATAAACGATTGCCGCCAGGGCGAACCGTGCTCCTGTTGCCGGTGCAATGAATAGGACATTGCGGCACCGGCAATAAACATAAAGCCGGGCTGAATAAGATCCCAAAACCGGAGTCCGTTCCAGGGATGATGGAAAAATTGCTGCACAATAACAGTAAAACCAGTGCCGGCTGTTGCGGCATCTAATTTTTCAAATAAGCCGGTACCCTCCAATATCAGCAAAATCATGATAAACCCACGCATAAAATCAAGGGATATCAACCGTTGCCGGGGCTCAAAAGAATGAGTTGGATTAACCATGAGCGTTTTTTATTTGAAGCTTTAATACTTTTAAATCCTGATGAATATTTTTCGCTTGTACAAAAAGTAACAGATATACCACATCATACCAGATACAACAAGTATTGTGGCGGTAGTAATGGCGTCAGGACTTATCCAGCCAAAAAGCCTGTTGGTAACCGGTTTAGCAAGGTTCATCAGCACAAGCCTGCCTCCTGAGTGCCAGAATAGGTAAATAAATAGAGGGTTCATGCCAACAATTGCAAAAAAAACAACACCCTTTTTTAAATGAAGCACATCAATCAGCAAGTAGCAAACGGCTAGGCCAACAAATGCATATCCTCCGCTTAATATGATAAATGAGCTTGTGCAAATACGCTTAATAACAGGAATATACATACCAAGGGCATACCCGGCTATAATACCAGCAATACCTATGGTAAGCAGTATCCCCACTTTTTTTTGAGGCGCATAATCTTTCATTAGTATCATCCCGGCAATTACCCCCCAAATGGTGTGGGCCGTTGTAGGAATAGCGTTAAATGCAACCCATCTGTCTTCGCTTAGCCCCCCGGTTAGGAAAACATCGAACCATGAGCCAAAATTATGATCGGCAGTAAAAGGCTGATTGAAGCCATGAACAGGCCAGGCCCGGTAGATGACGTCGGTTAAAACAATTAATATAACCGAAACCAGCACCTGCCATTTGATGGCCTTACGCATTACCAAAAAGGCAATAAGGTAGGTAACTGATAACTGAGCGAGGACATTGGTAAAAGAAGATTTTGTTTCGGAAGATACAAGCCAGCCAAGGAAGAGCAATAAAAGCGACCGTTGTAAAACGCCCCGTAACGATTTATTCCAGCTTTCGCCTTTGGCCCATTTTCTTGAAAAAGAAAATGGCATTGCAACGCCAACAATAAACATAAAAAAAGGCTGAATAAGGTCCCAGGCGGTAAGTCCCTGCCAGTTGGCGTGGTCCATTTGCCGGCCCAGGAGCGAAACAACCGGGTTGCTGCTGGCCGTACTAAACAACTGCCCGTAACCCGATACCAGCATAAACATGGTAAAGCCACGAAAAAAATCAACAGAAAGAATGCGCTCCTGTTCAGGATTCAGTTTATCCGGCTTTATCATTTTTTACTTGATTTTCTTTTTTAAAACAGACTTAATAACAGGTAACATTTGCTCAGAAAACCTTACCATGCCAACATCGTTTGGGTGCACTCCATCTGCGGTCCCCTCATGGTCATATCCAATTAAGCCATCTCCGGTTTTATAATACAATCCCGTAACGCCCGATTGTTTAAGCAAACTAAAGGCCCGCCTCAACTCGCTTCTTTTAGCGTCGATGTTAGCCAGGCCATCCTTATTAAAATAACTATCTTCATAATAAAACCCTTCTACCAATAAAACCGGGATCAATGGTCTTTTCGCTTTCAAAAGTTTCACTACCTTAATTGCACTGTCGCAAATAATCTCCTTTTTTGAATTTGGGTTGCAATCAATAATATATAAAGCAGCATCAACCTCGCTCATTGCCCGGGCCACTGACAGGTCGTATTTCCCCTCGCCACTAAACCCAAAATTGATAAATGGTACATCTAATTTTCTTGACAGAATATTAGTAAAAGCCATCCCCGGCCGGGAGGCTGCCGCACCCTGGGCAATACTACTACCATAGTATATAACCGGCTTTTTTTCAACCAGGTATTTTTCAACCGGCTTTGAAATCTCTGCGCCCACATTTACCCCGATGGCAAGTGAATCCACCCCGTTATACAAAGGGAGGTTTAGCAAATACTCTTTGTATGCACCATCGCCACTGCGCAGCAGTATAAACTCATTTACCTTTTGTTTGGGCTTTCCGGTATTTACATATTGCCAGCCGACGCCGGTGTTGCAATACAAATCAACACCATCGGATCCGATAGATCCTGCCGTTTTTGATAGCGGCTCAATTTCCCGCAAAGACCACCTTACAACTATACGTGTTGCATTGGTCCGAAACCGGATAGCAATGCCGGCCGAACTCAAACTCTCTTCCCATACCGCGGCCCTCAAAACATGTTGATACCGGGCGGGAAAGCGCCTGTAGTTTTCTTCATTATGAAACCGGCCTATCACCGTGAACTGGCGGGCATCATAAAAAGCCAGCGAATCTGCGGTTTTATGATTTCCGGGCAAACACCTTGCATCAAATGCAAAAACGGCTGTTGCTAAAATTGGCAATACAAATTTTAAATAAACAAGTTGTATTTTTTTCATCATCTGCCGCATATTACAAGTACCATTTTTTATATCTTATTAAAGCCTCAACAAAATAGTAATCGGCATAGGTTAACGGTACATCAACTTCGGCATTAAAAGGTATAGCCCCAACACTATGCTTAAGCAAAAAACCGCCGTTTGTGCCAGGCTTAGCCCGGTATAGGGGCGAGGAAAGTGTTCTAATTATCTTTTCTGCCGCAACGATATACAATGTTTTGCTTTGGCCCCCGGTATACCTGCTTAATTCAAGAAAGGCTGATGCCATTACTGCCGCCGCCGAAGCATCACGATAGGTGTTAGGGATACCAGGTGCATCAAAATCCCAGTAGGGTATCATATCGGCCGGGAGGCGCGGATGGGTTAATATAAACCGTGCAATATATTTTGCCTGTACCAGGTACCGGCTGTCGTTAGTAAACCGGTACATCATGGTATAACCATATAAACCCCATGCCTGCCCCCTACTCCATGCAGATGAGTCGGCAGCGCCTTGCCTGGTTATTTTACGCATTGCCTTACCTGTTGATAAATCATAATCAATTAAATGATAGGAACTATAATCGGGGCGAAAGTGATTTTTTAACGTTGTGTTGGCATGGTTTACGGCAATATCGTCAAATTGCTTGTCACCCCCGTTTTTACTACTCCACTCCAGCAATTCAAGGTTCATTAAATTATCAATAATTACCGGGCATTTGTACATTGCAGAAGAGTCCCAGGATTGAATTGACTTAATAGAAGGACGGTACCGCGTTGCTAACGATTTTGCAGCCGTTTGTACAAGCTGCTTATACTCCTCCTGCCCTGTTAAGCGGTATGCATTACCAAAACTGCAAAATATTTTAAATCCAAGATCATGATTGCCCGAATTAAAAGCCTCCTGTTTTATAATTGCCATCCGCTGCTCTGCTTCTCTTTTTAACACGGTATCAGCCGAGTATTCATATAAATACCATAGTGTACCCGGGTAAAATCCGCTGCACCACCAATCTGCATCGCTGGTAACCAGTTTGTTTGTTGCTGCATCATAAGTTTTAGGCATTTTACCCGTTGGTAAAATGTTCATCAGCGATTTGTATTGCTTTACCGAAAACACCAAATCACCGGTCACTAACTTTCGCATCGATTCCACGGGTGTTCTTTTTTGTGCAAACAGCACAGCGCAAAAAGATATTAATATCCCGGATAGTATAATTTTTTTCATTTGAGCTTTTGCCAAACAATTAGGAATAAATAAAATAGCAGTATTGGCTTGTTACTATGCCGGCGTTACTTGCACCCGCCTTATTAATTTTGAATTAATTTATGAAAATTTACTGTTGATGCGTAAACAATTCAGCCTGATAAATTAATAGCCAGGGTTTTGTGTAAGCAACGGATCTACCTGGATATCATTTGTGGGGATAGGCCAAAGGTAATCGTCGTTGCTAAAATTAATTTGTACATCAGGCAGGCTTTCCCGTTTAAGTATATGCTTTCTTATCAAATCAAACCACCTGTCTATTTCAAAACATAGTTCGTAATTCCTTTCCTGTATCACCTTGGTATCAAATGCTTCCTTCGTTAGGCTGGTTGTGGCCAAAGGGTCCTGGTTATTCACCACGTAACCATTTGCACGGTTTATAACCTTGTTAATAGCATCAACGGCGTTTTGTGTGGGGCCACCTTTTGACATGTTCTCGGCCTCAGCAAAAATCAGCAGTACATCGGCAAAACGGATAACGGGCATATTTATAACAGAGCGGCCGGCGGCAAAATCGGCAGGTGAGTCATATTGAAACTTTTTAACTCCTGGCCAGTAATCCCCCAGATCGTAGTACAGCACCCCATTTAATGTTGTCTCGATAAAGGCATCCTTCCTTGGTTGTTTTGGATAGGCTTGCTCCCAGGTTGGCTCGGCGCAAATATCGCCAAAGCCCCTCATGTCAGACCATATACGTGGATCAGGGCCCAGGTTTTGGTAATTTGAATTCAGGCTCCACATCATCTCGGGCCCATATTGGGTTGCCACACTAAACAAATCCTTAATATCAGGCACCAGCGAATAACGGGCGCTGTCAATTACCTCTTTGGCCATTTCTGCAGCTTTCGCATAGTTAGCCGGCACATTCAACGGGTAAGTGGCCATTGTAAGGTAAGCTTTGGCCAATAAACCTTTAGCGGCATCCCTGGTTGGCAACCCGCGCATATCGGCCGAACGGGTTACCGGCAGTTTGGCAATGGCATCGGTAAAATCGCTCACAATCTGGTCATATACCTGCTGAACCGATGCGCGTGCCAATTTAGTAGTAACCGGGTCGGGCGTAGTTTCAACAATCAGCGGTACACCGCCAAATATCCTGACAAGCATAAAGTAATTATAGGCCCTTAAAAATTTGCCCTCACCCATTAAAACATCCGTCTGCGATTTGTCTACACCCGGCAATCCTTTTTTTAATGCTTTAATTGCTGTATTAATATTTAACAGCGCATTATAGTGGGCGGCCCATAATTCGGCTCCATAATTCTCGGGGATATTCAAATCCCCCCTTACTATCTGATCGTCCTGGTTAAAATCATCCATATAGGCCTGGTAGCCCACATTATGTCCCCATAAAGCGTTTAACGATGCGGTATAGGCCGACTGTACCTGGGTTACTGTAGTGTAAAAATTATCAGGAACGATAACGCTTGAAGGCTTTTCTACTAATTTTTTACACGATGATAAAAGTATGAGGGCAGCTACTAACCGGTAGCGTGTGTTGCTGGTAAATAATTTAAAATTTTTCATTGCCATGGTTGTTTATAATGAAACATTTAATCCAATGTTGTATATTTTAGATTGTGGGTAGGTGCCAAAGTCCGACCCAAACTGGGCATCGTTTCCTGTGTATGAACTCACTTCCGGATCGCTGCCTTTATATTTTGTAATGGTTATTAAGTTGGTACCACTTACATATATCCGCAGGTTGCTTACATGAATGCGTTGTGCTATGCCTGCGGGCAAATTATAACCCAGCGTGATGTTTTTTAAGCGCACATATGAGCCATCCTCAACCCAACGTGAGTTTCTGTTGGCCGATGCTCCCGGTATTTTTACCTTGTTTACCAAACCTGCGCTGGCCCTTGTTGCCTGATCAATAATGGCGGGGATAGACGAATTCTCGTTGCCTGGCGACCACCTGTTTAACAAATCGGCACTGGTGCCGCCGGGCGATTCGAGCGCGATTCTTGATATGTCAAAAATACTGTTGCCATGCGCTCCCTGTACCAGGAAATTCAAATCGAAATGGGCATAGCTGAACTTGTTAGTCCACCCAAAAATAAATTTCGGCATCGAGTTGCCTATTACTTTTTCGTCGTTGGCATTGATAACACCATCGTTGTTTACATCGTCGTAGTGCGGATCGCCGGGCAATTGGCCATATTTGGCTGCCGCTGCCGCTTCACTTGTTTTCCATACGCCTTTATATCCGTAGCCAATCATTTGGCCGTATGGCTGTCCCTTTACCAGGTACATAAATGAGCTGCCAACTCCCTGCCCCCCTGTGCCGCCCGACGCAAAGGCAATGCGGTCAATACCTCCAAGATCTACTACGGTAGCCCGGTTGGCCGAGAATGTAACGCCTGTATTCCAGGAGAACTTTCCTACAAATGGGTCGCCCGAAATTCCAAATTCAATACCGCGGTTGCGGATAGAGCCCACGTTATCCAGGATGGTAGATAGTCCTGAATAAGTTGGCAGGACTCTTGGCAGCAACAGGTCTGTTGTGAGCTTGTTATAGTAATCAAAAGTAAGCTCCAGCCTCCGGTTTAATATGGCCACATCCACACCGGCATCGGTTTGGGCTGTTTTTTCCCATTTAAGTTTCGGGTTAGCGGTTGAAGTAATGGAATACCCCAGGTTGTTTACATCGGTACCAAAGTAAGGGTAATTATAGCCCGATGTAATGTGTGCCAACGTTTGATAAGGGTTTATGGCCTGGTTACCTGTTACGCCATAACTAACCCTGAATTTGAGGTCAGAAAAAATATTGAGTTTTTTGATAAACTGCTCTTCGGATGCTTTCCAGGCGATTGACCCCGAGGGGAAGTATCCCCATTTATTATCGTTTCCAAAAACAGATGAACCATCGGCCCTTACACTGGCGGTTAAGAGATACTTATTATCAAAAATATAATTTACCCTGCCAAGGTATGAGTTAATAACCCTTTCATAAGTATTTGAGGCAGTAGTTAACGTTTTTGCACCGCCCACATCAAAAATACCGGTTTGCTGTACGGCAAAGTCGTTGGCATTAATAGTGGAGTTAAGGTCTTTGGTATATTTTTGTTCGGCTACAGCAGTAATAGTAAAGTGGCTTTTGTGTATGGTTTTATCATAGGTAAGTATATTGGAGTTTTGGAAATAGCTGTTATTATCAGTAAAAATATTACCGCTTCCGTTCAGCAAGAAGCCGCTGAATGTTTTGTTATTGTAAAAGCTGTAGTTGTTTACATTGGTTAGTATGGCACCGCCGGTAACTTTAAGCGTTAAACCTTCCAACAGCTTAAATTCAAGGTAGGCATTAATATTATTGCGTATAACGCCGTTGTTAATGATAGGCTCTCTGGCGCTGGCAACGGGGTTCCAAAGCGTTGGATTGGCATACCGCAAAGCAGCCGCGCTATAGTTGCCGCTGGCATCATATACAGGTATGGTAGGCGAAAACCTTGGCGCTGCAATTACAGGATTGGCCGGGTAATTAATACTGCCTCCGAACAGGGCCGAATTTGATTTTTCTTTGGATGTAGATAAATTCACCCCGAAACCAACCCATTTAGTAATATCGCCTTTAAAGTTTGCCCGGATGGAATAGCGGTCATAACCAGAGTTGATGAGGATACCCTGCTGGTTTAAATAAGCGCCCGATAATAAGTAACTGATCTTCTCGCCGGCGCCGCTAACAGATACCTGGTGATTTTGGGTATATGCTGTTCTGTACACCTGGTCGACCCAGTCGGTTCCGCCATTTTTTTGGAATGCCTGGATTTCTGTGTCCGAAAAAATTGGCTGGGGTTGTGCTCCATTACCATTTTGCGCCAAACGCACTTTATTTATTTCCCTTGCATAATCGGCCGCGTTTAACAGCTTGGGTTTGTTATTAAGGTTGGCAATGCTACCGTCAAAAGTGTAATTAATAATTGCCTTGCCGGGTTTGCCCAGTTTGGTGGTTACCAATATAACACCATTGGCGCCCTGCGACCCATATATGGCTGTAGCCGAGGCATCCTTCAGGATTTCGATAGAAGCAATATCATTAGGATTTAATGAGTTAAGGTTTCCTCCCTGTAATCCATCTATCACAACCAATGCACTGTTATCTCCATTTATAGAGTTTGATCCCCTGATACGGATCACTGTGTTGCCGCCCGGAGAGCCATCCGTATTTTGTATAGATACACCGGGCGCGCGGCCCTGCAAAGCCTGGTCAACCCGCTGTGTCGGCAACAGTTTAAGGTCTTCGCCTTTTACCCGGCTTACCGATCCGGTAAGGTCGCTCTTTTTCTGGGTGCCATAGCCAACTACCATCACTTCGCCCAGCTGGCCCGTTAACGAGTTAAGCACAATCACGTATTGGTTTTTTGAACCGATGGTAAGCTGGCTTTTTTCATAGCCAACAGCCGAAAAAATAAGCACAGAACCGGGCGCCACAGCTATTGAAAACCTGCCTGACGAATCTGTCTGGGTTGCCTGGCCGCCACCTTTCAATGTTACCGTGGCGTATGCCAAATTATGGCCGTTTTCGTCTTTTACAATGCCCGAGATCGGTTTCGTTTGGGCAAAGAGCAGGATAGGGGTTATGACAAGCAGTAGGCTTGTTATAACTTTCCATATCAAAATGCCTTTTTTTAATGGAGGATAAGTAAAGTGTTGCATGGTCAAAAGTTTACAGTTAAATACTAAGGGTTTATTTGTAGTATAAGTTATAGGGTACCGTTTTCTTTATTCAAAATTTATTGTTCAACATGATTGGACTTAACCCACTCCGACACCTTCCTGTTCATGGCCAGTTCGTACCAATACATCCAATCGGTATTATAGGTGCTGCTTGCCAAATGGGCGTGCAGGTTTGAGTCTAATTTGTAGCCGGCAGGCCTGGCCATGATGCGGGTTACCGAAAACACTTTTTCCAGCCGAGAGCGTATCACCGGAAATTGACTTTCATAATCATCAATCCTGTGCAATACCAGGTTTTTATCAGCTAATGAACGGGCATCGTCGTATTGCTTAAGCAGGATCAGTAGTTTTGACGAATAGGCCTGTAGCTCATTTATTTGCCCAAATACTTCCAGGGTGTACCTGTTTCTTAGCGCGAGTACCATGGCTTCTGCTATCCGGTTTTTTACGGTATCGTACATGGAAACCGCTTTTTCGGCCTGTTTTAACCGGCCTTTATACAACGCGGTCCATTGCCCGCTTTTGGATTTGTTTGGCATATCTACCAGCTTAAACGATTGATGATAATTTTCCCTGTCGCCATTAACTATAAAGGCTGTATCCCAAACACTTACTGCTCTTTCTAAAATATCCTCGAACTCGTACCGTTCTCCCGCCAATTTGGGCGAATAAAACCGGTGCCTGAACGTGGCATGAACAACTTTTTCGCTATAATCTTTATCATTCCAGCTAAACCATGCAAAGTCATGAAGGCCGCGCCAGGTGGTCTCGAAGTGGGGCGAACTATCGTCCCAAACAGTGCATAGTATCCCTTTTAATTGTTTATGGGCAGTAAGCCGGCAAAAATCTTTAATTGACTGAAAGTTTGATTGATTACGCTGCAGCATGGCATAAGACATTTGTGCCGATGTGGCCGCCATTACATCCAGGTTGTGCGCTTTATACCAATCAAGCGCCAATATATTACCGGCCGCCGCCGGTGCCTCATAATTCCAGCGCATGTAAATGCAGTTTCGGGGGAACAGGGGGATGTTTTTGTCCAGCGTGTTCTTGTTTTTTTCCCAAAGCTCATCAACCTCCTTTTTACTTAAGGTTGAATCCCAGGTTGTTTGGTATAAATTGCCCAATTTAAAAACCATATCGTCCCAGAAAATTGGGATGCGGTGATGTTCAACAGCAAAATCGGTAACTTTTTTGAGCCAGTACATCTGCAACTCCAGGGGGCTTTTGCCCGAAGCCTTGGATAGCTCCGATTTGCCTAAGGATCCAACCTCGTCTCCGCCTACGTGCAGGTATTTTCCATAGGGTGTAGCTGCTATGGCATCTTCGTACATCGAAAATTGCAGGTCGTAGGTTTTTGGGTTAAGTGGATCAAATGACCAATCCGATGCGGGGTTATCGCGCAAATCTTTATAAACATCGTGTTTTAAAATAAAAGATGCATGCCCCAGCCCCTGAACAAGAGGGCTTATTTCGATAAAACGATCTTTTGCATATTTGCTTAGTGCAGCAAATTCGCCTATGGATATTGCATCAGCCGCGCCCACATCTTTTGCCTTTTTGTACCGCAGCTTATCTTCAAATTCAAAAATGATATTGTTTACTTTGATTGCAGCTAAACGGTCGATAGTTCGGTAATAGTAATTGCCTGCATCAAGGTGATTTTTCAGGTCGATATGCACAGCCCTTACCGGGATAGCCGGATAGTCTGTTATCCTGCAGGCCGGAATCGGCACATTTTGATCGCGTGCATCCTCCAACAATTGATTCAGCGTCTGCATGCCGTAAAATAACCCGCTGTTGCTTGTTGCTTCAATAACAACCTTTTTGCTTTTTACCAAAAGAATATAGCCTTCATCTGATGGCAGCGCCAGGTCTTTTTTAAGTATCAGCAAAAGAGAACCCTTTGTTTTAATACTTGAGTGTGGAAGTGTGTTTAGCAAACCCGGGATAACCAGGTTCGCATCAACATTATTCAAACAAATGCTATGTAAATCTGTAAATAACAGCCCTTCGCCGTTTAACGCCTGAACATTTTGAGGCCGCGGCAGAAGCTTAAAGTAACGGTCGAACGTGCCGGTACCTTTCGCTACGCATACGGAACACAACCATACAAACATGGTCAATATCATGATGTAGCGGGCATGTTTTACTTTTTTGAGCATGTTACTTACGTTTATAAAACCAGGGTTAAAAAATTTTATGCTGAAATATCAGCCTTCATAATTTGCAGTCATTTTGTAATGAGAGGCATCGTTTGACAGCAATGAGGCCGACAGCGTCTCCAGGAACAAGTCGCAACTTTGGTGCGACGATAAAATACTGGCCGGATACAAATTGCTTATTGGCTGTTCCAGGCAATTCTTAACTGCTTTTGCTTTTCGCAAATCCGGAACAGAACAAATAATATGTTTGGATTTCATGATTTGCTGAACCGACATACTAATAGCCCGTGCAGGAACTTCATCCAGCGAAGCGAACCAGCCTTCATTCATTTGTTGTTGTTTACAATCCTCATCTAATTTATCAATAATGATATAAGGGGCAGTGGTGTCAAAATCAGCAGGAGGATCATTGAATGCTAAATGGCAATTTTCGCCAATACCAATTAAGGCAACGTCTATCGGATGCTTATCAATAAGCTTGTTCAGGCGCTCGCATTCTGCTGTTGGGTCTGCTTCGCCGTTAATCAGGTGTGCTGCTTTCAATGGCGGTAATTTGTCAAGGAACAACTCTGTCAGGTATTTCCGAAAGCTTGCTTTATGCGATATAGGGATATTAATATATTCATCTAAATGAAACATAACCACCTTGTCCCATGCTATTCCGGGCGCCTTAATCAACCGTTTTAACGTTTCGAATTGACTTGTGCCTGTTGCCAGGATGATGTTGGCGGTGCCCTGCCCTGCTATTGCTTCGCGAATGTGTTGTGCAGCTGCATCGCCGGCAATAGCGCCTAAATCTTGTGCATTTTTCTCGATATAAATTCTCATAAAGGTGACTCGTGTTTTTCTATTTATAAACTATTATGCATAACCCTGCCTGTAGCCTGGTTTTTTGCCTGCTTTATCTGTGATAGTATTAAGTTTTTGTTGCCTTTTCAGGTACGCTTAATACCACCTGTATTAACGCTGTTTTAGTTATCAGACATTCCGGTTGGCTTACGAAATGTTGAAAGGTGTATTATTTTGCCATGCCCCGCGTGTAAAATCCGGAACTTCTATTGGTTTCGAGCCATTGGCTACAGACCACTCGCTCAAAGGCGCTATCGAACTCCAAAGGGCAGCATCGTAAACATCATGATCTACCGGAAGACCGTTACGTAAACAATCAATTAACCGCCAGTCTGTTAAAAAATCCATACCTCCGTGTCCGCCAACTTTTTTGGCCAGTTCGCCAACTTTTGCAATAAATGGAAGCGTGTATTTTGCCTCTATTTCTGCAAAAACCTCCGGCGATACCCAGCCATCATGACTGGTAGAAATTTTGGCAGGCCCGGCATCGCACTGAATAGTGGCTTTTGTACCACTAATAAGATACCTGGATGATTTAGGCCGGGGCGAAGAAGTATCATGCTGTAGCATAATAGTCCTTCCTTTTGCAGTGCGTATGGTGGATGTATTCATATTACCCCTAAAATGCTTGTCGACGTACTTGGAATACATAGCATCTTTGGCAGCCAGTTCTACGGCTATATCATGTAAAGTGAAATCATTGGTACTTACTGAGGTTAAAAAATCCATTTTATCGCCGCAATTGATATTCATAATCTGGCAAATTGGCCCCAACCCATGTGTTGGATAAAGGTTGCCATTGCGATGGGCGTTTTCTTCAAGCCGCCATAAACCCGGCCGTTGTATCGGGTCGAAAAGCGATCTGCCGATGCTGTGAA
Organism: Mucilaginibacter ginsenosidivorax; assembly: GCF_007971525.1. Lineage (NCBI taxonomy): Bacteria > Pseudomonadati > Bacteroidota > Sphingobacteriia > Sphingobacteriales > Sphingobacteriaceae > Mucilaginibacter > Mucilaginibacter ginsenosidivorax. Next base: position 1,074,298 of record NZ_CP042437.1, read on the forward strand.
TATAAGCGCCTTCTCCATGAAGTACTTCGCCAAAAAAGCCCTGGCGTGCCATATTAAGTGTCAGCAATTCAAAAAAATCGTAGCATTCGTTTTCCAGCATTACGCAATGCAACTTGGTTTTTTCTGAGGTTTCTACCATTTGCCAGCATTCATCGATAGTTTGCGCGGCCGGCACTTCTACGGCAACGTGCTTGCCATGCTCCATTGCGTAAACGGCCATTTGCGCATGCCAGTTCCACGGGGTGCAAATGTAAACCAAGTCAATATCGCTGCGTTCGCATAACTTTTTCCATTCGTAGTCATTGCCCGAATATAAGGCCGGGTTGTTTGGCGTTCCCTTAAGGCTTTCCTTTGCTAACTGCACCTGCTTTGGTTTAGTGTCGCACAAGGCCCTCACCTCTACTCCTTCGATATTAAGGATACGCGGAACAGCTTCTGATCCCCTGCTTCCTAACCCGATATACCCGATCCTTACTTTATCGATTTTTGGGGCAGCATAACCATGCATATTAAAACGCTGGCTGCCCTTAATCGTGTTAAACGGTTTGCTGTTGGCATCATCGGCAACTGCAAGTAGCGGCAATGCTGCACCCACCAGTGCCGAGGCAGCAATGCCGGTATACTTTATAAAATCTCTCCGGTTATTTTTCATGTATTGTTATATGTTATAATTGAAAAAGCCTTAAAATAGTGTGTACTTCTATTAATTTATTGCTGCTTTTATAATCAATAAAAACAGCAGTATGTTAGTTTAATAATTGGCAGATACAGTGTTGTTTAATACTATCTTAACACTTGCCTGAAGTAAAACTAACGAAAACAGAAGCAGTTAGCGAGGGTTTGGCCGAATAAATCAGCGAGAACGTTATCGAAAATAATGTAGCCGGTTGCCCGTTATTTCAGGACCATTAAATACTGTGATTTAAAGCGTTAGCTGTTACAATATCGCCTGTTTTTTTTCTGCTAATTATAACAAAAACAGCCCTGCAGCCCGGAGTATTTTATTCCGTATCGGCTACAGGGCTGTTTTTTTATGAAATATGTGCTATGGTATTCTATCCAGAGCTTAACCGCCTGTTGAATTGGTGTTCTTTAAAATCCGCTATCGTCGAGAGCGAAATTATTTTTCCGCTCTTTCCATTTGCCTTTTGTAAAATCAGGAAAATCCTGTAATGCATTTCCTGATTTTAGGGAATTTACAGATAATGGAGCTATTACACTCATTGTAACAGAATCATAAACATCTATCGGGGTTTGCCTCTTGTTTTTAACCGATTCGATAAATGCATTAAATACAAACCAATCCATGCCGCCGTGGCCTGCACCTTCGGCCAGTTTTTCATATTTTTTCCAAAGCGGATGATCATACTTATCAAACCATAACTTCGCCGGATCCCATGCATCATCCTCTTTTGCCAGATGGTCTATATATATGCTGTCGGCCACATCCATCCAAATTCCTTTTGTGCCCTGGACTCGGAAACCCAACGAGTAGGGTCTTGGTAAGTGCGTATCGTGACTTAGCACTACTGTTTCGCCGTTAGCACAATTAATCATGGTTGTTGTTACATCGCCGTTTTTATAATTGATCTTCGAATTTTTATGCCCGGGCGATAATTCCTGTACATAAGCCGCTAAACCACGCGATTTGGAGCTGAATGATACCAAATTGGTAAAGCGGTTGCCCGCATTAATATTTGCATAATGCATACATGGGCCTGCGCCATGGGTTGGATATATATCGCCGTCTACATCAACGTTAAACTGGGTGCGCCACTGGGCTTCACTTATGGCATTGGGCCCAAATTCTACCCCGCCGCCATGAAATTGCTTGCCATTATTGAACAGCACCGCCCTTAAGTTATGTTGGTAACCGCCCTCTACGTGAACCAACTCCCCAAAAAGGCCCTGCCTTACCATGTTTAGTGCGGCCATTACATCACGACGATAGCATACGTTTTCGAGGGTCATATAAGGCATACCTGTTACCTCCGAGGTTTTTACGATATCCCAGTGCTCCTCAACAGTTAGCCCCGCTATAACTTCGCAGCCAACATATTTGCCGGCTTTCATGGCATCTACCGACTGTTGGCAATGGAATTGCCAGGGGGTAGCAATAATTACCGCATCTATATCTTCATGATCAAGTAAGCGCTTATAGGCATCCAGGCCGCCGGTATATTCCTTTACCTTAGGGTGCCCGTTTTTGGCTATAAATTCCCGGCAAATTTTTAGCGAACGTTCCTGCGTATCGCATATCGCAACAATTTCCACATCGTCCCGAAGCAGTCCTTCGCTTATGTGGCTCATTCCGCGTACTCCTACTCCAATATATCCTAATTTTACTTTTTGGGGGGCAGCAGCAAACAGGCTGCCGGCAGGCAGCATAGCTATGCCGGCGGCGGCAACTGCACTTTGCTTTATAAATGTTCTCCTTTTCATGTTTGTTTAATTAAGTATTAAATCGGTTATCCTCTTACCCGGGAACTTTGGTTTTTAATCAAAATTTAAATCTCACAAAAGCTTCTATAGCCTCATATTCTGCAAGGCCCAATTGGTTATATATCCTGGCGGTTTCGCCGGTGCGATGCTCTGCCCGCACCCAAAATTCCCGGGCATCATCACCCGGAAAAACCGGGATATCTTTTTGTGATTGATGTTTAAAAATTGCCAAACGTTTGCGCCTAACCTCGTCGGGCGAAAGCGGTACCGCCATTTCTATTTCGTGAATTTCAAACTCATGCCAGGCCCCCTGTATAACCACAGCCAACAATCTTTTACCCACTCTCCAGTATCTTTTAAACGGATTAAGGCCTGGAGAATAATATCGAAACAAACTTTATGGGTCCCGTGCGGGTCTGCAAAGTCACCTGCGGCAAATACCTGGTGAGGTTTAATTGCCTGTAACAATTCCATCGTTTGTAAAATATCATCTTCATAGCTTATAAGCCTTTGATTTTTAGCCCTGTCATAAAACGGAAGATCCATAAATTGGATACAAAACTCCGGCAAGCCAACAAACCGGGCGCCGGCCGTCGCCTCGCCTTTTCTAATTAGCCCTTTTATCGTCTGTATTTCGGCCAAATCGGCTTGGTTAGGTTGTTTTGTTTGAAAAAAATGCCACATCTTTTCATAAAGCGCTTCAAGCTGATGCGTACTATGCCCCTGGCTTTTAGCAAAATCAATTGCAAACTCCATATAACGTAAGGTATCATCGTCCCAAACAGCGGTATTACCGGATGTTTGATAAGCCACATGCACATCATGATTTTGATCGGTCAACCGTATAAACGTACCACCCATCGAGATTACGTCGTCATCCGGGTGAGGCGAGAAGATGATAACGCTTTTTTTAACGGGCAATGCACGCTCCGGTCGTTTGCTGTCATCTGCGCCCGGCTTACCACCGGGCCATCCGGTTATCGTATGCTGCAGTTTATTAAAAACCTGTATATTGATGTCATAAACCGGGCCTTTTGCTGTTGCCAGTTGTGCCATGCCATGGTTATTATAATCATCTTCGGTAAGTTTCAATATTGGTTTATGAAGCAATTGCGCCAGCCATATTACTGCTTTCCTGATCAATGGCTCGTCCCAGTTACAATCTTTTACCAGCCAGGGCGTGTTGTAGCGCGTAAGTAACGATGCTGAATCATTGTCCAGAACAAATTCTACATTATTTGAAAGTTGGAGGTATGTCGCCGGTATTTTGGCAGAGATTGCGCCCTCAATGGCTTTTCTGACTATTTCGGCCTTTTTTTCACTCCAGGCCATTAAAATTATTTTGCGCGCCGCCAATATTGTCCCAATCCCCATGGTAATTGCTTTTAACGGCACGTTTGCTTTGCCACCAAAGTCACGTGCGGCGTCGCTCCGGGTAAGTTCATCCAAAGAAACCAGGCGGGTACCCGAATTAGGGGCCGACCCGGGTTCATTAAACCCGATATGCCCGGTACGACCTATACCCAATATTTGTAAGTCAAGGCCGCCGTTGGCAATTATTTTTCTTTCATAATCAATGGAAAACAAGGCAACATCTTCCTTTCTGATCGTACCATCGGGGATATGAACATTATTGATGTCGATATCTACGTGATCAAACAAGTGCTTTTGCATAAACACTTTATAACTTTGAACGGAAGATGCTTCTATTGGAAAATACTCATCAAGATTAAAGATGACCACATTTTTAAAACTCAGGCCTTCTTCTGTGTGCAGGCGCACTAACTCCTGGTAAACCATAATTGGCGTGGCGCCGGTAGCCAAACCCAATACAGCTTTTTTTCCTTCGGCCGCCTTTTGCCGTATTAGTGCTTCAATACGTTTAGCTACCTCTTTAGAGGCAACCAGCATATGCGGAAAAACCGAAACGGGAACTTTCTCAAATCTTGTTTCTTCTAAAAGATTTAAACTTCGCATACTTTATGTGATATGTATTTAATGGTTTGCCGGCAACCTGCCCGGATAAGTACCAGATTGTTTCTCGTATTCTATTTTATTGGTTCAGGCATTCAAAACCCTTAAATCTTTTTTTAATAGCAGCCATTCCTGTTGTATTATATCGGTTAGTTTGTGCTTTTTGATTCAAGCATTTTAAATAATTGAATCTGGGCTAACGGGCGTGTAGGCTTATACAAATCCACTACTGTATGCTAAAAAAAGCCCACACCTGTCTATTCAGCCCTTTGACAATACCAAAAACCATAAAAAACTGTTTGATTAAAACACAACCAGCGACCAGGAAAAATGATCAAATTGTGAGTTTCCTGAGCCGGTAACCGACACTTGCCTGAGGTAAAACTAATTAAAAATGAAACCCTTGTATCGGACATTGGGATATAAATCAGCGAGAACGTTATCGAAAAAACAGTGTTTCATTGCTTTTATAGAACATCAAAAGCTTTTAGATAAGGGCGTACACTACCGATATTTGACATTTTTCGGTCCTGTAAGGTCGTAACTTGGCAAAACAGGATGCTTACCATTTGCACGAGTGATACGGCTTTTTATGAGTCTCGTCTTCAAATTAACTGTACCAGAAAATTGAAATCTCGTTTTTTTAGCCTAAAAACATTATTCATATTGAAGAGGCATCAGCACCATCTTCGTTAGTTTTTATCCTTTTCCCAGTTGCATTTTTTTTAATGCCTAACAATAACACCGGGAGCCTGGTGCTGATTGAATCCCCTTTTTTGTGTTATTTTGCCGGTTTACTATTAAAGTCATCCAGGTCAAAATGCATAATTCCCCACAAGCTTTATATGTTTACAATCAGGTGCAAGCATTTTTTTCTGTAATATGCTTAAATTCGGTCGTTAAGATAATATAAGCTAATGATCTTTAGTTTTACGGCCACACCGGAGTTTGATTTCATGACTTATTTTGCCCGTTATATCGGGGCAACAGTGCATCATAACTTGCTGGTCATTCCTGGTCATATCGGGGATGGATACATCCGCAAAATTTTGTTTGACCCGGAGTTCAAGATTACCCTGCACCATTATGTACTAAAGGAGGACCTGGTCATCAAACGTAATGCATCCGGCCTGGGTAACGAACTGATCACTATATTTTTTTACAGCAACGAGCAAACGCTCGGCATAGCGTTTGACAACAATCCAAATATTCAATTTTCCGAACGCGATGATTCCGCTATCCAGGTTACCTCTAATGACCTTAACTCAACCATCCGCTTCCCGGCGGGGCACACAATACGTTACGCTGTAATTGCCATAATGCCAACCTATCTAAAAACACTATTGGCCCTAAATAATCTACATTCCACAATCGAAACAATTACTGGCTCCGGTAATACATTTCTATACTTTGAGAATATGACGGCTGAGGCCAAACTGCTGCTCAAAAACTTAAGCGCGGTTGATATGAACGATAGCTTAAGCCAATTCTATATGCAGATAAAAGTACAGGAGCTGCTTTACCTGCTTTTTCAAAAGCTATCAAAACGGGAAAGCTTGCCGCATCAAAACATAAACAGCGCAGATGCCGCCAGGCTTCTTCATATCCGTAACGAAATTATCAGCAACCTGGGCGTACCACCTGCTTTGCCCGAACTGGCACAAATTGCCGCTATGAGCGAGACCAAACTCAAACAACTTTTCAAGCAGGCCTTTGGAGATACCATTTACAATTACTTTCAACGCGCACGGATGGAGGAGGCGGCCTTTTTGTTAAAACAAGGTAAGCGGTCTGTTGCTCAGGTTGGTTATGAACTGGGCTTTACCAACTTAAGTCACTTTAGCAGGCTGTTTGAAAAACATTACGGCCTTACACCTAAGCGGTATTCTTCCCGGCCATAACTTCTTCGTCGTATCGGACTGATTTTTTGCCTTTTCAGGCTATTATCGCCTAAATATTAGGCGCAATTTTGCTGTATAAACAAAAATATATAATGCAAAATGAAAAAGTTACTCACGCCCTATAGCAAAGCCGCATTTCACCCAGCCCCAATTTATTTACCCGTACGCTACTAATTTTTAACAATTACAACATACAACTATGAAAATTACCACCACTGGCTCATTAGGAAATATAGCCAGGCCATTAGTAAAAAAGCTGATCGCCGCCGGACATGAAGTAACCGTGATCAGCACAAAAGAAGACCGTAAAGGCGAAATTGAGACTTTAGGTGCAAAGGCCGCTATCGGTTCTATCCGTGACGAGGCATTTTTGACTGAAGCTTTTAGCGATGCAGATGCGGTTTACATCATGATGCCGCCGTCAATGGGGCCAATTAACATGATAGAGAACATTGCCGATGCGGGGCAGGCTTACGCAAACGCCGTTAAAGCGGCAGGCGTCACCCGCGTGGTCATGCTGAGCAGCGTTGGCGCCGATGCCGCCGAAGGTACTGGCCCTGTACAAGGTGTACATCGTGTTGAAAGGATATTAGAGAAATTAGACGGCGTAAAGGTGACCATTCTGAGATCTGGATTTTTCTATATTAATTTTCTTCGCGATATCCCACTAATTAAAAGCAAGGGAATCTTCGGCAATAATTACAACGGACACGATCAATTAACCCTTACACACCCGGAAGATCTTTCGACAGCCATCGCAGAGGAATTACAGTCTGTAGGAAACGGGGTTGAAGTGAAATACGTGGTGAGTGATATTTCGACCGGAGACGAAATAGCGGCAATATTTGGCCAGGCCATTGGAAAACCGGAACTGGTTTGGACAGTTATTCCTGATGAACAACTCAAACAGGGCATGCTCGGCGGAGGATTACCGTCGGAATTAGCCGGCCTTATCGTTGAAATGGGCCAGGGCGTAAGGGCAGGTATTATTACCAGGGATTTTTTCACCAACGGCGCAAGGATAACCGGTCACATTAAGCTGGAACAGTTTGCCGAAGAGTTCAAAGCAGCGTACCTGCGTGCTTAAACCATTTTTGTATATAATATCGCACAAAATCATGGAAACAAACAAAGTTAAATTATAGACCTTCGGAGGAAACACAGGTGACTATGATAGAATATTTATCGATCTTATGAAATACCTTTGCCCGGCACCGTTTTGTTTCAGTCCTGAAGAAATAAGTTCGACCGGTATATCAACAGCCGAGCGCAGGGAATATTAGTCAAGCGGTTTGGAGAACTCACAACTTATGTTATCGCCTACCATGACCTGAACTACCTTTATGGAAGCCTGCCGAACTGGGGAAAATTTGGTAGGCTGTTGGCTGAATCGTTCTTTAATATCGCTCAAATACTGACAGAAGAACCTTTTTTTTTCGCCCGAGCAGCGATATACCCGGTTGTTGGAAGCACACCCGGCTATTACCAGGCAGATACCAGCTTATCATATTTCGTCTTACCTGGGTATCACCAACCCATCGTTGAGCCGAATAAGGAAACGCATTGAAAGTAAAAAGTACGGAATAAAAGGTTAGCACAACTCGGGAGGATCGAAAGCAAGGCTAATCTCGGTCAATAGGCCGCTGAGCTGGGCCAGATGAGCTGCTGTGGGTAAGTATAAATAGTTTCAGTTCATCCCACCGCACCAGTTGCAATGCCCTGCATTCGGCATAGCAATTGTAATCAACTTTCGCGGCCATCATGATCACTTGTATTACAGCTATTCTGTATGTTGTGTTTGAGTCAACCGTAGTCCTGCAAGCTTTTCGGCCCGGGCCGCTCAGCGATCCGGCAGAGCGCATCCGCAATATCGGTCAGTTTTTTCTGTATGAGGTTGAGATAGCTGGACAATTGCATTTGGTTCCTGATCGTCAGCGTATGACCTTCGATAGCTTTGCCCAACCGGGCCGCCTTCCGTGCCAAAGCCGGGTAGAACTGAGCATCTATAGCCGAGGTATACCCCTCCTTGTATTACTACCAGTTAAAAGGGTGGCCCAATTCTAAGTATTAAAACACCAAAAGCCTCCAAATGACATCATCTGAAGGCTTTCTGTTTAAGGTATAGCAAATTGATTATCCTCTTCTTATTGAAGCAGGCTTATTAGTTTACTACGTTTTTGTTCATCCAGTTGCCTGATCAGTTTTAGTTCATCTGGTATTTGCTGATATGAGTGTTCGAACTGCTGCAAATAACGTTGAAAATTATCCGGACGGTAGCCCAGTAAACGATTGGTTTCTTCTGCAAAACCAAGGTTTTGGGGAATATACATACCTTCATTACCGTTATCACCGCTTTTGAGGGCCACTGTTATCATCGACAAGCGTTTAAAACGCTCAACAAGTCCGGCGGTTATCCCGGGCTGCTGTGCGCCTTTATAACTTATACGTACTTGCTGCGCAACCCGGCAGTCTTTATCCGGGAGAAAAATATTTAAACAAAGATCAGATCCGTCATAATTCCAGCTACCATCCCTGCCTTCCGAATTAAATTGCAGCGGCTTACCGTTCAACAATACTTTTGACGGAGGTTGAGTACCGAACAATTTAACGGTAAATTTTCTGCGCGAAGGCATGCTGTGATACTTACCTACTGCAGGATTGATATTTACCATTTGTTCAGCACCAATGCTCCGTGTGGTTACACTGGTGGTGGCAAATTCACTTTCATAGTTTTTATCGTTCCCGTTATCTTCATAAAGCTGAAACTTACCGCTGTTTCCCGGAAAAACCCCAATGATTAAACTGCCGGGAAGGGTATCGAGGTTTTGGACCTTATCATTATACATCGGTATCACCGCGCCCGCTTTCACATATATGGGATATTCATCGATAGAAAACGAACGCTCAATTACCTGTCCTCCCTTTAGCAAAGTACCTGTTTGCCATTCATACCAATCGTTTCCTGACGGAAGCCAAACCTTAACAGCAGCAAACCCATCTTTAGATGGCGTTGTCACCGGCCTGATCAGCATATTATCCCCAAACATGTATTCTTCTTTATAGATATAGGATTCGGGCTGTTTTGCGTAATCGTAATACATGGGCCGGCAAAGTCCAATGCCCGTTTCAAAGGTTTTTCTGGACATGGCGTAGATGTAGGGCACAAGCGCATACCGCAGCCTGATGGCATCATGTTGGGCTTTGGCATATTCCGGCCCAAAATTCCAGATCTCTTTTTTAATTGCCGCGTTTTTGGTAGAGTGCGTTCGCATTATCGGACTGAAACAACCATATTGCAACCAACGGGTATAAAGCTCAGGTTCTACTCCTTTTTCATTTCCCTTGAGGATGTGCCCGCCAATATCATGGCTCCAATAGGTATACAACACATTCGAAGCTGTGCTTGTAAAGTAGGGTTCGTAGGCCAGCGATTCCCACGACATAAAGGTATCTCCCGAAAAACCGATCTGGTAACGATGATTACCCAATCCTCCCCAACGGTGATACAACAACGGCCGCGTTTGACCATGCATAGCCTTATCTGTAAAAAAAGTATAATTAAGCCACCAGGTGTTACTTAGCGCCGGGATCTTATTATCATTTGGCCACTGCTGCCAGTCCAACCACCAGAAATTAACTCCTGCTTTCTCTATCGGCCTTAACACTATATCGAACAGGCCACGCATAAAAGCCTTGTTGGAAGCTTCGAACGGAATTGGTTTCTTTTGAGATGTATCCGCCTTCATGTAGGCAGCAAAACTGTTGTAACGTTCCTCTGTTGGTTGGATCCCATCTGCCGGATGCAAATTCAATGTTGTTTTCAGATGATTTTCTTTCGTCCATTTCAGAAAGCCGGAGGGATCGGGGAAAAGGTTTTTGTTCCAGGTGTAGCCAGTCCAGCCTTTGGTATGCCAGTCCATATCAATTACCAAAACATCGGTTGGCACATCAAACCGTTTAAGGTTTTGTACCAATTCCCGTAGCTCATTGTCCGAATAACTCCAATACCGCGACCACCAGTAGCCAAACACATATCGTGACAGCATTGGCACGTGACCTGCAATTTTGCTAAAATCCAGTAAGGCAGATTTATAGTCGTCGCCATAACCCCAAAAATACCAATCCAATTTTGGAGTACCGGGAGCAGCTACCCATGGCCATTCAGAATTATCCAGTCTGAGGGATTGAGAGTCATCCAGGAAAAACCAGCCATCTCTGGAAAGTATCCCATCTTCCAGTTGAATCTTTTGCCTGCTATATAAATTCAATTCACCATCCTGCCCGTCCAAAGTGCGGTAGGTCCCTTTTAAATTAAATTTCTGCTTTTGCCCCGGTTTCCACAAAACGGTATCGGCGTTCAAAAAGCGAATTTTTAGATTAGTACTATCAAATACCCCGGAATTGATTTTATAAGCAAGTTCTATCTTTTTCGTTTTCAGATGAAACCAGTTATCCTCTGTACGGGTGGTAAATGTAGGAACAGGAAGCTTACGGTTAACCACAACCAGTGAGGCCCTATTATCATAACTTGCGGGCTGCCCCCATTGTAACCTGACCAGTTGATCTGTAAGTACGGTAAAACGGGCATTTCCCAATTGTATAACAGCCTTTGAATCTGGTGTCAATTGACTGCCGCTCTGAGCGCGCGCGCTGGTAGTAAATAAGACAAAAGCACAAGCCAATGCCTGAAAAAGTATTTTTATTTTTTGTTTGTAGATGATAGACATTTTAACGTGTATTTAAATCATGATCAGGGTGAGTGCCACAAAGGAAGCATTGTATAACAGCATAAAATGAGCTTACGACGGACTGTCAAAAAAAAATCTCAACACCAGCAACAGCATCTAACTGTCAATCAATTGCATGTCAATAAAAAAAGACTAAAAAATCACATATTTTCTATAAAGCTGAACAAGCATACGGCGAGCAATCATTTTGAGAACCGCGTATATTTCTTAAATACAGCAACTCGTGGCCAACTTTTTGGTTAAATTCGGTTGCTCCTTAAGAACAACCGAATTATTTTATAGGAATGTTGAATGATTGATATAGCTATAACCGGTACCTTTTATTATTAAAAACTAAATGATCGGTATACCCGCGGGGTTACCATCCATAATTTTGCACCAATGCAGGATCAATATTGATCTCCGTTTGTGGTATGGGCATCAGGTAATGTCGATCGGCAAAAACACGAGCCTGGTCAACCACTGTTTTGTAAAACACCGCAACACCGGCGGCTTCACTGTTAGGATCAAATCCGGTTGAGTTCAGCTCTTCAGGCGTTGGCCTGGCGTTCATGCCATGCATATTTCCATTATCTGCAGTTTTGGCTATCAGCCAACGGCGCACATCCCAAAAACGCTGGTTCTCGAAGGCAAATTCAATGCGCTTTTCGTTTTGGATCCTTTTACGCATGCCCTCTTTGGTATTATCGGATGCTATGATAGGCAGCCCCGGCATAGATACCCGGCTTCTTACAGCGTTTACAGCATTGTAAACATCGCTGTTAGGTACAGACAAATATTCATTCATCGCCTCTGCATAAATTAAATAGATCTCGGCTAGGCGGATAAGCGGAAAATTCCGGTTGGCGCTACCATTGCCCTTTAAGTTAACAGCAGGATCGGCCCATTTTCGCCAATTATAACCGGTTTCACAATTGGTGCCCGGTTTAGGCCAGCCGTCACAGCCTCCGCCATTGTTGCCAAACCAGGCAAATTTCAATGGCCTTGCATTGTTGCTATAGTTCCATACATCGTACTGAAAAAATATAGTAGCGTAAAAACGGGGATCCCTGTTTTTATACATGTTCGAAATATTGGAGACAGGGGTATTCCTTACACCATCCCACATTTGCCCGTTCCAAAAGCCGGTAGTTTGATAGCCGGATTGCGGATCTGTTATCGGTCGTCCGTTATTCATTTCATACGAATCAACCAACTCCTGGAAAACGCTCATCTTTCCGTTACCGTTAACTGCGTTTCCATCCCTGCCATTAGGCATATAAGTACCTTCAAAATCCCGGTTACCTCCAATAATCAGCGGCAGTATAATTTCATTATAATTACGGGTAAAAAACAGCTGAGCGTAGTTATCAACCGGATTTAACGGGTTTGGGTTGGATAATGAATAGGCACTCAAATCCAACACGGCTTTAGCTGCATTGGCAGCCTGTAACCACTTATTATTATCATAAGTTTGAGGAAACAACTGTGTACCATCGGCATTTTTAATATTGGCATACATGGTATTACCATTAAACAGCGGACTGGCCGCATAAAGTAAAGTGCGCGCTTTAAGCGCTAAGGCCGCTCCTTTGGTGATGCGCCCGTAATCGGCCGAACCATTGGCATAATTTACCGGCAAAATTTCGGCAATAGCATCACACTCCGAACTGATAAATTTCACCACATCGTCAACAGTGTTTCTTGACGTTGTTGTAGCGGCGGGATCTGTAGTGGCTAAAACTGTGTTTACCAGAGGCACGGCACCGTACCTTCTGAACAATTCGAAATATTGATTGGCACGCAGAAACCTTGCTTCCGCTTTATAAAGCGGAATGCGGGGCGAGTAATAATCACTCCGTGAGGCAGGGATGGGTGTTTTATCAATACTTGCCAGAAAAATATTGGCCGAACGGATATACTGGTAAGCGCTGCCCCAAATATCAAGCGAGTTATTGGTAGCATTCCACGCACCTGAATTAAAAGCCAGTTCGGGTACATTTTCCCAGTGATTTTTGCATTCATCTGTACAGGCTCCTAAAATGGTTCCTCCGCCGTGGATGAACTGTACATCGTTATTATTTAACGATTTATATAAGTGAGCCCACGCACCTTCTGCATTTTGGATATTGCTAAAAACAGCATCCTGTGTAACCAGTTCTGTAGGAACCACATTAAGATATTTTTTGCAGGAAATGGCAGTGATGCAGGCAAATAAAAACAGGTATATAAATTTATTGCTTTTCATGTTGAATGTTTTAAAATGTAAACCTTAAACCGGCGTTGATCACCTTTTGCTGCGGATATGTTCCGGTACCGTTGTTGCCAATTTCAGGGTCGAAATTGAAATCTTTAAGCTTGCTCCAGGTCAGCAGGTTAATGCCGTTAACAAAAACGCGTGCGTTTTCTATCCCTATCTTTTTCATCAAGGTTGCTGGCAGGGTATAACCCAGTTCAACAGTTTTTAAACGGAGATAATTTGATGAATAGATCCAGAAGGTGGAACCCTGCTGATTGTTTACATTATCAGCAGATGAAATACGCGGGAACATATAATTAGCATCCGGATTTGAAGCTACCCAGTGATTATCAACAACCTGGGTTAATGCGCTGGCAAATCTCGAAAAGGCATATACCCCTGATCCGGATAGTAAAGTAGAACCACCTAAGCCTCCCTGGAACAGTACGCTCACGTCAAAGTTAGCGTAATGGTACCCCAATGCTACACCAAACTGCGATTTTGGATTGGCCACTTTTCCGGGAAGATAGCCGGCATCAAGGCTGTTAATAACGCCATCGCCGTTCAGGTCTTTATATTTGATATCTCCTGGCTTGGTAACACCAAGGCTTGATTGCGATGGGCTGTTGTCAATATCGTGCTGGCTTTTAAACAGGCCGAGGGCTGTATACCCATAAATCTCGTTGATGCTGGTACCTTTTAAAGCCTGCCATTCGCGGCCGGGGTAATCAGGTTGGGCGTAAAACAGGATTTTGTTAGTGGCGTAAGCATAATTGATGGTGATATTATATCCTTGTTTTTTATTAAAATCATGCCTGTGGGTAAGCGAGATTTCATACCCCCTGTTATCGGTTATACCCGCGTTAACCGCGGGTATCTGCGGTAAACCGATAAATGCCGGTATCAGTTGTGAGGTAGCCAATATATTGTTGCGGCGCTCTTTAAACACGTCTGCCGAAAGGGAGAACATCCCTTTCCATAAACTAAGGTCAAGACCCAGGTTTAACTTTTTTGACCGTTCCCATGTTAATAAAGTATTGCCGGCCTGGCCTTCCAGGTAGCCGTCATAACCATTACCATCGCTATTAAAACCAAACTTGTAAGCATTACCTTCTTTTACCCATGTACTTAAATAAAGAAACCTGCTTGAGCCTATTTTATCGTTACCAACAATACCGTACGATCCCCTTAATTTAAATTGATCAATAAAACTAAGTGATGAATTATCTTTAATAAAATGTTCGTTTGATGCTATCCAGCCTGCCGAAACCGCGGGGAAAAATCCAAACCGGTGCCCCGGTGCAAAGTTTTCAGACCCATTATAACCGAAGTTAAACTCGGCAAGATAACGATCATCATAAGCATAAGCGGCACGGCCCAAAACGCCCTGGTATTTGTAAGGTAAACCAGCGCTCGCGTTTCCAACGCCGCCGCCAACAGCATCAAAAAAGCTCGATTGGTTATAGATGGCCATAGCTTTTACGGAGTGTTTGCCAAAATCGCGGTCGTAATTAATATAGGCTTCGAGCACTGTACGGCGAGAGCCGTTGGCGTTTACCTGGTAATCGAGGGTACCATTACCGTTATTTACAATTACATAATGACCGTTGGTGGCCAAATCCGTTTCGGTATCAGCAACTCCCTGATTGAGTAAATATTGGTAGGTAATGTTAGATAAAGGCCTGCTTACATTCCGGAAGTTATCGTTATCAAAAGATAACCGGACACGTGTGCTCAGGCCTTTGGTTAACCAACCCAAATCCCATTTAAAGCCAGCTGTTGATTGCAGCGAGGTTTCAAAGTTCCGTTGATAACCCGATTGCGTGAGATCGACATAAGGTGATTGATTAGTATTGGGCGCGGCACCCGGCGAACCATCGGGGTTGATTATCGGGTAATACCACGAAGGCGTTTGTTTAATATCGTTAAATATCTGCGAGGCATTTGCGCCCGGGTAATTCCTGTCATATACAATGGCGCCCAGGTTAAGCTCCATCGACAGGTTTTTGGTAAGGTTAAGGTCGATATTTGAACGGAAGTTGTATTTATGGGTTATGGCCTGAATATCATACTGGCTTACCGCGTCTTCATAATTATATAAACCATTTTGCTGCAGATAGGATAAGGAGATAAAATACCTTGTTTTTTCAGTACCGCCGGTTACGTTCAAATTACCCTGTGACAGGTAGGAAAACGGCTTTAGCATTGTTTTTGTCCAATTGACATTTGGATATAGATACTGGTATGCCGGATACGATCTGTCACGGTATTTATTCAATAAAACATCCGTGTAAGCGCTGGTATCTGCAAACAGGCCATCATTCACCAGGCCCTCTTTGTAAAGCTTGCGCCCGGTATATGAATCAACATATTGCGGTAAAGCAGTTGGTGATTGCCAGCCATTTTGCGCTGTTGCAGAGATGCGCGATGTGCCTATTTTTCCGCGTTTGGTGGTCACCAGCACAACACCGTTGGCACCCTGAATACCATATATCGCAGTAGAGGCCGCATCTTTCAGGATACTCACACTCTCTACTTCATTGGCATCCAGGCCGCTAAAATCTCTTTGAATACCATCAACAAGGACTAATGGGGCAGAATTGTTAGTGGTACCAAAGCCCCTGATATTTAAATAAGAGCCATCTGCTCCCGGTTCACCGCTGTTTTGAATGGTTAATAAACCAGGTAAGCGACCAGCCAGGGCGTTACTTAAATTGGCAACCGGGCTTTGCTGCAGTTCTTTAGTGCCCACCGCTGCTATTGCACCGGTTACCCGTTCTTTACGCTGGGTTCCGTAGCCTACTACAACAATTTCCTGCAGGCCGGTGCCCGGACTGAGCGCAATAACACCAAGGTCTTTGGCCACCTGAACTTCTTTATTTGCATAACCTACAAAAGAGATGACCAGTGTGCTGTTTTCGGGGACATTTTTAAAGGCAAATTCACCTTTTTCGTTGGTGGTCATCCCCTGCCCTGTTCCTTTAATTTTTACCGAAGCGCCGGGCAAAGGTTTGCCCGTTTCGTCTACCACGGTTCCCTTAACTTCGATATTTGCAACAGTGGCTTTGTTTTTATCAACATTTTCCCCGTTTGCTTCGCCGTTGCCTTTTATGACGATGGTTTTTTCGGCAAAGCTATACAACAGCGCCTGCCCTTTTAATAAAACATCGAGCACATCTTTTATATCAGCATCTTTAACATTAATAGATACAGGCGACGAATTTTGCAGCAACTTATGCTTATAAAAGAAAGTGTAGCCGCTTTGCTTGTTGATATCCTTTAATATTTTTTCGAGCGGTACTCCCTTTTCTGACAAGGTGATCTTTTGGGCGAACACATCTGCTTTAACTTGAAAAGCAAAAGCTATGGTTAACAAAATAATTAGCTTCATCACTAAAAATGTTCTTCGACTTAAAAACAGAAATTCGTAGTTTTTTGAACTACGTAGATTAATTTTCATAGTTTCGTTTGGTTTTTGGTTTGGTTAAAAAGTAAACTTCGTCGGTTTTCTAATAATCTCGAATCCAGAAACTACCGCGCAAGCGGATACAGCCGGTTGTGTTGGAAGCACTGCCGGCATTTTTTTTGAATGAGATTTTGGTGGGCGCTTTTTAAGTATCTTTTTTCTTCATCGAAATTTGGATTTTGAGGTTAATAATCGGTTATTGGTTTTATAATTGTTTTTGGGGAATCATAGCTGTTATTGGGAAACAATCAGTTTTTGACCACTTAGTTTTACATTGATATCGTCCAGTTTCAGGATTCTGAGAACTTCGGAAAAAGCCGCATTCCTGGGGATTTCGCCGTTGTAGGTATCATTGCCAACCTGCCCCCGGTACTCCACATCAACGTTGTACCATCTCGATATTTTGCGCATTACATCGTGGATATCAGCATCTCTGAATAAGATCAAACCGTTTTTCCAGGCAGTAAAATCGTCAGCATCTACAGTCGTTTTAGATAATTTGTCGTTTTTAAAAACCGCCTGTTCATTTGGTTTTATAATGATTCCCGGCGAAGCAGAAGTTTGGCTCTTTGCATAAACTTTCACACTGCCTTCCAGCAGGGTTGTTTTAACTGCTCCCTCCTCGGGATAAGCATTAATATTAAAGTGTGTACCCAGCACCTTTACTACCTGCCCTGCACCCGAAACTTTAAACGGCCTGTGTGAATCATGAGCAACTTCGAAGTACGCCTCCCCCGACAATTCGACAGTTC
This sequence comes from Mucilaginibacter ginsenosidivorax, assembly GCF_007971525.1. Taxonomy (NCBI): domain Bacteria; kingdom Pseudomonadati; phylum Bacteroidota; class Sphingobacteriia; order Sphingobacteriales; family Sphingobacteriaceae; genus Mucilaginibacter; species Mucilaginibacter ginsenosidivorax. Next base: position 1,091,799 of record NZ_CP042437.1, read on the forward strand.
TTTCGTTACTCGTAAAATCGACGGGGAATTTGATCGTACTACCGGCATTCAGCCAAACCTTAGTCCCATCTGCCATGATAAGCTGGTACTTTCCGCCGCGAGGTGTTGACAATACATTATAAGGTTGTGGAGTGGTGGTAATTTCGGATGTGTTTTTCTGATATACCACACTGCTATCTACGTCGTTATTGGCAGAAATATGGTTAAGTGTAAACAATCGTCCTTTTCGTGAGCCATCAAGGGTAATCTGCCTTCCGTCGGCAAGCGTTAGCGTAGCCTTATTACTGCCCGGTTTAATGCTGTTTTTGTCAGATGTTAACTCGTAAGGTTTAGTACTTCCACTGAAATACCTGTTGACAACAATTAATCCTCCGAGAGCAAAAATTATAATTGCTGCGGCCCACCAACGCGCCGGCATAAGCCTTCGCACCTGGTTTTTAGAAAGCCTCCTATGCAAATCTACTTTCAGACGTTTCTCAATTTCCGCTTTATCTCCGAAATCAGAGATCCATGGGATATCCGACAAATCGAAGTTGTCACGATATTCTTCAAATATTTTTTGCTCTTCCGGCGTGCAGTTGCCTAAAGTGCAGCGCTCATATAATTTAATAAATTCTTCGTAAGACATGGCTATAACGGTTATTCTTATAGACAATTCTCCTTGCAATAACTCACACACTTTTTGTTTCTTTTTTTAGATTTTTTTCAAACAATCGATAACGGGTAGTCAGCTACCCCCTCAACAATAAAAGTTTGTTATTAAATTGCACGATTCAAGCTTAGATTGAGATCCTTATAAATGAACTATCCCCAACAAACAGATGAAGATTTATTTGCAGCAGTTAAACGCCATGATAAAAAAGCGTTTAACCAGCTTTATGATCGTTATTGGGAGGTGGTTTATAAAAAAGCCTTTTCGTACTTACATGATACCGAGTCCTGTATGGGTATTGTGAACGACATATTTGTTAATATATGGGAAAAGAGAGAGGTGCTAAACATTATCACATTCAAAAATTACCTCACAGCTGCTGCCCGATACCGCGTATACAATTCCATCAAAGCAAACAACACATCACAATTGAAATATGTTGAAGACTATGAAAAGCTGGATGATTTAAGTGTTGTATATAACAATGCCGAAAGCAATTTCGAGGTTAATGAATTAAGCACTGATCTGGACAAACTGCTGGACAAACTGCCGGCAAGGTGTAAAGAGATCTTCCTTTTGAGCAGGGTTAGCCAACTGACAAATGCCGAGATCGCCGAACGGCTGTCCATTTCAAAAAGGGCCGTCGAAAACCAAATTTCCCTGGCTGTCAAATATCTGAAACCACATTTCAAGCATTATCCAACGGTATTAATTGTTGCAAAATTGATTCTTGTACATGCCAGGCTCCGGTTGTGAGTTATAATCATGATGTTTCTATTCAAGCATCAAAAGCCGGTATCAAAAACTCACCGGCCCTTGATGATATATGCTTTTTACCATTTGATCACATCTGCACCAAAACACCTTGTTTTAAGCTCCCCGTTTCGCTATACTCCTTGCCATCTTTCAGAACAATGACCTTCAAATGCGCAACCTGCTCATTGATTGGGTAACTACCCTCATGTGCAACTACATGGAGGATAGTTTTGCTGCCGCTTTTTTTAGCCCGAAATTTCAGCCTGCTGAAATTACCTTTATTAAATTCCCAGCCCTCCCCGCTGTCCCAGTACAGTTCGCCGGTTGCATTGCCACGGCTATCGGGATTAACAAATAGCGTCAAAGTTTCCAGTGATTTTTCCCCGGTATTTTGAATAATGTTTCCAGCCGGAATAATAGCCCCGCTTTTTAGCAATAACTTAGCCTGATAGGGGTCCGACTGCTCGCCATCAACAAGCGATATTTTTTCCCATTTTCCGGCAGGCAATTTTGGTTCTTTGGCAAAAGAAGGGACTACCAACAGGTTGCTGCCTAATAAGAATGTCTGTTCCTCGTCCCTCAGGCTCAGGTCCTTAGGATCGGCAAAAAACGAAGGCTGCATTACCGGCAACCCTGTTTTATGGGCATTGTAAAACAAAGTATAAAACAACGGCAACAAACGATACCGGCGACTGATTGCGATCCTGGATGTCTCTTCTACAGCGCCCCCAAAAGCCCATGGCTCCTTATTATTCGTCCCGGCACAGGCATGACCGCGGGCAAAAGGCAAAAACACCCCAAAGCCAAGCCATTTGGCCCACAAATCAGGACTGGTATTGCCCAAAAAACCGCCAATATCCGGCCCACTAAACGGTTGACCTGATAAACCAAGGGTGATGCACATCGGAACAGAAACCTTCATAAACCGCTCATCGGCCAGGTTATCGCCTGTCCAGGTTGCGGCAAAGCGTTGGCCTCCTAATAAATTGGCCCTTGTTAAAATAAAGGGTCGCTTACCGGGGTTTGCAGCCATCACTCCCTGCCGTGTAGCTTGTACCATTAACCGGCCATAAGCGTTATGATAAAGCAAATGCGGGCCGGCGGGTAATGAGCCGCCGCCGCGATGTTGATTAGTATAAGGCATTGTTCCCAGGCGCTGGTCTTTTGGCAAAGCTTCATCATTAACCGCCGGCTCGTTCATATCGTTCCACACGCCATCTACACCGGTTGCCATAAACTGCTTGTACAAACCGGCCCACCAGTCGCGGCAATCGGGCATGGTAAAATCAGGAAAAGCACAGTCTCCCGGCCAAACTTTTCCATGATATTCCCGCCCGCCAACATCTTTAACCCAGATATCTTTAGCTGAGCCAGACCTGTAAACAGCATAGGTACTATCAGCCTTAACTCCGGGGTCGATCATAAAAACGGAATGAAAACCTTTAGCATGAAGATAGTTGTTCAACCGTTTAGGATTAGGAAAATTGGTTTTATTGAATGTAAAAACACGAAAACCTTCCATATAGTCGATGTCCATCCAAATGGCGTCGCAGGGTATTTGCTTTTCCCGAAAAGTATCGGCAATTTCTTTTACCTGCTGCTCAGAAGCATAAGAAAAGCGGCATTGCTGATAGCCCAATGACCACCTTGGAGGCATTTCGATAGTACCGGTCAATTCAGCCAATCCCTTAACTACCTCTTGCGGCGATTTGCGGTCGATCACAAAAACACGAAATAGTGCACCTTCTGTATTGAAAGCTATTGCTTTTGAATCCGTTTTCAGCCCGGCCTTCCAATAGCTATCAAAAAGTATCCCGAAGGCGGTACCATCTTTCCTTACCCCCAACACCCAGGGATGCGTTTGGTAAAGCCGCTTTCCACCGTCTGTACCATAAGCTCCGTTATCCGTGTTCCAGAGTTTTATGGTTTGGCCATTTCGTAATAAAGGGCCCGTAACTTCGCCGCCGCCATACAGGCTGATATCGCCCTGCAGATGGACAACAGCGCTGGCTTTACCTTCATTAAAAGAAAATTCAGGTACGATATGCCACCCGGCGGGAAGCGCCTTTTTTATAACGGGTTCCTTTTGAAGCATAAGGGATGGCACGAGAGAAGCATCGAAACCTTCGGGAATAAATTCTGCAATGGAATGCCCAATGAGCCCGGATTGCCGGATAGGTATATTTTTTGCCTTAACCGAAGCGAAGACCAGCAAAAAAATGAGAAAAAGATAATACCTGGAAGATGTTGTCATATAAAGTTTATAGTTGATGGATACTAAAGTTGAACGCCAGGATCAAAGTAAAACATGAACCCAACATCTTCAGTATCGCTAAGTTTATATAACCAAAAAAATCCAATATAAAAAAACATCAACTTTCTAATTATAAGATACTTAAACAAAAATCACACACGGAAAATCTCATAAAAATGGCTTGTTTAGGGGCCGTCTGAAGTAGAAAACGATTGTTTTCGAACAGATAGAATACTATTGAAAATTGAGGTTGTGCATTTTAGGTGTAATTTTATCACCGTTTGCACAAAGTATTCTTCTTTTTGTTTACAAACCTGGTTTTGGAACAATGTATATGCCATACCCTATACTTATAGTACACATGGACACCGGCCGAAACAGCTCGAATTAATACACGTTGATAATGAAGAAAAATCTACTATCCGTCATTATATTTTTATTGATAGCCCCCAGCTGTTACCCCCAGGCGCTGAGATCTGACAAAATATTAACGACCCTTAAATCGGAACTTGAAAAGGAACACCTTTATGATCTTAATAAGGAAAAACGGATAAAACAACTACGCAATGAGCTCGATCACACAGACATTAAAAACTTCAATAACCGATACGCCCTTTGCGGCCGGATATTCGAAGAGTACCATTCTTTCAAATTTGATTCGGCTTTCGTATATGTGAGGAAAATGATTACCCTTTCGGAGAAATTTAACCAACCTGAAAACCTGATCAAAAGCAAAATATTACTCGGCAGCACTTTACTCAATTCAGGTTTTTACAAAGAGGCATTTGATATTGTTACAACCATTAATGTAAATGGCTTATCAGATTCATTGAAATCAGATTATCTGAACCTGTGTGCAAGGTTAAACGCAGGAATTGGCGACTATGATAATGACGCCTATTTTTCGAAAATTTATCGCCAGCGCTCGGACCAGGATTTTAAAAGCGCAGAAATTACCACCCCCTCAAATGATTTCGAGAAGACGATCAATTTAGCCTTCCAACCTGATTCTGTCAGGGACAAAAAACTCACACCCAACTTTTACTATAACTTTATCACCGGCCGCGGCCTGTCCCAACACAAGATTGCTATGGTAGCCACCCGGCTAAGCTTTGCCTACACCGGCGATGACCGGATTTTATTCCTGGCACTTGCCGCTATAAACGATGTGCGGTCATCAACAAAAGAAACACTTGCGATATTCCTGCTCGGACAGGAATTGTTTCAATTGAACCGAACAGATGATGCTTATATCATGATGCAACACGCAGTAAAAAATGCCCGGTTTTATGGGGCAAGGAACCGCGAAGTACAGATAGAATCGATCCTGCCGCTTGTTGCCGGTAAGGTAATTGACCAGAAACAACATGAAAGGGATAAACTGTTAATAGGTTTCCTGATATTCCTGATTGTTGCTGTAATACTTGTTTTTGTATTGGTGGTATACCGGAGGCAGATGCAGCGGATAAAAAGTAACGAACGCGTGATTAAGGAAATAAACAACGAACTAAAAAGCATTAATGGTAAGCTATTGGAATCATCGCGGATCAAAGAGGAATTTATTGGCTTGTTCTTTAAAACCTGCTCATCCTATATTGAAACGCTTGATAAAGTTAAACGCAGGGCGCAACATAATATCAAGCTTGGCAAATATAATGATGCTAACATTGTGCTGGAAAAAGTTCAGATCGACAAAGAAAAAGCTCAGTTGTATGATACTTTAGATACGATGTTTTTAACCCTATTTCCCAATTTTGTAACTTCTTTTAATGCGCTGTTAAAAACGGAAGACCAGATTTGGCCCAAAACCGGCGAAATGTTAAATGCCACCCTCCGGATTTTTGCGCTGGTTAGGTTGGGCGTAAGCGAATTGGAAACTATTGCCAAAATCCTTGATTACAGCGTAAGCACAGTATATACTTATAAAAACCGCGTAAAAGTCAAGGCATTGGTGCCTGCCGAAGATTTTGAACGAAAAATAATGGAGATAAAGTTTATTGACGATTTACAATCCATAAACACATCATCATAAAATCTAAAGATATCAAAATAAAACAGCCACCAGACATCATTACAATCGGCGGCTGTTTTGTTAAATAACTGAGTTAATAACCCGGATTTTGTTTGAATTGCGGGTTAACATTCATAATGTCGCGGCCAATCGGAAAAATCTCCGTGTGTTTATCACCGTCGGCTTTTTTGTCCCACCAGGTCCCTGTGTTAAATACTCCCCAACGGATAAGGTCGGTACGCCTCCGGTTTTCACCAATAAATTCCCTTCCCCATTCATCCAGCATTTCCTGGTCGGTCAGTTGGCTACCATCAGATTTATAAAGACTTGATGAACCATCCGGGTAATTTCGTCGCCGTACCTGGTTCAGATAACCAGCGGCACCGGCTTTATCCCCTGCACGGTAACGGCATTCGGCCAGGGTATAGTAAATCTCCGAAAGGCGGATCTCCGCGTAAGCCGAGGTAATCCGGTTCGGATCTGGCGTTGGGTAAAACGGATATTTTACCAGGAACACCCCCGAGTTATGATCGGCATGGTTCATGTCCGATTCCTTGTCGGCAATTTTGATTCCGGGTTTTGCTCCAAGGAACATCCCCACCTGGTCGCGGATGAACAGTGGATATGGGCCTTTATTGCCTTTTACCGTATCCGTACGGCTTACACCGTTTACCAAATGGGTGTAAGGCAGATACCCAAACAGGAACATACCCTCACGCGTACTGTTACCCAGGTTTTTATACTTTTTTAAACGCAGGTCATCCGGATACTTCTGAAACTTAACAAAGGGCTTGCCCAATTGAAAAGTATATTCAACGCTATCCACATCCCGGCCGGGCTGTAACGCGTAACGCGGATTTGACTGACTAAAGTCGGTAAAACCACAGTATAGCGGTGCCGCATCATATGTCATCCCCCAAAAAAACATCCCGCCGTCGTACTGCCAGTGCGTACGTGCCAATGAACCCGGAAAGCCGTAGATCACCTCTGAGTTTAAAGTGGTGTTGGTATAATCAAAAGGCGCATCCCATCGCGTATCAAGCTGGTAAGCGCCATATTTGCCGCCGATGATATCCCGGCAAATGGCCTCACACTCGGCGTATTTATCGGTACCGATATAAACTTTAGCGTTGAGGTAAAGGCGGGCCAACAATGCTGCGGCCCCGGCCTTAGTCCACCGCCCTATACCCGGGGCTCCAAGTTGCTGCCGGGTAGGCAGGCCGTCGATGGCGCTTTTCAGTTCTGATTCAATATAGCTGAATATTTCCTGCGGGCTTGACTGCGGGTTACCGTGGGTGGCGGTTTTCACATCGGTAACAATCTCGATGTTACGATAAAAATCAAAAGCCCTTAAGTAAAACCAGGCCCGCAATGTATGCAGCTCCGCTTTGAAGTCGGTTAATTCAGCATCCGTAACACTGAGCTTTGAAGGGTCTTTGATGCCTTCCATATCTGTCAATGAATTGGTTGCCAATACAATACCCTGGTAAAAGTTTGTCCAGGCGCCGCTGGTAAAGCCATCAGTTATGGTCCAGGTATGGTAGTGCATACGCTGATAATAACCGCCGTCCTGCCAGTCGCCCTGGCGATTGTAAGTACCTATTTCATCTGTGCAGTCTTCGCTTGCCGCATAAACGTCATTACCCTGTATGCTCCAGTAAGCGTGCTCAAACGGGCGTAGGAAATCCCTTATCACATCATCCCGCCGGCTCAGGAAGCTGGCAGCATCTACCTTATCATATACGTGTTCATCCAGTTTGGTACAGCTGCCGGTCAGCATGGCCGACAGTAAAACACCTCCGATATATAGTTTATATTTTTTCATGTCTTTCAGATTTAAAAGGTTGCCTGCAGGCCAAGGATTAATTGAAGTGTAGCCGGATAATAGTTCAGTGAAGTATTCACACCCGGTGTAAGCCCATTAACATTCACCAGGTCGGGATCACCTCCGGTAAACCCGGTAAACGTGTGCAGGTTTCTGCCTGTGGCATAAACACGTATTGATTTGAGGTATTTGATTTTAAACGGCTGGGTATAACCTAAGGCCACATTATCTATTTTTACAAACGAGCCATTCTCCAGAAAATAGTCGGACGCGATGGCGGTTGTTGCCGGGTTGGTTAGCAAAGAATATTTGCTTTTGCCATTGTAGGCCGATTTAAGCACGTTAGCATCGCTCTGGCTTGATGGTGTACCGATGTAAAATGCCGCGGTATTAAATATTTTATAGCCAAATGTACCGCGCAGGAAAATCCCCATATCAAACCTTTTGTACCTGAAGGTATTGCCTATTGAGCCTGTAAACTTCGGCAAACCGTTGCCTACAAATTGCTTATCATCCGACGATGCCTGGTTGGCCTGAACTATGGTACCATCTTTTTTATAAACCTGTAAGGCGCCATCTTTATTCACCCCTGCAGAACGTAGTGTATAAAACTCGCCTATGCTACGGCCTTCCTGAATGCGCTGTATATTACCCGGAGAGCCCGGAGCAGGCAAACCAGCCAGCTCCACAAAGGGTGTGCCTTTATAAACGTTGTTAGAAAACGAAATGAACTTATTACGATTGTAAGCCAGCGCGGCGGTTATATTATAGCCAAATTCCGTATTTCTGATAACAGATCCGTTCAGTGCCAGCTCTAATCCGTAATTTTTCATTGTGCCTACGTTAGCGAAGGTTTGCGACTGAGAATTTGGCGGCAATGGCACGTTATAATACCCCAGTAAGTCCTTGTTTTTACGGATGTAATAATCCAGTGAGCCCGAGATCCGATTATCCAGTATAGAAAAGTCAATACCTGCGTTGAAATTGATCGACTTTTCCCATTTCAAATCCGGATTAACATTTGAAGTAGGGCCATAAACCTGGTAAACCTGCCCGTTATACGGGAAATAGCCTGCGCCACCATATAAAAGCAGGGAAAGATAGTTATCGAAATCCTGATTACCAGTAATGCCGTAATCTGCACGTAACTTAAGGTCGTTTATCCATGGAAGTGCACCTTTCATGAAATTTTCTTCAGAAACGCGCCATGCGCCCGAAACAGCAGGAAAATTGCCCCATTTGTTTTTAATACCAAACTTGGATGATCCTTCACGGCGCAAGCTGGCTGTCAAAATGTAACGATTATTGAAATCATAATTTAAACGACCGAAGAATGAGATCAATGTAGAACCATTTTGAGTTGAACTTACAGCCGATTGTCCCTGGCCCGCGGCACCGCCATTATACAGCCCGGAGCCAAGGTTATTCCACAGGTATGAATCAAATGGAAAATCATAATTCTGGGCATAAAAGGTGTTGTAATTATATAATGTATAAGAATAGCCACCCAATGCTTTGATGTGATTTCGGCCCAGGTTAAACGAGTAATTACCCGTCCATTCAACATTTTTCTGATCGTTTTCTTCCTGCCGCTGCGACGCGAAGTTGGTTTGGGTTATTTTACCGGCGTGCACAATTGATGATAGCGTTGAGGGTGTGAAGTTCAGGCTCCTCACCGACCGGCTGATCTCAGATACGGTTACCGTTGTGCTCAGGTTTTTCAGGATGTTCACCCTTAACGATCCGTTAATGTCCATCTCTTTAATTTGCGCTTCTGATTTAATCACATTTGCATTCTCAACCGGGTTATTGGAGAAGAAACCGGTATTGATATAGTTATACTTCCCAGCGGTATCATAGATGGGGTAAGTTGGGTTTAAGGTAAGCGCATTGTTAAAATTGCCCTGGTCGGAATTCTTGGTATTCATGTACCTGGGAGCAATATTCAATGTTGCTATAAACACGCCATTATCAGAAGTATGGTTCACATTGATCCTTGCACCATACTCTTTTTTATGTGCGCGCAGGTCAATACCATCGGCATTACGATAATCGGCCGATGCAAAGTAATTCGTTTTACCAGAACCGCCCGACAATTGAACCGTGTGTTTTTGAGCAAAAGCCGGCGAATTGGTGACCGCGTCCATCCAGTTTGTTTTGGCACCATAATCCTGCCCCTGACTATTTTTTACCCTGTCGGCAATAAACTCATCGGGGGTAAGGTTTTGCAGCCGGTTGGTTAAATAGTCGAAACTGGCATAACCTTCATAAAACGTGCGCGCTTGTGACGAGCCTTTTTTGGTGGTAATAATAATAACACCGTTACTTCCCCTTGTTCCGTAAATAGCAGAAGCGGCCCCACCTTTAAGCACATCTATACTTTCTATATCATTTTGGTTGATATTATCGATATTGCCTCCTGGTACACCGTTTACCACGTATAGCGGCCCTAAACCGGCATTACGCGACGATACGCCCCGCAACTGTACGTTAGGCGATGAATTTGGATCGGCGCCGGCTGTATTAGTGATGCTAAGGCCGGCAACTTTGCCCTGCAATGACATTAAAGGGCTGTTTGACGCCACAGGAAGCAGGTCTTTTGATGAAACGTGTGTGATAGCGCTTGACACCTCGCGCTTGTCGAGCGTTCCGTATCCAACGCTTACTACAACAACTTCCCGGAGTGAATTACTCGCGGCAGCAAGTGCCACGTTTAAAGTAGCATCCTGAGTTATCGGTACCTCGCGGGTAGCATAACCGACATAAGAGAAAGAGATAGTTTTTGCGGATGCCGGTACATTAAGTGTATAAACACCCTTAGCGTTAGATGTAGTGCCGACCGATATACCGGTTACCACCACGCTAACACCCGGTAAAGGCGTGCCATCGGCTACATCCGTAACGGTACCAGATATAGTTCTGTTCTGAGCCAGCACAGGTGCGGTAAATATACAACAGAGCGCTAACGCGCTTAGTCTGAGTAAAATTTTCTTGTACATAAAAGGAAGTTATAAATTGGTTTTTGAGGTTAAATTGGCCCGGAAATAACGCCTCGGGCCACGGCGAAAAGCGTACCATAAAGGAGGTGAATGTGTCCTGTTCTCTGTTTTCATGATGTTAGATTTTGTTGGTTGTTCGGCGTGGCAGATCGCCGATTGGTTGGTTGTGAAATTAGAAAGTAACCATTTATAAAATCACAATCCTGGTTTCAGCCAGGAGAAAATCTCAGAGAAATAAAATACAAAATACTGTATACAAGCACGATAACATCGCTCGATTGACAAAAAATCTCAACAGAAATAACGTACCGGGTTATTGGATACCTGCATTAAAACGGCGACGAATTAAGTGGAACCGGCAGTATCAGGAGTAATGCTAAACAATTATTTGAGGCGGGCAACCCGCCGTGTTGAAATACCAAACAAATATTCAATGAATTAACTATCAGCCATTCAATAACAAACACAACTGATTGTCAAAACTTACCTAAATTGAACGACAGAGTTTTTTGATGTTATTTTCATGAAAAAAATCGTTTTCTTAAAACCAAGAAATACGAAACCATTCGTACATTTGTTTAATCGACACCCTATTTACCAAATGAAAAAGGCTATTATTTTTTTTGTAATATTTTTATCAGGATATATTGCTATCGGCCAAGTTAAACCCGCTGGTATTGATATCACAGAAATCATCAACATTGGCGGCATAAAACAGGTATTCAGTATAAAAGGTAAAGAATATGGTATGCCGTTAAATTTAGTGGTAGGTTCAACAACCGGCAACCTGCCGGACGAACCATGTACCAGACTATTTCGGCACTTTTATTATCTTTGCGCTTTCCATAATTGATTTATCATGACTGAACTTCCACCTTGCCCGGTCTGCCGGTCTCCCTATACCTATGAACTGGATAGCCTGTTGGTTTGCCCGGAATGTGGGCATGAATGGCGTACCGTAGCAGAAACCACACCTCAGGAGGGCTTTGTGGTTAAAGACAGTAACGGCAATATCCTGGTGAACGGCGACACGGTGGTTACGGTTAAAAACCTTCCGGTAAAAGGAACATCCCAAACCATTAAGGCCGGCACTAAGGTCAAAAATATCCGCTTAGTAGAAAGCGACCATAATATTGACTGTAAGATCGAAGGCTTCGGCGCGATGGCGCTCAAATCAGAATTTGTTAAAAAAGCTTAATATCCCCGATATCGGGCTATTCCTTAGCGTTAATGAGGCTTACACTTTGCCTGCCAGCGGCATCCGGCATCACAAGAAAGAAATAGTAGCGGCTTTTAGTTTTGCCTTCTTTATATTTTTATTAATAAGTTTTGTGAAGAAATCCGGAGCGACCCGGCTCATCCACTTCATCACATTTGATAGTCCGGGCCTTATTTCCATTTTATCATTTAATATCCCTTTGATAACGGCAACGACACCGCGTCCCTTCAGATAGATAATGAGCAAGAAAACCAATCATATTCCTGTAAATAAATTGCCCGAAGAAAGCTGCCGTGGCATTATGATGATGCGGGAGTCATTTAACGGTTCACCCAATTCAGAACAAGTTGAACGTTCTCACCGGGATGGCGGTTATACTTTTATTATCCAGGAAAAAGGGAAAACCTTTATCGAAATTGATTTCCAAACGCATCATATCCAGGCACCGGCTGTTATCTTTATCCACCCTCACCAGGTGCACAGGGTTATAGCGTTCGAAGACGCGATGATCTGTACCTGGATTATAACAGAGGAGAACCTCCGCCCGGAATATTTAAGCCTGCTGGAAGGGCTTGCGCCGGTAAACGTGTTGCCGGTTATTCCGGACACGCTTGCTATACTCACGGAAACTGCGGCGTTATGCATGAAACTGTCTGAAAAGAAAACAGCCGTACTTTATCATTCCATTTTAAAGGAAAGCGTTAATACGCTGGTCGCATTAATTATTTCGCATTATCTTACAGTATCCCAGCCATCTGAACATCATAACAGATTTGAGAATGTAACCAGGGATTTTAAAACCTTATTGGAGAAACATTATAAGTCGACAAAAAATCCATCTGAATATGCCGCCAGGTTAAATTTATCCCCCTCATACCTGAATGAATGCGTGAAGGCTGCTTCGGGAAAGCCCGTATCCTCCCACATTCAGCAACGTGTGGTGCTGGAAGCGAAACGGCTGCTTTATCATTCAGGCAAATCTGTAAAAGAGATTGCCGGCGAACTGGGCTACAATGACTATTCCTATTTTACACGATTGTTCACCAAGGTTGTGGGCTCGTCGCCAATTATTTTCAGAAGTAAAAACCGCGAATAGTCCTACACTTGCGAGATTCGATCATTGTCTCTCTTTCATTTCCGCCGTTCCTTTGTGCTAATTAAAACACACAATGGAAATAATGCAAACACCGGAATTGTTACTTCATAAAAATATTGCTATAGTTGGTGGCGGCCCGGGTGGCCTTACCCTTGCCAGGCTTTTGCAGCTAAAAGGCGTGCGGGTGAAAGTTTATGAGCGCGATGACAGCCAGGCAGCACGTGTACAGGGTGCAATTGTCGACCTGCATTTCGATTCCGGCCTGAAAGCCATGGAAGCTACCGGGCTCATGGAGGCATTCAAAACAAATTACATGGCAGGTGCGGATAAATACCGCTTGCTTGACCCAAAGGGAAATATTTTGTTAGACGAAGGTAACCGGGCCGGCGAACCAAATTTCGGTAATCCGCAGTTCAGGCCTGAAATAGACAGAGGGGCACTGAGAGATCTGTTAATAGACGGGTTGCTGCCCGACACCGTAATATGGGATAGCCAGTTCGTAAGCATGAAGGAAATTGATCATAAGTGGGAATTGCAGTTTAAGAACGGAAAAACCGCTACCGCAGATATTGTTATCGGATCAGACGGTTATCGCTCCATGATCCGGCCTTACCTCACTAACGTAAAAGCACTATATTCCGGCGCGACGATTATCCAGGGCGAAATAGATGAACCGGAAACAGCTTGTCCGGAATTCTACCAGTTAGTAAACCAGGCGAATCTGATGGCCATGGGGAACGGAGCAACTATAGCAGCACAACCCCGTGGCGATGGCGGCTTAACTTTTTACGCTGCATCCTTATACCCGGAAAACTGGGTCAAAACCAGTGGTATTGATTTCAGTAACCCTAAAGATGTGCAAGACTACCTGATCAATCATTACGAAGGTTGGAACCCTGTGTTTTATGCATTATTTAAAGCTTGTACCCATTTTGTTCCCCGCCCGCTGAATTACTTTCCTTTAGAAAACAGATGGGAGACCAAAGATAACATCACCCTTATAGGTGATGCTGCCCACCTGATGCCACCTAATGGCGAGGGGGTTAACCTGGCCATGCTCGATGCCCTGGATCTGTCAAATTGTTTGGCTAATGCACATTTTACAAACCTTAAAAACGCTGTTGCAGCTTACGAAAAGATCATGTTTGACAGGGCTGCGCCATTGTGTAAAGAAACGATTGAGGGTATAAGCGACTTTGCTGCCCCTACGGAAGATTCCGTGCAGGATTTGATTAAAATGCTCAGCTAAAAGTACATCAGATTGATTTTCCTCAATATCATGAAGCGAAATACCAGCCCTGATATGGCATCGCCAATTTCCCGCCGATAGACGAAACGTTTACAATTTTAGCTGATTGATTTTCACGAATTTTCGGCAGCACTCAAGACGCTCAAACACTTAACATATTACAATACAGGTAATTAATCGGTTTTCATTGAGTAAATTTTACCAAGAATTCAACTCAACGAATTATACATTTTTTATATGCGATTTATTGCATATTTTGAGTGTTTTCTGAAAATACAAAAGCCTGTAATCGTATGATTTACAGGCTTTTGTTAGTTTTTGATATTGTTATCAGCGGTGAGGGAGGTATTGGAACCTAGCCTATTATAATGTTGATTTATAGCGTTTTAAGTACCGTGAGATAATCAGGCGCCACAGATGTCGCTCTTTTTATTACCTCTGTAAATCTTAAATAAAGATACACTATTTTCAAAAAACCAGCAAGTTGAGAGATTATAATTTTAGGCGATGGAAAGGCTTTCTTTGGAAAAAACATTTCCTATGCACTTTTACCACCCGGATTATTTTGGATGGTAAAAGTGAGCCTCAACCGAAATTCAGTTAACTGCTGCCTTTAAAACCTAATGCCGTAATTTGATAGCTTTGCGCGCTGCAAACAACCGGGACTGTAAGCACAATAACAATAAGGTATATTTTTTACGTTCGTTAATTTAGCAGGCTTTATTTTTCCGGGGAAATAGAACCCGTAAAACGAAATCAAACAAATTGTTCAGCCGGGGCAGGAGCAATCATTGCTTTGGAAGAATGGTTACAATTACTCTTTTATACCGGGTTAGCCGGGGCGTTCCTTTATCGGTAACCTTCAAAATGAAGTGCGTAGTTTGGAGGCTACCTACCTCCGGCGCTTTTAACTCTGGAATGACAGACATATTTTCTGCCGGAGCGACCGCTATTGTATTATGCAGCGTTCCCGCTTCCTTGTATTGAAACCAGTGAAAACTCAGGGCATCCCCATCAGGGTCATAGGATGCACTGCCGTCAAGACTAAATGTCTCGCCGGATTTTACTGTGAGCTGTTCAGGCATATTGAGTTTGGCAACCGGTGGGTGATTGGCAGCTTTATAATCCTTATTGCACCAGGCCATTCTTGCCGCAAAATCATGCTGGATTTCTTCTCTCCATCTCCAAATGGTTACATGGTTGTCTTTGTATGTACCCGTGTCTTTTACAATGGCACGCCCCCATTTGCCCTGCACCCAGGGTGTATATTCGTCTTCGGCATTTGTCCAAAATGGTCTCGTCTCTTCTTCCAGCGGAACAATCCATTTCAGTTTGGGGTCGAAGGGTGGTTTGTAAAATTCATAACGTCCACCCCAACCTCCCCAGTTTGGATGCTCGGGGTTGTTCAGTCCATTCGGAATCAGCGAGAGCCAGGACGGGGTATCACCCTCCATACCAAAAGACACATCGGGATAAATTGCCCCCAACGGCCCATGTCCCTGCTGGATATTTCGCATAAGCCAATCATTGCTCACGACTTCGTTGTTGGCGCCGGGAAATACGCTCAAGATGGCCGACCATGTAGCCGTATAATAATTTCCAGGGCTTGCAATGTAGAACAGACCGGGGAAATTCCTCCGTATCCATGGCCCCGAATTATCCTGGTCGGAGATTGTGTATACCCTGAGCTTGCTTATCAACCTTTTTGCTTCCCCTTCGCTTTTAGTCTCCCTTATTTTCCAGAGTGCCTGCGCCAGTACATTCGGGCCGCCCCAAACAGTCACCCATAAAGGGCGGCTGTCATTCTTTTCAAGCATCTTGATCACCCAGTCCGAACCTTCCGAATCTTTGCCTTTTCCTACGCCTTCCATCCCATAAACCGGGAGGCCTTTTTTTACCAGGCTTAATAATTTTTGCGCTGTCGGAAATCCCGGTTCATGCTTTAGAAGATTAGGTTGCACCTTCTCATAACTACGAATAACTTTTTCAATGAGTTGCGGGCTAACCTTTTTTGATTGATGAATGGATGTTGAAGCGATGAGCCCTTCGATGTCGATTTGATTTGTGTATAGCATTAACCGGACCATCGACATAAAATCATCAGGCTCGTTTCCGATGTCTGTAATAACAACCAGCCGATGTTTGGCAATTGTTTGTGCAGAAGCCGTAATGTGTGTTACAAGTATAATACTTAATACAACCAGCGCAACTAGTTTTAGTCTTGTTTTCATTATTTTAACGTGAGTTCGGGATAAGAAAAGCATATAAAAAGAGAGCAAAGGGTGATTTTTTCTCGTAAATAGTTGACAATAAATTTATTAAAAAATATCAACGCCCCATACTCAGAGATAAAATCATTATTAGGACACGACAATCTGTACTGTAACAATATCGGCTAAAGTGTGGTCAAGTCTTTCTCACCCACTCCTCCTGCGAAGCCGTCTCTGGGCTGGCATTGAATCTGAAATGTATTTGATTTTTTTATTTTCCCTGTTTCGCTTGTAATGGACCTTGTATCTATTCCGTCTTTGAATAAGCGAACATCATCCGAAATTCGATTAACTGATGCCTTTAAACCTAATACCGAATTTTGGTAGTTTTGCACCCCGGAAATAACCGGGGCGCAAAGCACAATAACGGTAAGATATATTTTTCAATTTTTGCTTTCGCTAATTTGATACACTTTATTTTTCCGGGGAAATGGAATCTGTTATGTGAAAAAAGTCAAAGTCGGCCGCCCCTCCTATATTTTTTGTCGCGTAGTTAAACAAAGCAAAACGATAGCCCATGAAATGCGGGAAGGTATAGGCCATTTTTAATTGTGTGCCCAATGGTATCCACGTTTTCCCGTCCAGGCTGTAAAAAAAATTAGCCACGTCTTTTCTGTTCGTAAAATTGCATTCCGCCTTAAAGTATACTACCTTTTGGTTTAAGGGGATTGTTTGCGCTTCTACAGGTTTTCCGGTGCTTGCATTGATCATGACGATAGCTTTGCTATCCCCGGTTATTTTGACACCAGCCAACCCGTAATTTTTTTGCAAAAGGCCCAAACCCGCAAAATCACCATCTTTCATATTAGAAACGTCGAGCGAAACTGTCCCGGAGCATACCGGGCCTATGGTGCGTTGTGTCAATGAATTTCGAGCCGTCAGGAAATTGGTGTCAATCCTGCCGGTGGTGAGTCGTAAATACCCTTTCCGCGCGGTAACAGACCACAAACTATTATCCGGGTTGTGGTTCCATTGCCAAACCAATGGTAATGCCCGTTCACCTTTTTTCCGGGCAAACTCGTCTGAAGCTACAATTCCCGGGATCAAACCTTTACCGGCCGGAAGGTCGAGTGTATCGGTCACTTTGCCGTGGTTGCCGAAAACGGGCCATCCGTCCTCCCACTTTACAGGGACCAAATAGGGAATACGGCCCACCGAGCCATAATCACGGAACAAATAAGAATACCAGGCTCCATTTGGCGCTTCAACCAATCCGCCTTGGGCAACACCCAGATCCTGGAGGCCAATCCGTCCTTCGTACGGGCCGGTGATCTTATCTGCCCGGTGTATGATAACAGTGCGTACGTGGCCCGGTGGCCATGTAATATTGAAAAGATAATATTTGCCGTTTATCTTAAACAGCTGAGAGCCCTCCGGACCGAGGCCGATGCCGCCCGATGGCACGTTTGCTTTTTTAATGATAACCTGGTCCGTTCCGCCAGGTTTTATACCGGAAAGATCGTCCTTTAATTCAACTAACCTTAAATCTCCGCTCCCGCTAATCATATACGCTTTTCCGTCATCATCAAAAAACAAGGAGTGATCACCCAGGTCGGGGGCAAATGACCTGGCTTTCCATGGGCCTTTTTCGATATTTTTAGTACTGTAAATGTGCATTTTGCCGGTATTTGCAGAAAATGTGCTTACATAATAAGTACCATTATGGAAACGAATAGAACTTGCCCACGAACCCTCCCCATACATGTTTTTGCCATTTGTAAGATTTGTTGCATCAATATTTGCTAAAGTATCATACGCATAACCCACCGTCTTCCAGGTCACCAGGTCGTTCGACTTCATAATCGGGACACCGGGACTCATATGCATTGTTGTGCTGCTCATGTAATAGCTATTGCCTACACGTTCTATTGATATGTCCGGTACATCTGCATAAATAATAGGGTTAGTGGCTTTTTGTGCGTATAAACACGGCACTGTAAGGGTGATAGTTAAGGTTGTTATCCATAGCTTGTATATCGTACTTCTCATATTGACATTTGGTTTTTTTGTCCTGGTATTCTTACCTGGTTTCAATTATTTAGTTAATGTATTTATTTGAAGCACGCTTACTGAATATGGATCGAAGGTCCTGGTAAACTTAGCGCCGGCTACTTTTATCCTGGAGGTAACCGGAACTATTTTTACCGGATCACTGATCGTGTTCGTATCTTCGGGTTTATCACCTTTTATTACTACCAGAGTACCTTCTGGTGACAAATTTCCGGCACCCTTTAAATCAATATCAACCTGCTGCGGCTTTCCTGTTGCATTTACTACTTTAAGAAACAGTTTCCCCGTTTTGGTGTCCCGGGTAGCTACATAAAACATGCCTGGTATAGGTTTGGGCATGTTGTTCGCCGCGCTGTCCTGTTTGGTGGCAGGCCTGGTTTGGGTGGGGATATTTGCGCCTGCTACAGGCACCACTTTATTGCCGATATAGCTGTTAAACATTACCTGTACATAGTACGAGGGCGAACCAAAACTTGTCAATGCATCATAACCTATCAGGTTTGATTCCCATTGCCATGCTTTCGGCACGGTTGCAGTAGCCTTATTTACATTTGCAAGTAATGGCGCATAGCATGAACGGATAACCAGGTCCGAATTGCGCTCCATACCGGTCATCCAGGCGGCATCGCCAAGGGCAGCATTCAAAGTGGTGGTGGGCATGCCTTCCGTTGTTGCCCATTCACCTACAAACACTTTATATCCATTGCGGTCGTACTTATCATAGTGTGCTGCGTCCTCTTCCATCCCCCAGGCATTGCGGTAATAATGTTCATCTACAATTTCGGGCTTGCGGATAGTTAATTTACTCCTACTCCCAAGCCAGTCCTTACCGCCGATGGTTGCAATACAATGAAGGTTCGGGTATTTGGCTTTAATGCCATCATAAAACTGGGCAAAACGTCCGTCATAACTGCCAGACTCGTCAAACCCGTCCTCGTTACCAATCTCCACATAGCTGAGTTTAAAAGGCGCCGGGTGCCCGTCTGCCGCACGCTTAGCGCCCCAGTAGGTGTGTATGTCGCCCGTAACATATTCAATTTCATCAAGCGCATCATCCACATATGGCTTTAAAAGCGGGCCGGCATCCACATGGTCGCCGTCGAGTGAATAGCCGGCATAAACTGCAAGCAGCGGTTCCATTTTCAGGTCTTCGCACCATTCTAAAAATTCAAGTAAACCCATTCCGTCGGTAGGGCGATAGCCCCATGAGCCGGTATGGCCAGGACGATTTTCAAGCGCGCCTAAAGTGGTCTTCCACGGGAAGGCATCAGTTAGTTTCGGGCCTTCAAGAAAATTACCGCCGGGGAAACGTAAAAAACGGGGTTTCATATCGGCCAGTAATTTCATGATGTCTACCCGGTTCCCATTCGGGCGGTTATGATAGGTTGGCGGAAATAAAGAGACGAGGTTAAAATAATAAACCCCGGTACGGTTTGTCGAAATAACAAAACGGGCGTCAGTTGTTGGTTTAACACCGGCGCCTGTTATTAATTTGAGTTCATATTTTTTCCAAAAGGCGCTTTTTATCAAATTAATAGTTCCCGAAGCATAAACCGTTTTACCGTCATTGCTTTCTATACTTACGGTTACAGGCCCGGCGGTGTTATCAGCAATTACCGGAACAGTAACCGTAGGCTTGGGCTCCCAGGGGCGAGGGGGAAATGGCTTGCTGTCCGTGCCCTTCATATAAAACGAAGCGCTATAAGTTGTATTAGGCAAAACAGGTATGCCCCAGTAACCTTCATTTGCAATACCGGCCCGGCCGCCGCCGGTGTCCACCGATAGCCTTAAACAGGTGGTTAACGCGCCGTTAATGGCGTGGCGCTGCTGATTGTTGGGTACATTGCCGGGGTTTGCGGCAACTAATTGAATGGTGGCCTTCGCAGAACCTTCCCTGATCACGCTCCATGCTTCCGGCGTATTTGGGTTGTCTTTAAATATCCTGTTTCTGATCAGTTCGGCATACAAACCCCCATCGTACGAATGGTTGATCTCTTCGGTCATCAAGCCATACAGTTGCGAGCTTACATTTGCGCCGGGTTTGGTTAAATCAAGCGTTAGCTTAGGGTTTTGCGCTTTTAAGCTTGTTGTTGTGAACAGAAACAGGCACAAACTTGAAATGGATAATAACTTTTTCATCGTGAAATTTAATATTATTTATTGTGTTTTTTACACTTATTTTATAGAGCCAATGGGTAATTTCCATTGAAAATTATTTTTGCGTTTATCGGTATTCAGGATAACCTGTATTTTGGTTTACTTAACTGATATTTTCACCTTCTGCATGATGTTGCGGGATGAATTACCTAACTGAAGGATGTATTCACCGGCTTCGGTATTCCATGCTTTTTTTAATGCATCATAAAATGCCAGGTCGGCAACTTTCACCTGCATTTCAATTGTTTTTGTTTCGCCGGGTTTTAAAAATATCTTTTCAAAACCTTTAAGCTCTTTTTCAGGGCGCAAAACCGAACAAACCGGATCGCTCACATATAATTGCACAACTTCCGCCCCGTAACTTTTTCCCGTATTCTTAATGGTGAATTTTGCACGGATGGTTTCACTCTTTCTATAGCTTGATTTATCTGTAGAAAGTTTGCTGATAGAAAAATCAGTATAGGAAAGGCCATAACCAAAAGGAAATTCGGGTTGAATTTTCTTAGTGTCGTACCAACGATATCCAACCAGTATGCCCTCTTTATAATCAGCCGTCAGGTCTTTACCCGGATAAGTATTTAATGCGGAAGCAGGAGAATCTTTTAACGATACAGGAAAAGTAAATGGCAATCTGCCTGATGGATTTACAACACCTTTTAACACGTCGGCCAGTGCATTGCCGGCCTCTGATCCGTTAAACCACGACCAAACAACCGCGTGGTTCGATTTTTTAATTTCATTAAGATCGTATGGGGCACCGGCCATAATTACAATAATGGTGTTAGGATTAGCGGCTGTAACCGCGTTAACCAACGCTTGCTCTCCAAAAGGCAGTGCCAGGGTTTTACGATCATGACCTTCGCTTTCATATTCACGATTGGAACCGATACATAAAATGGCAACATCGTTGCTTTTTGCAAGCACTACCGCCTCATCAATCAGCTTTTGATCGGGCCAGTCATAGCCACGATTTTGTTCGTCACTATTACTTGCAAGATAATTTGCTTTATAGCCTTGGGCAAAGGAGATGCTGGCCGTTTTACCGAATCTTGATTTTATGCCTGCCAACGCGGTAACCTCATTTTTGGCTTTTACACCAGCACCGTACCCGCCCAAAGCAAATGTGCGGATGGCATTATCACCGATGACTGCAATGCTTTTAATGTTACCCGCTTTCAAAGGCAATAAATGGTTGTCGTTTTTTAGCAAAACGATGGATTCTGAGGCAATATCATAGGCAGTTTTGGCGTGTGCCGCTGTAGCAATAGATCCTACAGGATGATTGTTACTCATGGAGGTGTGGTACATTACCCACAAAATCCTGCGTACCTTATCGTCAATCGTTTCTACCGGAACCTGGCCTTCCTTAACAGCTTTTAGTAACGGGCTCGCAAAATACCATTGATCATACGGCCCGCTTGACCCCATTTCAATGTCCAGCCCGTTGTTGGCCGCTGCAACGGTATGATGTGTCCCAGACCAATCTGACATGACCACGCCTTTAAAGCCCCATTCGCTTTTTAACACCTTATTTAATAAAAAATCATTCTCGGAACACCAATAACCATTTAGTTTATTGTAAGCCGACATAATGGTGTAAGCATTCCCCTGCTGTATGGCTGCTTTAAATGCCGGGAAATAAATTTCTCGCAAGGCCCTTTCTTCAACTATCGTGTTTACGCTGTCGCGGTTAAGTTCCTGGTTATTGGCGGCAAAATGTTTTATACAGGCTGCTACATGCTGGCTTTGAATTCCTTTTACAGCTTGAACAGCCAATTGGCTGTTCAAATAAGGATCTTCCGAATAATATTCATAGGTACGGCCGCAAAGGGGCATTCGGCAAATATTGAATGCAGGTGCAAGCATTACATTTTTTTTACGGGCATTTGCTTCTTCCCCTATAACTACCCCATACCGGTTGGCCATTAGGGGGTTCCATGTGGCTGCTATTGCCGAACCATTTGGTAAAAACGTAGCAGAATCGGTTGTCCAGTTAGCCGATGCCCAATCAAAGCGCTTTATTTCTTCACGTACACCCAACGGGCCGTCATCGCAGGTGAGCTCCGGGATACCTAAACGATTTACACCTGCCGAAGAAAACAGCGCGTTGCCATGGAGCATGTCTATTTTTTCTTCCAGCGTCATTTTGCCGACGATGCTATTAATCTTCGCTTTAAGCGCAACCTCACTTTTGTTTTGTGCCGAAACGCCGCCGGCCACTAAAAATGCCATAAAAAAGGCAATGGTATATTTCATAAAATATTATTTCTTTTCTTCTTATCGGTGCTTTTTACCTGGTTGCGGCAAGCGCTGGCCCATATCCACATAGCGTGTAGTTGAAATCTTATTTTGACAGGTAACGCAACCCATAATGTTCTAAACATTTTTGAGTGAAGTTCTTAATAAGTACCAAGCCCTCGTTAAGTGTTTTTTTCGAGTCAGGCGATATGATAGGGTTACTGAAGAAAGCAGGGTGCTCCTTAAGCAACATACCAATCGTATCAAAATTCTCTATCAAAGCTTTAATTTCACTTTCATCTAATTCCGGCGCTTTTGAAATAATTTGATTTTCCATGTTCTCTTTTTTTAACCAGGTATCATTCGCCGCGGCAACCGTCATGCGCTCAAATAGATCACCGTTGATTTCCATCATGTTGAAGACAGAATTGTCAGAGTTAGAAAAAATGCCGGGACCTCTCAGTAAAGGCCCCAGGCATCCACTTATATTCAACTAAACTCTCTCTTATTTAATTTTCACCAGAAAACGGTACTGACTAATATGTTCACAGCACCGCTATTCCAGAAAAAGCTTTAATCTAACCTTACTGGTTATACACTGCTTTAATGGCATCCATCATACTGATCAAGCACCTTACCTTGCTCCCAAAAGAAAGGTTTAACGGTTTCACCGAAGCGGCGGTACCAGCCCGTTTTGATCGAACATCTACTTATAAATAGCATCAATAAACCAGCAACCGGGCTTAATAAAATTTCCATTCATCAAACAAAAAACCCTCTCCATAAAATACAAAATAGATATTCCCCACTCCTTTAGGTATGTTCAGTTCTATTTGCTTTGAGAGCGTAGTCCAGTCCTTCGCATCACACATAAGGGAAACAAGAGCCGGGCCTTTAAGATTATTTACATAAACATCAATTCTACCTGTTCCTTTCACCCGGGCTTCGAATTTGGAAGGAATCTGTTTGCTAAAATCGGCACCCCGGACCATGAGACATTGTTTATCTATTTGCCCTTTGGCAACCATATTACCCACAGTACCAACAGTATCGAACTGGACGTGCCCCGAAGTACCTGCGGTGGTTTCTGCTTGCTGCACAACGAACGGATTTAATAGGTGAGTTTGTGACGGACCTTTAAAAGTTCCGTTGATCATAGGGATATTCACGCCATTCCCTTCATCCACCGTTGCTTCTTCGATACCCACATTACGAAAACCGCCCGCAGTGTTAAAATAATCCTGTAAATACATGGCATGGTAAGCAAAATACCATTTCCCTTGAAACTTGAACAAGTGAGAGTGATTGTTTGTCAAAGGACCTATTTTGTCACCCACGTTTTCGCCAGGATTTCTAAAATAATTATCGCGATACTGCCAACTATTCGGATCTAAGGGTGTTTTACTCGTCATATAAGATATGTTGCATGCGGTTGGTTTAGCAATATTGCTATAAGGCCATACGGTGCGTTCATCCCAATTTGTACAATAGCTATAAACCCAGGTTCCGTTGATATAGTTAAGGTCGCTGGCCTCGTTAAAATAAGGAGCGGGTATCTTAGAAATACTGCCGGCCAAACTGATCATATCCGCTCCTAATTTGACGATTCTGGCATTATCCGGCATATACTTTGTTTTAGGCGTTCCGGCTCCAAAAACAAGCCAGCCTGTACCTTGGCCGTCAATCACAACTCCGGGATCGTATGGAACATCGACATCCACACCGGGGACAGAGCGGTCGACTAAGTTCTTTCCTAATGGGTCTTTCCAGGGGCCAACGGGAGAGGTGGCAGTAAGCATGGCTGTGCCAAAAGCGTTATTGGAGTAATACATATAGAAATGCGTTTTACCATCTGCTTCCATTCTGGATTCAATAGAAGGCGCCCAGGACGAAGCATTCCATGGCGCCAGTACTGCTGTATTTATGAGGCCATGATAAGTCCAGTTAACCATATCAGCGGAAGACATCATGACCAGTGCACGGATAGACTCAGCACTATTGTGTCCATTCTTTCCTACCTTCTCATACTGTTGGTTATCATTCGTGGCATACACATAAACTCTTCCATTGTATTCTATAGCTGTTGGGTCGGCCGTAAACATAAAATCTAATAAAGGATTCCCATTATTGGTGAGAAGTTTCGGCGAAACTCTTGCGAATTTTGCTTCCAGATTTTGATTATCTGGCTGTGAAACTTTAATTTGTTTGGTATCACCATTCGAAGCTTTGATAGTCACTATAGCATCGCGGCCAGCCCCCGTGTTGTTAGCTTCCGCATTTAATTTAAGCATAACATTTCCCGGACCTCCCGATGACTGACTTATCGTGAACCATATAGTTGAGCTATTGGTTGTCGCTGTCCAAGTACCATTGCTGGTGATAGAAACATTAGAACTACTTCCTTCCGACCCAAAAACAACTTGCACAGACGAAACAGTGAATTGAAGTTGAGGTTGAGGCGCAGCCTGTTTCTTATTACAGGAAAAAGAAAGCAATGTGAAAAAGAGTTGTAAGGCTAAAAATATACCAAGACCCTTTCTCATATTTATTATATTGTTCATTTTTGTTAGTTTAATTTATATTTTCATAATCAATACCAATCATGTACGTTAAGAAAACGGTACTGTGTAATCTGTTCACAGTACCGCTATTCCAGAAAAAGCTTTAATCCAACATTACTGTTTATATCCAGCCACAAGGGCATTATACATACGCTGGTCTTTTATCACATTATTAGCCCTGTCTAACATTTGCCCTACCTCCCAAAAAAATGGCAGCATACCATTCGTTTTAGCTGTTTTGGTCACATATTTTGTCCAGTAATCCACAGACCTGTTGTGCATCAACGTATCCTTAGGCATAGGATTATGAGGGTCATTCCTCCTCATGGTTGAATATTCACCCAGCACCACAGGGATACCTTTATCAACAAAATCCTGTTTCATCAATTGGTGTTGAGCAGCGATCGCAGCCTCTTCTCCATTTCCAGGGGTGTTGTTGCGGTCTGGCTCAATAGTAGAAACATTTCCAGCCCCCCAGTAATAAACCATTTTACCCCAGCTTGCATCTGCATCCATTAGCGTAAATTGAAAAGGCGTATAGTCGTGCACCTCGAGCATCAACTTGTTAGGTACCGGGTCGTGAGGCATAGTAGTCATCAAAGTATGGGTTATAGAAGTATTAGTGTGAGGCCCCTGCACAACCAGCACCCGGTAAGCGTTCCTGCCTCCGGTAGAGCGAACTGCTTTGATGAATGTTTCGTGATAACCATTGAGTATGGCCATTTGCCCGGCATTATCAGCCTTGGCTTCATTCGTGCCGGCAAATATAAGGTGCTCGTCAAAATTACGCAAGGTTGTAGCAATCTGCTCCCAAATCGCCTTTTGCATTGCATTAACGGAATCTTTCTTTAACGCGTTGACATTATCTTCCAGCCAGCCAAGATCCGCGTGAGCATTTACTATCACATACACACCATTATTCACACAATATCCAACCACCTCTTTCACTCGCGCAAGCCATGCAGGGTCAATAGTTGCCTTTTTCCGATCGCTTAAATGGGTCCAAACCCAGTTCATGGGAATCCGCACAGCACTGAAACCTATTTGCTTTACAAATTTCACCTGGGCGTCGGTAATTTTACCAGTCACCCAATCACCATCGTTCGGGGAGTCCATGGTATTGCCAAAATTCATTCCCATTCCCGTTCCCATTTTTGCAGCCAGTTGCACGGCAGTACTGGCCACTCCAGTCATGTCTGGCGCTATAGGCGATTTATTATAACTTGGGTATAAGGTGGGGGCCTGGGTAACCGTCAACCTTCTTGCCTGCCCGTTTGACGAACTTATGTTTAAAATGGCAGACTGGCTTGCCCCGGTGCCATTTGGCGATGTCACTGTTACATGAATAACGGTACTGCCGCTCGTGCCGGATGTAGCACTTAGTTGCAGCCATGAAAAAGCAGGGTTGCTTATGTTCCAGTCGGCATTGCTGGTAACGGTAATGTCCTGACTTCCACCATCAGGCGCAAACATCATGGTCGACATACTAACCATGAGTTCTGGAGCCGGACTTTTCGCCTTTTTACATGCGAGAAGTGCAATAATCGCAGTAAAAAATATTACTGATTTAAAAAAATACATTTTTTTCATTTTTGTCTTAATTTTTATTGAAAAGAGCCCTCTGAACAATACTGTTCAGAGGATTTTTTCTTCGGCCACAATAGGCGTATTAACGGAACGGTTTATACTAACTAAAGCTGCCTATCTAAAGCCCTGCACCTTTTTTCAGCGAATCTGATATTTGCTTACATCCTGCAGTATTAGTTGCCCGGTCAAATACGCTGCTGGTCATAAAAGCGGCAGTACATTATTTGCTTTGGCCTTTTGTTAAATAATTAAAAAAATGCCTCTAAGAACTTACCGGCAATAAAACGGATCGGCCGGATATCCTTTTAATTTAGTGGCGTTGCGGTCTGGCTCAATAGTAATGCGTCCGCCCTGCATGTAAAAAATTTAATGATTTATTTTCAACCAACTTCAATGATTGAAGGAGTAATTTGATTTTACTCCTTCAATCTGAACTATATACAATCCTGATTTCATTGAAGATCCCATTGATAATTAGCTTAAAAATTTATTGTCTCTACTTTTCTTCCAGGTATATCAAAAGTGGAAACAAAAAATGATTGATCAGAATTTACAGCTTCACCTTTAAATTCGTTAACAAATAGAATTTGGATAAATCTTAATTGAATTGTCACATGATTGGTTCGATTCTGTCGCCAAGCTTACTTCGTTCCGGTAATTACAAAATTGTCAAACATTATAGCATTGGCACTCAAAGTATTAGCATTCATTCTAAGGCTTATTGTTTTATAATTTCCTGAAGGCAAAGCAACCGATTTTGCATCTCTATTCCACCCTGCACCACTGGCAACTGTAGGTAGAGTTACCCAGGAAGCACCGCCATCAATACTTGCTTCAATTTTTGGTACTACAGCATCTCCTTCATCTTCAACAACAAATTCATAAGACAGCTTTAAATTTGTAAAACCAGCCACATTGATATTAGGTATAGTAACAGCAGCGCCTTTAAATTCTATTTTCAATAGAAATCCGTTACCCCACCCTTGACGCAAATTTATTTTGGCATCGCCATCGGTTTTTAAATTTACTCCACCATTCCATGTTCCTGCCTTTGTAGATGGGGCAAATGAATACATATAGGCATCACTCACGTAGGCTACATTTGATTCAAAATTTTCGGCATACACAGTTTGCTGTGCTTTTGCTAACATCCCTGTTGTAAGAGCCCAAAATAATAGTGCGATTTTTTTCATTTTACTTGAGTTTTAAATATTGTTAATTGTTGTTTAAAAATTGTTCATTATTTGTTTGAAAAAATTGCAGAAACATCCCCTGCAAAAAAATACGGGCATGATATCTTTTTTTGCCCGCTATGATAGGGGCTCAATTGTACGTTGATCATTTTTTTACTGTTAATTTCGTGGCTCCAAAATCCTGCTCCGTTTTGCGAATCCAATGCTTTCGATTGGTTAAAAAACCCCACGGCTATATGCTGCCGCGGGGTTATAAATTATTTAATTTTCACACACCTAATATTGTCGATAGCGGCATAAAAACCAGTTTCAATAGACGAAGAACCAAAATTTTGAAGGTACATATCATAAGGATTCGCACCGGTAGGACCTAATAAATCGCTTATGCGGGTAATTGATACACCATCGCCCAATTGGTCAACTGTTGATTTGAACGCAGATAAAGGAATAATTACGGTTTCCCAACCTCTCGTTTGAAAACCAGCTTTACTACTTTTCCATGGCTCGTAACGCGCAACATAAGTGTCACCTGCAAATCGAGTTTTAATAAGAAGAGTACCTCCCATCCATGGCTTGGCCACACTTATGTCAAATTGAAAAGCCCAGTTTGCAGGAGGATCTGTAATATTTGCCACAGGCACCCAGTGATTACCCGTATTAGAATTACCCAATGGGATGTCTTGCTTAGCACCGGCAGCTAAAACAGGGTTATCTTTAGGACAATCAATAACCATCATCTGACTATGATCTTTTCCCATGGGACCATTAAATTGGGGATATTCCCACTCCCCGGTTAAATGTTCAAATTGGGCCCAGCCAAAACCAAAATTATCACCCCACTCAAAATCTCCTAAAAGACCTACTTTATCGTTATTTTGAGTATTTACTTTATTAACAGTAGAAGCCGTTCCATAACTGGTAACAATGGTCACTGGCCCACTTGAGTAGCTGTTCTCATCAGGAGCTACAAATTTCACATAAGCGCCACGTGGACCTTCTGTAAAATTAGTAATAGTAGCACCGCCAAAAGAAAATGACGAGATAGTCTTAAGGTAAGCACCATAAACATAAACCGAATCGCCAAGTTTGGGATTAACGTAGGAAATGCCGGTAATGATTGGCTTCGCAGTTATGCTATCCATGGCCGTACCAGATTTAGCCGTTACTATTACCAGTTTGCTGCTTTGTACTCCGCTCGGCATCACAAACCCAAGAGAGTCTCCATACAAAGTTGTATTAAAATGTGGAACGGGGAGTCCTCCATACGTTAAGCTCTTTACAAATAGCAAATTCCCACCAAAAAGATAAACCGAATCGCCCGGGGCGGCAAATACATCTGAAATGCCCCAAACAACAGGCGCTGGCGGACCCAGTTTAAAATTGAACGAGGCGGCCCCCCCTGTTGTTGTAACCTTTACTGTATAAAGCTTCGCTGTGTCAATAGTTGAAAACGTTATCTGGGGAATTTGCACAACAGCGCTATTTTCCGCAAATAATACAGAATTGAAAGTTGCGGGTACGCCGTCAAATTCTATTCGGGTTGCACTTTTTAAATTCTGCCCGGTTATCACCACCCATTGGCCCTTTGGAACGGCACTGGTTAAAACAGTGTCATTGGGTGAAGCAACATAACTCCTAACGCCTGTAATTACCGGTGGGTTAGAAGAGCTCTCAATATTTTTTTTACAAGCTGGCAATAAAGCCACCACCATCAGTAATAGCGGCAATAAATACAAGCGGATGTCTAAATTTTTTTTCATGTTAATATATTTTTAAATGCTAAAAATTAATAATAAGGTACCGGTGGATCCAGCAATTTGGGGTCGGAGACCATCTCAGATGCCGGAATTGGCAGCCTAAATGAGCTTATAGTTGCCGGAAGCGTAATTGGTGGCGCAATTGAATCTCTTGTAGTTTTTTTTGTTGCAGGGTCATAAGTAAACGAAATACGGGCATGATTAACATCCGCACTATTAACGAACTGCACGGCATTAGCCGGATCATAATAAGAATATCTAACCAAGTCTATCCAGTATTGCCCTTCATAAGCAAGTTCAATTCTTCTTTCTTTAAGCAATGTTGCGGCGTTCAGCGAAAGAACAGGATCTACGCCAGCCCTTGCGCGCACCAGGTTGAAATATTTAAGAGCATCCCCATCGGATGTAGAACCATTATTCCCGAGAATAGCCTCGGCATATACCAGGTACACATCGGCCAACCTAAGAATTGTATTGTGTTCAATATCTGACCAGGCATCCATTGATGGCGAATTGTTATCTTTTTCGGTGCCAATAACGTGTTTCTTCAAGCCCGGCTGGGTTGCCTTATAACCACCATCGATTTGATCTAATTCTGGATAATGATCCCCGGTGAGCATAAAAGTAGCTTTGCGGCGTATGGAATCTTTATGGGAATAATTCAGGTATAAATCGTAGGTTGGCTGCAGGGGCTCCCATGCGCCTCCCCGTTGAGGGACAAGGATTGAATTTGGCGAAAAAAGGAGTTGTATGGCGTTGCCATTTCCATAACCTGTGCCCCCAACCCATTGTAAAGAAAATAATGATTCAGGGTTATCGTTATTTGCCGGCCTGAAATAGTCATAATAACCTTGATGGTTCGGATCATTCTGCCCAAAAAGCTGTAAATTGCTATTTTTACACACGTTGCCCGCATACTTTTTGGCACTGTCAAGCAATTTCTGGTCGCGCTGCCCGCCACTTTGGCCTAAACCTGCCATTGTTAAATACACCTTGCCCAGCATCCCTTGTGCCGACCAGGTAGTTACCCGGCCTTTGTCATCCGTTTTTGGGAGATTATTTGCTGCATAAGTCAGGTCGTTAGCAGCGAATTTATAGACATCTGAAAGAATATTGCGGTTAAGCAACGGATCTTTTATCAGTTTGCTGTTATCTTCGATAATTGGTACATCTCCAAAATAAACCGCCAGGTGATAATAAGCTACGGCACGTATAAACCTTGCCTCGGCTATAGCCGCATTTTTGTCTTTTGCCGAAATGGACGAAGACGCCTGTTTCTGTATAGCATTAATAACGCCATTACATTGCCCTACGGTATTGTACAACCCAACCCAGCCATTGGTCATAAGATTATTTGAGCTGGTAACGGTACGTGTAAAAAGCTGTACCAGATCGCCGTTATACGGAAAACTGGCGTTACCGGCCAATACGTCGCCAAGTTGTATCCAGGCCTCATTGCTGAATTGCCACCAGGTTTGACCGCCGTACAGGCTTGCTGTAGCCAGCCGCAAATCGGAAGTGGTTTTATAAAAATTAACAGAACTGATCTGCGAGTTGGACGGGCGGTCCAAAAAACTCTTTTTACATCCGGCTATTGCGGCTGCAAATAACAGGACGACGATAATTTTGTGAATTGATCTCATAATCATATATTTTTAAATCGTTGATCGTTTTTTTATTTTAAGGTTATGTTTGCACCCATGGTAACTACCCTTGGCTGCGGATAATAACCGCCGTCCCAACCTGCCTGAAGCGGGTTCCACGAGCCTATCTCAGGATCCATGCCCTTATATTTTGTAATTACAAATGCATTAGCCACAGTAGCAAACACCCTAACTGAATGCACGCCTATTTTGGATAAAAGGCTTTCTGGCAACCTATAACCTAAGGTGATATTTTTGCAACGCAGGTATGAAGCATCCTCAAACATCAAACTATTAGGACGGTTATTACCGTTGGTGTTATCATTTCTCAGGCCTACAATCGTTGTATTCGGGTTGGTAACATATACATTGTTAACATCGGAGGCGGAGCCGTTAGGATCTACCAGAGCCAGTTTCGCATAGTTTAGTACCGATGTAAAAAAAGTGCCATGATTTCCCGGATCGTTTTCCGGTACAGCCATTTGATTGAATACCTTGTTGCCATAGCTGCCACTGAAGAAAATATTCAGATCGAAATTTTTGTAGGTAAATGTATTGTTGATACCGTACTGGAATTTTGGGAGCGGCGAGCCTAAAAAGGTTTCGTCCCTTGAGTCGATGACACCGTCGCCGTTCAAATCCTTGAACATACGATCGCCGTACCAGATACCTCCTCCTGCCGCAGAAACAGGATAGGGGTTACCGTTTGCGTCAGCAGGCCGGGCATGAGTTAGAAAATCACTTGGCTTTGAAAAAATCCCATCAAATACATAACCATAAAATTCGCCAATGGGCTGGCCCACCACTGTTTTTTCTACTATGTCGTTAACCTGTGGAAGATAAGTTTTCTGGCTTAAGTTAGCCTGGTCTCCACCAGCACCTAAACTGGTCACTTTATTAATGTTCCGCGATATGGTAAAACCGGTTTTCCAGCTAAAATTTTTAGAATTAATATTTGTAGAGTTGATCTGGAAGTCGACCCCTTTGTTACTCAGCGAGCCGACATTGGCATAAGGCGCTTGCATGGCCCCCGGCCCCCAACCCGCTACAGTAGCTGAGTATTCCGGAAGCGGCACCTGTAATAAGAGACCATGTACTTCGCGGTCGTAAACATCAAGTGTAAAACTTAACCGCCCATTAAAAAATGTTCCGTCAATTCCTGCATTATAATAATTGGTTTTTTCCCACCTCACGTCCGGATTTGCCAAATTGTTTTGAGACTGTGCGGTACCTGATAAGCTACTTGCAACCGTGTTAAGTTGGGTTACAAAGGTATTGCCCGGTATGCCCTGGTTGTTAGTTACCCCATAACCAAGCCTTAGTTTCAATTCATTTATACTCTTCACACCTTTCAAAAATGTCTCGTTATTAATTTTCCAGGCGAATCCACCCGAATAGGTAGTAACCCAACGATGGTTGCTTGGAAAATTTGAAGAACCATCATTCCGTACGTTGCCTGTTAGCATGTATCTGTCATGCAAGGAAACATTGAAACGGCCGAACCAGGATTCTTGTGCAGAACCGCCGGTAGGGGTAGATTGTGAATTATCGCCGAAGTTTGTGGCCGTGGTATAATCACCGGCATTGATTGCCTGCACATTGTCTGAAGCAAAATTCCTTCGGTAGGCGCCAACATTTTGGAAAGTGCCTTCCTGCGATTCGTGCCCTGCTAAAGCATCAATATGAACTGGTTTGAAATTATGATAGTAATTTAAAAAGTTGCGTATTACCGTATAAAAATTTTGGTAGGAATTAGAGGAACCATAGTTCTGGCTGATGTTACCTTTACCAAATTTAAAAGTTGGTGAAAACCTATCTTCTGTACTAAAATCGAAGTTACCGGATAGCTCACTCCGCAGCGACAGTTCTTTAGCCAACTGTATTTCGGCATATACATTACCGAATATTTGATTCCTCCTTCTTTGGTCTTTGATAAGTTTTGCTAATGCCACCGGGTTGGGAAAAGCTGCCACCCAACCGTTGGGGTCGGTTTGACCACCATAGGAGCCGTCTTGGTTGACTACCGCAATATCTGGAGTAACGCTTAGCGCGGTATTGATTACACTATTACCGGTCGCAGCTACATTTTCATCAACATGCACCAACTGAAGGCTCGTTCCTATTTTTAGCCATTTAGTTGTTTTGTTATCTAAATTCAGCCTTACCGAGGATCTTTTAAAATCAGAGCCAAGGGCTATCCCGGTCTGGTCAAAATACGAGGTTGACAGTAAATATTGGGTTCTGTCGTCTCCACCGCTTACGGTAATTGTGTGGCTCATCTCGGGCGCTTTCCGGAATAATGCTTTTTGCCAGTCGGTACCGGGGCCTAAATATTGAGGATTGGCAAATTGGGGCCTGAAATCAAACCCCCAGGCAACAGACCGGTCGTTAATGATAGACGCAAACTGCGGCAAATTCACCGCAGGCATCCGCTTTGCTATTTCCTGGTAACCGCCATAAAGATCATACGATATCTGCGGTGCCCCGGCTTTACCCCTTTTTGTAGTGATAACAACTACGCCATTGGTTGCCTGCGAACCGTATATGGCTGTTGCCGAAGCATCTTTCAATACATCTATTGATTCAATTTCGGCAGGATTGATAGTATTTAATGGATTTGAACCGCTTCCGGGATCACCCACCGGTGGAATAATAATACCATCTATTACGTACAATGGCGAATTAGAGCCGGTTATCGACGACACGCCACGTATTTGAATTGATACCCCGCCACCAGGCTGGCCCGACACCTGTTGAACCACAACCCCTGCAACTTTGCCCTGCAAGGCCTGGTCAAAAGTAGTTGGCTGCGTTTGGCGCAAACTGGCTCCTGATAATGAACTTATAGACCCTGTAACGTCTTTTCTTTTTGCCTTAGCATAACCAATAACAACAACCTCGTTCAAATTGCTGGAATTTGAACTGAGCCTGACGTTAATTGCACCGGCTTGCTTAACAGTTATTTCCTGTGGCGCATAGCCTAAAAAGTTAAAAACAAGCACTTTGCCTGGCTCAGCGGCTATATTATAGCTGCCATCAATGCTGGAGATTGTGCCCAGGACTGTCCCTTTAATTTTGATGCTTACGCCCGGCATTGGCTGGCCATCGTCGGCGCCTGTTATTTTCCCCGTAATACTTACGGTTTGTGCATGTGCAGATATATAAAGAAATATGCCCGCGATAATTAATGAAATTTGGTATTTCACTCTCTTTTGTAAATTTTTATCCATCTTTTAAAAGGATTTTAAGGTTTGATAATTGGTACATTGGTGTTTGGTTAGTAATTAATTGGTTTTTCTCTCATTCATAATTTATTTTGCTATCGCATTTTAGATAGCCCAAAACAACCTTTGAAAACTACTTTACTGTTAGTTTCGTTACATGGAACAGCTGCCTGAACAATCAGTTAAAAAACTTCAGGTGCAGTCAGACGCATGTTTACTAATTCAAAAAAAGTTAACTGTTGGTCCTATTGGTTATTGGTGGAACATTGTTCAAAAGCAACATCTTTAAATACATTACCTTGAGCTAATATTCCGGGGGATGAAACTATGATTGTTAAAAGGAAAGGACTACCGAATTTGATAATGAATACGACCCAAAATGTTAACCACTTTATAAAACACTGAAAATCAATTATTTAAATTGATTTAAACAACTTAACTTTCATGTTTCCTTTATTTTTTTGCAAAATATTGACTTCAATGACAACAATCGGGAGTAATTGGATGTTACAATGCAGACAAGAAAGGGCTGGCAATAAATCGGGGAAACGCATCTAAATAGTTAACGGCGATAACCTGTTACTTAATAATAGCTAACGGAATAAGCTTATGACGTTGGTAAGATATAACCATCAAACGATGCCTCGTTTTTATTGGCTGATCCGGGTACCAAAGGGGCTTGTGTTGGCCAACAACAAGCACAAATATTTGGATGCGCTGAGTTGCGCCATCAGTTTAGCGCTAACCATGATTAAATATAAAATATTGATTATCAAATATTTATAAAAAATACATTCGAAGTGTGTTATTATGTTAACCCAATTAACTGTGTTGACCCCGTGCAATAATTGGTTAAATTTGATTAACTGTTCTTTTCTTCCAGTTTCTGTTGACGAATTGAACTGACATAAGCAGAGGGCGGGATGTTATACTCATCCTTAAATGCTTTTGTAAAATATTTGGGCGAATTAAAGCCAACTTCGTAGCCAATCTGGCTGATCGTCAACTGGCTGGTCTCCAGCAAGTACACGGCTTTTTTAAGTCTTATAGAACGGATAAAGTCAACAGGTGACTTACCCGTAAGCATTAAAACTTTTTTATAAAGTGATACCCGGCTCATATTCATCTTGCTGCTTAGTTCCATTACCGAAAGGTTTTCGTTTACTATATTCGATTCTATATATTCAACAATACACCTTAACAGTTTTTCATCTTCATTTTCTAAGGGAGTTTCCTGCAATTGCACATCCATCTGCTTTTTGTACGTGCGTTTATAGGTGTCCCTAAGAGTTAAGATATTTTTGATTTTTGAAAGGAGTATTTCAAAATTAAATGGTTTTGTTATGTAATCATTGGCGCCAATTTCCAGGCCCTTTATCTGTTCTTCGTCACCCGTTAAGGCGGTTAACAGCACAACGGGGATGTGCGATGTACGCTTGTCCTTCTTTAGCTTTTTACACAACTCAATTCCTGTCGTCTCGGGCATGCTGATATCACTTATGATAATATCAGGATGTTGCGATAGGGCTTTTTGCCAGCCTTCCCTGCCGTTTGAAGCTTCGATTAAAAAAAACACATCCTTTAAATTGTCTTTCAGGTAAAAACGAAAATCGTCGTTATCCTCAACTAACAGAACTACCGGCTTTTTATTTGATCGCGGCTCTTTGACAATACTTTTATCTTCATTATGAATAATTTCGTTTACACTATCGTAATTAATGTCATCGTCAGATGGCATCTCTGTTTCCCTACTGTTATAGATAACAAACGGTAATTTAACGGTAAAGCAACTGCCATGATCGGGCTCACTCTCAACTGTTATTTCTCCTCCGTGCATCTTCACAAACTCGTGCGTAATGGCAAGGCCAATGCCGCTGCCCTGGTTAATCATCGACTCGGGAATATCGTGTTGAAAAAAACGTTCGAAAATTTTACCCTGTTTTTCATGCGGAATACCAATACCGGTATCAATCACTTTAATTTCAAGCGGAGCGTCGCCAATTTCGCTATCTGCATTAAGCAATAGGCTTACCTGGCCGCCGGGCAGTGTAAATTTAAAGGCATTTGATAACAGGTTAAACAATATCCTTTCTATCTTATCATGGTCAAAATCAGTAAACAGCGAATCAATCGAGGTATCAAAAATAAAATCAATCTCTTTTTGTTCAGCGATATCAGTAAATGAAAGGTATATCTCGTTGATGAACTTCACAATATCTCCTGGCTTGCTATGTAGTTTCAACTCCTGAACTTCCATTTTCCTAAAATCAAGCAACTGGTTTACCAGGTTCAATAATCGCCTGGCGTTTTTCCCTATCATGCCCAGCTGTTGTTGCTGTTCCTGATCAGCGCGGGTAAGCATTTTTTCGACCGGTGCCATAATCAGCGAAATCGGTGTCCGGAACTCGTGGCTTACGTTGGTCAAAAATTTAGTTTTCAGTTGATCAAGATCTTGCATTCGCTTAACTTCCTGCCGCTCTTGTTCAATTAACAGCTTTGCTTCCTGTTTTTCTTTCTCTGCTATAAATTTTTCTTTCTCTGCTATAAATTGTCTTCTTATTTTTTGTATTCCGCGCCGGCGTATCAAAAAAAGCGTTCCGGCTATCAGCAACAGGTAAATAACATAAGCCAAAGTAGATTTCCAGAACGGGGGCAATACTTTAATTTTTAATTTTATATAGCTGGGTTTCCATTTTCCGTCCTGGCCAATAGCCCGTACCTTAAAAGTATAATCGCCTCCGTCAAGGTTGGTATAGGTAGCTTTCCGAGTGGCATTGCTTGCAGTAAGCCACCCTTTATCAAAACCCTCCATCATATACTGGTGCGTTATTTTATTGGGGTTAAAGAAATTGATGGCGGCAAATTCAATGGTAAACACATTTTCGCTGTGATTCAGGGTTATCTCCTGTGTGGCCG
This sequence comes from Mucilaginibacter ginsenosidivorax, assembly GCF_007971525.1. NCBI lineage: Bacteria > Pseudomonadati > Bacteroidota > Sphingobacteriia > Sphingobacteriales > Sphingobacteriaceae > Mucilaginibacter > Mucilaginibacter ginsenosidivorax. Next base: position 1,129,416 of record NZ_CP042437.1, read on the forward strand.
AAATTGCTTTAGATAATACGATATGGCCGTCAATTTCTTCATTGGCTGCTACGGTTTTGTTGAATAATTGAAACCCGGTGAAAATTAATTTGGGCTCATCAATATTCGGATGTATACTCTGTGGGTCAAAAATATTGAAGCCGTGCGAGCCGCCAAATACCAATTCCCCTCTATTAGTTTTTAAAGCTGCATTTATACTGAACTCCCTGCCCTGCAGGCCATCCGTTTCGTCAAAGTTTTCAAATTGAAACTTATAGGTGCCGTTGCCTGGTATCAACGTTATCCGGCCCAGCCCGTTTGATGTACTTAGCCACATGGCCCCGCTGTTATCTTCCAATGCATTCAACACCTGGTTGTCGGGCAGCCCGTCTTTTTTAGTCAGCGAAATAAAACGGTTGGATTCGGGGTTCAATATGCTCAGTCCGTCCCTTGTCGCTATCCACATCAAGCCGCGACTATCCTGGGTGATACTATTGATATCATCGCCGGTCAAACTGTTAGGGTCGTTATTCTTATTATTATAATGAATAACGCCACGTCCGTTTTTTAATATTTTATCTATGCCCAAATATCCTCCTACCCAGAGATTACCTTTGGTGTCCTCAAAGAGTGCGGATACATAAGGCGCCCTGATATCCGTTTGCTTAAAGGGAGATGAAAATATTTGTTTGTCTCTGTCAAATATTTGCAAACCCGCCGCAAAAGTGCCTATCCATAACCGGTTCGATGAATCTTCCAGGATATTCCATACCCGGTCATCAGCAATGCTTGTGGGTACCTTGTCATTGTGTTTGTAGTGTATAAATTTTTTTCCGTCAAAATGATCCAGCCCGCCAAAATAGGTACCTATCCATAGTTGCTGATCATGGTCGATACATAAGCTTACAATAATATCACTACTGAGGCTGTTCGGGTTTGCCGGATCGTGTTTATACTGGGTAAACTCGCCTGTTTTACGATCAAAATAAATTAAACCGCCCCCATTGGTCCCAATCCATAAATTACCTTTTTTATCCCCGGCAAACTTATTAACATCTTCAAACCTAAGGCTCCGGGGATCTGAGGCAAAGTGCCTGTATAACGGGAACCTGATAATATTTTTATGATAATAACTTATCCCCTCTCTGAGTGTACGGGCCCAAATAATGCCTTTGTTGTCTTTGTAAAGCGATGCCGTGTTCTGCCCTAACGATTTTGCATCATCTTCCCTGTTCAGTAAATAAGTAATTCTGCCGCTTTTTTTATCCAATAAGTTTATTCCGCCATGATCGGTGGAGATCCACATAAGGCCGTCGTCAGCCTGAACGATATTAGTAATGTTATTGGATGTAAGCGGAGTTTCTGCCGATTCTTTTGTGATGTACCGAAACCGGCCGGTACGGCGGCTGTAATAATAAACGCCGGAATCCATATTGGGGTTAAACACCCAGAGATCGCCATCGCTATCGATAGTTATCGAATAGTCCCGCCCCCTGTTATTAGCGGCTTTTTTAAAAATATCGGTATGGTACGTAATTGCATTGCGTTTTACATCAAATAACTCTACCGCGCCATCGTTATAAGCAAGCCATAAATTCCCGCTTGCATCCTGCTCCATGTCTGTGACAGAATTTGAATATAATGATGGGCTGGAACTGTGGTGATGATAATAGCGCGTGGCAGTTTTTTTTAGTTCATTATACCTGTAAAGGCCCGAATTGGGGCACAAAAACCAGAAGTCGCCTTTCCCGTTGTGAAGTATTTTGGAAACAAACGGATACCCCGGAAGTTTGCAAGCAAGGAGCACTGAAGATACGTCATTGTTAAACTGCTCCGTTTCGGGGTCATAAAAGGAATATCCGGCCGGGGTTGTTATCCATAATTTTTTGTCAGGCCCTTCAAAAATATTGTTTATAAAATCGTCATTAATGGAGTTTTTATTATTTGCGTCGTGCTTAAATACCTTGAAAGTATAACCGTCATAACGGTTAAGGCCCGAAGCCGTACCGAACCACATGAAGCCTTTGGCATCTTTAAATATGCAAGTAACCTTGTTGTGAGAGAGCCCGTTGCTTATATTGAGCCGCGAAAACTGGTATTGGCTGTTTTGCGCAAAATTGTTCGTGTAAGCAAAAAACAATGCTGAAACGACAATATAAAGTTTTATACGCATTAAAATTTGGTTGAGATCTTCGAAATCAGGAATTTGGCCCTTTAGCAGGCCGGTACCCTAAGGTAGCATAAAAGTAAGATTAATTCGTAATTAACGAGATAAAAGTGCCGATTCTGTGATTTGATCAGCGGAAAAAAAAACCAACCTCTGAAGGAAACCTATTGCCGGTGCTATGGTACAAACCATGCCCGAAATTACCGTGAAATAAAGCTTGTTACAAGAGAGCCTTTAAGAGGCTACCCGGATCATCTGGTTAAAAAAGCGATGAAACACCCTTAACTTACTACAGTTTATTAAATAATTAACACATATTCTCTACACCGTTTTATAAATTCCACTTCGGATAAGACGATTGTTTATACAAAATTCCTGCCGAACCCAAGCTTTTTTCTTAAAGCTTAACATTTACCTGCCTATTTACTAACATTTGCGTCCCATCATTAAATTATCTCTTCTGTAGTTTTACTACTCAATTAATAAACCTGGTACCAATTCAACTATTGCTCAATAATACATTACCGTTGTTCCAACCGCTGTATTATGTTGATTTTAATTGCACTGCTTGTATTAATTGTACTCCAGCTTTCTGAAAAACAAAATTTAACCAATTAAATAAATAAACCGGTTCCGGCCTGTTTATCCTATCAAAAAATGAAACTAATATTAAACTCCGCCTTACGTGGAACGGCAACTGCCTTATCGTTATTTTTTTTAATACCCCGTTGGCTAAAGGCAGTTATCCACCTAACTGCCTACACCAATACCTATATAAACCTTAAAACCAATGATAAATATATCATCGTTTTACCTGGTTGCCTGACACTTTCACTCGCAATTAACCAATTTATTAATAGCGGCAGATTTAAATATCTGCCAACCAAACCAATTTTTTATGAAGAAAACTTTAAGTTATTTTTTATGCATTCTTGCAATCCCGGCATTGACAAGGTGCACTAAGCAACAAATCGCTTTTCCGGATGTTAAACCTCTTGCTAAAACGAGCACTAAAAAACTCGCCGCCGCCAGTTACCCGAGTTACAACATTTCACCGCTACCTCCCGATCAAACAGGGATGACCAGTACCGCACCTCAAATCGCTGCAAATATGACCTTAGGTATCAATATTGGCAACACACTGGAAGCCCAATATAACGAAAACGGGTGGGGACAACCCAATATTACCCAGGCACTCATCGACGGCTATAAACGAATGGGGTTTAACGCCATAAGGATTCCCTGCAATTGGAATTGGTCGCATGTACCAGATTCAACAACTGCAAAAATAGACCCAGCCTGGCTTGCCCGTGTGCAGCAGGTTGTGCAATACTGCATTAACGATGGGATGTATGCGATATTAAATATACATTGGGACGGCGGATGGTTGGAACTTAATTGCACAACCGCCGCGCAGGCCGCCGTTAATGCCAAACAAAAAGCACTTTGGGAACAAATTGCAACACAAATGCGTGGTTTTGATCAACACCTGCTTTTTGCCAGCGCGAATGAGCCTAACGCAACGGATACTACAGGGATGAGAGTTCTGCTCTCTTATCATCAAACTTTTATCAACGCGGTGAGGTCAACCGGCGGACACAACAGTTACAGGACGCTGGTAATCCAGGGTCCCAAGGGAGGTGATATGATTTATACAGACAGTCTGATGAACACCATGCCAACTGATCCGGCATCCAGTCGTTTGATGGTGGAAATCCATAACTACACTCCCTGGAACTTCACTTTGTTGGACAAAGACGCATCATATGGTAACAGGTTTTTCTATTGGGGCTCGGGATATCACACCACTTTCGATGTTGCGAACAATCCGACCTGGGGTGAGGAATCGTATATTAGCGGAGAATACCAAAGGATGCAGAGAAAGTTTACAAGCAAAGGCATCCCGGTAATAATGGGCGAATTTGCAGTAATGGAGCGACCCCTTACGGGCGACTCTTTAAATTTCAATCTTGCTTCCAAAGCATATTGGTATAATTACAATGTGCATCAGGCTTTGGCGAACGGTTTACACCCATTTCTTTGGGACGTTGGGCATCTCATCAACAGGTCAACTTACGCGGTACAAGATCAACGTGAATTAGCGGCCCTTGTACAAGGGACACAAACTAACTCAACTCAAACATTTCAGGCTGGTGGTGTGTACCAAATCATCAATAGGTATAGTTTTAAGCCTTTAGAGATAGGTGGCTGGTTAAGTGCTAATGGGTCGCTGGCAGATCAATGGGATTATAATGGCGGAGCAAATCAGCAATTTAAAGTGCAGGCTGCGGCAAATGGCAGCTACCTGTTAACCCCCATGCACATTAGCGGTAGGTGTTTGGAGGTATGGGGTTGGTCTGGCGCTAACAGCAGTCCCGTGGATATTTGGGATTATACAGGTACTGGCAATCCCAATCAAAACTGGTTAATTCAGCCCACCTACGATGGATTCTATAAAATCATAAACGTAAATAGCGGAAAAGCCCTCGAAGTTGGGTTAGGAAATAATGCGGCAGTTCCATTCAGAAATGGTAGTGTGGCCGACCAATTTGATTACTTTGGAGGCAAAAACCAGCAATGGGCGTTTGTGAAAATATAAGTAAAACACAAAGAAATCAATTAAGTTATTTCACAAAACTGCCAAAAATCTCTAATACCCCTGTTTCAAATGAGGTGTTAGAGATTTTTTATTAGATATTGATGGATTGAATGACTTGTGCTGGTCAGATGAGCCTGGCTTTCATAAAAACTCTGCTTGATGTGTAGTATTTTTATCGACAAACCTGCCATGAGAGCATAAAAAAGCCTTTTACCATAGTAAAAAGACTTTTTAAAAAACCGGGTCGGTCATAGGTTTATTTTCAAATAACTTTATTGCTGACTTGAAAAAAATTGCTCGAATTTGAGTACGGTCATGGGGCAAATTCGAACCAACGCGAAAACTACGTCAATAACAAAAAAATTTCTCAAGCGCTATTATCAGAGCCTTACGAAAACGCAGTACAGCCTTTTTAATTACAGTAGAGTCGTGATAAAGTTCAAAACGGTTAACGTTCGCCTGACAAAACACGAGCCGCAGCACGATTAAACCCGAATCATTTAATTACTAGTTTGCAGATTTTGGCAGGAGTCTAAAATGAAGTTCAGAGATCAATTCCCATTGGATCCACTTTGCCACAAAACCGAATGAATATTGAAGCCATTTTTATAAATCTTTTATCGCTGGTTTTGTAATACTTCATTTTTTATTTCTGCCTCTAAAATTGCGTCACAATCCAACCGGCAAAATATCCAATAGCCAGATTTAGAAGCGAAATAATAAAAAAGGCACCTAAAGTGAGGCCGATTATTTTAGCTTTCGAAGTATTGTTGAAGAACTGGGAATAACACCAGCACATTAAAACGAGTAGAAAACCCTGTTGGACTATGCCATATTGGAGAGTTAATGCGTTACCGAAAATATATACAATGGGAAAAACGAGCAGGCTAACAATTAAAAACAATCCCATTAAGTATGTATTCAAAACGAGGTGTTCTGCAAGATTATATTTCCGTTTTTTAAAAATGACATAAGAAACCATGGTGCTGGTTATGATCAGGATCAGACCGTCAAAAGCAAAATGCTCAGTTATCCAGGTAATGATTTTTCCGGAAGCCCTGGTTATGTCGTTTCTGGGGTCAATTAGACTCGCGTGAAGCCGGTCGAAAATTAAGTAATGCCAGAGTAATCCATAAAAAGTGGCAAGTACAATAGCAAAGGATAGTGGCTGAAAATGCCTGACTCTTTTTCCTTCCAAAAAATCGCGGATAGTGTGACCGGGTCTTGTCAGAAGTTGCTTAGCAGTGTACAAAACCCCTTTGTCAAAATGAATCAGTCCATGTTGCAGCTCATGCAAAATAAAATGCATGTTCAGTCTCTGGGTGTCTGCCCGTTGTCCACAACTACTACAAAAATCGCCCGATACCTGGCAACCGCAATTTTTGCAAATGATCGTAGTATTTATTTTCTGAGTAGTTTTTTTCAATGTTTTCCCCATTTGCTTTCTTTGTTCAACTTTGAACTAACAATGCTTAAACTTACGATTTTGTATTGAGTTTATAAGTTTAATTAATGGTCATATCCGGTAAACACCGGTTCTTTGTATCCATGATCGCATATGAATTATCTTTATTTTCAAAAAAGTAATGCCCCCATTTTCTTTGCGATCAGTCCTGCCGCATACGCAGGGTTCAAGCGATAAAGGAGGTCCAACATTTTAGCATCCTTGCCCACCAACACCCGGTAACGGTTTTGCTCCATCCCCGCGATAATCATCGCCGCTGCCTTATCGGCAGAAAGAATCTTCCGTGCCCCTTCTGCGGAAGAGGGCAGTCGGTCTACAAGGCCCGAATTGGATAGGATATTGGTGCTAACACCGCCTGGAAATACTACAGTCACTCTTACATTCGTGCCCGACAAGTTCTCAGCTTTCATTTTCGTTATTTCTGGTTTTTGCTTTTAAGTTCAGAAACGGCCAGTGGAAGCATCAGCACATTGCTAACTTTTTCAACGATCGTTCTTCTATTCAATGTAAACGAAGTGGTTTGTTTAATATCCTCGCTGGAAGCGCCAATCTTTACTTCATATCGTCCTGGGTCCGCGACCCAGGCTGATTGGTCTGTGTTGAACGACGCAAGGTCTTTTGCATTGATAGTAAAATTGAGTGTCTGCGATTCGCCTGGTTTTAATAATCCGGTTTTAGCAAACGCCTTCAATTCTTCCGCAGGTTTATCCAGATCTCCTTTGGGTGCTTTCAGGTAAACCTGTACAACTTCTTTTCCGGCAACTTTTCCTGTATTTTTTACGTCAACACTTATCGCGATCTTGCCGGCGAATGAAGTTGAACTCAATTTGAGGTTGCTATAGGTAAAATTGGTATAAGATAAACCATAGCCAAATTCATAGGCAGGTTTCACCTTAAAGGTGTTATAATAGCGATAACCTACATAAATACCTTCTTCATAAACCACTTTTCTTTTTACGGTCGAATCATCTTTTACTTCAATACCGGGAAAGTTCTTCACCGATGGAACATCGGCATAAGATACCGGAAACGTTTGCGCCAGCTTACCGGAAGGATTTACTTTACCACTGAGTAAATCTGTTATAGCATTTCCCGCTTCAAGACCCGGCTGCCAGGCGAGCAATATGGCGTCAGGGTTGCTTTTCCAACTGGCTGTTTCTATAACCCCGCCGATATTGAGGACTACAACAACCTTTTTCCCTTTCGCATGAAATGCCTTGCAAATAGTGTTTATTGAAGCTATTTCCGCACTCGAAAGATTAAAATCGTTATCCAGATTTCTGTCTTCACCCTCTCCCGAGTTGCGCCCAACTGTAAAAATCGCTATATCATATTTCCCAGCCATTTCTTCAGCCAGCGAGTCTGTTACAGGCATCTCAGGCGCACGTTTTTTGCCACCCATTATGTTCGCGATCATATCGCCGCCTTTGGGAGCATTTTCCGCCATATAGGTCTTGTATTTTTCTTTCAGGGGTTCGTCGGTTACATAACCAGCGTTCTTCAAACCGTCTATCAAGTTTACGGAATAAGCTACGGCAACATAGCCGCTTCCTGAACCGCCTAAATAAGCCTGATAGGAGGTGTTGCCAAACAGTGCAACACTTTTTGTTTTTTTGGTAAACGGAAGCGCGCTATCGGTGTTTTTCAATAAGATCATTCCCTCGGTAGCTGCCTCTCGCGACATTGCAGCATTTGCTACTGTATTAGGCTTATTTGAATACTTGTAATTTTTGAAACGGGGAGTTTTGAGAATAAGGTTGAGGATATCTTCCACATTTCTGTCGAGCACCTTCTCATCCAATTTGCCATCTTGAACAGCTTGTATTATGGTGCTAACCTGGTTAGGGCCGGGCATCAGCAGATCGTTGCCTGCTTTCATCTGTGCAACCGCGTCTTTTCCGGCACCCCAATCGCTCATCACAAGCCCGCGGTAACCCCATTCTTTTCTTAATACTGTAGTTAGCAGATCGTAGTTTTCGGATGTGTATTTCCCGTTTAGTAAATTGTAGGAGGACATGACGGTCCATGGGTGTGATTCCCTGGATGCGACCCTGAAACCTTCAAGATATATCTCGCGAAGTGCCCGTTGGCTTGCAATCGTATTTACCGTTTGACGGTCTGTCTCCTGGTTATTTGCGGCAAAATGTTTTATTGATACGCCTACACCCTGCGATTGAATACCGTTTACCATGGCTGCAGCTATGGTGCCTGACAACAATGGGTCTTCAGAATAGTATTCGAAATTCCTGCCGCATAACGGATTTCGCTGTATGTTCATACCAGGGGCGAGCAATATATCCACCCCATATTCCAATACGTCATTGCCATACGCTTGCCCGGTCTTAAAAATCAGGTCTTTATCCCAACTTGATGCTAACAGCGTTCCCACCGGGAACGCCGTGCATTTATACTTCTGCCCTCCAAAGCCCCCTATCATGCGTAAGCCTGCCGGGCCATCGTTTACCACAATACAGGGTATGCCCAGCCTTGGTATCGCAATCGTGTTTCCGGCAGTACCTGGTACAGGATTAACCGTATTTGCTGCTAAAGTACCCGGCTGTGCAACCATGCCAGCAAACATTTTATTCTTCCTCATCGCAGGAGGGATATTGAGCCCTCCACCCACAACCAACGAGGCTTTTTCCTCAAGCGTCATAGCGGCAATCACTTCCTTTACAGAAGACTTTCCTAACTGTGGCAACTCTGTCAATTGCTGTCCCCGAACTGATAACGAAAATCCGCAGACGCATAAAAGCAAGAGGATATGGGGTGATAATTTTTTTGATGGTATCATTTCGTCAGTTTTTTTAATTCATTGATGCTGACCTGTGGAACAATTGCTTTATGATCCTTTTCAACGATCAGCATTTTAGCTAATACAAATGGCTTAGTCATTCTGATATCCTCGCTCGAAGCCCCGATCTTTACGGTATACTTTCCGGCATCAGCTATCCAGCTTGACTTTTCAGTATTAAAAGAAGCAAGATTTTTAGGATCAATTGTAAAAGTGAGTGTTTGTGATGCACCAGGCTGAAGTAACCTTGTTTTGCCAAATCCCTTCAATTCCTCTGAAGGTTTGTCCAATGTTTTATTCGGGGCGCTTAAATAAAGTTGCACAACCTCTTTACCTGCAACTTTTCCGGAATTGATGACAGTAACTGTTGCAGTTAGTTTTTTGCTGAAGGTAGCCGCACTCAATTTTAGATTACTGTAGGCAAATCTGGTATAGCTTAGGCCATAGCCAAACGGATACGAGGTCTTTACGCTGAACGTATTAAAATACCGGTAGCCTACATATATTCCTTCGTCGTATATACTTTCAGCCGGGCGGTTAGCGGGTGTACCCGGAAAACTTTTTGCAGATGGCTCATCTTCATATTTAACCGGGAACGTTGTTGCCAGCTTACCTGATGGATCAACCCCTCCGCTCAAAACATCGGCAATAGCGTTTCCTGCTTCCAGTCCGGGTTGCCAGGCTAATAAAATGGCATCAACATTTTTGTTCCAGCTTTCCATTTCTATAGCGCCGCCAATATTCAATACAACTATTAGTTTTTTCCCTTTGGCGTGGAAAGCATCAGCCACAGCTTTTAGTTGTGTTTTCTCGGCTTCTGAAAGATAAAAATCTTCCACTTTTCGGTCAGCACCTTCACCGGCGTTCCGCCTTATGGTAAAAATACCGATATCATCCTGGTCTGCTGCTGAGCTGATATCTGTCGCTCTTAATTCAGGCTCCGGCACCAAATGCGGACTACCTAATACCATGTTTTTTTCGGGGTGCGTTTTCAGGTCAGCTTTGATCTGGGTAACGTAAATTGTTTTCAAAGCCGTATCGGGCACATAGCCGATTTGGGAAAGGCCTTTTTCAAGAGCAACAGTGTAAGCTACCACAACGGCTCCGCTTCCTGTTCCACCAATCACCGGTTTGTAAGATCCGATACCAAATAATGCCACTTTTTGGCTTTTGTTTAGCGGAAGAGCGGAATTGTCATTTTTTAATAGTACCATGCCGTCCGCTGCCGCACTCCTGGATAAGGTTGCGTGTGACTTAAGATTGGGTGTGTTAGCATATTGATATTTTCTGAACGAAGGAGTTTTAAGGATGTACAATAATACCCGCTCCACATTTTGATCGAGCACTTTGACCTCTAAAGTTCCATTTTTTACGGCGTCAATTATTGCTTGTTGCTGCCTCGGAGTACCCGGTTCAAGTAAATCATTTCCGGCTTTCATTTGAGCAACAGGATCTTTACCACCGAACCAGTCCGTCATTACCATACCTTTAAATCCCCATTCTTCACGCAGTATCTTTGTCAGTAAGTCATAGCTTTCGGAAGTATACGTTCCATTGATCTTATTATAGGAACTCATTACCGTCATAGGCTGCGACCGCTTAACAGCGATCTCAAAACTGCGCAAGTATAATTCCCTAAGCGCCCGCTCACTGATGATTGCATTTACCGCATTACGGTTGCTCTCCTGGTTGTTAGCTGCGAAATGCTTTATAGAGGTGCCTACCCCATTTGATTGGATGCCATTTACCATAGCCGCAGCCATATATCCGGAAACATAGGGGTCCTCCGAAAAATACTCGAAGTTGCGGCCATTCAATGGGTTGCGCTGAATGTTCATACCTGGTGCCAGGATCACATCTACGCCATACTCTTTAATTTCATTACCAAATCCTACGCCAACCTTTTTAACCAAAGCCGTGTCCCATGAAGAAGCCAGTAAGGTGCCAACCGGCCATGCCGTAGCATAATAAGATTTCGTACTATCACCTTTGCGAAAAGGATCGATACGTACCCCGGCGGGCCCGTCAGAAAGAACCGTACCCGGAATGCCGAAACGATTAATGCTCATGGTATTTCCGGCAGCGCCCGGCACACGTCCGTCTGCTTCTCCAATGACAGCGCCATGGCCCTGGAAGCGCATGCCGGTTCCGGCGACTACAGACGCTTTTTCCTCAAGTGTCATTAACTTAATGATCTCACTAACCGGGGCATGACCCAGTTGGGGTAACTTTTCCTGTGAAAATGCGGTATGGCCAACCAACAAAAAGGCAACGGCAATAACTTGACGAAACTGGACAGTCTTCATGGTAACTACTTAGGAATATGGTTAAATTATTCAGGTTATTTATTTTCCTTTACACGTACTCCTTTAGCATCAAACATGCCCATCAGGCTGCCTTTTACATGGTCGTCATCTACCGGATCAAGCGAAAGTGTAACATCATAACTTTGGACCGTAAATGCTAAGGTTGCGGTTTTATCTTTCTCTTCTATAGAAGTAATTTTAGTTATTTCCTTACCTGCTGAATCCTGTACAGCTCCGGTTAACTTACCATCCTTCCTTTCGAGAATGAAAGTCATTTTAGAATCGCCGTTAGGGGTGCCCATCACAAGGACATTCCACTTGCCCGGATAATAATCCGGTTTAGTTTGAGCGTTAACATTTACGGAGATAAATAGTCCGATGATTACTGTAAAAACGAAGCTTAATTTTTTCATGATCTTTTATTTTTTATGTTTAATTGATTTTTATTTGAATAGTATTTTCTTTTAGTCCTGGAGCCGAGGCTGTTAAAGTCGCAAGGCCTCGTTTCGATGATGACTTAAGGATCACCTGCGCTCTGCCCTGGTAAGCCTTTTTATGCGGCTGCTGAAAACTGGACATATCCGATGGGTTACCATTCCCAACAGCAGCAATCGTCGCATTGCCTGAAAGTTTAAAATTGATTTCTGTGTCATCAACTGAAGGAACAACATTGCCTTTGCTGTCAACAATCTGGACACTTATAAATGAAAGGTCGTTATGATTTGACTTTATTATTTTACGATCAGCAATAAGCCGGATCGCAGTAGGTTTGCCAGTGGTCGATAATACGCTTGAACCGGCTTCCTTTCCGTTGTCATAACTTTTAGCTACCAATGTTCCGGGCTGGTACTCGACCTGGAACGTCGCTGTAATCGATCCTTCAGGAACAGTCTGCTCGGCTATCACTTTTCCGTTGAGTTCCAGCTTCACATTTTTGCTACGCGTATATACGTCAACCTGCATTTTCTTGCCCTCCTGGCCGGGCCAGGTCCATGATTTGATTTCGTCCGGCATTCCCCAGGTAGCGATCACTTCCTTCTGTCCCTCAGGAATCGGACGGCGCACCAGGACTTCTATCGGGCTGTTGCGCCATACTACATTCTTATAATAGGATTCCGCTTTGCGGTCGCCAATCAGGTCAAGATCGCCGCAGTAGGCGTTAAATACCGGCCAATTGTTGCGGTAGAACAAGCCCATACCCATCAGACCCTTTGATAGCTTTTGAGATTCAGGAACCAATATCGATTTACCTATTCCGGCCTCACCTATATAATCCATAGCCGTCCAGCAAAACCCGCCCAAGAACCAGGGATATTTTTCAGTCGCATCCCAGTTTTCCAATGCTGCATTTGGAAGATATTCTGTTGACATATACAACTTATTGGGGTGTTTGGCCCGTTCGGTCTCGAACCTGTGGAGGGTCACGCTGTCCCTTTGAAAATAAACAGATTGGTCAAGGAAGTAATTGTAGCCATCAACATCGAGATTGGCTACGTGCGCCTCATAATCCTTCCACGGTTTTTTGGTGTAGGGTGGTAGGAAAACGATGGCATCAGTAACTGGCCTTGTTGGATCAAGTCTTCTGACTTCATTTGAAAGTCGCATTGCATTTTGAATGCCCGATGAGTCAGGGGCTTCGTAAATTTCATTACCTATGCTCCACATGATCACTGATGGGTGGTTCCTGTCCTTCAAAACCATTGAGGTTAAATCTCTTTGCCACCAATCTTTAAAATAAAGATGATAGTCCTGAGGGTTTTTAGGCAGTTCCCACATATCAAATGCCTCGTCGAGAACCAGCATTCCCAGGCGATCACAGGCATTGAGCAAACCCGGCGAAGGGGGATTGTGGCTCATGCGCAATGCATTATAACCCGCCTTTTTGATCAGTTCCACTTTTCGTTCTTCAGCCCGGTCAAAACTCGCTGCCCCCAAAGGGCCGAGATCATGATGAATGCATCCGCCTTTCAATTTTATCACTTGTCCGTTAAGCAGGAGGCCCTTTTGCCCATCAAATTGCAGGCTGCGAATGCCAAAGGGCGTGATTGTCTGATCGATGGTTTGGCTGCCATCAATCAGCGTAACCCTGGCCTTATATAGTATTGGGTGATCTAAATCCCATAAACCCGGATTAGTTACGGATAACTTTTGAGTTAAGTCAGCGCTGCTATCAGCAGGGACAGTCAGCGGCATTTTTCGTGAAGCCACAACCTGGCCTGAAGGATTAAGCAGATCGAGTTTTACAATTACTGTCTTTTGGTTTAATGACTTGTTTTCTATCGAAGTTTGAACTTTTACTGTTGCCTTATCCTTTGAGACTTCGGGTGTCGTGATATAATTCCCCCAAAGTTTCGTATGGATTGGATTGACAGCCAACAACCAGACGTGGCGATAAATACCGGAGCCTGAATACCAGCGGCTGTTCTTACCTAAATTCTTAGCCCGTACGGCAATTACATTTGATTTGCCATTGGTTGTTAAATAATTAGTGAGATCATAAGAAAATGACGTATAGCCGTAAGGATGATTGCCTAAATGGTGCCCGTTGATCCAGACGTCAGCATCCATGTAGACGCCGTCAAACAGGATGTATGTTTTTTTTCCTTTGTAATTATTGTTTAAAGTAAAAGTTTTACGATACCAGCCGGTCCCACCTTCGGTAAATCCTGTCGCGGCTTTGCCCACAGATGTTTTGGTAAAAGGTCCCTGAACTTCACCTTCTTTTTGATTTGGGAGATCTTCAATACTCCAGTCGTGCGGCAAGTTTAAAATACGCCAACCCGAATCGTTAAACGCCGGATTTTGTGCACCATTTAAGGTGTCTTTTCTGAAACGCCAATTGTTGTCAAATGATATCTCACTACTGTCCTGAGCGTGGGTAATTCCAACTGACAAAAGCAAGACAAGTAAGATAAAAAAGAATTGGATGCTTTTCATAATTTTAATTCCGTATTAAAAACGGAATAAAGATATGGTGGCGCTTTCACATATCCAAATTAATTCCGTATTTTTAACGGAATTAATAATTTTTGTATCTTTGGAAAGCAAATTTGAATCATGATTATACCGCCAGGCTTCGCCAGTTTCTCCGAATATTCCGACCAATTCCTCAGGAACGTAGCTGTAGACAATGTAATTTTTGGGTATCACGAAAAAGAATTGAAAGTATTGCTGCAACAACCTTACACCTTAGAAAAATGGACAGTGACAGGTGGATACATCAAAAAAACAGAGTCCATCGAAGATGCCGCCAGCAGAATTGCTTTTGACCGCACTGGTATCAAAGGTCTTTACCTGAAGCAATTCGGCTCATTCGGGAACCCTCAGCGTGTAATCGATGATGGCTTTACACCCCAACGTATAGGGAAAATAACAGGTTTTGAGCTCCCGGCGGATTCATGGATCTTTGACTATTTTGTTTCCGTAGCGTTCTACACGCTTACCGAGTTTTCGAAAGTAGAATCCACGAAAGGCGAACTGGAGGCAGATTCCAGATGGTGGCCTGTTAATGAACTGCCGCCCATGATGTTTGATCACGCGCATATCATCAATGAAGCATTATCTGCTTTGCGCTTGCACATCGCCCACTTTCCAATCGGCTACGAGTTATTACCGGAGAAATTCACCTTACCCGAGATCCACAGCCTTTATGAAACCATATTGGGTAAATCACTTGATGACCGTAACTTCACCAAAAAACTGTTGCTGACTAAAATCATTACCAAATTAGACGAAACCCGCAAAATAGGAAGGCATCGGTCGCCTTTCCTTTACAAGTTTGATAAGGAACATTATCAGGAAGGACTAAAAAGCGGGGTGGCGTTGGTGTTTTAAAGCTAATATCAGGTAATTTCCGGCAACTCAAGATTCATCTCCAGCAGTGCATAACTTAAGGTTTTGCCGTGGGTATCCATCACTAAGGAAGTAGTAACCCCACCTGCCAAAGCCTGCAGGCATACAAACTGCAGGGCTGAAATATTGGGCAGCTCATACCGAACAATTTCTCCATGTATGATCTCTTTGAAATGTTCTTTTACTTTATCGACAGTTATCAAATTGCGCAGCAGTTCATAATCCTTTTCTTCATAAGGTATCAGCGATAAAATCAAGGTATTGCCTTTATCACCTGCTCGGCTGTGAGCTATCTCATAAAGTTTAATGCCCATAACTTTTCACAATTACCGATGGTTTTATTTTGTTCCTGTCGATCAGTACCGACACTATACCGATCACCTCATTTACGTATTTTCGCACCCCGCCACCACCCGCCGGCCCATTGGTATAAAGCGCTTCCACTTCTTCACCTATAATCGCTGCCTGATCAGCTGTGGCACCCTTTCCGGCTACTCGCAAACGTACTTCATAAGGCTGACAGTCATTTGCAAGCGAAGAAGGATGAACCGATGTATGGCCGATATAGTCGGTCCTTAAATCAGGAAATTGGCTTTTTAATCGTTGCTGAATAATTTCACCTGCTAAATGCGCCCTTTCTCGTGCTCCTGCCCCCGCATAAGTGATCTCCCCTTCGCCGGTAAAGCCTGCCTTGTACCCAATGCTGACTTTCAAGGTGGATGGCTTTTTATTGCCGCTGCCGCCGGTTACCTTAATACGATTTTTTCCATCCTGTTTCAAGAATACCGTGGTGAAATCTGCTGATACGTCAGGCGTCAGGTATTGATGAGGATTTGTTACTTCATACAACAGTTGTTCTTTAACAGTCGCTAAGGTTATATTGCCTCCCGTCTCATTTACTTTGCTTATAGTTGCACTGCCGTCCGGCCAAACATCTGCAAAAGGATGACCCAATGTACTCATATTCTCGATTGGCTTTTTAACCGGATCGGCAAAATAACCACCTGTAATTTGCCCCGCACATTCCATCAGGTGCCCGGTCACCGTTGCTTTGGCAATTATATCCACATCATCCAAAGACCAGCCGAACTCATGTACCAGTGGCGCGACAAATAACGATGGATCGGCAACACGCCCGGTTATGATAATATCGGCGCCTGTTTCCAGCGCCGGTAAAATAGCATCCGCACCTAAATAGGCATTGGCTGAAATGACTTGTCCTGACTCGGAAATAGGCTTACCTGTTTCCATAGCGATCTCATCGCCGCTGATAGATTTCAAAACATCATCACCAGTAACTGCCGCTACTTTGATGGAGATGCCTTGTCTTTTTGCTATTTCAATAATTTTCCCTGCTGCCGCGACCGGATTTGCCGCCCCCATATTGGTGATGAGGCGGATTTTATTTTTTTTAAGCAAGGGCAACAGCAACGTTATGCGTCGTTCCAGCAGCGGATCATACCCTTGCGCCGGGTCTGTCGCTTTCCTTTTTTGAGCTAACGCGATGGTACGCTCGGCCAGGCACTCCAGCACCAGGTAATCCAAATCACCCTTTTCGGCTAAAATCACGGCGGGTTCGAGCCGGTCCCCCGAAAAACCTGCACCACAACCAATACGGACTTTATCTCTCTGTTTCATTTATAATATGCTTATCGCCCCAAATGCTATTGCTATTATTGTCATGATTATAGTGGTACCGAAAGCCCATTTAAAAGTGAATTTCTGGTGATCCGACAATTCAACTTCCGACAATCCTACCAAAACAAATGTTGAGGCAGTCAATGGACTTAACGGGAAACCTGTTGTCATCTGCCCTAAAATTGCCGCCCGGCCAATTTCTATGGAATTTATGCCATAATGGGTAGCCGCGGTTTTTAAAACCGGGATTACGCCAAAATAATAGGCATCGGGGGTAAAAACCAAACTCAATGGCATACTGGTGACGCCGACCAATGCCGGCAAATAACCCGCATGCTCTTTGGGAATGATGGAAACCATCGATAATGCCATAGCGTCGATCATTTTGGTTCCGGTGAGTATACCGGAAAATACCCCGGCTGCAAAAACGATGATAGAAACCGAAAACACGTTGGCTGCATGTGCCTGTATCCTTTTTCTTTGTTCGGCCTGCGAGGGATAGTTAACCAGTATCGCTACGGCAAAACCGATAATGAATAAAGCCGATGGGGGCGCCAGCGACAAAATAAGCGCTGCGATCAAAATAATGGTCAGAACCGCGTTGAACCAGAACAAAGCCGGACGGCGGCTTTCTTTTTGTTCATCAGAAAGTTCCTGTTGGTGATTATAATCCAGCTGAACAACGCCTAAACGCTTACGCTCTTTTTTGCCAAGCCAAAATGCCACAAATAACACCCAAAGTATCCCTCCGATCATGGACGGCAGAATCGGAATTATCAAATGTGCAGGGTCGGTTTTCATCACATTTAAAGCCCTGGCTACAGTGCCCGACCAGGGCACCAAATGCATAACGCCCGCACTGAGCGCGACGATGCAGGGGAGTATCAGCTTATTCATTCCCAACTTTTTGTAAATAGGGAATAAAGCAGTGATGGTGATCATAAAAGTGGCCGTACCGTCTCCATCCAGGTGAACTAGCATAGCCAAAATAGCGGTTCCCAGGGTAATTTTCAACGGATCGCCTTTGGCAAGGTTAATAATGCCCCTGATCACCGGGTCAAATAACCCAGCATCGATCATCAGGCTAAAGTATAATACGGCAAAAACCAACAGGATGCCTGTTGGTGCTACCTGTTTGATCCCGCCCAGTACCATTTCACCTGTCTCTTTCGCCCCAAAGCCACCGATCAATGCAAATAAAACCGGTACCAGGATTAAAGAAAGCAACACAGATAATCGCTTCGTCAGGATCAATCCCAAAAAGACGCAGATAGTCAAAAAGCCGAACAGTGATAACATGGATTAGAGCATTACGCCATTGGCCTTTAAGCGTTTACTAAAATACAAAACCTGGTAAGGCAAGGCATCCTGCCAGAATTCCCAGGTATGGCCGCCCGGTCGTTCTGTATAGTCATGCAGGGTATGGTTATATACCAGGCGCCGGTGCAATTCGCGGTTGGGTTCAAGCAGAAAATCCTCTACCCCGATATCCATTACGATGGGCAATCCGTTTTTTCTGATTTGATCAGCCATATTTACCACAGAATAAGGCAGGTAACTATCCGGCGTCATCGGCCCCATTATTTTATCCAGAAACTTTGTAAGACCATTAAACCGTTCCGGGGTCAGGTTCCAGGTGGTCATATTCGGGTCGAGCGCCCCGCTCATGCTGCCGGCAGCCGCGAACAAATCGGGATGGCTTGTAGAAAGGTAAAGCGAACCATAGCCGCCCATCGACAGGCCCGTGATCACCCGGCCTTTTTTATCTTTCATAGTGCGGTACTTGCTATCGATAAACGGTATGACCTCTTTTATAATATAGGTTTCAAATTTGCTGTTTGGATCAACCGGGCTATCGATATAATAACTGAATATTTCTCCTTCTGGCATTACAATAATCATATTGTATTGGTCGGCCAGGTTACGCACCAGCATTTTATCAGGCGTTTTGTTCAGCCAGTCGTTGAAATGCCCAAAGCCGCCGTGCAACAAGTAAAGTACCGGGAAATTCTTTTTTGCTTTGTAATAACTATCCGGGAACGCGATAGCAGCCTTGTAGGTTTTATTCATGGCCGCGCTCGGTATCTCAACGGTATCCACCTTTGAAGCATAGCATAAGGGGCTGCAAAGCATGGCGAGCGCAAAAACATAGCAGAGTCTTCTCATCGTTAATACTTTTTATTGTTTTTTTGGAGCGTTGACTATTTTAAGCAGTTCGGCATCCGGGTGATCACGCATTTCACATTTGTTATCCAGGATCATCGTCGCGCCATTTGCAGACGTATAGGCGGGCCATTTTGGCAAACCTGGCGTATTGGGATTACCACTCCGGGCAAAACTGATCCAGGCACTGCTTATTTTCGAGGCAAGTGCAAAGGCATCCTTGCCACCGCCTGTCATTTCCTCGCAGCGGCGTATATTATCAAACTGAAAAGCGATATCCATGCAATGCATCGCTTTGTACCTGCCATCGTTTACCGGAGACTGCCAGGTAAACAGGTACATGTAAACCGGTGCCGCACCACTTAACCCGGATTTTTGATCGGCTTGTTTGATGGCTAATGAGCGAAAACCGAATTCGATATCATTGTATTCAAACGGTTTGCTGGTATTTGGGTAAGCTTGCTTCACCGCAGCCATATAAGCGTCGGTCTGGTCGCCATATTTTTTCTGTAAAATAACTTTCACATCTTCTATGGTCTGGCCCTTTGGGGTCGGCGCGAAAGCTGCAAACTCATTTTTAGTGGTACCCACCAGTAGCGGTATATTTTTTGAAAGGTCCATGGCGGCCTGATCGGTCGGCTGATTAGGGAACATATCGCTATCCAGTACCGCGTTCCAGCCCACGTTTGCCGGTTTTCCTTCTTTTCTCAACGCTCCTCCTACTTTTCTTAGCGCCCTGTTGCCGGCAGCATTCAATTGATAATAGGGTATTTTTTGCAAAGAGTCAACCTGGGATGCCTGTAAATGTAATTCATCCAGCAAAGCTGCCGCAACCCGTTGCGAAATGGATTTATCCGTAAAGGAAGTGATATAACTGCCGCTTTCTACGATGGCTTTGTTAAATAGCCCTTTTGCCTTCGGCGTATTCATCATACAGGTCACCTTTCCGCCGCCGCCCGACTGCCCGAATATCGTGACGTTATCCGGGTCGCCGCCAAATTGCGCGATGTTGTCTTTCACCCATTGCAAAGCCGCAACGATATCAGCCAGACCGGCATTTCCAGAGTTTTTATATTTATCTCCATAAGCAGAGAGGTCCAGGAAACCCAGGACATTCAACCGGTGATTTATTGAAACAAGTACAACGTCCCCTTTCTTAGCCAGGTTCTCCCCGTCATAGGATGGCAATTCAATAGACGAGCCGGCCGTAAAGCCGCCGCCATGCAGCCACACCATCACAGGGCGTTTTCTACCATCGTTTAATTTTTGCGTCCATACATTCAATGTCTGGCAATGCTCGTTGGCATATCCCAGATCGTGGTTAAAAGCAAATTCAAATGCATCGTTTACAGTCGTTGTCGGATCAGTCGGGCAAACCGGGCCGTAGGTCATTGAGCTCCGCTCGTCATTCCAGGCTTTGGGTTTGCGTGGAGCCGTAAAACGGTCAGCTTCCGCATAGGGGATTCCTTTAAAGGTGAAAATTCCATTATGAACATAGCCCCTGACTTTTCCGTTATCAGTCGAAGTGACCGCAATACCTTCACCGGCTTTTATAGGATCGTTACTTTGGCAAAATGCAGAAATGTTATAAAAGCAAATTGCCAACATAAGTAGAAATGTTGTTTTTCTTTTCATCATAATTGGTTTTATCAGGAATGACAAATCTATATTTACATCTTCAATTCCATCTTTTTTTAGATTGCTGAATTGTATATAAATTTATCGCTTGATTTCCGAAACGTTTCCGAAACCGGGAGCAAACCTGAAATGCCTA
Organism: Mucilaginibacter ginsenosidivorax; assembly: GCF_007971525.1. NCBI lineage: Bacteria > Pseudomonadati > Bacteroidota > Sphingobacteriia > Sphingobacteriales > Sphingobacteriaceae > Mucilaginibacter > Mucilaginibacter ginsenosidivorax. Next base: position 1,150,153 of record NZ_CP042437.1, read on the forward strand.
AAAATCATATGAAGCTCAAAACGGGAAAGGACGAAATTGTATACCTGCTGACAAAGGTAGTGCTGAAATACGAGGCAGCAACCGGCCAGGGTATTAAACGAAATACGAACAGAAAGAATTATGAAGACCTGGCGCGCATGTTAAGCGAGATCAGTAACGGCCTTCCCAATACCAGTGAAACGCTTTTCCATAATTATTATCCGCCGGGTGAAAACAATGCGTCTGCCGTTTACCCATTCCGCAAATATGACATAACCGGCGGTCAGCTAAAAGATGCTATTAATGGGATCGTGTCGAACCCGCGCCCATTTTTGGTTGATGCTTGTTACATTTATTTATATGGACAGGGTAGAAAGGGTTTTGCACAAAAACCAGTTGATGCAGGGTTAGTGGATGAGCCGGCAGCTGTTGAAGTGCCAATCGTTGATGTGCTTCCTATAAAGAGCAGTATATTATTGCTGTCCAAAAAGATTAAAACATATCGGGCAATTGTAATCCTGCTTTGTTTTATTTTATTAGCTGGAGGGATTTTTTGGGCTGAAGAAAATTCAAAGGAAAAAAAGCTCTTCCGTGATTTAAGCATTTTGCCCTACCAGCCCTCAAGCGCCGAGATCGACAGCCTGGAGGGAATTTGGCTGTGCTATACCGGCTCGCCGCAGGCCCGGACGTATGATGCCGGACGATTCCATAAAATTGTTTCTAATATCATGGATGTGAAATACCAGGATGGTTACTTCAAATTCATCCGTTACGGGTCTAATTTCGAACATGCAGGCTATATGCAGTTTGAGGCACCTTGGCTCGTTTCCATTCATTCGCACGTCGTTAACGCCCGGGATAGCATCGAGTCGCCTAAACTATCATTGATGCGTTTGGATGAAGGCAGGCCTTATGTGGATGTCATATCTGCTTCCTGGAACTTTGATCAGGGAAAAAAAAACAGGATCATCGGTATACGGGAACTTTTCATCAAACAAGGCAAAAGGGGACGGATAGAGGAGATTATAAATACGCCGCAAAACGCAGCTTGTAGTTGTAAAATAATTAAATGGCAATCACCCGGCAATGCAGTTCGTTTTTTTTATTTGAAAAATGAACTGCTGGATACGATTGGAGATAAAAGATTGAAACAAACACTCGATGAGAAAAGTATTTTACTTTCTCGGCCCGGTGATACATCCTTATTGCTGCCTAAACATTTTACTAATACGCATTGAGGCATTATTCGAATTATGAATGTCTTGGCTGCTGATCTGTAATAACGAGGCAATCTCGAGTCAGTTAATTTTTTCTCAACGCTAGGTTGAAAGCTTCCCCAAACCTAGGCTCGAACCGTTGTTAAATATGAGAGAAAACTTGTAAATCTTTTACCAAGCGGTTCGATTTTAGTCCGATTAGGGCTGGTTTAACCTAACTAGTCAGTCCTTAAAAAGAATTTAACTAATTGACTTTCAATACATTGTTGATAAAATACGATATAATAATTTGCAGGTTTTTCCGATATTGCTATCAAAAGCTTGCAAATAATTATGCTTAATAAGCCGATAAACATTAGTCAATTGAGTTTTTTACAACCAGGTTTAAAGGAACAGTTATCAAATAAACATCCGCTATACATTTTAGCTGACCAGATAAATTGGAAGCTATTTGAAGAAGCATTTAGGAAACACTATCGGGAAGACTTTGGCCGGCCGGCCAAGCCGATACGGCTGATGGTGGGGCTGCTGATGCTGAAGCACATCCGCAACCTGAGCGATGAAAGCGTAGTGGAGCAGTGGGCTGAAAATGGTTATTATCAATACTTTAGCGGGGAGGTAATCTTTACAGCAAAAGATCCCTGTGAAGCGTCCGAATTGGTGCATTTTCGTAACCGGATCGGTGCCGAAGGCGTGGAACTGATCCTGAAGGAAAGCATCCGCGTCAATGGCAAAGGAGGTAAAGAAGATAAGGGCAGCATCGATACCACGGTACAGGAGAAGAATATTACCTATCCTACCGATAGCAAGCTGCACCGGAGGATCATTAAAAAGTGTGTAGGTATAGCCGAAAAAGAAGGTATAGTACTTCGCCAAAGCTATACCCGTACCTTGAAGAAACTGGGTGTTGATCAACGGTTCAGGAACCATCCGAAAAATGGTGCAAAGGCACGCAAGGCTGATAAAAAAGTAAAAACGATAGCCGGCACGCTGGTAAGAGAGTTACAAAGAAAATTACCGGCCGAAAGCTACAAAACAGAGCTGGACCTCTTTGATCGGGTACTCCGTCAAAAACGACAGGATAAGAACAAGGTTTATAGCCTTCATGAGCCGGAAGTACTATGCATCAGCAAAGGGAAAGAACATAAAAAATATGAGTTCGGCAGTAAGGTATCTATCACCGTTACCCAAAACAGCGGTGTGATCATAGGGGCGCTGAACATAGTCGGGAATGATTACGATGGCCATACGCTGGATGCCGCCCTGGAGCAACAGCAAAGACTTACCTGCCATAAACTCAAAGAAGCTTTTGTTGACCGCGGCTACAGGGGAAGAAAAGAGGTACTTGGAACCACTATCCATACACCCAAAACCTTCAGCAGCAAACTATCGAACTACCGGAAAGCCAAATTGAAGAAAGGATTTACCAAAAGAGCGGCCATTGAGCCTAAAATCGGTCACCTGAAAGCAGATCACCGACTAAGCCGTAACTTTTACAAAGGAATCAAAGGAGATAACATCAATGTGATGCTGGCCGCCGCCGCAATGAACTTCAAAAGGATGATGAATATCTGGAAAGATAATCTTGCCGCCTTATTTACGTGCTTAAATCAGATGATTTCACAAATGCTCAAAGCAACTCAAATAACTATGATAGGTAATTATTGACTTTTTAAGGTTCGACTAACTATAAGGATTTAGCCGAATAGGACTCGAACTAAAAATTTAGAATTATTGTTTATTAAATTGCGGAATAGCAAATAGATTGGATATTCCGGAAGGTGTGACCAGGCTATTCCGCGCCTCATGCAGATTTGGTTGCGCCATTGGTATCTGATATTGTTGAAAGGATTATCATTGCTTTTAACAATAACCTGAAAGATGAAGATTTAGGAAACACTGAAACAAGAAGAAGAGGCCGTTAATGGATACCTAAAACGATAAGGTATATATATACCGACATTTATTTAGTTGTCTTAACAGATATTTATCCATATACATCGTGTAATAATCATGGGTAAATGTGCTAAAAACCCTTTAAAAATGCAGTATTAGTAGGTAGACTAAATGTTGGATGAGTTCGTTAATTGTAGCCATACTGACGAAATCCATTGTAAAACATTTGTAAAACATTTTCGTCAATTTGGGCAGTTTTTCGTCTTAAACACAACGCATCAGCTTTCAAAAGACGAACATTATTTTTTATCGAAAATCTGCCCTGAGGACATAAAAAAAGCCCTTTTACTGCTGTAAAAAGGCTTTTTAGAAGGGGGCCGAGACGGGGCTCGAACCATTTATTTATGAAGGTAACGTCTGAATTTTTCAGACATATAAACTAAGTCTATAATATTTCGTTTATTAAAAACGTATTGTAGTTTTATGACTTCAGACACCTACTTCAAATTCCGTGGCCGATTTGAGCTATTTCCTCATCGTTATGATATCGGCTGGCCAATATTTACAGACCGGATTTTTGGTTTAAATTTCTTTGTGGATAAGATCTATAAAATTGGGGAAGATGAATGTCCTTCGTTTTACAATCACCAATTAAATCATTACCTGAAAGGGAACGCTGGCCAGGAAGAAGCTTTTTTCGATCATGTTTATGACATCATAACCACCAGGATCAAATTCTATAAAGGCTTAAAGCCGTCTGGTAGCCCCTATGCCAAAGGATTGATTCTTACAGCTAAGCTGGAAGTATTTCTGACATTCCTTAAAAGCATCGATCAGTGGCACAAAACACAGCCCTTGGAATCAGTCATCGCTGATAAAAATAAACAGATTGACCAGTTAGAAGCAAAAATCAAAGAACTGGAGAACCAGATTAGAGATTACGTTAAATATGAAGCCGGTGAAAAGATCGTCATCAGCAAGGATGGTCTGCCGGTGTTCATTGACCTGATCGATCAAATAAGGGATTTGAAGTTGCCGAACGATAATAAATTGGTAAACAGCCAAACGGCAAGTCCCTGGTATAAATTGATCGCCAAGAATTTTTTAAACGGAGATAAACCTATTGCTATAGGCACCGCCCAGAATTATTTCCCGGCCGATAAGGATAACCCGCCTCCGAAATACACGATCATCGCCGAAAAAGACAAACTCTTCAAAATTATACAAAAGCCTAAGAAATAGGCTTTTGTCTTTTCATCCGTGACCAAACGCCTCCAATGGTCATTCATTTTGCTGTTTTAGCCCTCACTTTTGAATCATTGTATTCAGTGGCTGGCATTCTATTGTTCCGCTGAACAGGTTTAATAAGAAAGGAGGGCATCACCGTGCGAAACTAAAGGAGATTTAATAAACAAACATTTGGGGTCACCCTATTAAAGTCCCCAATTAATAAAATAGGGCTTACCCAAATTTGGGCAAGAATTATTCACGAAAAAAATATCAACTATGACAGCAATTGAATTGATCACTAAGGAGGATTTAAGGGAGTTTAAAGGGGAGTTATTGAAGGAGATCAAACAACTGGTGCAGCCGGGACAGGGGCAATCTAAGAAATGGCTGAAGAGTGCGGAGGTAAGAAAGCTATTGGGCATCTCACCCGGCACACTTCAAAACTTAAGGATTAACGGTACACTACGTTTTACCAAAGTAGGCAGTATCATGTATTACAAACTGGAAGACATCAACAAGATCCTGGAGGGTGAAGGCTAATGAAATTGCAGAAGGATATTGTTAAAGAGCTGGCTGGCTATGCAAGCATGGTCAGGCGCATGGAAAAAGACCACCGGCTGCTGCCAACTCATCTTAGTTTGTTCACGGGTTTGTTTGTTTGCTGGCAGCGGAATGGTTTTGTAAGTCCGTTTGATGTGACCCGGAAAGCGCTTATGGCGTTTTCCAAGGTCGCATCCATCGCAACGTATCACAAGTGTATCAAAGAACTCGATGAATATGGTTACATCCGCTATGAGCCGTCTTACCATCCCAAACTCGGCAGCCAGGTTTACTGGCCTGCAGGTTGGGAAGTTTAGCCCGATACTTTGTATCGGTATAGCTGAATATCGGGCTATCTCAATAACTGTATATCGGGATAACTGGTTATTCCGATATATGGATAGACAGCTATCCGGATATACAAAATCCGGTGCAGCCCCTGGCTGCACCGGTAATGATTTGCTTCGCAAATCAGGAAGAAAAGCGGTGGTCGCTTCGCGAAAGCGGAGGGAGCAAGCGGAAGTTGGGCAGAGCCCTACTTTGCTTGCCCTACGCTTCGCTACGGGGGTTTTACGTATCCTCCGGGGATACTTTAGGGCGTTTGCGCCTGTGAAATAAAAGAAAACAGGATACTCGGCGGTATCCTGTATATAGGAATAAAGGCATAGCTGCATAGACAGCTATTTGGTTGGTTTGAAAATATGAACATGGAAGATATCAATGTGAGATCAGTGAGATACCCGGTTACGGTAGATCAGAAGTTTGAAAAGATTGCCCTCAAACTGGGCAGGACAAAGCGGCAAGTGTTTATCCAGATGGTCGATTACTTTTATAAAAGCAAGAAAGATCCCCTGGACCTGAATGATGAATTATTAAAAAATGCACTGATGAAGAACCACCAGCAGTATATCGGTTTTATCCGAAACCAGGAGAATATGCTGCTCATTCCAATCAAAACGGAAATGGACAGGGTATCGGTATCACAAACCAAAATCATCGAACGTTTTAATACGCAAATTCTTAAGGCGAATACAGACTTGTTAAATAATCAGCATGCCCTGGCGCAAAAGTTAACAGGAGTAGATGCATTAATGGAAACGATTTCGAAAAACCAAAAGAGCAAGGAACACCTAAAAAAACAGTTCCTGTTTATCCTTGACGGTTATATCAAATCCAGGGAGGCTTTCGGGATGATGACATCGGCCAGGGAAAAAGATGAGCTGATAACTGTTACCAGGTCACAGGTCAGTTTACTTTAATCATGTATTTTAACGCTCCCTTGTAGGGGGTTAGGGGGCAATATGTTTATCAATATTACAGACAGCAAAGAAGCGGCGAATAAAGGAAGCAGTGCGGGACTGGTAAATTATCTGGAAAAAGAAAACAGGATTGGTCATAAGCAGGAACCAGAATACTGGTTTAACGGACAGAAGATCAGGATCGAGCCTTATGAGGTCATGCGCAGTATCGATAATAATGTTGCCAAGCTGGGCAAAGACGATGCTAAGTTCTTCCTGGTCAATATCAGCCCGAGCCAGAAAGAGATCAGGTTTCTGAAAGAACAGTATGGCGAGGAGGGTGCTAAAGAACAAATGAAAGGCTTTGCAGTCAGGGTGATGGATGCCTACGCAAAAAACTTTAACCGGGATGGTGTGAATAATAACGAAGACTTGTTATGGTTCGCTAAGCTGGAAAACTACCGTTACTACAGCTATACCGACCCGGAGGTAAAACAAGGTTTGAAACAGCGGGGCGAACGTAAAGAGGGTGAGCAAATGCATGTTCAGGTTATCGTAAGCCGTAAGGATATAACCAATAAGATCAAGCTTAGCCCGATGAATACCTCAAGAGGTAAAAATGCAGAGCATTCTAAAAAGATGGGGCAGTTTGACCGGGTGGCATTTAAACAGAGCGGTGAATCTCTTTTTGACAGCCTGTTTGGATTTGACAGGCAGCTTAAAGATACGATGGCATATGCCAATGTTCAGAAGAATGGCGAGTTATCACAGCGGGAACAATTAGGTGTGTTGGCCGAAGGAGCTTCGCGTAATTATCAAAGCAGGTCGGTTGCTAATGAACTTGCCCGGGGTGTAGCAGATGGTCTTTTTGCAACGTCGGCCAGTATGCTTTCGGCAGTTGGTAAAACAACGATAAGTTTCCTGGAAGTGATGCTGGAACCAATATATACAGGTGGTGCTAATATTGTCCCGGAAAGCGAGATGCAGAAAAAGAAAAAACGAAAGAAAAAATACCAGGGCCAACAGGTGTCGCGTTGAACAAGGGCACTGATGCTATAACAAATAGATATTTTTTTTGACAGAGGAAAGTGGCCTTGCAGCTGCGGCAGGTGGCTTCATTACACCACGCGCTTCGCTCCGGGTTCCATTACGCCGCCAGCCTCGCCGTCGCACAGGAGTGCATTCGTTCCTCATACACACCTGCCTCCCCCGCGCGCGGGTTATCGGTTAGTCACAGCACCGCGGTCACAAAATTAGCTCACGCAGGAAAACGGTAAAGGGTATATAAACGGGGCAGGGTTGTTTGTTTTTTGGCTTGCCCCGCCCTTGACCGTTTTCCTGCTTTAAGCTCCGGTTGTTTAAGCGGTGCAATGACTGGGTGTGCGCAAATTCGATTGGGACTATTGACCTATAAAACAGCGAATGCCCTTTCGATGAAAGGGCACTCGCAAAGTAAAATTTATTGGTTTCTTTGTGAGCCTGCTTTATCTCTTCTAAGTCTCCAAACCATTTTTCCATAGGATTGATATGAGTTCTTTTGTATTATTAGCAAGATGCACGTCCCAACTTGCTCTTCCAAAATGGAATAGCAAGTTTTTAAATTCGTCATACCTAAGGCGCAATTTAAAATCGTCAGGAACCGTTCAATGTTACTTACGAACGCTTTCTCTAAAGTCATTATGGTAATATTGCTGAGCCATATGATATCTTCGCCAAACATATTTCTTTGACTTTTGATACAACAGATTTTGTTGAAATTGAATTCATCAGGAACCATCATTTTCGATAATTCAAACTTTAATCAATAGTTGATGGGACCATATTAACTAACCTAACATAATCTTTTGGTCAGGAATAAATTTCTTTTTAGCCAACGTTTTCTTCAGCGTGACCATGTCTTCGGTTACCTTGATAGCCAGTACCTTGGCATAATGCTGTGTTTGCTTTAGACTCTTGTGTCCCATCATTTTACTGATGGTTTCCATTGGAACATTATTTGCTAAAGTCACCGTTGTAGCGAATGAATTTCTGGCCATTTTGGAAGTAAGTTCCTTATTTACCTTACAGGTATCAGCAATTTCTTTTAGATATGAATTATACTTTTGGTTACTCAACACTGGTAATAGCATATCTTTTGCTAAACACGTCGCATCATCCTGGTATTTTTTTAAAATCAGAAGTGCAATTGGCAATAGTGGTATCGCTGCCGGTGTCCCTGTCTTTTGCCTGTTCTTATAAATTCTTAGTTCACTGTTATGGGCCAAGGTTACTTCGGAACGTTTCAATTGCTTGACATCAATGAAGGAAAGACCGGTAAAACAACAAAAGACGAACAGATCTCTTACTCGGGACAATCGTTCATTCTGGATGTTTTTAGATGCTATTCGCTGAATTTCTTCTTTATCCAGGTAGACAGTATCCACATCTTCTCTTGTCATCTCAAACTTGGCGAATGGATCCCCTACCAGCCATCCGTTATCCACGCAATCCAATACAATCTTTTTCATATTGGCAATGTTTTTCAATGCTGAATTATGGTTAAGTTCTAAATCTGTACGATACCAGTTATATAGCTTCTTAATGAATTCCAAGTCCAGTGAGCGGATATTGATATCGTCAACTTTATAGATGACCTTAATAAATTTGCAGGTATGTTTATAGGATGTGTTAAAATTAGTATAAGTCCCTTTAGCGACACCTTTACCAATCATTTTCTTTAAGTCTTTGTTATGCACTTCGAACAACAAAAGCAACATCCACTTCCGCTCATTAATCCCGGATAACAATTCTACTATTGCTAAAGATGTTACCACTTTACCCCGGTCGATCAAATGCTTCCTCGCATCGTACGCTTTATTTTGCATAACATCAAGGAACTCGTTAAGTGCTTTTGCATCTTCTTTATTGCCGATGGCACGGTTCCCTTTTGAATTCCATCTGGAAGGAAGCCAGGAACGTTTAATAGAAACGTCTTTGGAAACACCGTCTACAGTAATCTTGAGGTAGATATACATTTCACCCCCATCATAATTTCTTGGCTGTTTTAAAAAAAACATTAAGCCTAAACTTTTTTCTAACATAACGAAAGATTTTTAAGTGAATAAATATCGAAATGCAGCGGCAAAAAGTCAAGATGTTTAATGATCGAACATGTTGTAAATCAGATTATTACATCATTTACATGGCGTCTTTTTTTGATGAAAAAAAGACGCCATGGATGTCGCTCATTTTCTTTGCGAATTCGTGTATGTTTTGGTTAACTCACGGCAACAAAAAAGCCTGTAAATCTATGATTTACAGGCTTTTGGTGTTTTTTGACTATTCAATCAGCGGTGAGGGAGGGATTCGAACCCTCGGTACAGTTTCCCGTACGTCAGTTTAGCAAACTGATCCTTTCGGCCTCTCAGGCACCTCACCAGTATTTTTTAAACTTGTCCCCCGTTTTCGGGATTGCAAATATAGTAATTCATGTTTCCCGTCAAAAAAAAAGTTCGGATTTTTAATAATCTATCCGCACGTGGTAAATGCTCATCAGCATTCGCTTAAATATTTCTTTAATGGTTTCTATATCTTTCAAGGTTATATTACTGTCTTTCAACTGGTTCTGATCCAGCTTATATTTTACAATCCTATCTACCAAAACACTTATCGATTCTTCATCAGGCTCCTTTAATGAGCGCGAAGCGGCCTCAACCGAGTCGGCAAGCATCAAAACGCCGGCCTCTTTGGTGAAAGGGATAGGCCCGGGGTACCTAAAAATGTTCTCGTTGATGAATTTTTCGGGAAAATTCTTCAATGACGACTGGTAAAAATAGTCAACCCGGGTATTACCATGGTGGGTACGGATAAAATCGATAATAACTTCGGGCAGGTTTGCTTTACGCGCCATCTCAATCCCTTTGCTTACGTGACGAATAATTACCTGCGCACTCTCTTCATAAGGCAACTTATCATGAGGGTTAAAACCCGAGGTTTGGTTTTCAATAAAAAACAGCGGGTTTTCCATTTTACCAATATCGTGGTACAAGGCACCGGCCCTAACCAGTAACGCGTTGCCTCCTATACTATAAATGGCATTCTCGGCCAAATTAGCTACCTGTAACGAATGCTGAAAGGTGCCAGGTGCCGTAAACGCCAGTTCGCGCAGTAAAGGCGCGTTGGTGTTTGTAAGCTCGATAAGCGTAATATCCGAGGTAAGCGAAAATATCTTCTCAAAAATATAAATCATTGGGTAGGCCAGCAGGGTAAGCAGCACGCTCACTACAAAAGGCAAAAAATCCATCCAGTCAATCTCCAGGAAGGTACCTTCCCTGATAAACGAAATGCCCAGGAAAGCCACAGAATAGGTGAACACGATAATGCCGGCCGAAATAAGGAACTGCTCGCGGCGGATAAGATTTTTGATACTATAAATAGACACCATTCCGGCGGTTATTTCATAGTAAGCAAATTCAAAGCTATTGGGCACAAAAAAGCCCGCAATTAAAACCACCAGCAAATGAATATTAAGCGCCAAACGGGTATCAAACAAAATGCGGATGATGATTGGCACTATACAATACGGTATGTAATAAAGGTTTACCGGGAACTGGAATTTAATAGCGGCCGACAGCGTGGCCAGCATGGCCGTAATTACCAGCAATATTAAACTTACCAGGCGGTTATCGGCATAAATATCCTTACGAAAAAGGTAAAGGAATATCATGAGTAACGATATGGCTATAGATACCAGCAAAAACTGCCCAAGCAGCACCAATACGTGGTTACCGTTTACGCGGGCATTATTTTCAAAAGCCTTTTTATACGATTCAAGTTTTTGATAAACATCATCATTAATAATAGAGCCTTTATAAACTATTACCTCACCCTTTTGTACCATTCCGCGGGTGATAGACAGGCCGTCGTACACTTCTTTTTCCAGCCTTACGGTAAGGTTATCATCATAGCTTAAATTATTCTGGATGCGGTTTTGCAACAAATCGAGCATAAAAGCCCTGTCAATATCTGTTCGCTTACTCAATACCTTATCGCAATAAGCCAGGGCGCTTTCTTTAGTGAAAAGGGTATTGGTGTTTTTATCGGTTGCTACGTTTTTATTTAAAATAGTAATGGGATAGTTGTTGGTATGTTGCAGGTATTTATCATTGAGTTTTAAAATGCCTGTTTCATACAAATTTGTTAACAAGGCTATTCCGGCATCAATATATTTCGATTTAAGTTTATCATTAATCCCCGCGTTATGCCACTTGATTTCCAAATCAGTTTTAAAACCGTCTATCTGCTGGCCTCCCGCGGCAGCGTCAAGCTGGTATACCGGGGTAATGCTTTCGTAAGCAGTCTTCTTTTCGTTATCAATTTCCTGTGGGGTTTTCAGGATAGCAAAATTATAGGGCGATACCAGGTCCTTTTGGTTCCAGATGCGTCCTTTTTCGTACTCATAACTAAATTTAGCCTGCTTGGGTAAAAAGAAAACGATAAGGCAGATGCTCACCAGCATCATCAAAAACTTAACGTTGCGGGCATATTTGCGCATTAAGGCTTTTTGCCGCGAGGTAGATAGTTTTGCCATGTATGTAATTAACCGCACAAAAATAAGTTTTTTGTGTGAGAGTTAAGAATGAGAGTCAATCAGAGTCAAGAATCAAGAGTCAAGAATCAAGACAGGAACTTATAAGCCGGGCATCCTGCAAGCCTTATTTACATTATGCCTGATTTCTCAAATTACGCCTTTTCATCTTGACTCTTGATTCTTAACTCTTGACTCTCTTTTTAATTTGTTTTTACAAATTAAAAAATGATATCTTTGTGATATCATTTTAAAATCAAACTAAATCACCATGGACTCTGAAAAAACCATCAACCCTCCTTCTGGCTTTGCGGCTTTTGCCTTACTGCTTGTTGTATTGGCTGTAGCTGCTGTTTGCTTATTTATTGGCGAAGAACCTGTAGGCGCCATTTTAGGCGTACTGGGTTTTATCTTTATACTACCCGGCCTGGTTATAGTAAACCCCAACGAATCAAAAGTGCTTACCCTTTTTGGTAAATATGTGGGCACCGTAAAAAAAGACGGCTTTTTTTGGGTAAACCCTTTTACCGTAAAAAGAAAAGTTTCATTAAGGGCATTTAACCTTAACGGGCAGCAATTAAAAGTTAACGATAGCATTGGTAACCCAATTGAAATTGCCGCGGTAATTGTATGGCAGATAAAGGATACCGCCAGCGCTGTGTTCGCCGTGGAAAATTATATCCAGTACGTAAACATACAAAGCGAAGCTGCCGTAAGGCACCTGGCCAATTCGTTCCCGTATGATAACCTGGAAGATGAAACAGCCACCATTACCTTACGCGGCGGTGCCGAGCAGGTAAGTCTTTTGCTGGAAAAAGAACTAAACGAAAGGCTCGACCGCGCCGGTATTGAAGTACTGGAAGCACGGATATCGCACCTGGCCTACGCGCCCGAAATTGCACACTCTATGTTACAGGTACAACAGGCTTCGGCTATTATTGCCGCCCGCAGGCTTATTGTTGAGGGAGCTGTAGGTATGGTGGAGATGGCGCTAAATAAGCTATCAGAAAAAAACATAGTGGAGCTTGACGAAGAACGGAAAGCAGCTATGGTTAGTAACCTGCTGGTTGTATTATGTGGCGACAGGAGCGTTAACCCGGTTGTAAACACAGGCACCTTATATCATTAATACCATGGAGCAATTTAGGAGTTTTGACCAGCTACGCACCAACCAGCTTATCATCATTAGGAATGGCTTTTTCAGGCCATCCTTTGAATTGAGCGACGGTCAGTTTAGCTATGGCAAACTAAGCTACGGCAACATCTGGAAAACCACGATGATATTGGAGTCGGCACAAAAAACGTGGGTGATAAAACGCAAAGCCTTTTTCAGCCGCACTTTATTGATAAAGGATACCTATGATATTGAACTGGGGGAAGTAACGCCGGAAATATTAACACGCAAGGTGAAACTGAGCATGAATAATGGTTTTGATGCCATATATGCATACAAGAAGCTTTTTACACGCACCTTTAGCCTAACAAGCGATCAATATGGCGACATTTTAAGTGTAAAAACGGCTATGTGGGGTTTCAAAAAACCATTTGAGGTATCGGTAGACCTGGATAAGCTGAAAACCATTCCAGATATGCCATTGCTGGTGCTATTGGGGGTAAACTTAATTTTAATAAAACAAGCGCAGGCCGCTGCCGCGGCAGGGAGTTGATATGGCTGAAAAAAAGGCATTTGTGTTACGCATTAATCCTGATGTATTAAAGGAACTGGAAGCCTGGGCTGCCGAAGAATTCAGAAGCACCAACGGGCAAATAGAATACCTGATGCAGCAGGCGCTGCTTGCGCGTAAAAAAGGAGCGAAGAAGAAAAAAGAGTAATGGAATTTCAAAAAATAAAAGATCGTAAGACTTTATATTTAATCAGACAGGATTTGTTTAATGGCGAATATGTTTTAACAGATCACCAGAATAATTTTGGCAAATTGACATACGACGGCCTGGCGCGTGAAACAGCAGAAATAGGTTCATATTATGGTGACTGGAAATTAGGTTATGATTTTGAGCCATTCGGTAACGCTCAAATAATAATTTATGATAACACCGATTTGTTTTTGGGGGAAATAATTGTTGGTTATAACTACCTGCATCAACCACCCTCGTTGGCTATGGCAGATGGATTTACTGGCATTTTTTCGAAAACTGATTTATTGTCGAACACTTACCAATGGAAATCAAATATTTCAGGCAGTTTGATTCACATTAAAAACGCCCTGTTTTCCATGACGAACACCATTACTGTTATTGATGATGATATTACCGAAGAGAAAATTACCTTACTTAGTTTTCTTGCGCAGCATCTTTTGATTCTTAAAGGCAGAAGAAAGCAGAGTTCTTACTAAACTATTACTATGCCAGGGAGATTGCTTTTAAACTTTTTCAGCAACAAACGTTTGACCTTTACAAAATAATACCCTTTTAAGCTGCCTCGTAGAGGCTACCTGTTTGTAGAAAACGGATAGTTCAACCTTTTTTGCTCCCTGGGAGCTACCTTTCTTTGGGATCAACTTCTAAAGCGATTGGCAATCACCTAAAGGGTAATACAGTACTTCGGTGCTGATATTAAGAAGCATGCCCGATGGGCTCGTGTCCAATCCGGCGGATGCCATGTACACGCCCGCTATGCTTAACCTTCCAAATATCATATGTCTTTTGCATGTCAAGCCAAAATTCAGCTGCGACACCAAAGGCATCTTCCAGGCGCACCGCCATCTCTGCCGAGATTCCTGCGCCCTCATTAACAACTTCAGACAGTTGCTTACGACTTATATGCAAATTTTCAGCAGCTTTTGTAATCGACAACTTCATTTCCTTTAAAATATCCTCCCTTAAAATTGCACCGGGATGGACAGGTGGCATCATACTTTCCATTTTGTTTCCTTTTAATGGTAATCCGAATAATTAATATCAAAAACACTACCCTCTTCAAATCTAAAATAAATCCGGTAGTTACCGGTAACCCAAACAGACCAAAACCCTTTTAGGTCACCACTCAAAGAATGTAGCTTATAACCGGGAATCATCCGCAGTGGATCTAAAGTCTTGGCTGTATTTAATATTGAAAGTATACGCCTGATTTTTTCAACCTGTTCACTTGGAAGTTTTGAAGCATCATTCTTTTCCCAAAGTAGCCTTAAACCTTTATGTGCAATGCTTTCAATCATCACTCAAATATACACTGTAACCTTAAAGGTTACAAACTAAGCATAAAATAATTTCAGCCGGCATTAAAACCCCCTTCGCTACTATTTATTATGCATGCATAGCTTTTTACTCTCATCAAAATAACTAAATTTGCCCTACCAATTTTAATGAGGGACACATGAGAGAAGTAGTAATAGTAGCCGCCACCCGTACGCCTATTGGTAGTTTCGGTGGCAGCTTAGCCGCTATAGGCGCCACACAACTTGGGGCGCTGGTAATCAAATCGGCAGTTGAAAAGGCCGGGTTAAAGCCAGATCAGGTTCAGGAAGTTTATATGGGGAATGTAATGTCGGCCAATTTGGGGCAGGCACCGGCTACCCAGGCAGCTATATTTGCCGGCCTACCCTATTTACCCGCCACTACAATCAATAAAGTTTGCGCTTCGGGCATGAAAGCTATTATGCTTGCTGCACAAAGCATAGCCCTTGGGCAAAACGACATTGCGGTTGCCGGGGGTATGGAGAGCATGAGCAACGTACCCTATTATTTAGATAAAGCCCGCAACGGCTATCGCTTAGGCAACGGGCAAATTATTGATGGCCTGGTAAAAGATGGCCTTTGGGATGTATATAACGATTACCACATGGGCTCGGCAGCCGAGCTTTGCGCCGTTGATTGTAACATCAGCCGTGAAGACCAGGATGCATTTGCCATTGAATCATACAACCGTGCACAAAAAGCCCAGGCAGCGGGCAGGTTCAAGGATGAAATAAGCCCTGTTGAACTAAAAGATAAAAAAGGCGATGTTACCCTGTTTGCCGATGACGAGGAACCTAAAGCCGTTAAGTTTGACAAAATCCCTTCATTAAAACCCGTATTTAAAAAAGATGGCACGGTAACCGCGGCCAATGCATCAACCTTAAATGATGGTGCTGCAGCTTTAGTATTAATGAGCCGCGAAAAGGCTGATGAGCTGGGCATTAAACCGCTTGCCCGTATTGTATCCTATGCCGATGCGCAGCAGGCGCCCGAGTGGTTTACTACCGCCCCGTCAAAAGCCATCCCATTAGCATTACACAAAGCCAGTTTGTCATCAGATGAAATCGACTTTTTCGAGATAAACGAGGCGTTTTCTGTTGTAGCTATCGCCAATAACCAATTGTTAAAGCTCGATCCTGCAAAAGTTAACGTAAATGGCGGTGCCGTTTCATTAGGCCACCCACTGGGCGCATCGGGTGCACGAATCATTGTTACCTTAATTAACGTATTACAACAAAACCAGGGCAAATTTGGTGCGGCCGGAATTTGTAACGGCGGCGGCGGCGCCAGCGCAATGGTTATCGAAAATTTACGTTAGTAGGTTGAGTAGCAGGTAAAAAAATTTCGCGAAATACCGAATGAGAATAATTAATAGGACAAAAGGACTGTTATGATGAGTGGTGAAATTTTGCGAAATTCCGAAGGGGGAATGACGTTTATCGCATGACAGCGAGTCGACTCACCCCGACGAGGCTACGCCCGTCTGCCCCTCTCTCCGACTGCGTCGCATAGAGGGGCTAAAAGAAAAAAAACGAGCTTAACCCTCTTTGCGGCGCAGTCGGAGAGAGGGTCGGCCAGCGCAGCGTAGCCGGGGTGAGTCGTGGCCAGCGTTTATGTGGCAGCTGTAAATCTCAACATATCATGGGTAGGTACAAAGGATGAACTTCCCGATACCTGTAACAACACATTTATCAATATATAGTTATATTAGTACAAAAATCATATTAACACCGTGATCAAAAAGCTTCTCTTATTTCTCCCCGCGCTTTTATTGAGTATCCATACCTATGCGCAGCACTCTGACGAGAACGCGCATATTAAACAGTTAAAACTTTACGAAGACACCCTAAAAACTTTAGGTAAAACATTTATTAACGACGAAACCGACCTGGTACGCAAAAACGCCAACTATAAGTTTATTAAAACGATGGTTAGCGCATTAAAAGTACCCAACTCGTTCCTGTATCATTTTGATTCTGTAAAAACCGTCAGTATTATCAATTCGCCCGATAACCGCTTCCGTATTTTTACCTGGCCTATCATGAACGAGGATGGCAGCTACCGTTTTTACGGCACCATACAAATGAATACCGGCGGCTTTTTAAAAATGTACCCTTTGGAAGATTACTCGCCTTTTTTAAAAAACGCCGAAGATTCAGTTGTAAATAACCGCAAGTGGCTGGGCGCGCAGTATTATAAAATAGTGCCTGTTTATGGCGCCAAAACCTACTACATTTTGTTAGGCTGGAAGGGTAACACGGTAAAATCGACCAAGAAAGTAATTGATGTACTTTCGTTTAATGATGCAGGGCCGGTATTTGGCATGCCGGTATTTGATGGCAACGGTAAAACACGTCACCGCGTGGTATTTGAATATGCCCGCCAGGCCTCCATGCTGCTAAGATACGAGCCCGAGCAAAACCTCATTGTGTTTGACCACCTTGCACCACCCGATGCCAAAGAGAAAAACAAGCCCGAAACCTTTGGGCCCGACCTTACTTATGATGGCTATAAATTAAAGAATGGTCGCTGGGTATACGTTGAACAGTTGGATATGCGCAACGTGCCCGATAACTCAAGTAATGCCATCGATCCGCAGTATGTCGACCCCAAAAAACAGGCAGCACGCGATAAAAAGCTTGTTCCAACATCACATTAATTTTAGAATTATAGCCACGTTACCAACTAATAATCAAAACAATCCACAGATAGCTTGTAACACTTTCGGTATAAAATTTTGATTTAAAAGATTTATACTACTTTAGCAAAACTTTAAGTTGACAAATAAATGCAGGAAAAAACAGCAGCACAATCACGATCGATAGGTAAAATTCCAAGGGCAGTACCATTCATTATAGGCAATGAATTTGCAGAGCGTTTCAGTTTTTACGGAATGCGGAGTATCCTGGCTGTTTTTTTAGTTCACCAGTTTTTCAGCCATGAAAATTCGGTTGAAGCCAATGCCCACTCCAATAGTATCAACCATATGTTTTCTACCCTGGTTTATGCTACACCCCTGCTTGGAGCCATCCTTGCCGACTGGTTTTTTGGCAAATACCGCGTTATCCTCATCGGGTCGCTTATTTATACCATCGGGCACTTCCTTTTATCAATGTTTGATACCAACCTGGCCGGCTTCCAAACCGGCTTAATTATTATAGCATTTTCTGCAGGCGCCATCAAATCGTGCGTATCGGCCAACGTTGGCGATCAGTTTGACCATAGCAATCAACACCTCATGAGCACCATTTACAGCTGGTTTTACTTCAGCATCAATGCAGGCTCGATGGTAAGCTTATTCCTGATCCCTTTAATTTACGATAAATTTGGCGCCGCCTGGGCATTTGGCGTACCGGGTATATTAATGGCATTGGCCACTTTAATATTTTTCTCGGGCAGCAAAAGCTATGTAAAGCTTCCGGCCAAGGGCATTAACAAAGATAATTTTGTATCAGTAAGCTTTTACACGTTAATGTGTAAGCTAAGCCCAAAAGCACCGGGAACAGCCTGGGAACAAGCCGAAGCCAAATACGGGTATGATAAAGTTGATGGCATTAAAGCTGTTTGGCGCATTATGGCTGTATTTGCTTTTATCCCGGTTTTTTGGTCGTTATGGGATATGAATAGTGCCGAGTGGGTACTGCAATCTACCCAGCTCGATTTAAACCTGGGTATTTTTGGCTGGAAAATTCTGCCATCTCAAATACAAACAGTAAACGCAGTTTTCCTGTTGGCAATGATACCGCTCTTCAATTTCTTTTTGTATCCGTTAGCAACAAAACTGGGCTTAAAGCTAACCCCGCTTCGTAAAATAGGCTTTGGTTTATTGGTTACCGCGGGTAGCTTTTTAATCATCGCCTTACTACAGGAAAAGGTTGATAAAGGCTTGCATCCTTCTGTTTGGTGGCAAATTTTTGCTTATGCCATATTATCAGCAGGCGAAGTATTGGTTTCATTAGTAGGGCTGGAATACGCATATACCCAATCGCCAGTATCAATGAAGAGCACCATGACCGCTATCTGGTATTTTACTTACTCGGTAGGCTCGTTCTTCAATACCATTGTTAATAACAGTATTGCAAACCATGGCTATTTTGCCCGCTTTACAGGTGCATCTTTCTTTTGGTTATTCACAGGCATCTGCCTTGGCTTTTTTGTAGTGTTTCTTTTTGTAAGCCCGAGATTAAGGGAGAAAGCTTACCTGGTAGATGATGTATTAGCCAAAGGATTGGATATTCATGACGATAAAGTAACTCCAATTCATCCTGATAACCCAATTGTATAATAAAATCCGTTGTTTTGTGTTTTATTTCATCAAACATCAGAAATAGCGCGTGCCAGATAGTATTATAATTATACCAACTTATAACGAGAAGGAGAATATTGAGCGGATGATCCGTAAAATATTTTACCTCCCGCATGATTTTCATTTGCTCATCATCGATGACGGATCGCCGGACGGCACCAACGTCATCGTTAAAAATTTAATGAACGTATACCCCGAGCAGCTTTTTATAGTAGAGCGGGCGGGGAAACAGGGCTTAGGCACTGCGTACATTCATGGTTTTAAATGGGCTATTGCGCGCCATTACGACTATATTTTTGAAATGGATGCCGATTTCTCGCACAACCCGGATGATTTGCTAAAACTGCGGCAAGCCTGTATTGATGGGGCCGATGCAGCTATCGGTTCGCGCTATAGTACAGGGGTAAACGTGGTAAACTGGCCCATGAGCCGGGTACTCATGAGTTATTTTGCATCGGTATACGTGCGTTTTATTACCGGGATAGATGTTGCCGATTCGACAGCCGGATTCATGTGCTACAAACGCAAGGTACTGGAAACCATCGAGCTTGATAAGATAAAATTCGTGGGCTACGCCTTCCAGATCGAAATGAAATACACCACGGTTAAACATGGCTTTAAACTGGTAGAAGTACCCATTATATTCATCAACCGCACCCTTGGCACATCCAAAATGTCGTCGGGCATATTTGGCGAAGCTATTTTTGGCGTAATAAAAATGAAACTCAACAGCATTTTCAGGAAATACCCGGAGGGATGATCTTGAGGTGAAAGGTGAAAGGTGAAAGGTGAAAGGTGAAAGGTGATCAACCAAGGCAAAACCCAATGCTTCGTTTTTAAGTTTTACCTTATTAAAGGGAGTTGCCCGCCTTTGGGCTTTATCTTTCAGCTATAAAAGAAACCTTTGACTTTTCGCCTTTTGCCCTTCACCTAAAAATTCTTTCAGCTATAAAAGAAA
Source organism: Mucilaginibacter ginsenosidivorax (assembly GCF_007971525.1). Lineage (NCBI taxonomy): Bacteria > Pseudomonadati > Bacteroidota > Sphingobacteriia > Sphingobacteriales > Sphingobacteriaceae > Mucilaginibacter > Mucilaginibacter ginsenosidivorax. The sequence continues at coordinate 1,170,278 of NZ_CP042437.1, forward strand.
CCTTTGACCTTTCTCCTTTAGCCTTTCACCTAAAAAATCTTTCGCTTTCATCTAAAAAAAGCTAATTTCGTTGGTAATGAACGAGCACCTTGATCCGGCACCGGAACGCCTCAGCAATACCGAGCGTGATATCGAAAAAGTTTTACGTCCGCAGCAGTTTGAGGATTTTACCGGTCAGCATAAAATATTAGCCAACTTAAAAATATTTGTACAGGCGGCCCGCCAACGCGGCGAGGCGCTTGATCACGTACTGCTGCACGGCCCTCCGGGGCTGGGCAAAACCACGCTATCGCATATCATCGCCAATGAAATGAGTGTAGGCATCAAGATAACATCAGGCCCGGTACTGGATAAACCCGGCGACCTGGCAGGCCTGCTTACCAACCTGGAAACAGGCGATATTCTTTTTATTGACGAGATACACCGTTTAAGCCCCCTGGTTGAAGAGTATTTATACTCTGCAATGGAGGACTTTAAAATAGACATTATGCTGGAGAGCGGCCCCAACGCCCGCTCGGTGCAAATATCACTTAACCCATTCACCCTGGTTGGTGCTACCACCCGCTCGGGCCTGCTTACCGCGCCTTTACGGGCCAGGTTTGGCATTAATGCCCGGCTGGAGTATTATGACGCCAAACTGCTTACCACCATTGTGCTGCGCTCATCATCTATCCTTAAAACACCTATTACCGATGAGGGGGCTTATGAAATTGCCCGCCGCAGCCGTGGTACGCCCCGTATAGCCAATGCGCTATTACGCCGCACCCGCGATTTTGCCCAGATAAAAGGCGACGGCAACATTGATACCGCCATAGCCAAATATGCCCTAAACGCCCTTAATGTTGATGAGCATGGCCTGGATGAAATGGATAACAAAATATTGAGCACCATTATTGATAAATTTAAAGGCGGCCCCGTTGGGTTAAAAACCATAGCGACTGCCGTTGGCGAAGATGAGGGTACCATTGAAGAGGTTTACGAGCCATTTTTAATACAGGAGGGATTTTTAATGCGCACAGCCCGCGGCCGCGAGTGCACCGAGAGTGCATATAAACATTTGGGTAAAATAAAACTTGGGGGCAACCCATCGTTATTTTAATTTCAGATGCTCACCTTCGTGGTTTAAATGGAGGTGAAGTTAAAGTCTCCCCTTCCGGGGGAGATTTTGAGGGGCTTTTTATTAAGTTTGTGAACAATTATCTACCTATACTACTATGAAAACAATGTTCAACCATGGGGTTAAATTCTTTTTCACCATGCTTTTTGTTAGTTGCGCAGCTATAACCATGGCGCAAACAACCATCCCTGCGCCTACCACCCCGATGGTGCCCAATAAGCCCGAAGCCTTGCCTGCAGATACAGCAAAAAAGCTGGGAAAGGATACCGCTTTAACAAAAAAGGATACCATCCCGGTGAAAAAAATACCCACCGGGCCAAAAGTAGGCATAGCCGGCCTAAACCACGACCATATACACCTGATACTAAACGAATACCGCAACGGCAACGTTAATATTGTTGGCATTGCCGAACCCGATAAAAAACTGTGGGCCAAATATGGCAAAATGTACGGCGTACCCGATTCCTTGTTTTTTGAAGATTTAAAAACCATGTGCCTGGCCCGCAAACCTGTAATTGTTTTAGGTTACAATGCGGTTGGCAAACATATAGATGTGGTAGAAACCTGCGCGCCGCTGCACATTTCGGTAATGGTTGAGAAACCTTTGGCCGCCACGCTTGAACAAGCCCGGCGCATGGAGTTCCTGGCGCTTAAATATTATATCAGCCTGCTTACCAATTATGAAACTACCTGGTACCCATCGGTACAAAGCGCTTATAATACCGTTAAAACAGATAGCGTAGGCATCATCCGCAAAATGGTTTTTCACGATGGCCACCAGGGCCCGCGCGAGATTGGTTGCAGCGAAGATTTTTTGAGCTGGCTAACAGATCCCATACTTAACGGCGCGGGCGCGCTAAATGATTTTGGCTGCTATGGCGCCAATATGATGACCTGGCTAATGCAGGGGCAGCGGCCAATAGCGGTTACAGCGGTGGCCCGGCATTACAAACCATCGGTATACCCCAAGGTTGAAGACGATGCCACCATTATTGTTGAGTACCCCAACGCCACCGGCATGATAGAAGCATCATGGAACTGGCCATACGGCATCAAAGACATGGAGATATTTGGCGCCAAGGGTTATATCCACACCTTTGATAAAGACAGCGTTGAAGTAAGAGTTAACAACAGCGTGCACAGCTTTAAGGCACCGGCTTTACCCGCGCCGGCCGATGCACCAGTACCCTATTTTACGGCAGCGCTTAAAAACCCCATTAAATCGCATAACGACCGGTCGTCATTAAGATATAATATGATAGTGATGCAGATTTTGGATGCAGCCAAAAGGTCGATAAAAGAAGGTAAACGGATAGTGCTTTAAAATAGAGTCAAGAAGTTATTTAAAATAGAGTCAAGAAGTTAGAATCAGGAGGTAAGACAAAATGTTTTATCGCGAATTGTATAATTAAACATTTTCAATTATTTTACTGGTTGGTTTAATTTACCCCTCAGAAATAAAGATGGAGCGGTGGCGAACCGGGTAGTTTTAAAAATAAAGGCATCGGTTTTTTCAGGTTGCTTTACCCGAGTTTTTGCGCAAAAATTTTCGTTTTAATTTTGTGTAAATAAATGCACTATTTGTATTAATAAATAACGCATTTGTTGCTAAAAAGTTGGAATTTATTACTTGTTTTTACGTATTTATGCATGAATAAAAGGCGGTTTTGAAATACAACAGGAAGCGTGTAACTTTGTACAGTTTACTACAAATAGAAACGATTTCCATGCTATTTCAGACATCGAATTTGAGGAACCTGCCTTAATTTATTAAAAAAAACAACTGTCAATTTTGCCCCTTATCCTACACCTTGCATATCCACAAAAAATGAAACGTTCGGTATTATTATTTTTAGCTGCATTAGCATTATTGGGATGCGGCAGCAAAAAGAAAAAAGTAGCGGCAACTGTTTATCCAACCATCAGCTACCTTAATATTAAGCTGGATGCTGTCGGCCACCTGCCGAGTAACCCATACATACTTACCTTCGACAACGCGGAAAAGCACATTGTTTTTTGTGGAGTAAACCATGTAGATAAAAATAAAATAAACGACCCGATGTACGCAGGAATTGAAAAAGCATTTTTTGCATTCAAGCCCGATGTATGCGTGAACGAGGGCGGCGATGTTTCAAAGAAGGTTTTCGCGTCAAAACAGGCTGCGTTAAGGAAAGATGGCGAAATAGGCCTGGTAAAAATACTGGCCGACAGCCTGAAAATTAAAACCGTTAACGGCGATATGACTGATAGCCTGGAATTTAAAGAGTTACTCAAAAAATATACCCCGGGCGAATTTTTAGCCTACATTGTTACCGAGCGATTTATGTGGGGATTAAATGAGCAACAAGCTAATGACACGGTCAATCTAAAAAAAAGCTATGCCGGATTTATCCAAAATTACATCATGAAAACCGGGGCTGTAAAGCTTACCCCACAGCAGCAAACACTTGCTTTTTATAAAACAAACTATCAGAAACTATTAAAAAGGCCTTTTATTTTTAACGAACTGGAGCCAACCAATCCTTTTGATCCCAAAGGGAAGTTCCAGGAAATTGGCAGGGCTTCTAAAGAGATCAGGGACCAGAGCTTATTGGCCACTATCGATTCGTTATTAAAAACACACAACAAAGTATTTGTTGTTTTTGGCGGATGGCATTTGTTAACCTGCGAACCCGGCTTAAAACAAATCATTAGCAGGGCCAAATAATAAACAGGCAATCTGTAAAGGCTTTCTATCAATGATAAATTGACGGATAGTTTTTAGCCCAAAGTCTTAAATTCTAAGCCAAAATTCAACTTTAGACTTACGACGTAGTGTTGTTGACTTAACGCTACAGGTAAAACACTTCGTTATCCGTTTCTAAAAACCCCAGATCGGGCGTGTGGTCAAATATTCCGAATACAGAAGCCCCGCTCCCACTCATGCTGGCATAAATTGCACCGGCCTCATAAAGGGCCGCTTTAACGCCGCGAATCTCGATATGATTTTTAAAAATGGAAGTTTCAAAATCATTTTTGATATGCTTTTTCCATTCGGTTATAGGTTCGGTAATAAGTTCCAGCAGGGAATCTTTAACCGGGGTTGGTTTTATACCGCTGAAGGCCTCAGAAGTAGAAATATGAATATCGGGCATTACCAGTACAATTTTGTAAGCTGATAAGTCGAGTTTTATGGTTTCAAATTCATCGCCCCGCTCAAACGCGAACACGGGTTTATTTTCAATAAAAAAAGCACAATCGGCACCCAGGCGGCGGGCATAGCCGGTCATTTCATCTACCGAAATGCAAAGGTTAAATTGCTCGTTCATCAGCCTGATAAAAAAAGCAGCATCGGCCGATCCTCCACCCAACCCCGCTCCTATCGGAATGTTTTTATGCAGATGTATGCTTACGGGCGGTATGTCAAAATCTTTTTTAAGCATGTGGTAACCTTTTACGCAAAGGTTATCCTCGGCCCTGCCGGGAATATCAAGCCCCGACGAAGTAAAAGTAAGCTCATCACTCTCAACCACTTCCAGCGCATCTTTAATGTTAACGGGATAAAAAATGGTTTCCAGGTTATGATAACCATCCGGGCGGCGTTCTGTAATATTCAGGCCTATGTTAATTTTTGCGTTGGGAAAAAGGATCATGCGTTTTGTTGAGTGGTTGATTGGGTTGATTAAGTTGATTAAGTTGATTAAGTTGATTAAGTTGATTAAGTTGGCAAGACAATTAACCCCTGTCTCGTTTTGTAGTTTTCAAAGTTTTTTTCACCCCAATTCTAACCTAATCAACCACTCACCCAATCAACTTAATTAACCATCCGCAGCAAAGTTATCATCTTCCGATTGATTAGGAATCATTAACAAACTTGTATTTTTGCACATATTTAGGATAGTTAACACAGATTATTTTTCTTTGTAGTTGGTTCATTGGTTTACTGGTTCATTAGTTCATTGGTTGCATATCGTTTAATTGCATGGTCGTCTCTAAAAATTGGCCAGGCAAAAGCAATATCCCAGCGAATATTAAACCAACAGACAAGACCAATGAACTAATGAACCACTGAACTAATGAACTAAAAAATGAAACAGTATCTCGATTTGATGAAACATGTATTGGAAACCGGCGCGCAAAAGCACGACAGGACGGGTACCGGTACAGTAAGTGTGTTTGGCTACCAGATGCGTTTCAACCTTAAAGATGGTTTCCCGATGGTGACCACCAAAAAGCTGCACTTAAAATCAATTATCCATGAATTAATCTGGTTTTTAAGTGGTGATAGCAATATTCGTTACCTGAAAGAAAATGGCGTACGCATTTGGGACGAGTGGGCCGATGCCGACGGAAACCTTGGCCCCGTATATGGTGTGCAATGGCGCAGCTGGCCTACGCCTGATGGCGGCCATATTGACCAGATAGCCCAGGTAGTAAACCAGATTAAAAACAACCCCGATTCGCGCCGCATGATCGTGTCTGCCTGGAACGTGGCAGAAGTAAACCAGATGGCGTTACCACCTTGCCATAGCCTGTTCCAGTTTTACGTGGAGCCCGCTAATCCCTTGAAGGGAGAATCAAAGGGCAAGTTGTCGTGCCAGTTGTATCAACGAAGCGCCGATATATTTTTGGGTGTGCCCTTCAACATCGCATCATACGCCCTGCTCACCATGATGATGGCACAGGTTTGCGACCTGGATTATGGCGATTTCATCCATACGCTGGGCGATGCCCACCTATATAACAATCACCTGGAACAGGTTAACCTCCAATTAAGCCGCGAGCCAAGGCCGCTGCCAACCATGAAGATAAACCCGGAGGTGAAGGATATTTTCGGCTTTAAGTTTGAAGATTTTACTTTGGAGAATTATGACCCGCATCCGCATATTAAGGGTGTGGTGGCTGTATAATAGTCATTATGTCATTTGCTGCGCGTCATTGGTCATTGGTCATTGGTCATTGGTCATTGGTGAGAATTTTTTAGGTGTGGGATTGTTAGGATAGATTGGGAAATTAAAAATTTGTAGATTTGACTATGACTGCGGTTCAGATAAAAGAAGAAATACAAAAAGCATTGAATGATATGCCCGAAACGGCATTGGCAGATGTTTTGAATTTTGTAAAACAATTTCAAACACATCCGTTTGATCAATCAACCCTCGATAATAATTTAAAAAAGATCATGAGCGAGGATAAAGGTTTATTGGAGCGCTTAGCCAAATGATCTCTATACAATCTGTTTTATATATTCATTCCCAATTAATTAAAAATTTTGGAGGTGGCGAAGGTGTGAGAGATCAGGGTGGCCTGGAAGCCGCCATCGCCCGGCCATATGCTACTTTTGACGGCATTGACTTGTACCCCGAACCCATTGACAAAGCTGCCGCCATTTTCGAGAGCCTAATTATTAACCATCCTTTTATCGACGGCAATAAAAGAACTGCCTACACCCTATTGAGACTAATGTTATTAGGTTTTGGTTGGGACATCGAAGCATCGGAGGACGAAAAATACGACATGACAATTGCCGCAAGTACCGGAAAGTTAAAGTTCGACGAGATAAAATTGTGGCTTTCAGAAAAAACCATCACAAAAAACAAATGATCGTAAGTATAATAGTAGCGATAGCCAAAAACCACGCTATCGGCAAAGACAATAAATTACTTTGGTACCTGCCCAATGACTTAAAGCATTTTAAAGATGTTACCAGCGGGCATACGGTTATCATGGGACGCAAAACATTTGATTCAGTAGGTAAACCATTGCCAAGGCGCAGGAATATTGTGATTACCCGCCAGGATATCAGCATTGAAGGTTGCGAAGTTGTAAAATCAATTGAAGCGGCATTGGTACTTTGCGCCGCTGAGGATGAAATATTTATTGTAGGTGGTGCCGAAATTTACAGGCAGGCCATCCCGCTCACGAACCGCATATATCTCACCATAATTGACCAGGAATTTGAAGGTGACACCTTTTTCCCTGAGTTAAACACAGGGGATTGGCAAGAAACGCAAAGGGAAAATTTTGAGCCCGATGACAAAAACAAGTATAGCTATTCGTTTATCACACTGGAGCGTCGCTAACATTTTTTGTCATCAATTTGTTTTAATTTAAAATTTTCTGCTTGCGAAATTTTATTAGATTTGCCGTCTTAATAAAAAATAGCTTATAAACTAATTAATTACATATTACAAATTCGATGCAAGGTAAAGGGGTTATTAAATTTTTCGCCATTCTGTTGGCAGTTGTGTGTATCTACCAGCTGTCTTTTACATGGGTGGCCCAAAAAGTTGAGAGTGATGCCAAGGCATACGCAAAGGGGAATGCTGAAAAAGAGAAGGCTTACCTGGACTCAATGTCTACACAACCGGTATATCCGATATTCAAACACACTTACGCTTTCGTATTGCAAAGGGAACTTGCATTAGGTTTGGACCTTAAAGGTGGTATGAACGTTACTATGCAGATACAGCTTGATGAGCTGGTACGCAAAATTGCGAACGACAACCCCGATGCAACATTCAACCAGGCTTTGGCAAACGCCGATAAACTGCAGGCTAACGCTAAAACCAGCCAGAAAGATTATATCGCGCTGTTTGTAAGCGAGTATGAGAAATTGAATCCGGATGGCAAGCTGGCCGCTATCTTTTCAACAAAAGATAACCAGGATCACTTAAAGTTCAACGCCACCAACAGCGAAGTTGAAGCTTATCTGCGAGATTTGGCCAGCACCGCTGTAAAACAATCGTTCACGGTTTTAAATACCCGTATCAACCAGTTTGGCGTAACCCAGCCTAACATTCAGTTAGAGGCCAGTTCAAACCGCATCCTGATTGAGCTGCCTGGTGTTAAAGAACCAGACCGCGTTCGTAAACTGTTATCAGGAACTGCAAAGCTGGAGTTTTATCAAACATTTGATAACAGCGAAGCCTACCAGACCATTATAGCTATTGACAACCTGCTTGGTGCAAAAAACAAAACCATTGCTAAAACTGATACTACCAAGACAACTGCAACCGCGGCCGCTAAAACCGATACCGCTAAAAAAGCAGGATCGTTGTTAAGCAAGGTGCAAAAAAGTGCCGAAAAAGACACTTCGGCAAGCGCTTTGGCAGGCAAATCGCAATTGGCTGCGCAACATCCGTTATTGTCTGTAATGTCGTTAAACCTATATCCAGGTCAAAACGGTCAGCAGCAATTAGGTTCAGGTCCTGTTGTTGGTTATGCTTTGTTAAAAGATACCGCCAAGGTTAATAGCTACCTGCATAGCAAACTTGCACAATCGGCTATCCCACGCAATATGAAATTCCTTTGGGATGTAAAACCCATGAAGGATGCCAAACAAAAAGCATTTGCTTTATACGCCATTAAGTTAAGCGGCGCCGAAAACGGCCCGGTACTTTCTGGTTCTGTAATTACCGATGCAAGGGCCGATGTTAACCAAAAAGGCAGCCCTGAGGTTGTAATGATCATGAACTCGGAAGGTGCCCAAAAATGGCGTGCCGTTACTGCCGAGGCTGCTGCTGCAACCAACAAGCGCGCTATTGCCATTGTGTTGGATGATAACGTATACTCTGCCCCAAATGTTCAAAACGAAATTTCGGGTGGTGTATCATCAATTGAAGGAAGCTTTACACAAGAAGATACACGGGATTTGGCCAACGTGTTAAAAGCTGGTCGTTTACCTGCTCCTGCGCACATCGTATCTGAGGACGTTGTAGGTCCGTCGTTAGGTAAACAAGCTATAGCCGCCAGTTTGCTATCATGCGTACTGGGATTGGTAGTAGTACTTGTTTTCATGATTGCGTACTATAACCGTGCAGGTACTGTTGCGGTGGTTGCGGTTATTATCAACATATTTTTCCTGATGGGTGTATTAACCAGCTTAGGTGCTGTGTTAACCGTACCGGGTGTAGCGGGTATAGTACTTACCTTAGGTATAGCGGTAGATGCCAACGTGTTGGTGTATGAGCGGGTACGTGAAGAGCTTGCTTTGGGTAAATCATTAAAAATAGCTGTAGCCGATGGTTTCAAACACGCGCTGCCATCTATTCTCGATTCACAGATCAGTACGTTCCTTACCGGTTTAATCCTGTTCATCTTCGGTTCGGGCCCTATCCAGGGTTTTGCAACTACCTTAATGATCGGTATTATCACCTCATTATTCTGTTCGCTGTTAATCTCAAGGGTTATATTTGAGTGGATGCTTGAAAAAGGTTGGGATATTAAATTCAGCAACCCATGGAGTTCACATACCTTCAAAAATGCTAACTACGCGTTTGTTAAAAACCGTTTCAAGTTTTACATTTTCTCGGGTACGTTTATCATTGCCGGTATTATTTCGATATTTGTGCGTGGCTTTAGCTACGGTGTTGATTTTGAGGGTGGCCGTAACTTTATAATTACGTTCCCTAACAAAAACATAACAACAGAGCAAATTCACAGTGTTGTTGACCCATCTTTGTTAGGCCGCGGTACCGAGGTTAAAACTGTAAATGCCGATAAAATCAGCATCACTACAAATTACCTTATCCAGCAAAACACCCCTGCGGTTGATGTACAGGTAAGAAAAACGTTAATTGAAGCGCTGGCAACCAAACCAGAAACTAAAATAAGTGATAGCGATATCCAGGGCCAATCGAAGGTAAGCGCTACCATAGCCGAAGAATTAAAAACATCGGCTGTTTATACGGTATTAATCGCCATATTGGTAATCTCGGCATACATCTTTATCCGTTTCCGTAAATGGCAATTTAGCTTGGGTGCGATGGTTGCAACCGCGCATGATGCCTTGCTGGTATTGTCCTTTTTCTCGTTATTCAACGGCATATTACCATTCTCGCTGGATATCGACCAGGCGTTCATCGCCGCTATCTTAACGGTAATTGGTTACTCTATTAACGATACCGTGGTGGTGTTCGATAGGATCCGCGAGTTTCTTGATCATAAATCAAAAGATGAACAAACGGAAGATGTTATTAACCGCGCTATCAACAGTACATTAAGCCGTACCATTATTACCGCGTTAACAGTAATCTTCGTACTGATTGTGTTATTCATATTTGGTGGCGATGTTATCAAAGGCTTCTCGTTCGCATTATTAATCGGGGTTATTTTCGGAACATACTCGTCTATCTGCGTGGCAACACCGGTGATAGTTGACTTTGGAAAAAAAGACCTAAAATAAAATAATCTGATATTATTTAAAAGGCTCCAAAGAACATTTGGGGCCTTTTTTTTAGCCCAACCTCAACCAAAAATGACCGACGGATGGGGTTGCAGATTGGTTACAATGAAGTATAATTGCATCATAAAACAATAACAAGCATTGCCATCGGCATGGGTATTGTGCTGTTGGCTATGAAATAGACAGACGCCCCTTTGCGTCTGCCAAAACAGACAGAAGTGTAAAACTTGCACTTTAAAACAGGAACACAAATAACCCTTCACATGAACACATCAGATAGTTCAAAATTCCCTTTAGTAGTAATAGTTGGTGGTGGCTTTGGCGGCTTGCAGGTAGCAAAAAAACTGGCCGATAAGCCTGTTGATGTACTGATGCTTGATAAGCATAATTACCACACCTTTCAACCTTTGTTGTACCAGGTGGCCATGGGAGGCCTCGAATCCGAATCGATCGCGTTCTCCCTGCGTAAAAATTTTTCGGGTCAAAAAAATTTCCGCTTCAGAATAGCCGAGGTATTAAAGGTTGACGCCGCTAATAATACCATTGATACCACCATTGGCCCAATAGCTTATGATTACCTGGTAATTGCCACCGGATCAACCACCAACTTTTTTGGCAATCACGATATCGAAAAGTTTTCGATGCCGATGAAGTCAATCCCGGAGGCATTAAACTTACGATACTCTGTACTCCAGAACATTGAAGAAGCCCTGCTTAAAACATCTAAAGATGAGCGCGAAGCACTGCTCACGTTTGTGCTGGTAGGTGCCGGCCCAACAGGCGTTGAGCTTTCGGGCTCATTAGCCGAATTGCGCAATCACGTGCTGACCAAAGATTATCCCGAACTTAAAAAAGAGGACATGAAGGTTTACCTGGTAGATTTTTTACCAAAGGTACTGGGGCCTTTCTCTGACCAGGCATCAAACGCCGCCAAAGATTTCCTTACAAAAATGGGTGTGGAAGTATTGTTAGGTGTTAAGGTAGAAAGCTATGATGGAAAAGAAATAAAATTTGAGGGTGGCAAAACCATCCGCACCAAAAACGTGATATGGAGCGCCGGCGTTATGGGCGTAGTACCCGAAGGTATTGAAAAAGGCAATATTGAACGCGGTAACAGGATAAAGGTTGATAACATTTGCCGCATGGTGGGTACCGAAAACATCTTCGCCATTGGCGATGTGGCAGCGATGATAACTGACGAAACACCTAAAGGACACCCGGGCGTAGCTCAGGTAGCAATACAAATGGGCGCGCACGTAGGTAAAACGATTATGCAACTAATTAACCACGAGCCTACCACTCCGTTTAAATATTTCGACAAAGGATCGTTAGCTACCATTGGCCGCAACAAAGCCGTCGCCGATTTAGGTAAGATTAGGTTCCAGGGATTTTTTGCGTGGCTGGTATGGATGTTTGTACACTTAATATCGCTTTTAGGTGGCCGCAACAAAGTAATTGTTTTCATCAACTGGGTATCCAGCTATATCAACTACAATGGCGGCACCCGGCTCATTATCCGCAAGTTTGAACGTGAAGGACTAACCGAGGACGAGCATTTACCGAAGACGGTGGATTGAGGTGTTATCTGAGGTCGGTGGACTGAGATCAGTGGCCGGAAGTTGAAGATTAGCATTTGAAGTATTTAATCCTTCTATTTAAGTACCATATCTCACACCTCCCAAAACAGACAACATCGTGGATCTTTGTTATTTTTAATTTAATATTTAACCTTGTATTTAAGTATCAGACCTCACACCTCCCAAAACAGACAACAGATGCCTATAAAAATAACCGAGTGCCCCCGCGATGCCATGCAGGGCATTGTGCATTTTATTCCTACGGATATAAAGGCCGCTTATATCAACCTGCTTTTGCAGGTGGGTTTTGATACGATTGACTTCGGGAGTTTTGTATCGGCCAAGGCTATTCCACAATTACAGGATACGGCAGAGGTATTGAGTAAATTAGATTTAAGCAATACACAGTCAAAACTATTGGCCATTATTGCCAATTACCGTGGCGCCGAAGAAGCCGTGAAGCATCCCGAAATAACCTACCTGGGGTATCCGTTTTCAATTTCCGAAACATTTCAGCTGCGCAATACCAATACTACCCTATCCCAGGCTTTTGAGAATGTAAAACGGATGCAGGAATTAGCGATTGCCAATAACAAAAAACTACTCGTTTACTTATCAATGGGCTTTGGTAATCCGTATGGCGATGAATGGAACACCGGCGTTATTCATGACTGGACAGGCAAACTGGTAAAACAAGGAATTGATAACATAGCCCTTGCCGATACTATCGGCATTTCGGAGCCGGACCAGATCAGCAGCATATATCCAGAACTCTGCCTGGCATTTCCAAAAACCGAATTCGGTATCCACCTGCACAGCACACCTGATACCTGGCAACCCAAAATAGAAGCTGCTTACCAAAGCGGCTGCAAAAGATTTGATACAGCCATTAAAGGCTACGGCGGATGCCCCATGGCCGCAGATGACCTTACAGGCAACATCGCCACCGAAAACCTAATTGTATACCTCGAAAGTCAAAAAGAGCCCACTGGGCTTTATATGGACAAATTCCGGGAAGCGATGGAATATTCGGGGAGGGTATTTTTGTAGAATTATTTTTTCTGTTTCCCGTCATTGCGAGGTACGAAGCAATCCTCGACATGCTAAGTCCCACATAGTTCGGGATTGCTTCGTACCTCAATGACGGTTGGGTCAAACGATAGTCTTCGCAGCTTTCGCCACCTTTGCCTTCACCGTTTTATCAAAATTCTCCATTACCAACACTGCGGCGCCAACAAGTTCGGCATCAAAACCCAATTCAGAAACTAACAATTCGGTACCTGCAGATAAACGCGGGATACAGTATTTGTGCAGGGCCTGTTGTATGGGCGCCATCAATATTTTGGCAACTTTTGCTCCACGGCCGCTCAACACAATAATAGCCGGGTTCATGATATGAATAAGGATGGCCAGCGCCTTGCCTATTTTGTAGCCGGCATCTGATAGTAATTCAATAGCAAACTGGTCGCCGTTGTTTGCGGCATCCAGCAGGGCATCACCCATAAGTTTGGAGTGATCGTTGGTATTGTGTTTTAAACTGGTTATACGGCCTTGCTGAATACCCTCTATGGCTTTACGGGCTACTACCAGCATTGATGCTTCAGCCTCCAGGCAACCCCTTTTACCACACTCGCACAGTGAACCATCTTCTGATAAGGGGATATGGCTTAGCTCACCGGCAAAACCGTTATGCCCGCGGAATAATTTCCCATTTACAATCATCCCTAAACCAATACCCCAGCCCAGGTTAATTACCATTACCTCGGTTTGCGCCTTGGCAATACCAAACTTTTGCTCGGCAAGGGCTATCAGGCTCGAATCGTTATCAATATAAGTGGTAATACCGGTATGTTCGGTGAGGTAAGCAGTAAGGCTGCCGTTGGCGTCAAGATAGGTATAATTAATGCCCTGGGTTACATTGATAAACCCTGGCATGCCGATACCGATACCGGCAATTTTACCCTTGGCTACACCCGATGTTTTGATGTAGCTATTAATCTGGTTAGTAAGTATAGTTAGCGCATTGGGGTTATTGAGCAATTTAAGCTCAAACGTAAGCATATCGGCCACTGGGCTGTTTTGCAAATCGAACAACTGAATGCGCGCGGTAAGCTGATCGAGCGCCACGGCCAGTATATACATGGCGTTGGCCTTAACAGAATACATAAGCGGGCGGCGGCCACCGCTTGAAGGGGCGTACCCGTGCTCAACCACGAAGCCTTCATGCATTAGTTCATTGATGGCCTTGGCTATTGACGGAATGCTTTTATCAAACAAGTCGCTCAGTCCCGCACATGACATCGCTTTATTAAAATAAAGCCTTTTGATAATCATATTTTTGAGCTGACTGCCCTTCACACCTTTATTTTCGGGTTCCATTCAACAATTAAGAATTAAAGTTTTTAAAAGGCTATGCCTAAGTAATTAAAGTTTATAAAATTATAAATAAAGTACAATATAACAACTGTATTTATTACGGTTTTTAACGGCCTTGTTAATTGGGTAAAAGTAATGAATTGATAATAAATAAATTAATCCATGTGATTTGCAGGGATTACCGGCTTAAATGTCCGGTAAACAATGGTGTCATCATTAAAACGTTTAAGTTGTATAAAAGTTCGCAGGTTTACATCGTATTCGATGTTGAGCTGTCTGTCAGATTTCCAAATCAACCTGATAGCTTTGGGATTAAGCCTGGCTTTACCATGATCGTCGTCAACAGTAAAAACATTGCCCACTTCCGCCTTATCCAAATCATCCCCTGCACCTTTGATTGATACCTGTAACGAATTACCAGATGTGGCATTGCCACCTTTCCAAAACAAGATGGCCTGCTTAGTTTTCGAAGGGTTAAATGATTTTTTGATAAATGTGGCCGGGCCCGATCCAAAAATCTGAAAACAACCTGATATGGTTACAACTACAATGGCCCCAAAAATGAATCGTATTTTTTCAAAATGTGGTTTAAAACGCATACCGAATTTATTGACTTATTAATTGATCAGATCGTGACCCTTATACCAGGCTTAAGGCAATACCCAAAAACGCCATCCGCTCCAGTAATCGTGGTATTGTTGCTCAAATCCAAGAAATTGGTTGGTTGGTGGTAAGTCATGATCTTCTGCATATGCGTTGTATTGCTCATCGCTATTAAAATCTTTTAACCGTTTGGTGTTAAGGTTGTAAACCATTACGCCGCTATCGATGGTGGCGCACAATTTATCGCCCCTCACCAGGTAATTTTTCACGGCTACCTGATTTTTTCCCTTCGGATAAAAACAGGGCAGTAAATCGCCTGCCTGCATAGTTTCGCCATATCCGAGCGGAATATTATATTCATCGCCCAGGCCGTGATTTCCATAATAGGTAAATGAAAACACAAACAGCGACGCATAAACAATCTTAAATAGCCGGTTAAATGTTCGTTTATCAAACACCGGCTCTATTCCCTTTGCAGTCAAAAATATTAAGTGCAATATGCCCAGCAAAACGCTGTAAATAAAACTCAGGATAGCTATTTTAAATAACTCGAAAATAAAGTGACCCATTGCTGCCATAACATTTGAATATTTACACAATAATATTAAAAGTACTTTTAATTACAAAGTAAATTACAAAATTTACTTTATTGAACTAATTGCCCATGAACTCTATTTATTTGCCAAAGTATTTTTTGTATTCCGCTTCCACATCCAGCATATCTACATTATGGGATTGTTTTTGGGGATTGAAGAAGTAAAGGTTTGATATAAAAGCAACAGTATCTAACTTAATCCTGTGAACTACGCCGTTGGCCTGTTTAAACTCAAGGTATTTATAGGCAGGATCAAGCTCTATAATTTTGACAGGTTGTTTTTTAAGAAAAGTTCTTGCCTCGGAAGTATAAAACACCTGGTCGTCGGCACCGGCATAAAACTCTTCGTCGGTTGATGCTTTGTGGCGTTTCTGAATTTCGGTTGTATCCAAAATTGTGAAAACGGCTGCGGTAGAATCAACTATGAAAACTTCGCGCGGGATTTTGCCGGTGCCGGACAACCTGGTGTTAATATATTCATGAGCAGCCAACACTTTTTTATGTTGATTTTTTGCAGGATTTTTCCGCGGTGAAGATGAACAAGCAGAAAGGGTTAGCAGGCAAATGGCTATAATTTTGGTAAAAGCCGGCATAGGTTTAGTAAAAGTTATATCAGGGCTTTCCGTCCCAAACAGTTTTCAATTTATTCTTTCTTTTTCCAAGGGCCGAAAAAACTTCAACGCCTTCAGGATTATCTAATTCAGCAGGATTTCCTATATCAGTTACAAAACAATCATCATAACTTTCAATCCGCCAGCGCACAAAACGGCCGTTGGGATTCAGGTAAGGTTCACAATAATTCTCTTGCTGCTTTTTTACTTTATCATAAGCATCGTTAAATGACCAGGCTTTTATCAAAACAAACCTTTTTTCGATGTCTTGTTTTTTTAAGCGCACTCCTTCTACTTCAATAACCCCCGTCATCTTAACACAGTAATATTGCTCTTTTGGCGGCTCCTCCGCTTTTATAAATATCGCGTGATCTACCGATGTTACCCAAATACTTGCAACAAAATCTACCTTTTTAAGCTTTTTCAGGTCATTAAATTTCACTTTTGCAGTTACCCCGGTAGGGCGTTTCTTTTTGCCCGTAATTTCATACGTGTCAAATAAATTTAGTGCTATAAGACGGGTTAAATCCTCACGATATATACTGTCAATTTTTTTAACCCGTTCTTTAGGTTTAAGGTCGGTGAGTTGCTTTACTTTAGGATAAACTAAATTGATTTTAACTATTGCAAAACGTTTTGTGTTTGAAACGGATTTGTCTAATTGCCAATATTCCAGGTCATAAATTTCTTTCATTTTAAAATTTCCTTCTGCATAAACATCCACCGCTGCCCTTCCAGATCGGCAGCGCGGTAACGGGTGCCGGGGTAGCCTTCTTCCAGTACTGATAATATGGTAGCCCCGTTGCTTTTAGCGTGTTCATAATGCAGGGTTACATCATCCACATAAACCAAAACCCCGTTGATAACATAGGGCACCTCATAAGCCTTGGCAGCTATAGTACAATTTTGCGCATGATGCTTTGGGCCTTGATAATCTGGCGTGGGTTCGGCCAGCATAACCAGGCTTTCGCCCATGGCTATTTCACCATGGCCCAAGCGGCCTTGCTCATCTGTCATGCGGGTTACCTCGGTAAAGCCAAAAACCTTGCAAAGCCATTCCATTGCCGCTATGCCATCCTCATAGGCCAGCATAGGTATAATTTGTTGGTTTGATGTGCCCATAATGTGCTGTTTAATGTTTAACAAATAATCTTGCAACGACAAAATACCCAATATCGCAAACTACAATGATAAGGTAAGCCCAAAGTAGTTCGCGTTTATATAATCGTAACTGTTTATGAAAAAAGACCAGCAATACGGCTGTTAACACCAATAAATGAAACACAATAAGGTAGTAACTTTCTATAAACAATGACCAGTAAGCAATTCCTTTTATATCTGCCTGCTCCTTGTTTTTTGTCAGGAAATGCGAATCATAGTGGTTACGCAAATAGATCCTTAAAAAAAACAGCACTACCCTATCTAAAATATAGGTGCCACTTATTAGCAATGATGTGATAATAACCAGCGCATCAAATTTTATCTTACGGAAGATGCTTATAGGCATACTTAGTCATTTACAACCGCCTTATCGGGCTTTGAATACCAATCGTGCTGTATATTAGTCATCAATAGGGCATTATCAAACACGATAGTTCCTTTTGGAAAAATAGCTTCGTCCTCAAAAAAGCTCGACGAAACCTGGCTTACTTCCAGGGCTTCTACCTTCCAGTTTTCTGTATGCAGCAACAAACCTTCATATTTATCGCCATTCGGCGAATAGCCTGTAGCCCCCGCCTTAAAAAAATCAGAAGCCGTATCTAAATCCTTAAAAACAGAATCCCTGTTAAAAGTACCGGTAATTTTAGCATCAATACTAATGGTAGTACCGTCCGAGCTTTCAAAAGCTACGTGATAATTGCCGCTATGCTCATTAACATCAAACCTGGCGTGGTAATGCCTGCCCGGAAATATCCTGCCGCCAACAATGGTGTTGAAACGGGATGAAGTATCCCTTCGGGGAATGTAAACACCTTCTTTAATTTCACCATCTTCCTGCCATTCAACAGCAATGCGATGTGCGCCGTTTTCGGAACCCATCCCAATAAAAGCCGGCATTCCTTTAGGCCTTACATCTTTTAGCCTGATAAGACAAATACCCACAATAGCTTTGCCATTAACAATTTTAGGGCTAAACGGAGCCGGAACTATTAGTTTGGCAATATCAGGATCAACGGCAAAGTTAACCAATATACGCCTGTCTATAATGCCGGTAATGGTAGGTATTTTCATGTGAGAGGTTATTAAAAACTATTCGGCAAAATCTTCCAGCACGCCGTTATACTCGTCCCAATCCGGGTCGGTATTAGCGGTAATACTGATAGGCAATTCCTCAAAACCTGCCAATGCGGCATTCAGGCGTTCGCCTGCAATATCAACATCGGTAGTATACCATGCCCACCATCGTTCGTTTTCGCCGGTAAATGAAAACGCCAGGATGGTTTGGTTATCCTCTTCCATAACATCCATAAGCGCTTCCTCAACCTGTTCCATCAAATCAAGGTCTGTTTCATGTGGCAGCAAAGTTTCATTGGGCGAATTATATGACCATATCACATCCATCCGTTGGTTGTAAAAACCGGTATCAATAAAATTTTGCATATAAGGCCTGAA
The DNA here is from genome assembly GCF_007971525.1 of Mucilaginibacter ginsenosidivorax. Taxonomy (NCBI): domain Bacteria; kingdom Pseudomonadati; phylum Bacteroidota; class Sphingobacteriia; order Sphingobacteriales; family Sphingobacteriaceae; genus Mucilaginibacter; species Mucilaginibacter ginsenosidivorax. The sequence continues at coordinate 1,188,936 of NZ_CP042437.1, forward strand.
TTTCACAAAAACAGGCAATCCTCCGTCTGTCGAAAACTCGAGGGAGATCCATGAGTCGCCCAGGTATAATTCTTCAATCATATACCAATATTACAAAAAAGGTTTGCGATTATTAAACTTCGCAAACCTTTCATTTTATTTTTTTGGCCAGTTTATTTTAGTGTTATATCATTGAACCTCAAACTCCTTTTTCAGCTTAATATCTTCCGATGAGCTGCCTATCATCACCATAAACTTACCGGGTTCAACCGTCCAGTTCATATTTTTATCCAGCAGGGCCAGGTCATCGGGATGAAGGGTAAACTGTACCGTCTTCTTTTCGCCCGGCTTCAGGTTTACCCGTTCAAAACCGCGCAAGTCATACTCGTAGGTAGTTACACTGCTTACTTCGTCCTTCAGGTATAATTGCACCACCTCATCGCCTGCGCGGGCGCCAGTGTTGGTTACATCAACGCTTACCTGCACATCGCCCTGTGAGTTCTCCTGCTCCGGCGATACTACCAGGTTACTGTATTCAAATTTAGTGTAGCTTAAGCCATAGCCAAAAGGATACAAAGCTCCATTTACGCTGGTTTTGCCCCAGCTGTTTTGGCCGCCCTGCCCTGCCTGGGCATTGGGCTTAAAGGGAAAGTTAAACTCAATTTGCCCAGTTGTTTTTGGGAAAGTGATAGGTAGCTTACCACCCGGGTTATTATCACCAAATAAGGTTTCGGTTATTACCTGCCCGCTTTGCACACTTGGGAACCAGGCCTCTAAAATAGCAGGCACATATTTATTTTCCCAGTTGATGGTAAGCGGCTGCCCGTTTATCATTACCATAACCACGGGCTTGCCGGTGGCTTGCAATGCCTGGATCAGCTTTAATTGCCTGCCGGGGAGGTTTAAGCCAGTACGCGACAGGCTTTCGCCTACCCTATCCACATCCTCGCCCACAACGGCTATAACCACATCCACATTTTTGGCCTGGTTTACGGCGTTATCAATTTCTATTTGTTCCTGGTGGGTTAGCGGTGTTTCAATAATCTCGCTCTCGGGCCAGGTAGCATCTATCATATCGCAACCTTTGGCATAAACAATTACGCCATCGTTACCCATATAATTCACCAGGCCATCGTACACACTGGTAACCGGGTTATGCGATGGGCCGTAGCGGCTAATGGCATAATTGGTTTCTTTAGCCAATGGGCCGGTAACCAATATCCTGGGATATTTCTTTTTATCCAAAGGCAGTAAGCCGCCTTCGTTTTTCAACAACACCATCGATTCGCGGTTCATTTTAAGCGACATCGCGGCATCGTCTGCCGTATGTACAACTTTATCAGCAGCCTTCGGATCTTTAACATACGGGCTATCAAACAAACCCAGGCGAAATTTTACCCGCAATACATCGCCAACCCGCGAATCTATCACCTTCATCGATATCTTATTTTCTTTAATCAACTCGCGCAGCGGCAAAATAAAAGTTTGCGGCATGGTAAAATTGGTGCGCACATTAAGGCCAGCCTCAACTGCCTGCCTTACGGCTTCTTTATAATCGGCTGCTACGTGATGCTTGGAATAAAGGTATTCAACCGCTTCGCTATCGCTTACTACGTACCCATTAAAGCCAAATTGCTGCCGCAGCAATTGTGTTAAAAAGTAATAACTACCTGTAACGGGTACACCGTCCCAATCGTTATAACTGCTCATTACGCCCATAGGATGCGCTTCCTGGATAACCCGGCGAAAAGGGTATAAATAAACCTGGTGCATTTCCCGTGGTGCCACATGCGGATCGGTACGCGCTGCGCCATCGCGGCCGCCTTTGGGTACGCTGTATACCGCGAAGTGTTTAAGGGTTGATGCAACCCCTTCCTCCTGCATACCTAAAACCATTTGCTTACCCATTTCGGCAATATGAAAAGGGTCTTCGCCGTAGCATTCTACCACGCGGCCCCAGCGCTGGTCGCGGGCCGGGTCAAGTATAGGGGCGTAAACGTTGGTATAGCCCAAAGCTTTGGCTTCGCGGCCTACGGTTTGGCCTGCCTGGCGTACGAGTTGTTTGTCAAAAGTACTGCCAATGCCAATTGGTGCCGGCAAAGGTGTGGCCCGGTCATGGTTCAGGCCGTGGATGCCTTCGTTGGTAAAATCAACCGGGATGCCCATGCGGGTTTCTTCCACAAACCATTTTTGGATAGTGTTGATTGCCGATGCATGTTTGCTAAAAGGGAACGAATACTGCGTAGGCGCATCATCCGTATGCGACGTAAGGTTGTTCAGTTCCTCATCTATATTGGCTATGCCATCTTTCCAGATCTCGTTTTTCCAGTTGGCTACAGGCATTTCATCTTTCAATACCCGTTTATAGCCGTACAAGGTGGCCATCTGGCACGTTTTTTCATCAACGGTCATCTGGCTTAGTAAATCGGCAACGCGTTTGTCCACAGTCTGCGATGGGTCTTCAAACACATCCATTTTACCATTTTTATTAAAATCTACCCAACCTTTATGATAAATATTTTTTTGTTGAGCCGATGCCGATAGGGAAAGTCCGGCAACCACTGCCGTTGCCATGCAAATACGCGGCAGATAATACTTTTTTCTCATGTAGATGAATTGCGGTTTGTACTTCAAATATAGGAGAATATAGTAATGCCGGAAACAAATCACTAAGCTGTTACAATTGGCTGAGCACAATGGCTTAAGTGGCAAAAAGGAACGATACATGCAGAAGACCATGTGTTGTGCTTACCATTAAATTTAGTAAATTAGCACAACTAAACCAACCATATGTCTCCAAAATATGCAACTCCTTTAATTACTTTACTTGTTATACTTACAGGCTTTAAAAGTGCTGTTCACGACGAAGTTGTAAATTATTATGGCATTCCCACAGTTATTTCTTTCGACAAAACAGAATTCACATTATCATGGAGCTCGCATCCCAATAATACTTATTACAAGCAGGAATATTTACCCAAAGGTGATGCTGCTGAAGGCTTTAATGATATGTTGCTGATAGATTTTATTATAACCGATTTACCGGCCAAGGATGCGGTGCGTGCCCAGATAAACACCATCTACGAGCGAAAAAAAACAGATGCAGTTTGTAATTTCGAGGTTGTTAAAAGCCAGGATGGTAATGAATACATCCTTAATTTTATTATGAGCGAAGGTAACAGCGATACATTGAGCCTTGTTGAATGGAGTGCCTACGATTATAAACCTTATACTGATAAAACGGGTCACAAAGGCATAATGCTCCTTGGTATCAGTCACAGGGCATATGGCGACAATATTACACCTTTTTTAAGATCATTGAAAAAATACAAAGATGAACAGGTACGTAAACTCACTGTTTACCCAACGCCAGAAATTCTGCTTAAATAAAGTTTCAATCATTTGGCCTTACGTATCCGCCATCTAAGGCCGTTACAGTGTTCTCCTAAAAAACGCCACAGCCAAACTATCTACTTTCAAGTGTACGGCATGCCTGTTAACAGATGGATCATCGGTAAATAACATGGGGGCTTCTTTTTTTACAGGTTCTATAGCTTCTGACAGCATCACATAATGCCCGGTTTTGCCGGGGTTAATGTATAGCTGCGATCCTTTTATCAATTGGTGGTAATGGATGGCATTAGTTTTTACGGGCGCTATACTATCGCTTTGCGACCCCACTATATAAACAGGGCTGCTGATATTTTTCACCTGCTGCATTTTTACAAAACCGGGACCCAGGGCCGGCGAAATAGAGAAAAATGCCTTGATACGTTTATCTTTCAGCGGAGGATAATGTTTTGATTCGGCCACCAGGGTGCTATCATCCAGTGATTTTACCAGGCCCGGATACTCGGGAATCTCGATTTCTTTGCGGCCTGTTGTTTTATAATAATTGCGCAGCACATCAAAATCAAATTCGCCGCCTGCAAGGGCTATCACTGTAAACCCGCCAAATGAAAAGCCTGCTGCCCCTATCCTGTCGGGATCTATTATTGCCTTAAAATCCCGGTCGTTCAGCAGCGAGGTTAATGCAAAACTGATATCCTGCGGGCGCTCCCAGGCTTTTAAAAACTCCAGCCTAATCTTGTTGTCGTAAGTGTTGCCCCAATGATCTACAGCGGCCACAATAAAGCCATTTTGCGCCAACGCAGCTGCCAGCCATTCCAGCGTTAAACGGCCACCGCCGGTACCATGCGATAGCATAATAACCGGCAACTTAGCGTCAGGCAGTTTTCCATTGCGCACAGTTTGTACACGGGTAAACGGCGAAAAGTATTTATCGGTAGGTTTAACGGAATCCGTTGTGGGGTACCAAACCTCGGTTGTTACCGGGCGGTTACGCTTTTGATCCTTAAACTGAAAAGTACGCTGGCCAATATTGGTCTGTGCTAAAACGATATTGCCTGATAGTAAAAATATAAAGCAGGTTATAATTTGCTTGTACATAATTTGTTGTGGTTTAATGCTACAAAGCAAGCCTTTATCATTAACAAAAAAATTGACAATTGTCAATAAATCAGGTCGGTCATTAGTCAGTTGTCATTAGTCATTGGTTTGGCGGCCAGGCGTGAACTCCCGCGGGGTTAGCTTTAGCGCAACCCGTGGGTTAACCAGGTTTAAGCCGCTGGCTTAAGTTCAGCTGAAAGCTGAAACCATGTGGCCCACGAGCTGAAGGCTCGCAGGAGCTTAGCGCTTAGGCTTTAGGAGGCCGTGGGGCTTTCAACCGGCTTAATGTTTCCTGCGAGATGCCCAGGTAATCGGCCACTATTTTATTGGGCAATCGCCTGATGATATCAGGCCGGGTATCCATCAGCACCTGGTAACGGGTTTTTGAATCCATGGTAATCAGGCTCTCTATCCGTTGAATGGATGCAATATAATCCTGCTCAAGCCCGATACGGTACATGGTTTCCCAGCCGGGAATCTCTTTTAGGAGGAGATCCCTGTCGTGCCGGCTAAGTACAAATAGTTCTGACGCCTCCAGACTTTGAATAGCCGCCAACGACGGCGTGCCATTTATAAAACTCGGGAAAGCCGTTCCCATATTGTTTTCAAATATCAAAAACCTGGTCGACTCGCTCCCATTGTCGTCAACCAGGAAAACCCTCAGGCAACCTTTAATTACAAAGTATATATTTTTGGCTACGCTGCCCTTTGGCACCAGGATCTCGTTACGCCTGGCATATTTTAACTTAAAACAACGCTCAATCAATGCCTCGTGCCCGGCTGAAAGATTAATCTTGCCTGAAAAATATTGTGTTAAAACCGGGTGCATGTAGCTAACATAATAAATTTGAAGCAGAAGCCCTTATTATAAGCAAGGCAAATTGTACATGGTTACAGTAAGCCCTTATAAATACCGCAGTTTTCGTCATCAAAACAAACAAAAACCACCTCTTTAATACTCTCGTTCCCGGCCAGGAAATCCTGTACGATTTTTATAGCGATACTTGCCGCTTTCTTTTTAGGAAAATGGTAAATACCCGTACTGATATTAGGAAAAGCAATGGTTTCCACATGGTTTTCTGCAGCCAGTTTAAGGCTGTTTAAATAGGCGGAAGCCAGTAATCCATTTTCGCCTTTACCACCGTTATTATATACCGGGCCAACCGTGTGTATCACATATTTTGCGGGAAGATTACCGCCGGTGGTAATTACCGCTTCGCCGGTTTTGCAGCCCCCTTGCCGGTTACGGATTTGGATACATTCTTCAAGTATAGCCTTACCGCCTGCCCGGTGGATGGCGCCATCAACTCCGCCACCGCCCAATAATGATGTGTTGGCAGCATTAACAATAGCGTCGGCTTTAATTTTGGTGATGTCGCCTTGTACCAGTTTTATTCGTTGATTACTCATTACAAAATAGTTTAGTCTTCGGCCGCCTCCTCACCTTTGCTGCCCAACTCAACAATATCACCCTTTTGAAATAAAATAGCTTTTAAGGTGGTGCGCCAAACGGGCTTTTTACGCAGCAAAAATTCCAAATCCATGCCAAAATGTTTAAACTCCTCTTGTTGGGCATTTTGCATAATAGCTTTGGCCTCCTTGTCTGTTTCTACAGCTATGCGTTGCTCGTACCAGTTAATGGCCTCGGCCTCCTCGGTAAGCGAAACAATCATCCTTGCAAATGTGCGGGTTTCGGCCGATAATTCATCTACCGGTTCGTGGTATTGATCAAATGACATAATATTCTTTTTATCAATAAAACACTGTATGCGAATTTTGTTTGAATGGATAATTATTTATATGGGGTGAAAGGTAGAAAGTGTGGTGAGTAAAAACCTTATTATTCGCCGATGTGTTTTATTTATTATCTATTTTACGCATAGATTTTTTGGGGTATTAAATAAGGCCCCAATAAGACAGTCTATTTTTACTTTTGAATTTTGCCTTTTGAATTTATTTGTAACCCGCCCCTTGCCTTGCCCGTACTATCTCCTGTAAAATCAAATTTATGCAGTCTAAAACTTTACTTATTTTATTGTTAATAGCATCGCCTTTTTTATGTTCTGCCCAGCAGGGTGCCGCCACATACACCGCAAATTTTCGCGGCCAGCAAATTAAACTTAACCTTGCCAACGGTTTTAGTGGGGCAAGCCAAATACAAATGGGCTCCGTGACCTATTACGCCAACAGTGGCCACCCCGATGCAAGTAATCATCTGATGTTCCAATCAAGATATATCCAAAAAATTGAATATTTTGTTCTCTCCAATATGCATGATTCTTATGATAAACTACCGGCCTTTATCAACGGCAAATATTATAGGGGGCGAAATGCCGTTTCCATAAGGTTTAAATTAGATAAATAGCCAGACGTAATTTCAGTGTACCCCACTCACCGTGGCTAAAAATCAATATTAATTTAAAATTCTATTAACACCCGGGGCAATACTTCAACATTCACTCAGAATTTGTATATATGTTTGTTACATAGCGTTAATTTTCAGCGCGCTGACTGACTTTCTTAATACTCATAATTCAACACCGATATTCAATGATGGCCCAGTCCTTTATTGCCAAAAATCAGGATATAGTACAACTGGCTTATTTTGCCGTGATTATTACGTTGTTATGGTGCAGCGAAGTGATTTTTACAAATAGTATTGCCACTGAAAAGTTTAAACATACGCGTGTAAACCTGCTTTTTATTTTAACGGCGCTTCCTGTACAGTTGGGTATGATAAGCCTTGTACTGCTTGTATCTGCCTGGGTAAACCAACACCATTGGGGCCTTATTAATTATTTGCCTTTTCATAAAAACCCATGGGTATACTATACCAGTTTATTTATACTGATGGACCTTTGCGAGTATATTTATCATGTTATTATGCACAAGTTCGATTTTCTATGGAAGTTCCACCTTGTTCATCACAGCGATTTAAAGGTTGATGTTTCAACCACTGTAAGGGAGCATCCGGGCGAAACTTTTGTACGCACCAGTTTCCAGATGCTTTGGGTTTTCTTGCTGGGGCCTGTGGCTATGGTGCTTGTTTTAAGACAAACGGTGCAAACGTTTTCAAATATAGCTGCACATACCACGCTCAGGTTGCCCAACCGTATCAACAAAATAGTGGGCCTGGTTTTTATTACGCCTAATTTGCACCATGTGCACCACCATTACCAGCTGCCTTATACCGATTGTAACTATGGTGATGTTTTAAGCATCTGGGACCGCCTTTTTGGCACCTTTGCCGAGCTTGAAAAGGAGCACACTGTATTTGGGGTAGACACCCACCTGGAACCTTCAAAAAACAGTGTATTTTTAAATATACTGAAAATTCCGTTTCAGAAGCTGGAACGGAAATAATCCCATAAGTTATATTTAAACGCTACTATGAAGTTATCACCATTATTAACTGGCTGTATTTTATTATTACTGATAACTTTTGGATGTAGTAAAATTGGCTATGGGCAAAGTAATGGCATTATGTCTAAATTCTATTTCCCGGGTGAGATCGGTTTAAGTCAGCCGCTGGGCAATGTCAAAACAGATCTTGATATGCAGGCGGGGATTATGATTACCACCGCACTTGAGTTTAGGCCGGTTGAAGGGAATGCGTTGTTTTACAGGTTTAATTACGATGCAATAACAAACCATTATAAAGAGGTATACTCCAACTCGCCTACTAATGTTAATACCGGAAAACTGTCTTCGTCCATTTTTTCGCTGGGTGTAGGGTACAGGCATAAAGCAGGCGCATTAAAGTTATTTGGGCTATTTCAGCCTGGCCTTGGCATAAACAGTTACGACAGGGTGCATTTTAACACAGGCACCATCACTGTCGATCAGGTAAGTCGCCACCATTTATCTTTTAAACTTAGCGCTGGGGCCGAGTACTACCTGGCCGAGCATTTTGCCCTGGTATTTGAACCTTCGTACTTTTACCTGTCTCCCCGCGGCAATTATCATTTACTTAACCCGCAAAGCTTAAATTTTAGCGTTGGGTTCACTACTGTTTTATTTTAAGCAAAAGCAAATTGGCCCGGCTTATTTTGACTCTGTTTTAAGGTATTGATAGCTTAGTATATACAGGCAGATGATGCCCAGTAAAAATCCGCCTAATACATCGGTAAACCAATGGGCACCCAAATACACCCTTGAAACAGGTATCATAAAAATTAAAAAAAGGCAAATAGCCGAAACGACGATTTTTATAGCTTTCGGGATAGCTTCGAGCCGCAACATGAGAATAATTAAGAACCCGAAAAAATAACATAAAACAACACATGGCCGCTCGGGAAACTTTGCTGCTGATTTTTTGCTGCAACCCTAATCAGGTCTTCCGTTGGCCGGGGCCGGTTTACGGCCACTTTAATAACCGTGCTAATGAGGCCCGACAGCATGGTTAACACCACAAACAAAGCTTCCTTTTTATATTTATATACAAAAAATATAAGAGCAGTACACAATACGATGATGGGCGATGCCGGAACATACCCTGGCCAGCTTATAGCTACCATGATACTATCCAAAAGAGGGTTCTGGTGTTCCTGTACCTCTTTTGAAAAATTAAGATCGAATACCGAAGCGGGGTCGAAATAAACAAATACGGTAAGCAACACGAAACCCAAGGTGATGGCTGCCATGGTATAGTTAAGGATCTGTTTTCGGCGCGCGTTCAAACTAAATAAGTATTTGGTTTAATAAAAAGCTTTGCAATATAATGTTTTGCTGTATTTATTAAAAAGCGCAACCAACTGCGGGTACAATACCTTCTTTATCTTTAGTTAAAACAGCTTCACCATTTTTAAAGGTTACTAACCAAATGCTGTCATAATCATCATCGGGCCATTTTAAATCACTTTCTTTTACACCAAGCGCCCTTACTATTGGTGCAATCCCGCCGTGTTCCCAGGAAACAAGTACAACACCGCTACGGCTTTTAAGATCTGCGGCCATGCCCAACGAGTCTTTCTCGGTTCGGCTGCTGTTTATGGTTAAATTGTATTTGGCCGCAAGCGGTACAATAGTTTGAAACATACGTGCATGTTTGGTAGCCTCGCCTAAACCAAGCGAGGGCACAAATACAAACGCCGGGATACCAAATTTTGCGGTTATTACAGCCGGTAGTTTTAATGACCGGTTTAAACCCTCGCAGGTTAAGTTATCGCCTTTAAGCGGCTTCTCGGCATGGCGAATGAAAACTATTTTAAGGTTGGCAGTCTGGGCATGCGCACCAGGTAACGAAAAACACGTAACTGTAAGGACTAATAAAAAAGCGCTGATGATTTTTTTCATTATGATAAAATTCTGTTAAAAAACGTGATAACCGGGCTTATAAAAACCCGGTTATCACAAATTAAGGTTACAATCTTGTATTAATGTTGATTTCCTGTTCCGTTTAATTGGTAGGCACCTAAATCGGAACCAGGTAAGGTAGCTTCAGATAAACCGTAAATCTTGTCAATCGGAACCGTGATTAGCGGCGCTATAGTTGTATTTCCTTTACCAATAAGCGGAGAGTTTGCCAACAGGCGGAAATTGTAATTACCAACTGCAGAATACTGAGATAAAGCATGACCTCCCACGGTAGGTAATGGAAAATTAAGAAACATCGGGTTGTTTTTTTGAACAACATCACTGCCATCATAAATTGACCCTACTGTGTAGGTGGATGGCAGATAGTTAGCAGATGTTGTAATTGATGGGATATCAGTAGTTTGTGGCTGGGTAATATAGCCTGTTGGATAAAACTGGTTGGCAACGCTTAACGAGTCGGCCCATTGGTAATTGTTGCCGTATGCAAGATGAGCAATATCGGCAATAGGACTACCAACAACACGGAACCCAAAACGGCAGTTTATGGCTACATTATTGTAATACTTACCGGCTGCGCCTTCTTCAAAATTGATACAGCCGCCACGGCCGCTTTGCACCTGCCTGTAACCACCACTTACAAATGTATTGTTGTACATTACAATATTGGTTTGCGGCGCTCCGCTTGCCTGCCCTTTATTTGAAGCTTTTTGGCCGTTGGTTGCAGTACCAACAAACAGGTTATAAGCCATGGTACCGGTAGTACCGCCTTTGGCATTTAAACAATCGCCACCACTAACACCATTTTTTTCGAAGGTGTTACGGAAGATAGCGATTTTACCTGCCGAGATACGGATAGGATCATCAACACCGCCATAAAGCCATGAATCTTCCATAATAAAGTTCCCTTTATAATTGGCAAACAAAATGCTGTACTGGTTACCTGTACCCGAGCCGGCAATTGTTGAGGTTGCTTTACCTTCGGTTAAACCGCCATATTCAACATGTGTCCAACGTAAAACAAGTAAATTACAGGTCGGCCCGCCAATAATACCCTTCCACTTACCTGCATAAGCTGGGTCATTTGCCGGGGCTAAACCACCTGGGGCATCATTTTTGGTAATCCCCGCAACTGTAATCCAATTAGGGGCATTTTTTGAACCATTACTTACAAAAGTACCAAGGGCAATAATACTGCTGCCTAAACCCATATTAAGCGTAACACCCGATTGCATTAACAGGGTATCGGTAGCATTGATAACAAGGTCGCAGCCAGCCTCTACACTATAGGTTTTGCCCGACAGCATGGTGCCTTTTACAGAAACTACCGAGGTACCGCTGGCCGAGCATGAAAGAGGGGCCTTATCGCTTACCGGGCTGGCGGCAGGTGGTGTGTAGCTGTAGATATCGGTGTGCTCGCCTTTCCATTTCTGGCAACCAGAAACAGATGCTGCAACAATTATGCAAATGATAGGAACTATATATTTTTTCATCGTTGTATTTTTATTTATAATTTATACCTGAAACCACCCAGGAACAGGGTCTTGTAATAATCACTTTGCACAAGGGTTTGACTGGCTATATCTTGTTTACCCAAAAACTCCTGCTGCTTGGCATCAAGACTGCCATGAGGAAATTTCAGGTAAATTTTGGCTGCGGCATTAGTAATGTTGTTGATTTTGCCATAAAACGACAGCTTTTTGAACAGGGTTTTCTCAAACGAAAAATCTAACTGGTTGTAAGCGTGCTGGTAAAAGTCAAGGTTATAGTAAGGAGATACCTGTGCAAGCCTTTCGCCGGTGTAAACGAATGATAGCTGTACATCAAGGCCCAGTTTGGCGCTCTTTAACAATATTGATGCATTGCCCACATGATCTGCCTGGCCTTGTAGAGGGCGCGTTTCATTTACGTTTGTTTGCTGCAGGCCCAAAGTTGCATCCTGCGAGTAAAGGAGTTTGTTGGTTGTAATGCGCGAGTGGGTATAAGTATAGTTTAATGAGAAACCTACAATACCGAAAAACTTGGTAGCCAATGCCTCAAAGCCGTAGTTGGTGGCATTGCTTGGGTCGTTTTGTGGTTTAATAACCTGCGAACTTGGGCCGCCGTCCCTTACCACAAAATACTCGATAGGGTTATAGATCTTTTTATAAAATGTACCTAACAACAACTGATCGGCACCGCCCGGGAAAAACTCATACCTTAAATCATAGTTATCGGCGGTAATGTGCTTTAACAAAGGGTTACCAACCTGGTCATAATATTCGCCGCTTACTTTGTAAGGAACCAACTCGCCAAAACCCGGGCGGCTGATAGACGCGAAATACGATGCGCGGATATTCTGGTTATCTGTAAGCTCGTACTTTAAATGTACGCTTGGCAATACATTGGTATATTTGATGTTACCGTTGCGTTGGGTAACAGTTTCTGGCGATTGCGTAGCATATGACATGTCGGTATTTTCAACCCTAACGCCACCCAAAACCTGTAGTTTAGGAAACAGGTTAAATTTTACCTGTACGTATTCGGCATTATCGTTTTCAAGTACATGGTAATTGTTTTGCAAATCGGGGTTATTGCTTCCAATACCATCGGCTGCCGAATTAAATGCAAATGGAATAGTATTGAAGTTATTATTATATAGGGTTGATTTACCTCCTGTTAAATTATAAGTGATATAATCTGCATCCCTTACTTTATGACGATATAAACCACCAGCAGAAAACTCCACGTCTTTACCGGCGATTTTTGGTGTATATATCAGGTTAGCAAAACCCGACAGGTCGCGGTCACGGTTGTTTTCCCAATGGTGGGTCAATGCGGTGTTGTTATCAACTTCGGCAGTTACGCCACCTGTGCTATTTAGCGTTTTATTGGCATCGTATGAAAAATCTGTCCTGTCCGGCATATGCCTGGTAGCTACCGAGTAAACTCCATCCCAGTTAAAACGCACCTGGTTGCTCAACCAGTGGTCGCCATGCAGTGTAGAGTTATAAATATTTTGCTGAGTTAAAGTGCTACGGTTTGAGATGGTAATCTGTTTACTCAATCCGGTTGAGTTTAAACCCAAACCGAGCGTATC